>NZ_MWVJ01000037.1 GCF_002087335.1 Pseudophaeobacter leonis
CAAGCCTGGGGGACCGTTTGTCAGAATCGCAATCGGCTGAAGCAAAAAACCAAGAGGAGAACAGCCGCCGTATCGAGCTGTTCCACACGCTGAGCGAAGCTATGAGCCGGCTGAAAGGCGGCGACCTGCAGGGCAGAATACAGTCCGGCGAATGGTCCGACCTGGGTGAAAACTATGAACTGCTGTGCCTGGACTTTAATGATCTGGCATCAGCCCTCTGTGATCTGGTGGATCAGCTGCGGGCCAGTTCGGGAGCGGTGCAACAAAACGCCGGTGAGCTGTCGAACATGTCAGAAGAGATGTCGCAACGGGCAGAAACCCAGGCGGCGACGCTGGAAGAATCTGCAGCTGCGCTGGATGAGCTGTCTGCCGGTGTCCGCTCGGCCTCTGAACAGGCCCAGGCCGCGGCGCATCAGGCCTCTGATGGACGCGAAGAGGCAGAGCAGGGCGGGGCTGTCATGCAGCAGGCCATGCAGGCCATGGCCGCCATTGCGGAATCCTCCGAGAGAATTAGCAAGGTCATTTCTGTCATCGACGATATCGCGTTGCAGGCCGGTCTGCTGGCACTGAACGCCGGAGTTGAAGCGGCGCGTGCTGGCGAGTCCGGTCGTGGCTTTGCGGTGGTCGCATCAGAAGTGCGCAATCTGGCACTGCTCGCGGCACGATCTGCAAATGAAATCAAAGACCTGGTCAATAGCAGCACCAAACATGTCGCCAATGGGGAGCACCTTGTCCGGGAAACCAGCGACACGCTGGAGCGGATTGTCTCCAATGTGGCCAGTGTGTCCGAGATCGTGAATTCAATCGCCTCTTCCGCCAGTGAACAGGCCTCTGGGGTGGCAGAAATTAGCATTGGTGCCAGTCAATTGGATCAGGTGACACAGCAAAACGTCGCCATGGTTCAGGATACCAGCATCGCCAGCCAAAAGATGAGCGAAGAGGCAACCCGTCTGACCGAGCTTTTGCAGCGCTTTGCGGGAGATGGTCAGCAGGGCCAGATCCACAACGGGGCCGTGGCGGCCTGATCGGCCTCTCGTGTCCTTCAGATAGTTGGGGCACATTCATGTGGCGCATATCATGCGGCAAGGGATGAAGCTGTCTTTGTTGACCTCAGAGTTGACCTCAGAACTTTCGGCTGGTCTTTTGTTGAGGTCTGCTCTGATCACTTCCCGGCAGATAGTGCTGTCTCGATCAGGTCGGCAGTCCTTGGGCGCGCAGGCAATGCAGGCTCAGCGGGACTGCCGGTTTGTGATTTTTCTTGCGAAGATCAGCGCAGGTCTTTCAACATATCTTTTTGATAGGCAGCCAGATTAGTGACCTGTCCTGCGGCCACCTGGTTGGCCCAGTCGGGATTTGCGATCAGGGCCCGGCCCACAGCGACGAGGTCAAACTCGTCGCGTTCAACCCGCTGCAAGAGTTTGTCCAGACTAGCTGGCTCTGCAGCTTTGAAATCGGCGGGGCCGTCCTCGGGCAAAAAGTCCGCATTAAGGCCAACACTGCCGACCGTGATCGAAGGCTTGCCTGTCAGTTTGCGGGCCCATCCAGCAAGGTTGAGATCACTGCCTTCAAACTCAGGCTCCCAGAAACGCCGTGTCGAACAGTGGAAAATATCCACGCCCGCTTCGGCCATTGGGGTCAGGAAGGCGCCCAGGGCCTCAGGGGTTTCACAAAGGCGCGCCGCGTAGTCCTGTTGTTTCCATTGGGAAAAGCGAAAAATGATCGGGAAATCTTCTCCCACAGCGGCCCGCACAGCACGAATGATTTCCAGAGCAAAACGCGACCGGTTGGCAAGGTCGCCGCCATAGGCATCATCGCGCTGGTTGGTGCCGTCCCAGAAAAACTGATCAATCAGATAGCCATGTGCACCGTGCAGCTCAATGGCGTCAAAGCCGACCGCCTTGGCGTCGGCTGCGGCCTGCGCAAAGGCGGCAACAACCGCGTCGATGTCCTGTTGGGTCATGGCATGCCCGGTCACCTTGCCGGGGAAGGCCATGCCGCTGGGGCTATAGCCTGGAGTGTCGCCGCCGGGGGTGACTCCGGGGCGTCGAATGGCGCCCACATGCCACAGCTGCGGTGCGATCTTGCCGCCGGCCGCATGCACCGCATCCACGACTTTTTTCCATCCGGCCAGGGCGTCTTCACCGTAAAAAGCAGGCACATTGGGATAGCCGCTGGCCGCGTCGTGATTGACAAAGGTGCTCTCGGTGATGATCAGACCAACCCCGCCTTCGGCCCGGCGGCGGTAATAGTCCACCACAAGATCGTTTGGCACATTGCCAGGGGAATAGGTGCGCGTCATTGGCGCCATGGCTATTCGGTTTTTCAGGGTCAGCTTGCCGAGGGTCACGGGCTTAAACAATGTGTCGACACGGTCCAATGTGCGGATCCTTTCCGGATAAATTTAGGGCTTTGGCAGGCCCGATGTTTTGACAGGCCCGATATGTCGGCTGTCAGCATCTTTCAGGTGTCATTGCCTATCAGCCATCCCCCACAAGATCCTTTTTACTTTGGGTCAAATCCATCGTGACCCAACGTTGCGGACTGTTAGCAGTGATCGGGCGCACAGAATGGCCGATCGGGCTGCTGCCGCTTGACCCTGACCGCTGTAAAGCCCAGTTTGGCAAAAAATTGCGAGCTGGAGCTATCATGGCCACGACCCCTGCGCCTTTTGCGCGTTTTGAATGGATGATTGCCTGGCGCTACCTGCGCGCGCGGCGCGCCGAGGGCGGTGTTTCGGTGATGACCTGGATCAGTCTCATCGGTATCACGCTGGCCGTGTTTGCCCTGATTGCCACGCTGGCGGTGCGCTCGGGGTTTCGCTCTGAATTTGTCGGCACCATTCTGGGCGCCAATGCCCATGTGACGCTCTATTCCCATGGCGCCGTCAATGAGGCCGGCCAGTTTGACCGCAGCCTGGCGGATTTTGATGCCATGGCAGCGCGGGGGGTAGAGGTTCCCGGTGTGATCCGCCCAGCCCCGCTGATCAAGGGGCAGGTCATGGCCAACGCGCGTCAGCGCAACGCCGCAGTCGAGGTTTTTGGCATCGCCAAGCAGGGCATTCTGACCATCCCCGGCGTGGCCCAGAGTGACAGTGCTATGGGGGATCTGGATCGGTTTCAAGAAGGTGTCGCCATTGGCTCGGGTGTTGCGCGTGAGCTGGGTGTCAGCCCCGGTGACCGGATCAAGCTGATCTCGCCCAATGGGGTCAAAACACCCTTTGGTACCAGTCCCCGCATCAAGGCGTATGAGGTGGTCTATATTTTCACCGCCGGGCTCTATGACATTGATCGCACCCGTCTTTATATGCCCTTCGCCGAGGCCCAGAGCTTTTTCAACCGCGAAGGCGTGGCGGATGAGATTGAGGTGATGATTGACGAGCCGGAGGCTGTTGATCTGATGGTCCTGCCGCTGTTGCGGGCTGCCGATGGCGCCATTGGGGTCTGGACCTGGCGCGACGCGTCAGGCGGATTTTTGCGCGCTCTCGAGGTGGAGGACAATGTGATGTTTATCATCCTGTCGATTCTGGTGCTGATCGCGACGATGAATATTGTCTCGGGGCTAATCATGCTGGTCAAAAACAAAGGCCGCGACATCGGCATTTTGCGCACCATTGGCCTCAGCGAAGGCTCGGTGATGCGGGTGTTCTTTATCTGCGGTGCCTTTACCGGCGTGTTGGGCACCGTGTTTGGCGTTCTCCTTGGGTGTCTGTTTGCCATCTATATCGACCCGATTTTTTCCTTTGTGAACTTTGCCATGGGCGGCGGGGTCTGGGATCCTGCGATCCGGGGGATTTATGCGCTGCCCGCTGAGCTGAACCTGCCGGATGTGATGTCTGCGGTGGGGCTGTCGCTGGGGCTTTCCTTTGTGGTGACAATTTTTCCGGCCCGGCGCGCTGCCCGGCTGAACCCAGTTGAGGCGCTGCGCTATGAGTGATGCTGTTCTAGAATTAAAGGGGGTCACCAAGTCCTATAATCACGGCACGGCGACCCAGATTGATGTGCTGCGGGGGGTGGATTTGACGCTGCAACCCGGCGAGATGGTAGCGCTGGTTGCGCCCTCAGGTGCGGGCAAGTCCACTTTGCTCCATATTGCCGGCTTGCTGGACACGCCAGATGCGGGGTCGGTCTCGGTGGCGGGGCAGGATGTGAGCGGTAAGGGCGATGGCGTGCGGACCAGTCTACGGCGTCAGGATGTTGGTTTTGTCTACCAGTTTCACCACCTTTTGCCTGAATTCTCGGCCCTTGAGAACATCGTTCTGCCGCAGCTGGCCAATGGTATTGCGCAGGCGGCAGCAGAGACACGCGCACAGGAGCTTTTGGCGCTGGTTGGTCTGGCCGACCGTGCCAGGCACCGCCCGGCGGCGCTTTCTGGTGGTGAGCAGCAACGGGTCGCTTTCTGCCGGGCTCTGGCGAATGGGCCGCGGGTGTTGCTGGCGGATGAGCCAACGGGCAATCTGGATCCCGGCACCTCTGATCAGGTCTTTGCCGCACTAATGGATCTGGTGGCCGGGACGGGACTTTCGGCGCTGGTCGCCACCCATAATCACGAGCTGGCGGCGCGGATGGATCGTAGGGTCAAGCTGGAGAATGGCCGACTGGTCGCTCTGTAAGGTGTTGATCTGCCAGCCTTATATGGCGGCCTTATCAGCCAGCCTTATCGGGGGCGCAATCCGGGGGCCTTAGGCGAGTTGGGTGATCCAGACGCCCAGGGCCATCACCGAAACCCCGGTGGCGCGCATCATGGTCAGCGGGCTGACCTGTGCGCCAAACAGACCAAAGTGGTCGATGGCGGCGGCGCTGACCAGCTGACCCAGCAGCACAAAGAAAACCGCGTTGCCGACGCCAAAATGCGGCGCCACATGGGTGATCGACAGCACGTAGAAGGCCACCAAAAGCCCCGCCAGCAACAGATGCTTTGGAGCGCTGCTGACCAGTGACAGCGCCTGCGGTCCGGTGAGGAGGCAAAACACAATTGCCGCCGCAAAAGCCACGGCAAACAGCACAACACCAGCCGCCGCCGGAGAGCCGATTGTCTGACCCAAAGCCGCGTTGAGCGCAGCAAGGACAGGAATACCCAGGCCTGCGGCCAGCATGATAAGAGCGTAGTAAAGCATGGGATCTCCGGTTTGATGTCTTTGCGCGCTGTCGGCGGTGCCTGTGGGCCTGACCAACACAGAGAGGGGAGTCCGACGGGGAACCACGCGAGAGGCGGGCTTCGTCTCCTAACTGCCTTATTTCAGGGGGGAACAAAAGCATGGGTTTGGCACAAAGTAAGGTCGATGTGGCGCAAGTTTACATATATTGATAAACGAGACTGCGGAAATTGCCGATAAAACAAGGAAAACCGAGATGAGAACACCCACAGTATTTTGGGGCCTGCTGGCGCTTTCCTTCGGCCTGTCCAGCTGCGCTGCGGTAGATGTTCATATGCCGGAACCCTCTGAAGGTGCTGCTCTTTTTAATCAGAACTGTGCCTCTTGTCACGGAACGGACGCCGATCTTGCCACCAGTGATCTTGCCACCAGGGCACCGGATCTTACAGGGATCACCAAACGTCACGCAGGCACGTTCCCGCGTGCCGTTGTGCTGTCACAGATTGATGGCTACGGCAGGGGGCGCGTTGGAGCCGAGCAAATGCCGGAATTTGGTGCCTTGCTAGAGGGCGATTTGGTCCCGGTCGAGGTTGACGGCGTCTTTACACCGACACCGCGCCCCCTTGCGGCGCTTCTCGCCTATCTGGAAAGTATCCAGAGCTAAAACCTCGCGCAGTCGCTCGATCTAGCTGCAAATTCCAGACAGCTCCGCCTCTTTCCAGGGCAGGTAGACATCGCTCTGCCGCTCCTTGGGAAGATCCGTGACCGGCATGACCGCCTTTAGCATCGCGTGCAGCCGTTTGCTGCGCGGGGCCTGTGGCGCAAGGGACCGGCAACAGACGTATTCTTCCACGATGGCACCCTGCTGTTCATAGCCGTAGCTGAGGAAATCCGGGCTTTTGTCGAGCTCAAACAAATAGGGGCCCGGGGTGGTACTGTGCTCGGCGGCGGCCCGCAGCGGATGGTATCCGGTCTCGCGCCGGTTTTGCCATTGCCAGACATGGGTCATCTCATGGGCAAGAAGCATGGCCTCGACCAGATAGAGACGCTCAGGATAGGCGGGCATATAGGTCTCGGTGACCAGTCTTTGACAAAGAAGATCCTGTTGAACAGGGCAACAGCTGCGGGGGCAGAGGTGACGATTTGTTCTTCGGTGATGGGTGGGAAAATGCGTTCCCTACAGGTGACGCGGGGTCTGGGTTTGCGGCGAAAGGTGACAGCAGCCACCGGAGAGCCCCTGACCAGCCGCACCCGGTCCATGTCAATACTGTCGCCATGAATGTCAGACAAAAAGCTCCGTTCAGCCTCACCCAACGGGCGGCCACAAGAGGCCAAAAGGCAAAGGACAAGACAAAGGCGCAGGATCATGCGGCGATCCTAATGAGGAGGGCGTGACACGCAACAGCTAAAGATCTCTGCTAGCCATTTGAAACCTAAACCTATGCCTGCCGTGTCCCGCCCATACCGCGCCGCCCGGCGTGGGGTGTGTCTGTTGTCAGCCGCCATGCGCGGGCTAAGCAGGCTCTAGGGGGCAAAAAAGCTGGCAGTCGCGGTTGCGACCAGCTTGCCACTGGTCTCTTCGCTCATCTCAGCCCGGGCAAAGACCAGTGCCTTGCCGGCACGCACCACCTGGGCGCGACACAGGATAGCTGTGCCAACACCGGGGCGCAGGAACTGCGTGTGCAGATCCGTGGTCGCCAGCGGGCGCACCTGTCCACCATGGGCAAAGGCCGCCAGCACCATCGCGGTATCCGCCAGCGCCGCCAGAGCTTGCCCCGAGACAATGCCGCCGCTGCGCGCCAGATTGGGCGTCAGCGGCATCCGCAGGATGGTTTCCTCCGGGCTTGCTTCGGTTACGGTCAAATCCAGCGCCTGCACCCAGTCGGCAAAGCCTTCGGCCAGAACGGCCTGTAAATCCTTGGGGGTCATGGTTTTCTCCCTGTTTTGCCGCTGAGACTAGCCGCTGAATTCCGCCGTGACCATGGACAAGTGCAGTCTGTGACGGCGGTCTGCGCAACGGCAGGCCGCGTGCAGAAAGGGATCGAGGTTGGGTCGGGCAAAGCCCTTCGCTGACGCCTGTGCCTTGGAAGGCGACAGTTGCGGGCTATTCCCTGTGCCGTGCGGATCTCAAATCTATATGGATGCAGTATTTGAAGTCGTAATTTCTAATTTCTACTTTTGAAGTGCTTGTTTTCTTTGTGGAACAACTGAAAATGTCTGGAAAGCCAATCGCGAAGTCACAATCTTTGGTTCGGAGTTTACTGCGCTTAGGATCTGCTTCGCAGACAGCTGAGAACGTGCACCGATGACTACTTCTTTTAGTTTTAACTCGTCTCCGAACTGTTTGAAGAACAGGCCTTTATCTTCAATCAGTTCGGATTTGTTTGCTATTGACCGAGCTTCGTTCTCATATTCCCAGTGCTTGAATTTGACATGAGAAGATCTCCGAATTTTCACTTCAATTTCTTTCTTTGCTTCGGGTGTTTCGGGGTTTGACAAAGTTCGGCTAGAGAATCTGAGTGGAGTTTTGCGGTAACGAATTTCCTGAATCATATGGTTTGGAACTTCAAAACCCAAAGCAATGCCCCTGTGATTGTCGGCATAGTGGCTCCATATAACAGGATTACGCCACGATTTACTAAAGCAAAATACACCTGTTGGACCATACACATCGGCTCGAAGAATTCGCCATAACGATCTCATAATTTCGTGGTTGAGAGCGATTGTGTTGAATTCGAATGGGTCGTTGAGATCTTCAAGTGTGGATGCTTTGATACGCGCTTTCTCGAGATTGTCTAAGCCCCATTTCGCATCACAAAATTTGTAAACTAACATGGGTAAACTCCCCCTCAAACATCCAGCTCCTCCACGAACTTGGCGTTCTCCTGAATATACTGATAGCGCAGCTCAGGCTTTTTGCCCATCAGACGCTCCACCAGATCACCGGTCTCGCCCGGCTCATCCTCGTCAATTGTCACCCGGATCAGCTTGCGCGTGGTGGGGTCCATCGTGGTCTCTTTCAGGTCCTTGGCATCCATCTCGCCCAGACCTTTAAACCGGCTCACATCAATCTTGCCTTTGCCGCCCAGACCCTTTTCCATCCATTTGTCGCGCTCTGCCTCATCCAGGCAATAGACCCGGCGCGCGCCCTGGGTCAGGCGGAACAGCGGCGGGCAGGCGAGGTACAGATGGCCGCCGTCAATCAGCGGCCGCATCTGGGTAAAGAAAAACGTCATCAGCAGCGAGGCAATATGGGCACCGTCAACATCCGCATCCGTCATGATGATGATTTTGTCATAGCGCAGATCATCCAGCACAAATTTGCTGCCCATGCCCACACCCAGCGCTTCGCACAGATCGCTGATCTCGGCGTTGGAGCCCAGCTTGTTCGAGGCCGCCCCCAGCACGTTGAGGATCTTACCCTTCAGCGGCAGCAGCGCCTGGTTCACCCGGTTGCGCGCACCCTTGCCAGAGCCGCCAGCCGAATCCCCCTCCACGATGAACAGCTCGGTGCCGACACGGTCTTTTGAGGAGCAATCCGTCAGCTTGCCGGGCAGGCGCAGCTTTTTGGTGGCGGTTTTGCGTTGGGTCTCTTTTTCCTGTTTGCGCCGCAGCCGCTCTTCGGCCCGCAGCACCAGGAAATCAAGGATGGCGCCCGCAGATTTGGTATCCGCAGCCAGCCAGTTGTCAAAATGGTCCCGCACCGAGTTTGCCACCATTTTGGTGGCGCCCTCGCTGGACAGCCGGTCCTTGGTCTGGCCGACAAAGGCGGGGTCCGCGATGAAACAGGAGACCAAAGCGCAGCCGCCTGCCATCAGGTCGTCGCGGGTGATGCTGGTGGCCTTTTTGTTGCCAACCAGCTCGCCATAGGCCTTGATGCCTTTCAGGATGGCGTTCCAGAATCCCGAGACATGGGTGCCGCCTTCGGGCGTGGGCACGGTGTTACAATAGCTCTGGGTAAATCCATCACGCGAAGGCGTCCAGTTGATTGCCCATTCCACATAGCCGGGCTCGCCAAATTTCTCACGGAACTCGACCTTGCCCGCAAAAGGTGCGTCGGCATAGACCGAGGCCTTGCCCAGCACCTCGGTGAGGTAGTCCTTCAGGCCGCCGGGAAAGTGGAAGGTTGCTTCACAGGGTGTTTCGCCATCGTCGATGGCGCTTTTCCAGCGAATTTCAACGCCAGAATACAGATAGGCCTTGGAGCGCACCAGGGTGAACAACCGTTTTGGTTTGAACCGGTGCGAGCCAAAGATCTGCTCATCGGCGTGAAAGGTGACAAAGGTGCCGCGCTTGTTGGGGGCGGCGCCGATCTTTTCCACCGGTCCCAGCGGGATGCCACGTGAAAACCGCTGTTCAAACAGCTCTTTGTTTTTGGCGACCTGCACAACCAGACTGTCAGACAGCGCGTTCACCACCGAGGAGCCAACCCCGTGCAGACCGCCCGAGGTCTGATAGGCCTTGCCCGAGAACTTGCCGCCGGCGTGCAGGGTGCACAGGATCACCTCCAGCGCGGATTTGTCGGGGAATTTCGGATGTGGGTCGATGGGAATGCCGCGCCCGTTATCCGTGATGGTGACGGAATAGTCGGCATTCAGCGTCACCTCGATGCGGTTGGCATGGCCCGCGACGGCTTCATCCATCGAGTTGTCGAGGATTTCTGCCACCATGTGGTGCAGCGCGCGCTCATCTGTGCCGCCGATATACATGCCGGGACGTTGGCGGACCGGTTCCAGTCCTTCCAGCACCTCGATAGAGGAGGCATCATAGGTTTCGGCATCGGGCGTGCTGAGGAGGTCGTTGGCCATCGGCGGGAGCTGCTCTTCATTAGGTTTGATTGGAGGGCATTATGGCAGGTGTTGTGCCTATGTGAAAGAGGCGCGAGTGGGGGCGGCCGCAAGCGTAGAGCAGGCACAGGGCAGGCCCAGAGAAGGCCAGAGCAGCGCAGGGCAGGGGCACAGCAGGCGCAGAGCGGGGGATGACACAGGCCGACTGCGGCGGGCAGTGTCGCAAACACTGGGCTTTGCCGCAAAAACACTGGGCTTTTATGTGAGAACAAGACGCAGGGTGTGTTTCTGGGCGTTCAGCTCCTCTCAGTGGACCGGCCGCCACAGGGAAGAGTTGAACAATCAGAGGGGGACTTGATCAAAAGGTGAAATCAGACGATCTTGCGGTCCAGCGGTCGCCCAGTTGCGGGCTTGCCGGTCTCAAAGGGTTTTATGATGTCGCGATCAATTTTGTTTCTGGCTGCCCTTTGCGCTGTGGCGCTCGCGCTTGTGATGTCGCCTGATCGGTTGGCATCGGTTGGCATCATGGATCAGTCCCTGGCCTCGGATAATCTGCTGACGCGCAACACGGCTCTGGACACAATTGCAGCAACCCGCCTTGGTCTTGGTGTTTTGGCGGTTGTGCTGGCTATTCTTGCCGTCTGGGCACCCCGGATTGCAGCCCTGCCCTGGGTTCAACGCCGCCTGCGCGAGGGCTCGTCCTTTCCGCGCGTTATGAGGATCATCAACGTCTGTTCAACACTCCGACGGCCCGCCTGGCCCTTTCTGGTTGCCTCCTCGCTATTGTCTACCTCATGGTTGGGAACCGCATTTTTGATCAGCAGACACTGGACTGGCTTAACGTAGAAGACGGCGTTCTTGAGTGGCTCTCGGCCCTGCTGCTGCTGCTGGCCTCGGGGCTTGCGGTAAAGCTGAGCCGCGCCATGCCCATTAAGGCGCACCGCTGGATGCATGTGTTTATGGCTGTTGTTTTCTTTGTGATGTTTGGTGAGGAAATCAGCTGGGGACAACGTTTGCTTGGGTTTTCAACACCCGAGGCGATGGCGCAGATCAACGTGCAGAACGAGGTCAATCTGCACAACTCCTTCGGCTATCTGTTTGATCACCTTTTCATCCTGTGCTTTTTCCTCTGGGGCTGCGTCGTGCCGCTGTTGTATTGGAAAATCCCGATCTGGCGCTGGTTTCAAAGCCGCCTTGGACTGCCGTTTGCCAGTGCGGGGCTGAGCCTTGCAATGCTCGCGGCGACCCTGTTTCAACCGCAGCTTACCGACACGCTGTTTGGCACGGTTTCCGGCCTGCGGGTGGCGGAACTGAGAGAGACGCTGTCTGCGCTCTGCCTCTTGTTGCTGGTGGTCGAATCGCGTCGGCTGACATCCCGCGATCACCGGGGCTGTTGTCTGGCGCCTGAGCCGCTAAATCCTGATCCGGTAAGCTACGGGTGCCAGTCGAGAATGGCCCTGGCGAGCTCGGCGGGTTTTTTGTGGTGCAGCCAGTGGTCACAGCCCGGAATTGTCACCCGGGTGAGATGCGGCGCAAAGTCTTCCAGCCCTTCGGTGGTCTCAGGCAGCAGTGCCGTGTCACCGTCTCCCCAAAGCAAAAGATGCGGCTGCGGGACCTTTAACCTCCCCAGCGGCAGCGCGGGCATGGCGATGGGCCTGCCGGGTTTGGCGACCTGCAGCGGCGAGGCGCGATACCAGTTCAGCAGGGCCTGCATCCGGCCGGGGCGGGCCCATTCCGCCTTCTAGGCCTCCAGACGCTTCCCCGAGAGCCAGGACATATCCATGTGGGTTGCAAACAGTGCTTGCAGCTTGGCAAAGCCTTCGGCGGACAAAACCTCTTCGGTGCCTTCTTTGCGCAGCCAAAGAATGTACTGCGAGGCAGCGCTCTGCGCGCCTCCTGTGGCCAGAGATCGCTGAAAGGCCACAGGATGCACCCCATTTGCAATCACCAGCCTTGCGACCCGCTTTGGGTGAAACATCGCCAGCCCTTAGGCCACGGCGGCGCCCCAGCCATGCCCCAGCACCGTGATTGGTGCGCTATCCCGCCCGATCAGGGCAGCCATATCTGCAACCAGCGCCGAGGCTGCATAGTGTTTCACGCCTTCAGGTGCCCAGCTTTGGCCATAGCCGCGTTGATCGGGCGCGATGCAATGAAAACGGTGACAAAGCTCGTTCGGCCAGTTCGCTCCAGGCGCCGCCATATTCAGGAAACCCATGCAGCAACAGCAGGTGGGGCAGGGCAGGATCTCCCCAGCGGCGAACATAAAACGGCTGCCCATTTAGCTGCTCGATGCGCTGTTCGGCGGCATGGTCCATCTGGTTTCCTCCTGCTCTGCAAAATTTTGCGGCAGTGGCTGAGGTTGAGCAAGCCAGCCGTTGCGTCACAGGCTGCAAACGTGCTGCAAACGGGCCGCCAGCAGGCTGCCAGCAGCCGTGCCGCCTGCATGCCCAATAAGAGGGAGCCTTGCAGATCATCAATGTTCAAAAACAGCCTTTTGTAACGATTTTTTGACACAGGTCAGCGCTGGGCCTGTCAGAGCTGTGTATAATCAGGGCAAATTGAGAAAGAGGGGACAGGAATGCCGGACACCACACCAAAAGCGCGCCCCCCATCGGGCAATGTTTCAGCAGCTGCAGACTCCCTTGCGGTCACAGGTGCCACCTCAGCGGCTCCGCAGCCTGCTACGCCATCGCCTGAGGAAATCCACAGCGCCTTTGAAAGCGGTCGCTATCCTTACAAACGGAAGATGTCGCGCCGCCAGTATGAGCTTGAGAAAGCCCGCCTGCAGGCAGAGCTGCTCAAGGTGCAGCTCTGGGCGCAAGAGACAGGGCAGAAGTTCGTGATGTTGTTTGAGGACCGGGATGCGGCTGGCAAGGGTGGCACGATCAAACGGTTTACCGAGCACCTGAACCCGCGAACCGCCCGTGTTGTGGCCCTGAACAAACCAACCGATGACGAACGCGGCCAGTGGTATTTTCAGCGTTATGTCAATCACTTGCCGACCAATGGTGAGATCGTGCTCTATGACCGTTCCTGGTATAATCGCGCCGGTGTTGAGCGGGTGATGGGCTTTTGTGAGCCGGATGAATATCTGGAGTTCATGCGCCAGACACCTGAGCTGGAGCGGATGCTGTCGCGGTCTGGTATCCGGCTTTACAAATACTGGTTCTCGGTCACCCAGAAAGAGCAGTTGCGACGCTTTCAGTCGCGTGAAACAGACCCGCTGAAACAGTGGAAGCTGTCGCCAATCGACAAGGCGTCCCTGGATAAATGGGATGACTACACCGAGGCCAAGGAGGCGATGTTTTTCTACACTGATACAGCAGATGCGCCCTGGACCGTGATCAAATCAAACTGCAAGAAACGGGCCCGTCTGAATTGCATGCGGCATTTTCTGAGCACCGTGGACTATCCGGGCGAAGATTCGGAAATTGCAAAGGATCCTGATCCTCTGATCGTGGGGCAGGCACATCATGTGATCCACCGGGCCGACCATATTCTGGGCAAAGCGCTGCATCCTGACACCCGGCTGCGCTGATCCCGCGGGCCTCTGTCCTGGGCTGCTTTTGAGCGGCGCGGGCTGGTGGTTCTGCTGGCGGTGTTTGCCCGGCGTTGTGCGATGCAGTCTCGGTGCTTGCCGGGGGCGCTGTACCTGCTAAGACTTCGATATGGCAGATCGCATTCATACCTCAAAACCCCATCCAAAGATGAGCACTGGCGGCCATGTGCGCGCGGTCTCGGCGCTTGGGTTTCCATTGGTCGGAGGTCATGTGGCGCAGTTTGCCATTGGCATGACTGATTCTGTGATGCTGGGCGGGGATGGGGCGGCGGCGCTGGCGGCCGTTACCTTGGCGGGGTCATACTTTTTTGTATTTTTCCTGATGGGGGCCGGATTTGCCATTGCGGTGATGCCGCTGGTGGCCGCTGCGGCCGGAGCAGGAGAGGAACGCCAGATCCCGGCGCGCCACCCGTATGGGCCTATGGCTGTCGCTGCTTTACGGCGTGGCAGCAATGCCGGTGCTGCTCTACTCTGAACAGATCCTGCTGGCCCTGGGGCAAACGCCCGAGGTTGCCGGTCCGGCCTCGACCTACCTGAAACTGGCAGGCTGGGGATTGTTTCCGGCGCTGCTGGTCATGGTGCTGAAATCTTATCTGGCAGCGCTGGAGCGCACGCAGATCGTGCTGTGGATTACCATTCTGGCCGCCGTTGTGAATGGGCTGGTGAATTATGCGCTGATTTTTGGCAATTGGGGCGCACCAGAGCTGGGTATTCAGGGTGCGGCGATTGCCTCGATCGTGACCCAGGCGGTCTCGCTGCTGGCCGTTGCGCTTTATGCGCTTTGGGTGCTGCCTGAACACGAGATCCTGAAGAACTTTCACCGTCCTGATTGGGAGATGTTTGCCAGTGTATTTAAGCTGGGCATGCCCATTGGCCTCACCAATCTGAGCGAAGTGAGCCTGTTTGCGGCCTCGGCGATGATGATGGGGTGGCTGGGCACCATTCCGCTGGCGGCCCATGGGGTGGCGATCACCCTGTCGGGGCTGACCTTTATGGTGCATTTGGGGCCGAGCAATGCCGCCACCATTCGGGCCGGCAATGCCTATGGGCAGGGCGACCGGAGCCATATGGCCACGGGGGCAAAGGTAGTCATCGTGATGTCGCTGGTGATGGCCTTGATCGGGGTTGTCGCCTTTTTGTTGCTGCCGGATCAGCTGATCTCGCTGTTTCTCGATGCGGATGAGCCCAATAAGCCTGCCATTCTGGCCGTGGGCGCGGGCCTGCTGGCGATGGCGGCGCTGTTCCAGCTTGCGGATGGCATGCAGGTGATCGCCCTGGGACTGCTGCGCGGCGTGCAGGACACCAACTGGCCGATGGTGATTGCGGCGCTCAGCTATTGGGCGGTCGGTGTGCCGGCCTCCTATCTCTTTGGTTTTCATTTTGGCTGGGGCGGCGTCGGGATCTGGTCCGGGCTGGTGCTGGGCCTCAGTTTTGCAGGCGTTTTCCTGATGCTGCGGTTCTGGCGCCACTCGATCAAGCGGACCGAAGGTTCTGCGCCGACTGACAGAACCGACTGACCGGGACGCCTATCGGGCCCGCCTAGCAGGTCCGCTTTGCAGGTCTGGCCTCTTGCCGCAGTCTTAGTCGGATTTCTGCGACTTCATCAGACGGTCGGCCTTTTTGCGCACCAAGACGCTGCGCAGGTCGTGCATTGTCAGCAACAGATCATCTGTCACCGCGTCCAACTGCGCGTCTGTCGCCCTGGTCTGGGCCCAATGGGCGGTGAGATTGAGGTGATCCACCGCCCGTTTGATATCGTCAATGTCGCGCGCCGCCAGCACGGCGCTGCGCTCTGCCATCCAGGATTCGATCTCGGCCATATCGCGCTCTGACAAAGTGCGGCCACCATGGGGTTTGATCTCGCCATTGCGGATATTCACCGCTGCGATCTGCTCCATATCAATACGCCTCTGGCGGTTTTCCGTGTCCACCCGAAAAACAAAAGCACCGTTTTCACGGACGCGAAAGAAATAGTCGGGCAGAGCAGCCATTTGGCGAGATCCTTTGGTTAGCTGAGCGACGCGCAGAAGGCCGCGATCCGGGCGCAGGCCTCGGTGAGGGCTTCGTCCGAGGTGGCGTAGCTGACCCGAAAGTTGGGCGAAAGGCCAAAGGCGGCGCCAAACACCACGGCCACATCGGCCTCGGCCAAAAGCGCGGTTGCAAAGGCCTGATCATCGGCAATCACTGTGCCCTTGGGGGTGGTTTTGCCAATCAGGCCAGAAATCGACGGATAGACATAAAACGCGCCCTCAGGCGTCGGGCAGGTGATGCCCGCAATGGCGTTGAGCTTTGCAACCACCAGATCGCGGCGCCGTTTAAAGGCGAGGTTGTTTGTCGCCAGAAACTCCTGCGGCCCGTTCAGCGCCTCAACCGCAGCCCATTGGCTGATGGAGGAGGGGTTGGAGGTGGATTGCGACTGCACCTTGCGCATCGCCGCAATAAGATGCTGTGGACCCGCCGCATAGCCAATGCGCCAGCCGGTCATGGCATAGTCCTTTGAGAGGCCGTTGCAGGGGAGGGTGCGCTCATAGAGGCCGGGCTCCACCTGGGCCGGGGTGGCAAATTCAAAGCCGTCAAACACCAGGTGTTCGTACATGTCATCCGACATCACCCAGACATGCGGGTGGCGCATCAGCACATCCGTGAGCGCCTTGAGCTCGGCCCGGCTATAGCCCGCACCGCTGGGATTGGAGGGGGAGTTGAAGATAAACCATTTGGTTTTCGGGGTGATCGCCGCCTCAAGCTGTTCAGCTGTCAGCTTGAAATTGGTCTCAAGGCTGGCCTCAACCGCAACCGGGGTGCCACCGGCCAGCAGCACCATATCCGGGTAGCTCACCCAATAGGGGGCTGGGATCAGCACCTCATCACCGGGATTGAGGGTGGCCATCAGCGCATTGTACAGCGTCTGTTTGCCGCCGGTGCCAACAGAGATCTGGGCGGGCTCATATGACAGGTCATTCTCGCGGGCGAGTTTGGCGCAGATTGCTTGCTTCAGCTCGATAATGCCGTCGGGAGCTGTGTATTTTGTCTTGCCGGCCGCAATGGCTGCAACCGCGGCATCCTTGATGTTTTGTGGCGTGTCAAAATCAGGCTCGCCGGCGCTGAGACCAATGACATCCCGGCCTGCGGCCTTGAGTTCAGCCGCCATCGCGGTGATGGCAATTGTCGGCGACGGTTTTACGCGCTCGAGGGTCTTGGAGAGGAAAGACATGGCGGCTGGTCCCTGTTTGAATGTTCTTGGTATCTGTCATAGGGTGCCACTAAATCTCGATCAAGCAACATTGATAAAGACCGGAACGGAGATGGCATATGTCTGACGAAACAACGGATTGGTTCGGACCAGAGGCGGCAACCTTCGGGGATCGCGTGGCGGCTGCCCGCGAAGCCGCTGACATGACACAGGCCCAACTGGCACGTCGTCTTGGCGTCAAGAAAACCACCCTGATGGGCTGGGAGCAGGATCTGTCAGAACCCCGCGCCAACAAGCTGTCGATGGTTTCGGGGCTTTTGAACGTCTCTATGTCCTGGCTGTTGACCGGCGAGGGAGAAGGTCTGTCGGAACCCGGTGAACTGGATGTTGAAGTCGGCGATTTTGCCGGTGTGTTGCAAGAGCTGCGCGCCCTGCGCAACGAGATGCGCAGCAATGCCGAGCGCGCAGCGCGGCTGGAAAAGAAACACCGTACTTTGATACAGGGGGCGACCAGTGCGTGAGTCTGACGAGGTGACCAATTTGAACGAGACCCATGAGCACCGCCTGAAGCGGTTGAAGATGCGGTCGATGCGGCGGGGTATCAAAGAGATGGATATTCTGCTGACGGCTTATGCCGATGCGAATCTCGCAGGGATGGATGCGCAAAAGCTGGATCTCTATGATCAGCTGCTGCACGAGAACGACCAGGACCTCTACCAATGGGTGACCGGCCAGGTCGCCGCGCCCCTTAGCTTCTCAGCTCTGATAGCGGAAGTGGCTCAAACCCATCAAAATAAATAAAAATCCAGCTTAACGCATTTTTGGGGAATTTTCTGCATTCTGCTCCTTAGCAAATTCGAGTCGGAGATGCGAATGAGTATGGAAATGCCAATCGGCCAGCAGGACCGTAAAGGGTTCATGACTGGTTACCTTGAAGCGCTGGCGCTGGTGGAACGACTTCACCGGTTGTTGCTGGATGTGATCAAGGATGAGTTCGAACGCGTAGGCGTTCTGGAAATAAACGCAGTGCAGGCACTGCTCTTGTTCAACGTGGGTGACAATGAAGTCACCGCAGGTGAGCTCAAGAGCCGTGGGTATTATCAGGGCAGCAATGTCAGCTATAATTTGAAAAAGCTGGTTGAGCTGGACTATATGCACCACCAACGCTGCGAAATTGACCGTCGGTCTGTTCGGGTTCGCCTGACACCGCGCGGTCGAGAGATCCGCGATATTGTCGCGGGCCTCTTTGCACGCCACGCCGAGGGCCTGGAAGGTAAGGATGTCATCAGTCGCGAAGGCATTGCTGACATCACAGGCTCGCTAAAGCGGGTGGAAAGATATTGGTCGGATCAGATCCGCTATATCTATTAAAAACATAGGCTTTGGGGCAAAATGTCCCTGAGTGAAGACACAAGTGGGGCAAGAATTGCACCACTATAAATCAACAAACATTGATTTGGCTGTTTGAAATCAGTCGTATTCAGACTTGAAGAATTCGGGTTGCTAGAGACCGCACTGCTTTGATCCTGACCGGATCAGCGGTGCGTTTTCAATTGTGGGGAAGGCTGCGACTGCTTTGGTCCGGGACGCAGACGCCCCGAGCGCAGGCGCGCAGCCTCTTCCTAAAAATAGGCGGTATCCCATAAGAGACGCCGCCTTTTTCTGTCTGTCTGGTGTGTTGCTCAGGCGCAAGGTCTGGGCAGCGTCGCTGCAGGTCTTTGCAAAGATGAAAGACCGGGCAGGGCAGGCGCTACCAGTGACCGGTGCTTTCCATGCTGGTCCAGGGTTCTGCAGGCTCCAGCGCTTCGCCGTTCTGCAGCAATTCAATCGATATATTGTCGGGCGAGCGGATAAAGGCCATGCGGCCGTCGCGCGGCGCGCGGTTGATAACAATGCCATTGTCCATAAGGAACTGACAGGTCTCATAAATATTGTCGACGCCATAGGCCAGATGGCCAAAGTGGCGGCTGTCGCTTGGCAGCCCCTCATCGCCATCCCAATTGTATGTCAGTTCAAGCGGCGCTTCTTCCTGACCGGGAGGGGCAAGGTAGACCAGGGTAAAGCGGCCTTGCTCGCTGTCATAGCGGCGGGGTTTGCGCAGCCCCAAAAGTTCGTAAAAGGCCATGGGTTTTTCCAGGGCTTTGACCCGGACCATAACATGCAGATAAGTGAGTGCCATGCGCGCATATCCTTGAAAGCGTTTGAATGCCCCGGATCTAACAGCCGCAGAGCCGCAGCATGGATCGGGTACTGTGTTTCAATCAGTATTTCTACCGTTAGTCTACGCCAAAGTGGATTGATTCGCAGAGCAGGCGACAGCGTTGATTGCGTTTGAGGCGGCCGCTATGGGCTCTTGGGCTTGTCATCTGTGGACCCAGACCGGTATGACAGTCGCACTGACCATTGCAGTTGGAGAGGGGACATCTGTGCAGCAGTATCACGCGGCCTTGCGCCAAATTCTGGAAACCGGAGTGCACAGCAGTGACCGCACCGGAACCGGCACCCTTTCTTGCTTTGGTATGCAGGCGCGCTACCCGCTGGCAGCGGGCTTTCCGCTGGTCACCACCAAGAAACTGCACCTGCGCTCAATCATACATGAGCTGTTGTGGTTTCTTTCGGGGGGCACCAACATCAAATACCTGAAAGATAACGGTGTTTAGATCTGGAATGAATGGGCCGATGAAAACGGTGACCTTGGTCCTGTCTATGGCCACCAGTGGCGCAGCTTTCCCAAGCTGGCGCTGATGGCGGGCACCACGGGCGACGAGCCGCTGTATCGGGCGGGATCGGTGGATCAGATTGCTGATCTGGTCGAGATGATAAAGACGAGCCCCGATAGCCGCCGCCTGATTGTGTCGGCCTGGAACCCGGCGGATGTGCCTCAGATGGCGCTGCCGCCCTGTCATACCCTGTGGCAGGTGCGCATTCTGGGCGGAAAACTGCATTTGCAACTGTATCAGCGCTCTGCCGATATGTTCCTGGGGGTGCCGTTCAATATTGCCTCTTATGCCCTGTTGCAGGTGATGCTGGCGCATGTCACGGGGTACGAGCCGGGCGATTTCATCCATACCCTTGGCGACGCACATATCTATTCAAACCATCAGGAACAGGTTGCGCTGCAGTTGTCGCGTACGCCTAAGCCGTTGCCGCAACTCAGGATCAAACGTGAGGTCACCTCGATTTTTGATTTCACCTATGAGGACTTTGAGATCCTGAACTATGCACCGGATCCGGGCATCAAAGCGCCTGTCGCCGTCTAAGGGCGCCCGTTTTCCGGGGATATATGGGGTATTCAACGTCCTGACCCGTCCAATGACCTGATCCGTCCAATGTCCTGATCCGCAGCGCCGCTCTGCGCGGGCCTGAATTTGTTTCAAGGGAGAGACCCCCAAGATGATCACCCTGATTGTTGCCCGTGACCGCAATGGTGCCATCGGCAAGGACAATACTATTCCTTGGCACGCGCCCGAAGACCTAAAGGCCTTTCAGCGCGAAACCCTTGGCGGCGCGGTGATCATGGGGCGCAATACCTGGGACAGCCTGCCCTTCAAGCCTTTGAAAAACAGGCTGAACCTTGTTGTTTCTTCCAATCCGGATGCCGCGGACGAGGTCTATGCATCGGTGGCCGAGGCGATTGCTGCGGCTTATGCACAGGGATATCGTCGCCTCTATGGTATTGGTGGCGCAGGGATCTACCGCGAAATGCTTGAGATTGCGGATCGGTTGCTGATCACAGAGGTCGCGCTCGAAATCGCCGGTGCAGATACTCATTTCCCGCAGATCAATGCGCGTGAGTGGCTGCGGCTTGGCGAGACTGAGCTGCGTCAGCTGATCCCGCCTGTGTCATGGTCGAATATTTACGCCAGGGTGCAGCGGGCTGATCCTCCGGGCGGATCCTCTCTGAGCAACAGGGCCCCGTGAAAGGGCCCCGTGAAATGAGAGGCTGCTGAGATGCGAGGCGCCTGAAATTCACGCCAAAGGGGGCGGCGTTTCAGGGCATCTGTTTTTCTGGGCACCTGTCTTTCAAAGCGCCTTGATCTCACCGGCCATCTGTCGGCCATCACGCCCCTCGGTCAGCTCATAGTCAACTTTCATATTGTCTGCGAGGCCAGTGAGGCCGGATCTCTCAACCTGAGATATATGTACAAAAACATCATTGCCGCCCTCTTCGGGTTCAATGAAACCAAATCCTTTGGTGGTGTTAAACCATTTCACGGTGCCGCTTGGCATCTCCCGTGTCTCCTTCTATCTTCGCGTTGCCCTGGGCTGGCCCAGATATTATAGGTGTCAGCAATCCCGGCCTCACGCAGTGCCTGACAGCGACGCTACGCGCTTACCGATGTGTCAGCTTGACCCGGCCCAACTGTTGCACGCGGAAGAAATAAATCAAGTGCGTAGAACGAATTCTCCCGTAGATTGTGTCGATGCCGCATCTGGAAAGGAAAAACCGATGATCCTATATGGGTTAAAGACCTGCGATACCTGCCGTAAGGCGCTGAAACAAATGCCAGAATGTCGCCTGGTGGATGTCCGGGCCGAGGGTGTTCCTCTGGAGGTTCTCACAGCAGCTCAGGCGCAATTTGGCGATACACTTGTCAATACCCGGTCAACCACATGGCGTGGGTTGACTGAACAAGAACGGCTGCAGCCTGCCCTGGAGTTGCTTCAGCAGCATCCGGCCTTGATGAAACGCCCTTTGATACAAACAGATGCAGGGCTCTATTTGGGGTGGGACAAGGCGACACAAGAGGCCGTTGGCATCGACTGAAATGCCACAGTGATATGCGGCAGAGAGATGCTGCAGTGAAATGCTGCAGTGAAACACGAAAGGGCGCCTTTGCGATCAGCAAGGCGCCCCTTATTTGTTTTTCGCGATTGGCCCAGACAGAGGCCCAGACAGTCTCCTAGACTGGCCCCTAGATAGACGCCTGTCCAGTAAGACGGCGCAGCAGCGCGTCTGCAGAGAGGGCTCCGGCGCCTTTGGCCACCAGGATGGCGAGAATGAAGACCCAAAAAATGCGAATATCCGCCAGGCCAATGCCCTTAATCGCTGGGTCATATTCGGCGATATTGTCGAACCATTGGCCCCAGTGCGAGTGCCCGGCGATATAGACATCTGTGAAGCTTTGCACGGCGATGAAGCCAATCATCCCAAGAGCGGCCAGGCGGGTAAACAGCCCGAGCACAATAAGAAGAGGCAGCAGCAGTTCCGCCCACATGCCAGCAAAGGCAAAAGCCCAGTGATACAGGGTCAGCTGGTCAAAGTCATAGCCGACGGATTCGATGTACTTGGGAAAGATCTGAATATAGGCGCCATCAGAGGGCAGCAAAAAGCCAAAGACGCCGTCACCAAACTTTGTCAGGGCGGATTTCCAGAAATAGCCCAGCAGGACAGCCGCAAACAGAAACCGCGCGCTGACTGGCAGTAGCCAGTCGCCGAGCCTCTCGACCCTGTCGAATATTGCATTGTGAAGCGAGATAGCTGCATGCATGCCTTTACCCTTTGTTTTCTAATCCAATTATTGCGTTTCCCTGCAACAGCAGAGTCAGTGGTGCGACCAAATCAAAACCGTCCTCCACCTCAGTTGCGCGCGCGACGGCCTCAGCAATGCTGGCGCCCTCTTGCAGGGCTGTAATCCAGAGGATGCCTGCATCTGACAAAACCTGCGGGATGGGGTCGAATTCGGGTAGTGTGATCAGAATGTTCTGTGCCCCGGCCTGCGGTGTTGGGGCATCCGCTAGGGTGTTGAAGTGCCAGATTGCGCAGAGGGGCCACTTTGAGCGCAAAAGCTGTAGGGCAGGGGCAAAGGTCACTTTTGTTGCCAGCAGCTCAGCCTCTGACAGATCCGCCAGCGCCTCAGGGGCGATTGGGGCTGCGTCGGCTGCGTGATAGGATTGGCGCAGGGCAAGCTCCAGTCGGGCGACATCGCCAAGATAGCCAAGGTGATTGAGCTGCGGCATGGCTTCCAGAAAGGCTGGGAACTCAGCGCCATAAAACATCATCAGCGGAGAGCTGGGGGGATGCGCGCGCAGATACAGCCCCGCAAGCCCGTCCATATTGGCCTTGCCAAGCAATTTGGCAATGACCGGAAAGGCACTGTGCATGGCCTCGGTCAGCGAGACGGCAATATTGTTGCGATAGACCGCAAAGCGGCGTCCAGCGCTGGCGTTTTGCGGGTCGACCAACCCTGCGGGCACGGCGGCAGAGCCATCCATCATCGCATGGCTAAAGGCCGCCTGAGACACGGATGCGGCAGGGGTGGGCAAGTCCAAATCGCTCATGCGGACACAGGGGTCGGCATGGCAGTGTCGCGCAGGTCTTTTCGCAAAGGCCAGAGAGCGCATCAGCGGCGCGGTGGGCCTCGGCTGCCAGGACGGGCCAGTCGGGGACGTCATTGTCCCATTCGATCAGCACCGGTTTTGGGCCACAACGTGCCAGCGTATAGTCGAGCAAAGCCCAGACCGGATCCACCACCGCACGGCCATGGCTGTCAATCAACAGCGGGCGCCCGGCATCATCTTCGTCCTCATCATGGCCACCGAGGTGAATTTCCCCAACCTGGTCGAGAGGGAAATCGTCTATATAGCCCTGCGGCGAGAAATCGAGGTTGCTGGCCGAGACAAAGACGTTGTTGACATCAAGCAGCAAGCCACAGCCGGTGCGACGGCTGATCTCGGCCAGAAACGCGGGCTCGGACCAGGTGCTCTCGGCAAAGGCCAGATAGCTTGATGGGTTTTCCAGCAGCATTTTGCGCCCGATCGCCTCTTGCAGCTGATCAATGTGATCGCAGACCCGGTTAAGTGTGGCGTCGGTATAGGGCAGCGGCAGCAAGTCATTGTAAAAATGACCGTCATGGGTCGACCAGGCCAGATGTTCTGAAAAACTGGCAGGGTTCAGCCAGGAAATCAGATGTTTCAGCCGTGCCAGATGGCTGGGGTCCAGAGGGTCTTCGCCGCCAATCGACAGCCCGACACCGTGCACGGAGATGGCAAACTGCTCGGCCAGATGGCGCAGCTGGGCGAGGGGGCGACCACCGTCTCCCATGTAGTTTTCGGCGTGAATTTCCAACCATTGCACCGGGTCGGCCTGGGTGATGATCTGCGAAAAATGCTGCGGTTTGTAGCCAACACCTGGAGCATTGGGCAGGGTTTTAAAGGCTGCGGTATCAAGCATGGCAGATCTCGTCAGGACAGAGGGCGGAGGGCAGAGACCGGATCAAGGCCGGATCGGAGAGAGGCCAGGAGCCGGGTAAGGAGGCAAGCATTGGGGCGGCGGTCATGCGCAAGAGGCTCTGCCACATAGCGCAGCGCAGTTTGCCTGCCTGCAAAAGGTCTGTGGCAAGAGGGCGGGGGCAAGGCAGCCGCCCTCTTGGCGCGTTAAAAAAGCCCAGCGTTATGCAGGCAGATCGCGCTCAAGCGGCTCAAGCGAGCCTGCGCGCTTACCACCATCCGCCATTGCAGGCAGGTCCATTTCCGTGCAGGTCCCGGCATCAACCAGGGTCCAGGCATTGCCCTGATAGTCGACCGTCGAGGTGCCCGCGCAGGTTGTGCCGGGACCAGCGGCGCAATCATTTTGACCTGCCATGGAGACACCGTAGCATTTTTCCTTGGTGCCGGCTGCGGCGGGCATGACGGAGGCTGCGCTCAGAGCGGCGGCGACCGCACCGGCAACGGCGAGAGGTTTGGACATGTTCGACATCTCATGAATTCCTTTTTGGTTTGGCTTGCTCTGTCGTGATGACACAAAAACCCTAACCCGGAGTGAGTTTAATTTTAAGTCACGAGCGCGTGTCTCACGGGGGCGTCAGCGCCTGTGACACCCGTCATTGAGTTATCTATTTGTTTTTAAATGCCATTCTTAGAGTTGAAACGAAAGCGGCCCCCAGTTGGGAGCCGCTGTGCACAGTAAATGTGGCAAATGTTACAACAGGTCCGGCGCTGTCGCCTCCAGCGCGAGGGCCTTTGTAACATTCTCCAGGCTATCCACCCGGGTCTGTTTTTCGCCAAGACGGCGGATCGACACGGTGCGCTCTTCGACTTCGCGATGCCCAATGGCGAGGATCGCCGGGACTTTGCCAACCGAATGCTCGCGGACCTTGTAGTTGATCTTTTCGTTGCGAATGTCAGCCTCGGCGCGCACTCCAACAGATTGCAGCTGCGCCACAACCTCATGCACATAGTCATCTGCATCCGAGGTGATCGAGGCCACGACCACCTGACGCGGCGCCAGCCAGAAGGGGAGCTTGCCTGCGTGTTCTTCGATCAGAATACCGATGAAACGCTCAAACGAGCCAAGGCAGGCCCGGTGCAGCATAAAGGGGCGGTGCTTTACGCCGTCGGCCCCGACAAAGCTGGCCTCCAGCCGTTCCGGCAGGTTGGGGTCAACCTGCAGCGTGCCGCACTGCCAGTTGCGGCCAATGGCGTCGGTCAGGGTGAACTCGAGTTTGGGGCCATAAAAGGCGCCTTCGCCTTCCAGCAGCTCATAGTCATAGCCTGCCGCCTTGCAGGCATCCCCGAGAGCCTTTTCCACCAGATCCCAGCTCTCATCCGAGCCGATCCGTTTTTCAGGGCGGGTCGAGAGTTTGATAGTCCAGTTGTGGAAGCCGAGGTCGGCATAGACCTTGGACAGGAAAGCGATGAATTTTGCAGTCTCAGACTCGATCTGGTCCTCGGCGCAGAAAATATGGCCGTCATCCTGGGTAAAGCCACGCACCCGCATGATGCCATGCAGCGCGCCTGAGGGCTCGTATCGGGCACAAGAGCCGAACTCGGCCATGCGCAGGGGCAGGTCACGGTAGCTTTTGAGCCCCTGATTGAACACCTGTACATGGCAGGGGCAGTTCATTGGCTTCAGCGCGTTGATGGCTTTTTCGCGGGCGTGTTCTTCGTCGACTTCAACGATGAACATGTTTTCCTGGTACTTGTCCCAGTGGCCAGAGGCCTCCCACAGTTTGCGGTCAACCACCTGCGGGGTGTTGACCTCGACATAGCCGTCGCGCTCTTGCATGCGGCGCATGTAGTCCTGCAGGGTGGTGTAGATTTTCCAGCCGTTGGGGTGCCAGAAGATCTGGCCGGGGGCCTCTTCCTGCATGTGGAACAGCTCCATCTCGCGGCCCAGCTTACGGTGGTCGCGTTTGGCGGCCTCTTCCAGAATATGCAGATAGGCCTTGAGCTTTTCTTTGCCGGTAAAGGCAACGCCATAGATCCGCTGCAACATGGCACGGTCGCTGTCGCCCCGCCAGTAGGCGCCGGCAATCGACATCAGTTTGAATGAATCTCCCGGCAACTGCCCGGTGTGCTGCAGATGCGGCCCACGGCAGAGGTCCTGCCAGTCGCCGTGCCAGTACATCCGCAGTGGCTCGTCACCGGGAATGCCGTCGATCAGCTCAACCTTATAAGGCTCGTCATTGGCGGTGTAGAAATCAATGGCGCGCTGACGCTCCCAGACCTCGGTGGTCACAGGCTCGCGCTTGTTGATGATTTCCTTCATCTTTTTCTCAATCACGCCCAGATCTTCGGGGGTGAAGGGCTCGGCCCGGTCAAAGTCGTAGTACCAGCCGTTCTGGATGACCGGCCCAATTGTGACCTTGGTGTCGGGCCAGAGAGCCTGCACCGCGCGTGCCATGACATGGGCAAGGTCGTGACGGATGAGCTCGTTTGCCTGTTCCTCGTCCTTCATGGTGTGCAGCGCGATGGCGGCATCGGCCTGGATCGGCCACTGCAGATCCCAGTGCTGGCCGTCAACGGTGGCAGAGATGGCCTTTTTGGCCAAAGAGGTCGAGATGTCGGCGGCAACCTCGGCGGCGGTTACGCCGGCCTCATAGCTGCGTGCATTGCCCATCGGGGAAGGTGAGAGAGATTTGGGCCATATGCTGGCTGCTCCTCGTCGGTTTGGCGCCCACTGAACGCCCGGTTGCGGGTATATGTTACGGCCCTTCGTTTGGCAGGCCGGTTTAGGACTGTCAAGATGGGGCAATGACGCCGCCGCGCGCGGCGTGGCCTGCGGGTGGCTGACTGCGGGTCTCTCCTGATCCGCCGGTTGCTATTGGATCCCAGTCCGGATCAGGGTCGAGAAATCTGGGCCAATGGCCTGCGCGCGGGCGCGGGCGGTGATACGGGCGGTTTCAATCAGCTCGGGCAGGGACAGACGCATGTCCAGCACCC
>NZ_MWVJ01000038.1 GCF_002087335.1 Pseudophaeobacter leonis
GCCGATATCGGCGCTGATCTGGTGCTCACCCAGCTCTTGCTGCACCAGTTTCAGGGCTGCAAAAATCGGCCGTTCCGGGCAGCCCGTGCAGAACCCAGGTGGGCGGATCGGCACGGTTTGTGACAGATCCGGCAGGGCAGGGGCAGGCTGATTTGGCGCGCGCATCTGGCCGGGCAGCAGATCGGGGGCATATTGCGTCACAAAGGCGGAAATCCCGTCGAGCATCACTTGTCCGGTGTATTCACCAGCCATGGGAAAGATATCCTTGCCGTGCAGCTTGGCCGTCACATCAGAACGCAGCAACATGGTCGAGAGGCCCTGTTCAATGAACTCGGGCTGGCCTTCCTCGATGATCAACACGCCCTTTTTGCTGCGTGCAAACTCGAGAAATTCCTGATCCACCAGCGGGTAGGTCACGTTGAGGCAATACAGCGGGATCTGGGTCTCGCCGTAGATGTCGGCCAGCCCAAGACGCTGCAGGGCGCGGATGACGCCATTGTACATACCGCCCTGACAGACAATGCCGATATCGCCCTTTTGGGGGCCAAAAAACTCGTTCAGTTCCTGGTCTATGATATGCTGAACAGCACTGGGCCAGCGTATATTCACCTTTTCCTGTTCATGGGCAAAAGACATCGGCGGCAGCACCCCCCGGTTCCAGTCGCGGCGCGGATTGGCAAGCGCGTCTTTGACGTTCAGCGCCGGGGGCTGGTTGCCGCGGCAGTCAAAACTGCCGGTCACATGGCAGGACCTAATACGAACCATCAGCATGACGGGCGTGTTTGAGGCCTCCGACAGCTCAAAGCTCTGGCCGACGGATTTCACGATCGAGGGCAGGTTCGGGCGCGGATCCATCAGCCAGAATTGCGATTTCATCGCAAAGGCATGGCTGCGCTCCTGCATGATCGACGAGCCCTCGCCATAGTCTTCACCGACGATCACCACAGCGCCGCCGGTGAAGCCCGAGGAGGACAGGTTGGACAGCGCATCCGAGGCGACGTTCACCCCGGCGGACCCCTTGAAGGTGACAGCGCCGCGGATCGGGTAATGCACCGAGGCGGACAACATGGCCGCAGCCGCAGCCTCGGAGGCATTGGCTTCAAAGCGCACGCCAAGCTCGCCCAGCAGCTCTTCGGCGTCGGCCAGCACATCCATCAGATGCGAAATCGGGGCACCCTGGTAGCCCCCCACATAGCCCACGCTGTTTTCCAGCAGGGCCTTGGTGATGGCGAGAATGCCTTCGCCGGTGAACGTCTCGCCGGATCCTGCCCTGAGATGCTCTACTTCTTTTTTGAAAGAGCGCTCTGCCATGTTTGTCCTCCGTCGTCCCGGCCTTGGCCGGGGTCGTTAAAAATCGTGAATCCGCACATTGCGCAGGATCTTTTGCAAAGTGGCCTCAAAGGCCAGTCTCTCGTCGGTGGAGATGCCTTCGAACATCTGGGCATAGGTCTGCGCCATGCGGGGCCAGACCTTTTCAAAGGTGGCCCTCCCGGCGTCGTTCAGAAAGACCCGCGTGGCGCGTTGGTCTTTCGGGTCGCGGGCGCGGCGCAGCAGGCTTTCTTTTTCCAGCCCATCCAGCGTGCGCGACAGGGTCGAATGTTCTACCACCGCATAGACCGCCAGCTCTCCGATCAGAATGCCGTCGATCATCGCCAGAACTGCCAGACAGCGGATTTTGGGCGTGGTCAGGCCCAGCTCTGCCATCTCTTCGCGCAGGCTGGCATTGTAGCGCCCCATGATGCGGTTCATCAGATAGGGGGCGAAATTGCCCAGACCAATTTCGACAAACCGAAGCTTTGCCAGTTCCTGTGTCATCCGCCGAGCCTTTTCGCAGTATTGAACCCGGATCCGCCGCCAAGACCGGGGCCGGGATGTGTGGAGGCACCAATATGGTGCAGGTTGCGAAAGGGTGTACTGGTGTTGCGCGAAGAGCTAAACGGGCGGAAGATAAAAAACTGATCAATACTGCACTGACCACCATAGGGATCACCGCCCACAAGGTTCATGTTCAGCGCGGCCAGATCAGCGGGAGAATAGGCACGCCGCGCGAGTTTGATCTGGGCAAAACCCTTGATGTGGCGCGCTAAAATCGCCTCTATCCGGTCGGCGAAGGCCTCGCGGGTTGTATCGTCCCAGGTGCCGTTCGTGGCGATTTTGCCTGCGGCATCGCCCTTGATCTGGCGTGGCGCGTCGGGGATTTGCAGCCACAGGATGGCCTTGCCCTTGGGGCAGCGACTGGGGTCAAGCCGGTGTGGCTGGCCGATGCAGATGGTTGGCGTTGCCGGCAGCATGCCGCGCTCGGCCTCATTGGCGGATTTTGACACCGCGTCTATTCCGTCGCTCAGGTGGATCAGTGCTACATCCTGTAGCCCCTCTGCCAGCCATTCGGGCGCCTGATCCAGCGCATAATGCAGCTGAAAATTACCCCGCCCATGGCGAAACTCCTGCTCCTGTGTCTGGGCCCGTTCTGTCTGCTCTGTTGGGGCGGCCTGGGCCAGCAGGCGACCATAAAGCTGCGATGGGGTGACCGAGGCCAGCACCTGTCTGGCGGCAATGACCTCGCCGTTGCTGGTTTCAACGCCTCTGACGGTCTGGAGCCTGTCTACGGGTCCGGACAGAGTGATTTTCGCCACATCAACGCCGGTGCGGATCTCGCCGCCATTGGCCACGATCAGGCGCCGAAAGGCCCGCCCGCCTGGGCGGCACCGCCTTTGACGATGGGGGCGCCTGCAGCCTCTAGCGCAAAGGCGACGACTTTGCCCATTTGGCCCGAGTAGGTGCTTTCCGGGGTCAGTCCGGTGTGCAGCACCCAGGGCGCCCAAAGCGCCTGTATATCAGGGCTGCTATAGGAGCTCTCAAGCCAGCTGCGGGCAGGGCGCAAGGCCGTGCCGATCCAGGATTTCAGCCCGTTCAGCCCGCGTTTGCGGATCTCGCGCAGCAGCAGCCTCGCCGTGCGCCAGGACCACAGATCACCCCCCAACAGGGCAAACAGGAAGGGCGCATCCGCCGCGATCCCAGCGACGTCGCGCCGGTGCTGGTCGCCATCTCCCGGCGCCCGCGCGTTGAAGGCGGCAATGTTGCTGGCCTGATCGGTGCTGAGAACAAGGCTGCGCCCGCAGGGGCGCAACACGGCGGTTGGGTGCGCGGTGTGGCAGAGCTCAAACCCGTGCTGCGCCAGATCTTCGGCCAGCTCGCCATAGGCAGGCGAGGGCGCAAACAGCACAAAAGTCGCTGCCATCACGTCATGGTGAAAGCCGGGCAGGGTGGCCTCATGGGTCATCATGCAGCCACCAATGCGGCTCTCGCGCTCCAGCAGCAGCACTTTTTTGCCTTTGCGCGACAACAGGGCCCCGGCGACAAGTGCGTTTATGCCGGTGCCAATTATGACGTGATCTGCCATCTCGTTAGCCTTTGGGCACCAGGGCCAGAGCCCGCATGGGAGAGCCGGTGCCGCGCTGGATTTTCAGCGGCGCTGCGATCAGGATGGCGCCTTTGGCGGGCAGTTTGTCGAGATTGGCAAGCGAGGCGAGACCAAAGCAATTGTCGCGGCGCAGCATGTTATGGGCCGGATAGGGCGGATCCATCGCCCCGGCCTGACCTGCATCGGTGCCAATGCACTGGCTGCCCCAGCCGACGATCTTTTTGCTCAGCAGGTACTCCATGCATTCAGGGGTCGGCCCGGGTGAATGGGGGCCAGTATCATCGGCATTCAGAAAGGCGGCCTCGTCATCGGCGCGTTTGTCCCAGTCGCTGCGCAGCACCACCCAGTCGCCAGCGCCGTTCTCGCCGTGCTCGGCTTCCCAGGCTTTGACGTGGTCTGCTGTCAGCAGGAAATCGGGGTCAGCCGCGCTCTCAGCGGCGCAGTCGATCACATTCACTGGTGCGACCAGACGGTTCACATCCAATGTGTCGGTATAGCCATCCTCATAGTCCTTGCCGGTGATCCAGTGGTGCGGTGCGTCAAAATGGGTGCCGGAATGCTCGCCGAGAACCATCCAGTTCCAGGCAAAGAAGGGCCCGTCCGCGTCATATTCGCTGATCTTGTGAATCTCGACCCGGGGGGTGGGTTTGGCAAAGTCTGCAGGCAGTTGCAGAATGGGTGTGTCCGGTCCCAAGACCCCGGAACAATCCACCACTTCGACACCACCAGAGGCCAGCATGAGCCCCAGATCGATAAGTGTATTTTGCGCGCTCATGGCTTTCTCCCTGAAATGACCGCCCCCTGTTTCGGGTGCTGATTTATGAATCATTGCTAGACAAATATATTTCCATTTGCAAACAATATAGCGAAAGGAGACATGTTTATGGATGAAGGCACCGATGTTCTGATCATAGGGTCGGGCTTGAACAGTCTCGCCAGTGCTATGGTTTTGCAACGTCATGGGCTGCGGGTTGCTATCTTTGAGCAGGCGCCTGAACCCGGCGGCGCGGTCAAATCAGGGGCTTATACAGAGGCCGGGTTCACCCATGACTGGGCCGCCATGAACCTGTCCCTGTTTGCCGGATCGCCCTTTTTCCAGGAGTTCGGCGCTGAGCTGACGGCAGCCGGGCTGGAGTTTGTCCCGGCACCAAAGTGTTTCGCCAGTGCCTTTCCGGATGGCAGGTGGCTGGGTATCGACAGCGACGCGGTGTCTAATGAGGCGGCAATACATGCATTTGCAAGTAGTGATTCGAGAGCCTGGGGTGATCTCTCGGCGCAGTTTCCTGATCAGGCGGCGCATATCTTTGCCATTCTGGGCGCGCCCTTTGGCTTTCGCCCGGTTGCCAAAAACATCTGGAACCTGCTGCGGCAAAAGAAGCTTTCAGGCGCGCTGGATCTGGGACAGTTCCTTGCCTCTTCGCCACGGGCCTGGCTGGATCAGACCTTTACCTCGCCGCATGTGAAATCGACCCTGGCGGCCTGGGGTATGCATCTGGATTTTGCCCCCGACATCGCCGGAGGGGCTTTGTTTCCCTATCTCGAAGCGATGGCAAATCAGGCCTTTGGCATGGTGATCGGCAAGGGCGGCGCCGACACGGTCACGCGGGCCATGCTGTCGAGCATTGCCTCCAAGGGCGGCTTGGTTACCTGCAATGCCTGGGTGGAACGTGTGATGATTGAACAGGGGCGGGCGGTTGGCATTCGATTGGCTGACGGCACCGAGCATCGCGCTGCAAAGGCGGTGATTGCGAATGTGGCGCCGAAACACCTCAGCACACTGATTGGCAAGACGGACCCAGCCTGTGACACGGGCTATGACCCCGTCTACGACAAAGGATTGCAGAGTTTCCGACACGCGCCGGGCACCCTGATGATGCATCTGGCGATGGACGATCTTCCAGCCTGGTCGGCCTCGGATCAGTTGCGTGACTATGCCTATGTGCATCTGGCGCCCAGCATGGATCAGATGGCGCGCTGCTATCAGCAGGCGCAGGCCGGGCTTTTGCCGGATGAGCCGGTGGTGGTCGTGGGCCAGCCCACAGCGATTGATCCCAGCCGCGCACCAGCAGGCAAACATACCCTGTGGCTGCAGGTGCGCATGGTGCCGGGGGAAATCCTGGGCGATGCGGCGGGGCAGATCACTGCCCGCGACTGGCAGAGCGCTGCCGCCCCGATGGCAGAGCGTGCGCTGGACATTGTCGAGGGTCATGCGCCCGGCAACACGCGCCAAAATTATCGCGCAGAGAGTTGTAACCCCGGCTGAGCTGGAGGCGGACAATCCAAATCTGGTTGGGGGCGACCAGATTTGCGGCAGTCATCACCTGTCGCAGCACTTTATTTATGCCCGATGCGGGGGCGTTCAGACGGCTCAACCCCCATCAAGGCGCTTTACCACACCGGTGCCGCAGTCTGGCCCGGTGCCGGGACAGGGGCCGGGCCGGGCTACCTGTTGGGCAAGAAATTAACATCATAATCAACAATATAACAAGGGAGTAAGGACAGTGACGGATTTTTCAAGACGTGGAATGCTGCGGCTCAGTGCGGCGACGATCACCCTGGCCGCGAGTGGCCTGCCGGCGCTGGCGCAAGAGATCAAGGATCTGGTGATTGCCAATAATGTGAACCTGCCCAGCTGGAACCCAACGGTGGGGACTTCGGCGGTGAACCCGACGATTCAGGGGATTTACCAGTCCGTTTTTGACATGTTCATCGCGCAGGACACCGATCTGAGCCAGATGCCCGGCATCCTCACCCAATGGGGCTGGAACGCGGATAAAACCAAGGTCGAGATGACGGTGCGCGAGGGTGTCACCTGGCATGACGGCACGCCGCTCACGGCTGAGGATGTGGTCTGGAGCCTGGAGCGTGCGGCCGACCCGGACGCAGGCAACCCGATCCAGTTCATCTGGTCGACCATTGGCAACTTTGAAATCAACGGCAATCAGATCACCGGTGATGTGCTGCGGTTTGAGCCGACGATCTTCAAATGGATGTCCTTCCTTACCGGCTATGTTCTGCCCAAGGCCTATATCGAGGCGCAGGGTCAGGATGGCTTTGAGGCAGCCCCCATCGGCTCTGGCCCCTATATGGTCGAGAAATACGAGCGCAACGCCTTTATCCGCCTGAAGGCCTATGACGGCTACTGGGGGCCGGCGCCGGAGTTCAAATCCGTCACCATCAAATTTGTCACCGACGCGGCCGCGCGGGTGGCCGAGGTGGAATCCGGCAACTCGCATGTCACGCTTGAGATGCCCTCGGAAGAGTTTGACCGCCTGAAGGCGGGCAATCTGGTTGGGGTGGCGCAGCCGATCTCTGATATTGGCATGATCTTTTTCAACGACATTGACGTGATGAAAGACCCCAACGTCCGCCGCGCTGCCGTCAAGGCGGTGAACAAACAGGCGATTGTTGAGCGGCTGTTGTCGGGCTACGGCGTGCCGATCGACACGCTGCAGACGCCGGAATATGCCGCCTTTGATGCCTCGATCACCACGCCTTATGATCCCGAAGGCGCCAAGGAGCTGCTGGCTGCTTCGGGCTATTCCACCGACAATCCGGTGCGCTTTACCATCCAGACCACGCGTGGCTTTAAACCCAAGGATTATGAGGTCATTCAGGCCATTGTAGGTCTGTGGCGCAAGGTTGGCATCGAGGCCGAGATCGAGGTCTATGAGATCGCCAAACATTATGAGCTGCGCGCGACAGACACATTGGCGCCCGCGGCCTTTTATAACTGGGGCAACTCGGTTGGCGACCCAACCACCTCGACCGGGTTTGCCATGTTCGGTCCCTCGCCGCATTCGGTCTGGGATGGTGAGGATCTGGTGGGCATGATCGCGCCGCTCTGGGGTGAGGCCGATGAGGCCAAGCGCATCGACGGCTGGAAAGCGGTGGATCGCAAGATCGCCGAGGACGCGCTGGTGCTGCCCCTGTTCCAATATGTGCAGCCCATCCTGCACGCGCCGGGCGTCAAGGTGGTGCCACATGCCTCTGGGGCATTGCTGCCACATCTGATGACACGTTCCTGACTTTCCTGACCTCAAGGACAGACACCGGGGAGGGATGGCCCTCCCTGGTGCGCATATCATGACCCTCATTCGCACTTTTCTGAAACGTCTGGCCTCGATGCTGATCACCCTGATCGGCGTGGCGGTGATCGTGTTTTTTGTTTTCGCCTCTGCCGGGCAATCCCCTTGCCATGATGCTGCCGCCGGGGGCTGGCGAAGAAGATATCATTCGGCTCAAGGCGCTTTACGGCTATGACAAATCCATTCCCGAGCAATTTCTTATCTGGGTCAGGGGCATTTTGGCAGGCGGTTTTGGCACCTCAATCACCACCCGCCAGCCTGTTCTGTCATTGGTTCTGGGGCGGCTGCCCGCAACGCTGGAGCTTTCTGTCATGGCGCTGGTGATGGCGATTGCCATTGGTGGCATGCTGGCGCTGACGGGCACCCGGCACCGGGGCCAAAAGGCCGAAGCCCTGATTGATGTCACGAATGGGGTGTCGCTGTCTGTGCCTGATTTCCTCTGGGGGCTGTTGTTCATTCTGCTGTTTGGGGTGCTCTGGCCAGTGTTCCATATCTCGGGGCGGGTCTCGCCGGCGCTGGGTCTGCCCTTTGTCACCAATTTCTACCTGTTCGAGAGCCTTGTGCGGTTGCGGTTTGATATCTGGCTGGATCTGGTCAGCCATATGTTCATGCCCGCCCTGGCGCTTGCCATTCCACTGGCGGCGATCATCGCCCAGCTTTTGAAGCAATCACTTAAGGAAACCATGCATTTGGACTATGTCACCCTGGCGCGCACCAAGGGCTACAGCGAAAATTACGTCATCCTGCGCGAGGCCCTGCCCAATGCGGTGCTGCCGACGCTGACGCTGGTGGGGGTGCAGTTCACCTTTCTGATCGGCGGCACCATTATTATCGAGCGGCTGTTCTCTTACGAGGGGCTGGGCAATATGGCGATTGATGCGGTGATCAACCGGGATCTGCCGCTGATACAGGGCATCGTGATCCTGTTTGCGGTGATTTTTACCACCGTCAACCTGCTGGTCGATCTGACCTATGCGCTGCTGAATCCGAGGTTGCGACATGGCTGATGGGCGCGCGGCGGCAAAACGCAGGATCAACCCACGGCTCTGGTTGTCGGGAGGCTGGTTACTGCTGCTGGTTCTGGCGGCGCTGGCCGCGCCGCTGCTGGCACCGCAAGACCCACTGGCGCAGGATCTCTTTGCCTCGCGCCTGCCGCCTCTGTGGCAGATGGGAGCCGAGCCGGGCTATCCGCTGGGGTCAGATTCCCTGGGGCGCGATGTGTTGAGCCGCATTCTCTATGGCGCCCGTATCGCCCTGCTGGTGGCGCTGATTGCCGGCACATGCACCTGTATTCTGGGAGCTGGTCTGGGGCTAGTTGCGGGCTACTACCGGGGCTGGCCTGATATGGTGATCTCGCGCTTTATCGACATCTGGATGGCCTTTCCGCCGGTGTTGTTTGCCATTTTGCTGATTGCGGTGATGGGCACGGGGCTGGTGTCGATCATTGTCGCCATTGTGGTGATCGACTGGACCCGGTTTGCCCGGGTGATCCGCGCCGAAGCGATGAGCCAGGGGGCGATGGACTATGTGGCCTCGGCCAAGGTGGCGGGGCGGGCACGGTTTGGCATCATGCTGCGTGAAATCCTGCCCAATGTGCTGCCGACTATCGTGGTCTTGCTGACGCTTGAGATGGGCATCGCGGTGATCGTCGAGGCGATCCTTAGCTTTGTGAACCTGTCGATTTCAACCGATGATCCCACTTGGGGCAGTATGATCGCCGAGGGCCGCGCCTCTGTTCATCAATCCTGGTGGGTGCTGGTCTTTCCATTGATCACCCTCTTTCTGACTGTTCTCAGCTTTAGCCAGCTTGGCGGAGGCCTGAAGGACCATTTTGATCCGGTGCTGCGATGAGCTTTTTGAAACTGGAGGGCCTGAGCCTGCGGGTTGGCACCCTGCCGATCCTGCGGGACGTCTCGTTGCAGGTCGAACCCGCAGAGGTGCGGGCGCTGGTGGGCGAGAGTGGCGCTGGCAAAAGCATGATTGGCAAGGCGATCCTTGGCACCCTGCCGGATGCGGTTGATGTCACTAGTGGTTCGATTTACCTCGACGGCGAAGACCTCATGACATTGGCCGCAAAAGATCGCCGCCGTTTGATTGGCAGCAAGGCGGCTCTGATCCCACAGGATCCGCTGACGGCGCTGAACCCGGCCCGCCGGGTGGGGCCGCAGATCTCTAATCGTCTGGTGGATATTCTCGGCTGGCGCCGGCAGGACGCTTTGAGACGCGTGATTGAGTTGCTGCACGAGGTGCATATCCCCGCCCCCGAGCGGGTGATGCGCGCCTACCCGCATGAGCTGTCGGGGGGTATGCGGCAGCGCATTCTGATTGCCTCGGCCTTTGCGGCGGAACCGCGCCTGATTGTGGCGGATGAGCCGACAACGGCGCTGGATGTGACGGTGCAAAAAAAGATCCTGCGCCTTGATCCGGGATATGCAGCGCCGCCACGGCACAGCACTGTTGTTTGTTACCCATGATCTTGGGGTGGTCTCAAAGCTGTGCCAGTCGATGACGGTGCTCTATGGCGGCAAGGTGCTTGAGGACACCACGGCTGAGCAGTTCTTTCGCGGCCCGGCGCATCCCTATTCTGCGGCCCTGCTGGCGGCGACGCCAAAATATACTGATCCCGACAGCAGTCTGATGCCGGTGCCCGAGGCGGTGATCCGTGCGGTTGACGCCGAGATCGCTGAACACGACCAAAGGAGGCCGCAATGATGGCTGCGCCGTTGTATGAAATCCGCGATCTGCGGCTGTCCTTTCCTGACCTCGCGCATAAACCGCTGTTTGGCGCCGCACCACGGGTTGAGGTCCTCAAAGGCCTCAGCTTTGATATCCAGCGCGGCGATGTGATTGGCATTGTCGGCGGCTCCGGGTCTGGCAAATCAACCTTGGGCCGCGCCATGGTGCGCCTGCTGGAGGTGGACTCTGGACAGATCCGGTTTGATGGCGCGGATATCACGCATTTGGAAGAAGACAGCCTGCGGCCACTGCGCAAACGCATTCAGATGATTTTTCAGGACCCGATGTCCTCGCTTAACCCGCGTCACCGGGTTGGCACAATCATTGCCGGCCCTTTGCAATTGCACGGCTTTGATCAGATCCGCGAGCGGGTGGATTTTGCTCTGTCGCAGGTTGGCCTGCCGCTGGCGTTTCGCAGCCGCTATCCGCATGAGCTGTCCGGCGGCCAGCGTCAGCGCGTCGGCATCGCCCGTGCCATTGCCACCGAGCCGGACTTCATTCTGGCAGATGAGGTGGTCTCGGGGCTGGATGTCTCGTCGCAGGCGCAGGTTTTGAACCTGCTGGAACGGCTGGTGCGCGACATGGGGCTGACGCTGGCCTTTATCAGCCATGATCTGTCGGTGATCCGGCGACTGTGTCAGACCACATTGGTGCTGCACCACGGCGAGGTGGTTGAACATGCGGCAACCGAGCAGCTGTTTGGCAACCCGCAGGCGCAGTACACGCGCGAACTGCTTGAGGCGATTCCGTTGCCGGAGCTGTCGCCGGGCTGGCTGGATTGATGGGGTCAGGTTGGTGGTGTGGGTAATTAAATTACGTTTGGTCAGGGGTGTGATTGGCAATGATTAGCCTCTGCAAAAGGTAAATCCCTTGGTCTAGGCTCATGGCAGTGAAAGAGCATTTTTTAGCCGGAGGCAGCCATGAGCGACCTTGAAAACCCAGTACCGAACCTGCAATATCTGCGAGGCCATGTGCGGGCTGATTGTCACTCATGACGACACAGAGGTGCATGCGATCAAGGCAAACCCGGCTGACCCGCTGTCGCGCGGCCATATTTGTCCCAAGGCGATCGCGCTGCAGGATTTTCGCACCGACCCGGATCGCGTCACCACGCCGTTGAAAAAGGTGGACGGAGAGTTTGTGCCCATCAGCTGGGATGAGGCCTATGATTTTGCCGCTGAACGTCTGCAGGCGGTACAGGATGTGCAGGGCCGGGATGGCGTTGGGGTGTATCTTGGCAATCCCAACGCGCATAAATTTGGCAATCTGCTGAACCTGCCAGCGCTGATCAAGGCGCTTGGCACCTCAAACCGCTACTCCTCGGCCACCGCGGATCAGATCCCGCATCACGTGGCCTCGATCCATATGCTGGGGCATCCGATGTTGATGCCGGTGCCAGATGTGGCGCGTACCGATCTGATGCTGATCCTTGGCGGCAATCCGGTGGTCTCGAATGGCTCAATGATGACGGCGCCGGGGTTTGGCAAACGCATGGATGAGATCAAGGCCCGTGGCGGCCGTGTTGTGGTGATTGACCCGCGCCGCACCGAAACCGCCAGCCGCGCCGGCGAGCACCTGTTCATCCAGCCCGAGACCGACGCCTTCCTGCTGCTGGCGCTGATCCATCAGGTCTTTGCCCAGGGACTAGAGCAGCTGGAAACACTGGCGGATGTGACCGATGGCGTTGCGGCGCTGAAACAGGCGGTTGAGCCCTTTACGGCCGACAAGGCCGCCGAGATGACGGGCATTGACGCGCGGACCATTCGTGATCTGGCACGTGATTTTGCCGCCGCCAAATCCGCCGTCTGCTATGCGCGCATGGGGGCCTCTACCCAGAGCTTTGGCTCGCTATGCCAATGGGCCAACAATGCGCTCAATATCATCACCGGCAATTTTGACAGCCCCGGCGGTGCCATGTTCACCACCCCGGCGCTGGACTATGTCGGCATGACCAGCCGCAAGGGCAAGCACCGCACATATCCCGAAAGACGCTCGCGGGTGTCGCAGCAGCCACTCTATAATGGCGAGTTCCCGATCTCGGTCATGGCTGAGGAGATGGAAACCCCCGGCGAGGGGCAGATCAAAGCGCTGGTCACGGTGGCGGGCAACCCGGTTCTGACGGCGCCCAATGGTCAACGCATTGGCCGCGCGCTGGAGCAGCTCGACTTTATGATGTCGATTGATCTGCATATAAATGACACCACGCGCCATGCCGACCTGATCCTGCCCGCCAGTGTGGCGCTGGAGGAGGCGGTCTATGACATGGTGTTCCACAGCTTTGCGGTGCACAACACTGCCGCCTTTGCCGGGCCGGTCTTTGCGCCACCCAATGGCAATCCGCAGGAATGGGAAGTGATTGCGCGCCTGGCGGCCAGGCTTTCCGGCTCAAACAGTATTGGCCCCTCTCCAACTGAGGTGCTGGGGGTGTTGCTGCCGCAGGGCTACCACAGTGACAAAGTCACGGTTGAGGCGCTGCTCAATGCCCCGGACGGGGTGATTGACCTTGGGCCCCTGGTGCCCAATATCGTTGAGCGGCTTGAGACCACAGATGGGCGGCTGAATCTGGTGCCTGAGGTGTTCCTGGCGGATCTGCCGCGCCTGCTGGCGTTCCGGGCCCCGGTCAGTGCTGACTTCCCGCTGTTGATGATTGGGCGGCGTCAGGTGCGTAGCCATAACAGCTGGACCCAGAACAGCGCGCGCCTGGTTAAAGGGCGCAGCCGCTGCACCGCGCAGCTGAACCCGGTGGATGCGGCCCGTCTGGGTCTGGCAGAGGGACAGGATGTGCTGATCGAAAGCGCCGTTGGCTCAGCCACCCTGCCAGTCGAGATCACCAGGACATCGCGCCAGGTGTCATCTCAATCCCGCAGGGCTGGGGCCAGCGCGATGGCAGACTGGCTGCTGCGACGAAGGTGCAGACCGTCTCTATCAATGATCTGACCGATGACAGCCGCATCGATCCAATCAGCGGCAACGCGGCCTTTAACGGCGTGCCGGTGCGTGCCAGCGCAGCAAAACCCGCTGTTCTGCGCGCCAGTGCCGCGAAATAGGACCTGCCCACAGCAATTTCGAGGGCCGCTGTGGTGAGTCCCTTGCGAGTCTTTCGCCCGACTTCGGTCTGACTGCGACCTGTCGGCTGTTCGGGGCGGGGAATTGCTCTGATTTTCTGTTGTTTGGCTTGTGGATTTTTGGGCTATAGCGCTGAAACTAAGGGGAAATGTGATTTGTTTGAGAAAAACGTCGTTTTTGTGAATTTATGCCTTGCGGAGGTTT
>NZ_MWVJ01000039.1 GCF_002087335.1 Pseudophaeobacter leonis
GCTGGAGCAGATCAAGAACTTCCGCCAATTGGGCGCCCTGACCGCCGGTCACCCCGAGAACTTCCTGCTGGATGCCATCGAGACCACAACTGGCCCACTGGGTCAGGGTCTGTCCAACGCTGTTGGCTTTGCTATGGCCGAAGAGATGCAACGCGCCCAGTATGGCCGCAAGATCGTGGATCACCACACCTATGTCATCGCCGGCGATGGCTGCCTGATGGAGGGCATCAGCCAGGAGGCCATTGGTCTTGCCGGGCGTCACTCTCTGGGTAAGCTGATCCTGTTCTGGGACAACAACAACATCACCATCGCCGGCACGGTTGAACTGTCCGATCGCACCAATCAGGTGCAGCGTTTCCGCGCCTCCGGCTGGCAGGTTCTGGAAATCGACGGTCACGACCCGGTTGCTATCGACGCCGCTATTGAGGCTGCCAAAAAGTCGAAAAAACCCTCGATGAACGCCTGCAAGACCCACATCGCCCTGGGCCATGCGGCGCAGGATACCTCAAAAGGTCACGGTGCTCTCACCGATCCCGACCAGATGGCTGCGGCCAAGGCGGCCTATGGCTGGACCACCGGCCCGTTTGAAGTCCCCGCAGAGATCAAATCGCAGTGGGAAGCGATTGGGGCCCGCGGCGCTGAGGACCGCGCTGCCTGGGAAGGCCGCTTTGGCGAGGTCTCGCAGCAAAAGCAGGACCGTTTCAATCGCGCCTATGCACTTGAGGCGCCCAAAAAGCTCTCGGCCGCGATTAAAGCCCTGAAAAAGCAGGTCAGCGAAGACCAGCCCAAGGTTGCCACCCGTAAGGCATCAGAGATGGCGCTGGCGGTGATCAACCCGATCATGCACGAAACTGTGGGTGGCTCTGCTGCCCTCACCGGCCAAACAACACCCTGACGGGCGATCTGGGCGTCTTTGACACCGACAACCGCAAGGGCCGGTATGTCTATTGGGGCATCCGTGAGCACGGCATGGCGGCTGCGATGAACGGCATGGTGTTGCATGGTGGTCTGCGCGCCTATGGCGGCACCTTCTTCTGCTTTACCGATTATGCCCGCCCGGCCATGCGTCTGGCAGCCCTGTCAAAGATCCCGACAGTGTTCGTGATGACCCACGACAGCATCGGCGTCGGCGAAGATGGCCCGACCCACCAGCCGGTCGAACACCTTGCGATCTGCCGCGCCACGCCAAACACCTATGTGTTCCGCCCTGCCGATGCGGTTGAGACTGCTGAAGCCTGGGAAGTGGCCCTGACAGCCAAAGAAACGCCCTCGGTAATGACCCTGACCCGTCAGAACCTGCCTACGCTGCGGGTCGAGCACAAACTGAACAACCTCACCGCAAAGGGTGGCTATGTTCTCGCCGAGGCTGACGCCAAGCGTCAGGTGATCCTGATCGCCACTGGCTCTGAAGTGTCTCTGGCGATGGAGGCCAAGGCAAAACTCGAAGCCGAAGGCATCGGCACCCGCGTGGTTTCCATGCCCTGCATGGAGCTGTTTGCACAACAGGACGAAGCCTATCGCCGTAAGGTGCTGCCCGCAGGCCCCGTGCGTGTTGGTATTGAGGCCGCCATGCGCGCCGGCGGCTGGGACCGTCTGTTGCTGGGCGAACGCGGCTCTGAGAAAAAAGCCGCCTTTGTTGGCATGGATCGTTTTGGTGCCTCAGCGCCCGCAGCAGAGCTATTCGAGAAATTCGGCATCACCGCAGACAATACCGTGGCGCAGGCAAAGGCGTTGCTGGCCTAGGCCCCGAAAGACAAACCGGAGCGACAGGCCGGGCCAACACTACGGACTGCTCTTCAAGTGCCGCGCCCCTCCCAGGGTGCGGCATTTTTCTTACAGATTGATCCAATTCACAAAATCGCCCAAAATAGTCCCTGTGTATTTCGTACAGGAGAGACCCCATGCCTGGAAAAGTCAAAAAGATGAAGAAGTTAAAGGTCACAAAGCCTCGATACTTCGTGAAACTGACCGATCAGACGTCACCAAAATTTGCGCATAACGCCATAGCCGCCAATAAAGACGTGACATGGACCTATAACTATTGGGCAGAAGCCACCCCCAATACGCGAGGATCTTTTGAGCTTGAGATGGATCTCAACAAAATGAAGAAGAAGAAGGAAAACGATCAAAGTCGCGCCATGAACGATGCCGCGATTGCGGCGGTTCAGAAACATGTCGGCCCCACATATGATGTCAAACTGACCAGCGTCTAGGCTATTTTGCACGCCGGATCTGAATGATCCCCAGGATTGAAAACAGAATATATTTTAGTTGAGTTTCGCCCGGAAAACGAAAGTCGTCCCGGGCACCCCCCTGCTGCCTCACTTTTGGCCAGGCATTACCGCCACGAGCGGCCCAATCACCTTTGTCGCCACTGGGATCAGCACCAGCCCCCCGGCCAGGCCAAAGACGCCATCCATCGCGGCCTTGGCGCTCCATTCCACAAAACCAGTCCAGGCCTCAGGCACCAAATGGCCCACGGCATAGGCCCAGTCATGGATATGGTGGCCCAGCCAGCCAAAGCCCAGAACCTCCAGCCCGTGGATGATGATGGAGCCCCCCACCCAGAGCATCGCAGCCGTGCCCACCACGGACAAAAGCCACATCAGAACCGGCATGAATTTCACCAACCCGCGCCCCAGCCCACGTCCAACAGGGGTAGGCGCATTATTGGCCAGGAACAGGCCTACGTCGTCCATTTTGACGATCAGCGCGACCGAGCCGTAAACGGCAACTGTCACGCCAATGCCAACAACAGCCAGCGTGGCCGCCTGCATCCAGACATTGGGAACCTCGATGGCGGCAAGGGCGATGGTCATGATCTCGGCCGACAGGATAAAATCGGTCTTGATGGCGCCCTTGATCTTTTGCTCCTCGAGATGGCCGGGGTCCTTGATGCTCATGTCCGCGTCAATCTCGTGGCTGACATGGGGAAACAGCACATGAAAGATCTTTTCCGCCCCTTCAAAACACAGATAGCTGCCCCCCAGCATCAAAAGCGGCGTGATGGCCCAGGGCGCAAAATTGGCCAGCAGCATCGCCACCGGCAACAGCAGCACCAGTTTGTTGAAGAATGATCCGCGCGTGATCCGCCAGATGATCGGCAGCTCACGCGCCGGATCAAAACCCTGGACGTATTTTGGCGTCACAGCGGCGTCGTCAATAATCACACCCGCCGTTTTTGCCCCGGCCTTGCCTGCCGCTGCTGCAACATCATCGACCGAGGCCGCCGCTACCTTGGCAATGCCTGCCACATCATCCAGCAAAGCCAGCAAACCGCTCATATCAAAAACCCTTATCCCTGGCACATAATTTGTAGCAACCTACCCTATCTGTGGCGGGTGACAAGCGTTAGCGCCACCGCAGCATTGCGGCGAAACCCCGTTAACGCCACCGGTAGGATTCGTTAACGCCACCGGTCCAGTTTTGCGCTAACATGCTGGATTTTCTTCGTTTTCGCCCCTTTAGAAGGAAACCAATGAGGTCTATACGCGACATCAAGATTAGCTCGCCTGGAGACATGCTCATGACCATCAAAGTCGGGATTAACGGTTTTGGCCGTATCGGCCGCTGCACCCTGTCACATATTGCGGCCTCGGGCCGTGACGATATCGAAGTGATCAAGGTCAACGCCACTGGCCCTCTGGACACAGCCGCACATCTGATCAAATACGATTCCGTACATGGTCGTTTCCCGGGTGAGGTCACCACCGGCGAGGGCACCCCATGAACCTGGGTCGCGGCGACATGCAGATGTTTTCGACCTACAAAATGGATGAATTGGACTGGTCAGGCTGTGACGTGGTGCTGGAATGCACCGGACAGTTCAATGACGGTGAAAAGGCCAAAGCGCATCTTGAGCGCGGCGCCAAAAAGGTTCTGCTGTCAGCTCCCGGCAAAAACGTCGACAAAACCATCGTTTTTGGCGTCAACGACAGCGAGCTCAAGTCCAGCCACACCATGATCTCGAACGGCTCCTGCACCACCAACTGCCTGGCCCCGATGGCCAAGGTTCTGGATGAGGCCTTTGGTATCGAGCACGGTCTCATGACCACCATTCACGCCTATACCGGAGACCAGCCGACGCTGGATCGCCGCCACAGCGATCTGTACCGCGCCCGTGCCGCTGCCATGTCGATCATTCCAACCTCGACCGGTGCGGCCAAGGCGCTGGGTGAAGTGCTGCCAAACCTGAAAGGCCGCCTTGATGGCTCCGCCATGCGGGTGCCAACTCCCAATGTCTCGGCCGTCGATCTGACGTTCCGTGCCGGCCGTGAGGTCACCGCAGAGCAGATCAATGCCGCCATGCAGGAGGCCGCCGAAGGCCCGATGAAGGGCGTTTTGGGCTATGAGCCTGCGCCGCTGGTCTCATGCGACTTTAACCATTCCAGCGAAAGCTCGATCTTTGCCCCCGATCAGACCCGTGTGGTCGAAGGTCGTATGGTGCGGGTTCTGGCCTGGTACGACAATGAATGGGGCTTCTCAGTGCGCATGGCCGATGTGGCCGTCGCCATGGGCCGTCTGGGCTAAAACGCCAACTTTGTGTGCTAACCCAAAGCCACTCTTGAGATTTCACGCCCGCTCAGGCATATCTGAGCGGGCGTTTTCTATTCTGGCGGAGTCCTATGACCAATAAGATTGCCATCTGGCTCGGCCTGTTTGTGATTGCTGGCTTGGTTGCAGACCTTACACTAGCGGATGGCAGTAATCTGTTGTTTCTGAGTAAGAAATTTTTCGCACTGCTCGACTGGGTTGCCTTTTGGCGCTGAGCCAAACGCATTGAGCCAGGCGCGTTGCACCATGCTGAGGTCTTAATTTTCCAAAAGCAAAGGGCGCGACCGATGATCAGCCACGCCCTTTGTTTGCAAAATTGGGTCGCATAATTTCCTGACTTTGTCAGGACTTACCGAGGCGCTTTAACAGCTGTTCCTGCACCAAAGGCGTGACAAAGTTGGAGATATCCCCGTCCAGCCGGGCGATTTCCTTGACCAGTTTCGAGGCAATCGCCTGATGACGGGCCTCGGCCATCAGGAACACCGTCTCAACAGAGCTATCCAACACGCGGTTCATGCCGACCATTTGATATTCATATTCAAAGTCAGCGACCGCCCGCAATCCGCGCACGATGACCTGGGCGCCAACATCGCGGGCACAATGAATCAACAGGTTTTCAAAGGGATGCACGACGATCTCGATGCCGGTCTGCTCGCTCAGCTTAGCGCATTCCGCCTCTATCATCTCCACACGCTCTTCCAGCGTGAACAACGGGCCCTTGTCGCGGTTGATTGCGACGCCGATGACCAGTTTATCAACCAACGCGCTGGCGCGTCGGATAATGTCAACATGCCCCAATGTGATGGGGTCAAATGTGCCGGGATACAAGCCGATACGCATAGGCCTCTCCTGCCGTTTTACTATTTCAGTCAAAGCTTTTGCGCAGAGAAAACATGTTAACACCAAGGGATGCAAGAGGGGGAAAATACGCATATCACGGATCACGCGCGTCATGTGGTCGCGATCTGTAGGAAACATAATCTCGCGGCCTGCCCGCAGCTGCGTTCAGCCCCGGCACATATGCAGTCATCCCTGCCACCAGAGCTGCCCGAGGTTAGGCAGAACAGGCACAACGCTTTGCCACAGCAGAAAGCCTGGGGCTTAGTGCCCCATGATCATGCCTTCCAGCGCATTTTTCTCCATGGCGATTTCCGTGAGCTGCGCCTTGACCACATCGCCAAGCGAGACCAGACCCACGATCTTGCCATCCTCGACCACAGGCATGTGGCGGAACCGACCGGTAGTCATCTGCTGCAAAACATCCTCGACATTGGACTGGCTGGAGCAAGTGACGAGCTTGGAAGTCATATAGGCGCTGACCGGTTTCTCCAGACAGCCCGAGCCGTTTTTGCCAAGTTCGCGGACGATATCGCGTTCGGACAGAATGCCCTCGGCGGTTTCGCCATCCGAGGACACCAAAAACGTCCCGATCCCCATATCGGAGAGCAGAGTTGCCGCCTCTGCAACGGAGGCGTTCGGGGCAACGGTCACAACTGCGGCGCCCCCCTTGGACTTCAGAATCAATTGAACCAGCATTTGTGCTCCTATGGTAATTTTATTGCGTATAACCAAGGGTTGCCGCAACGGCGCATCAAGTCAAGGCCTCCAACCGGGCCACCTCGTCGCTAATGCCTTTTGTCAGCGCCCGCGCACACCGATTGAGCCGCTCACTGCGTTGGTCGCCCTGATGCCGCACGAGATAGAAACTGCGGGTAAGGCTGATTTTATCGGTCAGAACCTTGCGCAGCACCCTGTGGGACGGCAGGGAAAAATCATGCGCCACACAGAGGGCCGTGCCCTGTGCTGCCAGCTTGATTTGAACCGAAACCGAATTGGACGCCAGCGCCACCCGCTCGATCCCCAGATTACTGATATAGTCCAGCTCCCGGTCAAAAATCATGTCAGGGATATAGCCGATCATCTTGTGACCCTTGAGGTCTTCCAGCTTTTTGATCGGCGCATGCTTGCGTAGATAGTGGTGCGAGCCGACCATGTGCAGCTTATAATCCGTGAGCTTTTGCACCAAAAGCTGCCCCGCGGTGGGCGCGCTGACGGTGACCGCCATGTCAGCCTCGCGGCGGCTGAGGTTGATCACCCGTGGCAGAGCGACAATCTGGATATCAAGATCCGGATGGTCCTCGCAAATCTGCGCGCAGACCTGGGGCAGAATATAGTTGGCACTGCCATCCGGCGCGCCAATGCGGATCTGCCCCGACAGGGTATCGCTTGGGCCCGTCAGCGCCTCGGCCCCTGCCCGCATTGCCTGCTCTGCCGCCTCCGCATGCACCAGCAAACGATCTCCGGGCGCGCTCAGCGCATAGCCCTGGGGGGATTTGACAAAGAGAGGCGTCTCCAGGGCGGCTTCAAATCGTGCAATACGGCGGCCAACCGTGGCCGGGTCCATCTTTAGAATACGTCCGGCCCCTGACAGGCTTGCCTCACGGGCAACTGCCAAAAACACTTTCATATCATCCCATTGAGCATCCATCAGCGATCCCCTCTGTCCGTTCCAAAGGCCTTTGGCCCCGTTAACCTTTTGCGTTCCTGCAAATCCTATTTGAAATCTTTCCTCTTTTCCGTTGTTTTTTGCAAGCCTAAGCTTTGCGCCAACTGATCCAGAGGAGGTTTTTCCAATGCAAGAACTCACCCACTACATGAACGGCGAACATGTCAAAGGCACATCCGGCCGTTTCTCTGATTTCTTCAATCCCGCCACAGGCGAAGTGCAGGCGAAATGCCCGCTGGCAAACAAAGACGAGATGGCACAGGCCGTCGCCTTTGCCGCCGCAGCCCAGCCTGCCTGGGAAAAAGTGAACCCCCAGCGCCGCGCCCGGGTGATGATGAAATTTGTCGACCTGCTGAACCGCGACATGGACAAGCTGGCCGAAGCGCTGTCGCGCGAGCACGGCAAGACCTTCCCCGACGCCAAGGGCGACATCCAGCGCGGTCTGGAAGTTGTGGAGTATTGCGTTGGCGCGCCGCAACTGCTGAAAGGTGAATTCACCGACAGCGCCGGCCCCGGCATCGACATGTATTCCATGCGTCAGGCCCTGGGTGTGACTGCGGGCATCACCCCGTTCAACTTTCCAGCGATGATCCCCATGTGGATGTTTGCGCCTGCCATCGCCTGTGGCAACGCCTTCATCCTGAAACCGTCTGAGCGCGACCCATCGGTGCCTTTGATGCTGGCGGAACTGCTGGAAGAAGCAGGTCTGCCCAAGGGCATCATCCAGGTTGTCAACGGCGACAAAGAAGCAGTTGATGCGATCCTGTATGACGACACCATCCAGTCGGTTGGCTTTGTTGGCTCCACGCCGATTGCCGAATATATCTACGGCACCGGTTGTGCCCAGGGTAAGCGCGTTCAGTGCTTTGGCGGCGCCAAGAACCACATGATCATCATGCCTGACGCTGATCTCGACCAGGCGGCTGATGCTCTGATCGGTGCCGGCTACGGCGCTGCCGGTGCGCGTTGCATGGCGATCTCGGTTGCGGTTCCTGTCGGCAAGGAGACGGCTGACAAGCTGATCGCCAAGCTGATCCCCCGCGTTGAAAGCCTGAAAGTCGGCCCCTACACTGCTGGCGATGATGTCGACTACGGCCCGGTTGTCACAGCCGCTGCCAAAGCCAATATTGAACGTCTGGTGCAGACTGGCGTTGATCAGGGTGCCGATCTGGTTGTCGATGGTCGTAACTTTAACCTGCAGGGCTATGAGGATGGCTTTTTTGTCGGCCCCAGCCTGTTTGACAATGTCACAACCGACATGGACATCTACAAGCATGAGATCTTTGGCCCGGTCCTGTCGACCGTGCGCGCCGAAACCTATGAAGAGGCGCTGTCTTATGCGATGGACCACGAATATGGCAACGGCACAGCGATCTACACCCGCGATGGCGACACCGCGCGTGATTTTGCCAACCGCATCAACATCGGCATGATCGGCATCAACGTGCCAATCCCGGTGCCACTGGCCTATCACACCTTTGGGGGCTGGAAAAAGTCTGCCTTTGGCGATTTGAACCAGCACGGCCCCGATGCGTTCAAATTCTACACCCGCACCAAAACCATCACCTCGCGCTGGCCCTCGGGCATTCGTGAAGGCGTGAGTTCAACTTCAAAGCAATGGACTAACCCACTGCTATGAAATGAAATACCAAGGGGCTCCGACAGTGTTCGGGGCCCTTTTCCGTTCTAAAGCGCCCCTAGACGGGGCCGATCTTTAGCGCCTTGTTCAGCACGCCTTCGATGCGTTTGTGAACATCGCGGTCCTTCCAGTAGCCATTGTGAGAGGCCGGGTTCCAGAACTGCAGCAGGTTGCCACTGTCGATCCAGCGATCCTGCAGCTGGCCGCTGTCTGCCAGGGCCTGATAGCCAGGAGAGGTGCCAGCCAGAGGCATGCCCAGTGCATCATCCTTGTCATTCAGATTGACCCACCAGGGCGTAAGGCGTTTCTTTTTGGCAATTGCGGTGCCGGGATAAGGAATAGGGTGGATGTCTTCTGGCTGATAAGAGAATGAAAACACAGGAATATTGCAGCCAAAGGTGACAAAGCCGGCCATGGTCTGCATCTTTTGAAACTTACCGCTGGCGCGCAGCTCGGGTGTTCCGTGTTGCATGTCATAGATGTAGTTCGACATGATATGGCCACCCAAGGAATGCGCCAAGACAACCAGCGGAGTGCCCTTGCCGCTGATCTGTTCGAGCCGCGCCATCGTGGCATGTACCCGTGCATGGATCAGGTGGTAGATCTCATCTTTTTGGTCTCCCGGCGTGCGCCGGTAAGAGGCCGCATCCGCAAGGTTATGCATGACAAAGCGCCGGGTTTTCATCCAGCGCGCGCCTTTGGATGTCAGGTTGTTTTCAACAAAGCGGTCCTGGCGATCCTGCAAAATGTCAGCCCAGAAAATCTCGCGCCAGGCCACGTTTTTAAAGACCTCATTGCCCATCCTCTTTTTCATAGCCTTGTACAAGCCGGCGGAAAAACTAATCTTCTCGATGTCCTGCTTGCCATTTCCCTGGCTTCCCATGCCATGTATGACTGCGACGGCGACTCTGTTTTTCATAATACCTCTCCTCCAGAAACTGCTTTGATAAACGCATACCGGAGTGCTGAGCGGCAAAAGCCGGCACAAAACACAAATGTGAACCCTCCGGGTCTTTAAAGACTGGCGCGCCACCCCCTATGTGTAAAGACAGAACTCAAACAATCAGATCGCGTGCAGACCCCATGTCTTCAAAACCAATTCACCGTCGTGCTGCCCTGTTGGGCCTGGGTGCGGCCCTTGCAGCCCCTGGCTTGCTACGCGCCCAATCCGTTGACGCCTTTGGGCAAAACGAAGAGCTGACATCAGATCAGCCCCCGGTTCAGCGCAATATATCATCGTTTCGCCAGCAGCACTGGCAAGATCACTTTGAGACGCTGGGGATTGGCTGCCTTTTGGCCGATGTGACCTCACGCGCCGTGCATTACTGGGATGGCGATGGCGTCACCTACCGGCTGTATCCTTCGTCGGTGCCCATGTCCAAAGAGCTGCCCAAACGTGGCTATACCGAAGTGATCCGCAAGGCGCAAAACCCCAGTTGGACCCCCACGGCCTCTATGCGCGAACGCGACCCGACACTGCCGCTGCGGCTTGAGGGTGGCCCCGGAAATCCGCTGGGCACCCGCGCCATGTATCTGTCCTGGCCTGCCTATCTGGTACATGGCACCCATGACAAGCGAAAAATTGGCCGGCAAAGCTCATCCGGCTGCATCGGGCTTTATAATCAGCACGTTGAGCAGCTCTATGAGCTGGTAAAGGTCGGCACTCAGGTGCGGGTCCTGTAAATCAGACAGCAGAGCGCGCACAGATGCCTGGTCGCTGTGCGCGCTCCCTGTCTCACAGGTTGGTGACGCCTGTTACGGTCTCGCGGAAATAGTCGACCTTGCCATCCGTCTCATGGGACATGATATGGGTGAGGCTCGTCACCTCACATTGCCGCAGGCCATAAAAGAACTGCTGATTGAACTGTGTGAGATGCCAGCCCCCTCCAAGACTGAAGGTGTCAATGCCAAGCGCCTGCGTGCCTTTGGGAAATACCTCTTTGCCCAAACGGTCAAGGACGTCCAAAAGTGCATTGAGCGAGCCTGCCGTTTGCCAGCTGGTATCCAGCTCGTCTTTAAAATGGTCGATGCGAAAATCAATGTCATCCGCGACATTAAGACAGCATTGCGGCATCGCCTTGTACAAACCTGCTGAGCAGCTGGCCGATGGCTGTGTCGGAAACGGGGGCAAGGGAGTCTGGCGAGGTTGGTGAGGCTGGTGAAAGCATAAATTTCGTCCTTTTGTTGCTATGGACGCTAGATGGCAGACGCGACTAGCATAGGCCATTGCGATGTCACCTATGCTATGTATAGGATATGCATATGCTTGAGCTCACACCCCTAAAGTATTTCCTAAGCGCCTATGAGACCGGCACCTTCAGCCAGGCTGCACGCGTCAACGACGTGAGCCAACCTACTGTTTCCGCGGCGATTCAAAAGCTGGAACAGCATTTTGACGGGCTATTGTTCAGACGGTCCAAGACGGGTTTGACGGCCACGTCATTGGGGGAGAAGCTCTACCGCGAGGCAGTTGGCAGTGTTGCGCAGCTCTCTGCGCTGGAGGGGCGGATCAAGCGAGCCCCCCGCAAAAGTGTGCGTATCTTTTGTTTTCCGGATATCCTGCTGGGCGCTTTTGCTCCTACCCTACAAAGCGTTGGTCGCAATGCCGCAGATTTGGAGTTTAGCTTTATTGCCTCAGCTGAGGACTGCGATCTGTCCTGCGTTTCACAAAACTGCGTGCCAAAGGGCCATGGATTTTTGCCCATCCTGACAGAGCCTTATGGCGTGGCACTGGGGTTGCAGCACCCTCTGACCGCATGCGATAGCCTGCACATTCGCGACCTACAGGCCTACCCGGTTATTCATCGTCCCTATTGTCCCAATGCCGATGGATTTGATCTTTTCGCCTCGAAACACACATCACGGCCCGCTCAGGCGGTCAATGACCATCAGGTTCTGGATCTCATTTCGGCAGGGCTAGGCATCGCCTTTGTACCTGTGTCACATGGTGACGCGCATGCAGGAATTGTGGTGCGCCCGGTTCATGGACAGGACATGGGGCACAGAACCATTGGCTTTTCCCATCGCAAGACAGCCTTTGCAACCGAGCTTGTGACCATACTGGCGGCCTCTGCCCGCAGGTAAACCTGGCACCAAAGCCTAGAATGCGGCAAGCCTTCCGCGCCCCTGCCCCATATTTCACCGCCCCTTAAGAGGCCTTTGATTGCTGGACATCGTCACCACTGTCCGTCTGCTCCTGCGCGTCCTCGGCTGGGATGGCTATGACGAAAATGGAGCCGCGCGCGTTGGGGCATTCTACGTAAATACTGCCGCCCCACTCAGCTACCGTTTTATCAACAAACGAGAGGCCAAGCCCGCTGCCGTCAACCTGAGTGGACAACCGTTTGAAGGGTTCAAAAATGGAGGTGCGATATTCTTCAGGGATTCCAGGACCGTCGTCTTCAATCCTGATCGAGACCATGTTCATGGATTTGGAGCTGGATATTTTGATAAGCCCTTCGTCACGGTCGTGATGTTTGATCGCATTGGAAACAAGGTTTCGCATCACAGTATCAAAAGCAATTGGGTCGACACAAACCGCAGGAATGCCCTCTTCAAGCTCGACTTTAAAACTAGGCGGCAAACCCGCCAAAAGAAGGGCCTCAGAGATCCTGTCGTTGGGCGAGAAACTCTCCGAACGGCTCTCGTCGCTGGTGGTGTGGGCGTGTTCCAACAGATCGTTGATCAGACGCAGCATCTTATCTGAAGCCGCCGACAACATCGTGAAGTATCCGCTCACGTCTTCCGGAAGTTCCAGCCCGGCTTCCTCGATGTCTTCTTGAATAAATTCAACCAGAGACATCTGTTGCAGCAAGGGGGATTTGAGATCATGGGCGGCAATCGAGGTAAAGGTGCCCAGCTTTTCATTCACAGCCATCAACTCAGATTTCTGCGCCTGAATAGTTTCAGCCTGCTTGTGCATCTTGGTCACATCGACGCGAACCGAAGCATAGTGATCCTGTCCAACTGGAAAATCGGTTGCCTCCACCACGCGCCCGTCCTTGGTGTGAACGATGCGGTTCATTGTTTTCCCTGCCAACACGCTTTCGACGATATTGTTGGTAAACACGTCGACATCGGATTGGTTCATCTCAGTCTTGACCGTTCCGTTCTCATAGGATTTCACAATCATCTCGCGCAGCGTGACACCCTTAATCAAGACATCGGCCAAACCTGGAAAGCTGTTGGAAAAGCCCGCATTCCAGTGCAGTGCCTCGAGGTTTTTGTCATAAATAACGATCGCCGCCTTCACCGCATCCAGCGCATCGACAAAGAGACGTTGATGTTCGCTTTCCTTCTGAAAAATATCCGAACGCATGCGATGCACCTGCCAGCCAATCAACCCGACAACCGCCAGTACAAGCAGAATGGGACCGGCGATGCTGCCCCAAAAAATTAAGTCATGTTCAGGCAAACGCGTCGGGGTTCCAAACCAGATCTCGTGAAAGGCTTGATACTCCTTCTTGGTGAAATTTGTGGCAATTTCCATGTTGAGAGCGTGCAGCAGATCTGTTTGATCTTTTGCAACGTAAAATCCAAAAGGCAAGATGGTAAGAGGCGGCTCAATTGTCTTAACCAGCACATCTATGCCCATCGCTCTGAGCGAGGCAGAAAGCCCATCTTCAGCGCTTGCGATAGCGTCAATCTCTTCCTTCAACAGAGCGATGATGAGCTCTTCATCCGTGTTGTAGGGCATGGGTTGTGCATCTGGGATGCCATTTAAAACTGCACCCTGCAGCAGGCCAATGCGTGCTCCCGAAAAATCACTCAAACTACCAGTTTCTTGTGCCTTTCTGACGAACAGATTTCTGCGAAACGATCCGAGGGGTAAGGTTGCAAAGGCGCGCTCTGCGCGCGCTGGAGTCAACGCAAGCAAGCCCGTTAGATCAACATCACCAGCGGCAACCATCGAGACCATCGCAGCCGGGTTTTCTACGGCAACAAACTCCAATTCCCGATCCAAAGCACCGACAAGCCGTTTGGCGAGATCAATCGCAAGCCCTTTGGGAGAGCCATCCGTGTCGGTAAACGAATAGGGTTTGTATTCCATATAGGCCATCCGAACAGGCCCGCCCTGTTCAGTCTGCGCCAAAGCTTTGGAGGCTATAAAGATAAGAAAAGTACACAGCATAATAGCCATGAATTGCGATGCTTCGCTAACAAGTCGACGCAAGAGGAAGCCTCCGTACCATTGTGATCTTGTGTTCGTAATATCACCTAATGGTTGATGGATTGATAAGTCATACAATGCAATGAGCACTTTTTTCACACCGGGACCGGGGGTTAAGCCCCCCAGATTCAGGGCCTCACAGCCAGAATATCCCGGTTGCGCGTTATGTGGATGGCGACCGCCCAGCCGATGACAGGCCGCAAATGCAGTCAAAGGATCACGCCTCGGTAGGGCTGGGCTTCACGGCTCAAGACATAATCGATGTTCCCAGCTGGCATATGGTTCGGCGCATCAGCTGTATCGTGAGGGTTCAGCAGGAGACACGCGGGTATGACCAAGGGATGGGATGAAGCCGGGATGAAAATGCTCCTGAATATGCGCCAATGTCACCAAATCTGATCGCGGTCTGCCGCTTGCAGCCCAGCTTTGGCTCGCGCGCGAGAGGCGCCTCAATATCGCACTTCCCAACCCGCATGCGGCCCCCATGATATGCAAAAACGCAAAGCGGTGGATGCCCAGATCAGTGGCCCTGAAATAAATTCGCTCGGTATATGGAGAGGTCTGGGTTTAAACTGTTTTATCGAACATGGCCCAAAAGATGTGGAAATTATTTTTGACCCTAAAAACATGGACGTCAAAACGATTTCGAAAATCACATCTCAGAAAGCGCCCCCCCCTACCGCATGCGATTTTGTTTCACCAATTCATCGGCCGCCGCGTCGTTTTCAAATTTCGCTTCGGGAGATAGCTGAAGATAGGTGAGAGCGTCGCTGCTTGGCAAAGGCTTACTGAACAAGTAGCCTTGAATTTTCATCCGCCCCAGGCCCTGAAGGATCTTTAATTGCTGTTCCGTCTCGACGCCTTCAACAATACAATCAAGATCCAAATTCTCGCAAAGATCCAATATTGCTTTAACAACAGCCTGCGACGTGCGGCATTGATCAATATTATGCAGAAAGCTACGGTCAATTTTCAAACGATCAATCGGCAGGTTTTGAACATAGCTCAAACTGGAATAGCCGGTGCCAAAATCATCAAGCGCGACCTTTGAACCCAGCCCCTTTAGCAGCTGCAAAGTATCATGGGCGCGGCTCAGGTCTCGTAACAAAGCTGTCTCTGTAATCTCAAAGGTCAAACGCTCTGGCGGGAAATTTGAATTCTGCACAATTTCGGAAAGCCTGTTAATATGGTGTGATGACCCGATATCATGCGCCGAAAGGTTGAAAGAGATAAACAAGTCCCCAGGCCATTTGGATGCTTCAGCCAGGGTTTTACGCAACAATGTTTCCGTAACCTGATTGATGAGGCCAGATTTTTCCGCATTCTTGATGAATTTAGACGGCGAAACCATGCCAAGAACCGGGCTCGTCCAACGTGCAAGGGCTTCTGCGCCGACCGGAATCCCAGTCTGGCTATCTACAACAAACTGATAATTAAGCGAAAGCTCAGCATCCATGTCTGCCTCTTGCAGGCCTCGCATAATTCCGGTCGTTTCGTTTATTTCTGCCTGATGTTTTTCAGAAAACAAGATAGCTTGCCCTCTCAAACGTTCCTTGGCGACATAAAGAACATAATCGGAGTGCTCAAAAAGAATTTTTGCGGTACTGCCCGCATCGGGAAACCGGGAAATCCCAAAGGTTGCGCCGATATTTGCCGTGAAACTTTCCAGCTCAAACGGCACCTCAACTGCACCACAGATATGATCCCCCAGCTCTTGAATCTCAGTATTGGAGAGCGCGCCCTGGAAAATAATACCAAACTCATCGCCTCCGAGACGCGCAACAAAAACCTCGCTGCCAATTTGTGACAAGCGCTCACCGACCTTTACAAGCAACCGATCACCTGCAACATGGCCGTAGACATCATTGATGGGTTTAAACCCGTCAAGATCCAGAATTCCAACGGCAAAGCTTTCGCCTTTCTCTTTCGAGACTTTCAGTCTGAAATTCAGCTCTGCCATAAATCGACGTCGGTTTGGCAGACCAGTTAGGCTATCCTTATTTGCCAGGCGTTCGTTTTCTTTGCCTAGTTCATAGGCTTCAAGGGCTGATTTTTTCAGCGCACTTTGGTTTGATATCAAATCGACAAAGCTTCGCGAATGATTTGACAGCACATAAAGAACAGCCACTGCGACAATAATGAGATTGAGGCCAACCGCCCTAAATTCCTGATGACCCGCATATAAAAGAAAAAGAGCCGTTGGGCCAACCGCTGTGAGGGCAAGCACGATTGCCGCCGCTTTCAAGTGCATCAAACACACCATAATTCCCAAACATGTTACGCTTGAGAAAAATGCAACATGACCCTGTGTATAGGCATTGCCGTATGAAAAAAGAGCCAGCGCCCATATTGAAAAAACAGCACCCAGAACCCCAGCCAAAATGATGGTATGACGAAGCTGGCGACAGGCCTGAATTGCCGAAATCTCCTGTCTTCCGCTGTGCCAGTAAGAGTAGGTTCGAAACGCTGATATTGAGATAAGTACAGCCGGAATGTGAACGGTTAGCCAGTCGGGGGCCAGAGTATGATGAGAGTATGCAAGGGCCAGTGTATTGACGATCACCATGCAATACATGATGGGGATTTGACGTGAAAATGTTCTGATTTGGGCAATCGCGAGGTCTGGATTGTCATTGGGAACACTAAAAATAGAGCGCAACCACGTCTGTTTTCTCAGCATGTTGTGTACCAAATAGTTTGTCAAAATCCGTTCAGAAACCCTAACCTATGCAAGCATCGTTGAGCATCAGTTAAAAAGCCCTCTTAACTGGAAAAAATATTCTTTTCATACGGTATTTTAATCTTTCGGCAACGCTCCATGTGGTCGCTGCCCAGCCCCAGTTTCCAGCCCCTATGGCTGGCAACGATGCCAGGCCCGTGCCCCCCCCTCAGCGGATTTACTGCGGTGACAGGCAAATGGGGTATTTCAGGGATCGCCCTGGTCGGGGTTGCCGCCCAGGCAAGATGCGCATGAGCGCTCTTGTCGACCGGATCCACTGGGACATAGAGTAGAAGCGTAATTGGGTGGCGGTCGAGCGATACAGCTCCACTTTACGCGTGATTGCAAACGAACTGACCTGAGGACCCCTTATGAGCATATCCGATATCCGTGCGCTCACGTTTGACACTGGCGGCACCATTCTGGACTGGCACAGCGGATTTGCCAAAGCCCTAGAGACGGCAGGAACCCAGCACGGGCTTGATCGCAACTGGCATCAATTGGCGAATGACATGCGCCGCAGAAGCCTTGGCAAGATGCTTAACCTTGGTAAGGACGCGCCCCCAGCCTACAACTTTGACGCGGCGCACCGCGTGGCGCTTGAAGAAATCATCGCCGAACAAAGCCTTCAGCCAGCAGGAGCGTCACCTGGTTGCCTTTGAGGCCGCGCACAGGTCCAAATGCTGGCCCGATATCCGGTCGCTTGCGGCCAAACTGAATGTGACTGTCTGACCAGATCGTCAGAAAAGGAATAATATATGTCTGATCCAACAACCGAGGTGATCTTTCACGCCTACCCGCAATCCCCTGTTGCCGAGAAAGTCAGGGTCGCCTTCGGCATCAAAGGTCTTGCCGGGCGCAGCGTGGAAATTCCGCGCCTGCCGCCAAAACCAATGCTGACGGCTCTCACCGGCGGCTATCGGCGCACGCCTGTGATGCAGATCGGCGACGACATCTACTGTGACAGCCAGTGCATCCTTCGCGAACTTGAACGGCGATACCCCGCGCCTACCCTTATGCCCACCTCCGAGCAGGGCTTGATGTGGTGCCTCAGTCGATGGACGGACGGTCCCTTGTTTGATCAGACCGTAAGGCCGGTTCTGGGTGCAGCGGGGGATAGTCTGGACCAGGATTTTGCCGCGGATCGTGGACGCCTCTACCTCGGAGAGGACTGGGCCGCAGGGCTGAAACAGGCCAACGCGGACCTGCCGCATCTCGTGTCCCAAATGCGCGCGCCTCTGTCGTGGCTGGATGCGCAATTGTCAGACGGGCGGGCGTTCTTGCTGGGCGCACAACCTGCGGCGATAGATGCGCAGTTCTATCACGTTGTCTGGTTCCTGCGCGGCAGATGGGCGGAGGGGCCGTCGTTTCTGTCCGAGTTCCAGGCCCTTGTGCGCTGGGAGGACAATATCCGAGCGATCGGCCACGGCACCTCCAGTACCATGGACCCGCAGGACGCAATCGCGCGTGCAAAGGATCTGGAGCCAGCGGCCAAAACGGGCGTCGCCCCACATGACCCGCAGGGTCTGGCGGTCGGGCAATCCGTGACAATCAGGCCTGACGTCAATGGCGGCGAGCAACCTGTCGCAGGGATGCTTCGCTACGCTGATGCGGAAACTGCCGTGATAGAACGCAGCGCCCCAGACGTGGGAACAGTCTGCGTGCATTTCCCGCGCGCCGGCTACCGCATCGATCTGACATGACAGAGGCACACAGTAAAAACCCGCAGGGGCGAGACGTGAACAAACAATTGAAAAGGCTGACCAATGATTGATCTCTATACCTGGACCACGCCAAACGGCCGCAAGGTTTCGATCCTCCTTGAGGAGCTTGGCATCCCTTACACGGTTCATCCCATCGACATCACCAAGGACGAGCAATTCGCACCCGACTTTCTGAAAATCGCGCCGAACAACCGCATTCCCGCGATTGTCGATCATGAGACCGGTATGCAAATGATGGAGACCGGCGCGATCATGATGTACCTCGCGGACAAATACAAAAAGTTCCAATGCGAAGGGGATGAGTATTGGCGAATGGTTGAATGGCTGATGTGGCAAATGGGTGGCTTGGGCCCAATGCTGGGACAGACCCACCATTTTGTGAAATATAACAAAGGCAAATCGGAATACGCCGAGCAGCTCTATGCGACCGAAGCGCAGCGCCTGTACTCTGTCCTTAACGCTCGTTTGGACGGTCGTGATTTCATCGCAGGCGAGGACCGCGGAACCTACTCGATCGCAGACATGGCCTGCTGGCCGTGGGTGTCGCGGTTTGAGTGGCAGGAGATTGATTTGAACGCCTTTCCAAATGTTTTGGGCTGGGATCTACGGATCGCTGCGCGCCCGGCCGTGCAAGCGGGCTATTCCGTCCCCAAATTCACAACCGACGTTCCCATGCCCTAACCAACTCCCCAGGGAGAGTTTAGATTTGGGCTGGCGGGGGATACTGCCAGCCCAGAGGCGGCCAGACAATGCATATGTCTGCCGGGTATTGCCTGAAAGAGGCCGCAGCCAAACCGCGACGAGGCCTGCATCGCCCTCTCAGTATTCACACCTGAGTGAAGTACTGCGAGACTGCAAAAAACAACTGGCGTTTTTCATCCCAAACAGTGCAGACTTGTATTCGGCGCCCCCTGGAACCCGCAGCGCGTCCTTTCCGGGCCCGCCATTGATCGACTGCGCAGGAATTTCACCTGTTGGTTTGCCGCCACGCTTGAGAGTTCTGCCACACAAAACTACGCACGTCAGCCTATTGCAAAGCCAAGAACTGGCGAGAATTCCAAAATCGGGTCGGCTCTTCCAGGATACTGGAAATCGACACCAGATTTGCAGATAGATGCCGTAGGAGGCTGTTATGACGACCAGACGCAACTTTATTATTGGCGGCGCCGCCGCAACAGGTTCAATTGCAATGCTACCGTCACTTGGCCTAGCTGCCTCGCATGGGGCTGGCTTCAATCTCATGGACGGAAAGCTGGTCATTCATCCGATCTCGCACGCGTCCTTTGTGATGGAAACTTCGGCAGGCGTTTTCTACGTGGACCCTGTCGGCGAGGCTGCACAGTACGCAGGCCTCCCGGAGCCTGACCTTATCTTGATTACCCACCGACATGGGGATCACTACAACGCAGATCTTCTGGCGGCGCTGCCGCAGGCCTCAATCCTGACAAACGAAGACGTGGTCGGCATGATGCCAGAGGCCTTGCAGGCCCGCTCAGACATCATTGCCTCAGGCCGGACCCTGGACAAAATGGGTGTCGGGATTGAAGCAATCCCATCTTATAATATCACCGAGGACCGGCTTAACTTTCACCCAATAGACCGGGGCGACATTGGATTTGTGCTGACCATAGACGGGGTGCGTGTCTACATCTCAGGTGATACCGAAGGAACACCCGAGATGCGGGGGCTGAAAGATATTGATCTGGCCTTTGTATGCATGAACCTGCCGTTTACCATGGCTGCTGAACAAGCGGCAGATGCGGTGGCAGAATTCGCGCCGAGCATGGTGATCCCCTATCACTACCGTGGGCGCGATGGCGGCACACAAGACCCGCAGGTATTTGCAAATTTGTTGAGCAAAACCGGCGTGTCGACCGAGGTCAATTTCCACGACTGGTATAACGGGACGCTGAGCTGACCCTCAACATCTTGTTTCCCCTCCAGACCCGACGATCCGGCCTGTCTCTGATGAAACCTTCTGATTTGTGAGACAGCCCTCTTCCAGAGCCTTGAGGCCGAACGTCTGAGGCAGGTAACCCTGCCTGCTACAGTTGCGTGAAGGCCGAGGTCATGTCTTTGAGCGCAGCAAATTGCGGCCGTTGCGGCCGTGCCAGCCGCACGTTAGCGCATGCCCCGTCTTGCCCTGTCTTGGTGCGCTTAAACCATTTGCACGTCCCTCTTAGCTGCTGCTGAAACACTCCCTTCCTAGCTATAGCCATTTGACCCCAGAGCCACTGGCGCCAGAGCCTCAAAATATGATTTCCGGTCTTTGTAGAGCTCTTTAAGAGGGCCATTGGCCTGGATGACAGATGCTGCAACTGGTTTCGCAAAGACGTCCTGACATCCGGTTGACGCCATGGCCAATCGGGCGGCTCCCAGGGCCGCGCCTTGGGCGCCGCTTTCGGGAACTTTAAGGGTAAGGCCTGTTGCCGCCGCGATAATATTCAACCACGCAACCGACTGACTACCACCCCCCACAACCCAGGCCGAGCTAAGGGACGGACCTCTGGCCTCGATCGCCTGCCGACAATCGTTGAGAGCAAATGCAACCCCTTCCAACACGGCCTGCGTGAGTTCCACCAACCCGTGCTGTCGCTTGAGGCCAAGAAAGCTGGCCGTGGCATTTGGCGCATTGTGCGGCGTGCGCTCGCCAGACAAATAGGGGAGAAATGTTACAGGTGACGGTGCCGTTGGACTGTCCTCGACCAAATCTGTAAGTTGTTTGGCGGATTGGCCGGTGATCTGCGACAACCAGTTCAGGCTGTCTGCAGCGGACAGAATGACGCCCATCTGATGCCATGTGTCTGGAACTGCGTGGCAAAAACTGTGTACGGCCTTCTCGGTGTTAGCAGCAAATTGATCCGTCGTGGTAAAGAGCACGCCTGACGTGCCGATCGACAAAAACGCATCCCCCGGCGAAGTCAGCCCCAGACCGCAAGCGGTCGCGGCATTGTCTCCGGCCCCGCCTGCGACACAGACTGTGCCAACGCCCCACTCTGTCGCCAATTCAGCCCGCAACACTCCGGCCTGTTCTGATCCCTCAACAAGATCTGGCATATGCGCGGACGACAGGCCAGTGGCCGCAAGCAAGCTGTCTGACCACTCCCGCCTTGCCACATCCAGCCACAAAGTCCCTGCGGCATCAGACATTTCTGACATGTGCCGCCCCGTCAACCAAAACCCGATATAGTCCTTTGGCAAGAGCACTTTACGGGTCTTTGCAAAAACCTCAGGCTCGTGCTGGCGGACCCATTCCAGTTTTGGGGCGGTAAATCCCGCCATGACGATGTTGCCCGCAATGCCCCGGAAATCCGCGCGATTTTCAAGGGCGCGACACTCCGCCTCGGCGCGGCCGTCGTTCCACAAAATGGCTGGCCTGAGAGGGCGGTCATTCTCGTCCAGCAAAGTTGCCCCGTGCATCTGCCCCGAGACACCAATTGCCTTTAGGTCAGCAAAGGCGCGCGGCGCGGATTGGCGCAGCTCATGGATCGCCGCTTGCGTCGCCGCAATCCATGACTGCGGGTCTTGCTCGGACCAGTTTGGCCTTGGCCGCTGCACGGTCAGGGCAGCATGGCCCTGTGCGATGACAGCTTGGGCGTCGTCTATCAGCAGCGCTTTGACCCCAGAAGTGCCGAGGTCCAGTCCCAAATACATACGGTAATTCCATCGCTTAAGGAGCAATCTGGCCAGCACATTGAGCCAGCCAGATTGTGTCATCCAGATTGTGTCATCCAGATTGAAATGTTTCAGCCTAGAAAGGGCTGTCTGCGTAGTAGAACGCCATGGCGTTCTCTTTCGTTACCAGTACAGAGCCAATTGTAAAGGTGCCGGAAACTGGCGCATTTGAAGTAAGACCCACTGCCGTCAGCTCGATCGCGGTGGCGATCATCGAGGGCGGATAGGTCACATTGGCCGGGATCATGGCGTCGCCAGCGGCGGGACGTTTGATCATCTCCTTCATGCCAGCCCCGCCGAGAACGAATTTAACGTCATCACGGCCTGCGGCCTCAATCGCGGCAAGAACGCCAATTGCCATGTCATCGTCAGAGGCCCAGACCGCGTCGATCTTGGCATATTTGGACAGGAAGTCTTCCATCACCGTAAAGCTGTCATCACGGTTCCAGTTGCCATGTTCCATGGCCAAGACATTGATGCCAGAGCCATCAATCGCAGCTTTAAAGGCATCGACGCGTTCGTTGTCGATGGTTGTCGGGATACCGCGGAACACCACGATATCACCACCCTCCGGCATCTTTGACGCCATGTATTGACCCGAGACCTGACCAAAACCTGTGTTGTCCCCCGCCACATACAGATCCTCAATGCCGGCAACAGACAATCCCCGGTCGACAACCGTCACCCAGGCGCCGCTTTCGGCCACGGCCTGAACCGGTGGCGTCAAGGGATCGGATTCAAACGGCAGAACCACCAGCGCGTCAATGCCGCGCACGGCAACCATGTCTTCGATATCATTGACCTGTGTGCCGGGATCGGACGCGGTGGAGAGCACGAAATCAAGACCAGGATAAACCTTCTCCAAGCGTTCCACAGTTTGCTGCGCATGGAAGTTCATCCCGCCTGCCCAGCCATGGGTCGCGGCCGGGATCGACACTCCGATGACCTTGACTCCCAGGTCAGACGCCAAAGCGACGCTGCCCAATGTTGCGGTGATTGTTGCGGCCACTGCGGCGGCAATAAATGTGCTGGTATGTTTCATAATTTGCTCCTCCCTGAAGCTGACTACACGGCCTATTTGGCCGCCTTGCGTTCCCGCTGAAGGATAACAGCGAGAATAATGATGACCCCTTGAATTGCGCCGTTCAAATAGGGTGAAACAAAATCTGTAAGGTTCAAAATGTTGTCGATCAGGCTGAGGATCAAAACGCCGATGACCGTGCCCCAGACGCGACCAAAGCCGCCTTTGAGAACCGTGCCGCCGATAATGACTGCCGCAATCGCCTCAAGCTCCCACAACACGCCGGTAGACGCCGAGGCCGAGCCAAGGCGCGGGACATACATAATTGTTGCGACCCCCACCAACATGCCCAGGACTGCATAGGTAATCATTCGCGTCCGGTTGACGTTGACATTTGAATAGTGGGCGACGTGCTCGTTGGCGCCGGTGGCGGCGCTATGGCGGCCAAAGGCCGTGCGCGACATGACAATTTCACCGATGATCACGACCAGAGCAAAAACGATGATTGGCCAGCTGATCCCAAAAATACCGTCGAAATAGACCGGGCGGTAAAACGTACGCAGTGAGAAATCTAGCGACAGCGTGCCCCCATCAGCAAGCCAGGTCACAAGGCTGCGGTAGATCCCCATTGACCCCAGGGTGACAATAAAGGCCTCGATCCCCAGCGTGGTGATCAAAAACCCGTTCAACATCCCCG
>NZ_MWVJ01000004.1 GCF_002087335.1 Pseudophaeobacter leonis
CTCCGCGTCCCAGGTGACCACCACAGTATCAACCCATTGATGCAGCTCGTCGCTCGCACGGACAGAGACGTCCCCATTTGAAAGGGTGGCCGCCAGATCGTCAATATGGGCACGGTAGAGGGCAGGAAGGTCTTCGGGTAAGGTGATGGGCTCTGGCACTGTGGCGTCACGTTTGGCTTGCGTAGTTTTGGGATCAGCCTCCAGTGCGTTCACGGGTAGCATCTGGCACCACGTGTGATGCTTGGCGCATAGTTGTTCGTGTGCACGCGACGGCGTGTTCATAGGCCTGAAGACAACGCCGGACAAATCAACATCGGGCTAGGCTTATTCCAAGACCCGAGCCATAGATGCCGCAGGCCAGCCCGCGGCCATGATGTGGCACGTCCCATTGGGTTTTGCAGGCAGGCGCTGTGACAGCACTCTGGCAGGGTCCGCCGCCGCAATGGTGGCAGGCCGCGAACATTGATCGTAGCCAGGTCTCCGGAGCAGGCCGCGTCATTCTAGGTGCCTAAAATGTTGGCTCCGCGAATGGCTGCGCAGACGGCATCGGTTACTTGCTGCGTATTTGCCGTTCCGCCAATGTCCGGCGTCATAATGCCTGCCTCGCACACCTGATCAATAGCTTGCATCAACCGGCCAGCTGCCTTTTCCTCGCCCAGGTGGTCCAGCATTTGAGCTGCGGTCCAGAAGGTCGCCACCGGGTTGGCAATGCCTTTGCCGGTGATGTCAAAAGCGGACCCATGGATCGGTTCGAACATCGAAGGAAAGCGGCGCTCTGGATCAATATTTGCCGTCGGGGCCACGCCCAGGGATCCCGCCAAGGCGCCCGCAAGGTCCGACAGGATGTCAGCGTGCAGGTTGGTCGCAACGATCGTATCGAGGCTTTTGGGGTCTTTCACCATGCGCACAGTCATCGCATCGACCAGCATTTTGTCCCATTTCACGTCAGGAAATTCCTGGGCAACCTCGGCCGCGATTTCGTCCCACATGACCATCCCAAACCGCTGTGCGTTGGATTTCGTGACCACAGTCAGAAACTTACGCGGCCGCGACTGGGCCAGTTTGAACGCATACCGCATGATACGTGTGACGCCGACCCGGGTGAAAATTGCGGTTTCCGTACCAACTTCTTCGGGGAAGCCTTTATGCGCCCGCCCGCCATGGCCTGCGTATTCTCCTTCGGAGTTTTCACGCACGATCACCCAATCCAGGTCACCGACGCCAACACCGGCAAGGGGGGAGGTAATGCCTGGTAAGATCTTGGTCGGGCGAACATTGGCGTATTGATCAAACCCCTGACAAATCGGCAGGCGCAGCCCCCAGAGCGTTATGTGGTCAGGCACATCCGGTGCCCCAACGGCCCCAAAGAAGATGGCATCAAAGGCCTTCAGGGTCTCGGTGCCATCGTCGGGCATGAGTGCGCCGGTCTTTTTGTAGCGCTCGGAGCTCCAGTCAAACTCGGTAACGTCGAATTTGAACCCGCCGTCGCGTTCTGCCAAGGATCAAGCGCCTGCAGGCCGGCGCGGATAACCTCGGGGCCAATGCCGTCGGCGGGGATGGCTGCGATCTTGTAGGTGTTCATGAATTGGGTCCGCTTGTAAGGGCTATCGTTTTGGCGAGGCTACAGGCCTGCTATTGTACTTCTCAATTGGTCGAAGATTATATACAAAAATGAAATAGTAGCAGCCGGGACGATCGCCATGGATATCAACCGTATCAGATGCTTTTTAGCTGTCGCAGATACGCTGCATTTCGGGCGCGCGGCGCAATCGCTTGATATGTTGCCGGCATCGCTCGGGCGGCAAATCAGGTTGCTCGAAGACGAACTGGAGGCGCGGCTGTTTTTGCGCACGACCCGCAGCGTATCCTTGTCAGAGGCGGGCCTGTCGATCCTGGAAGACGCGCGCGCCCTTGTAGAGCAGGCTGCGCGGTTTGAACAAAAGGTACGCAGCGTGCGGCGTACGGAGACGGCGGTGCTGAAGGTCGGGGCAATTGACAGCGCTGCTGCCGGGCTGATGCCCCAGCTGATGCAGTTGCTGCGCGAGGCCCATCCCGAGATTGAAATCCAGCTTATTGAACAGAAAACAATCCATCTCCTGCCAAAGCTGTTGAGTGGCAGCGTAGACATTGCGTTTTGCCGTACACCTGATTTCAAAGACCCGCGCTTGCAGTTTCACACATTATTCTTTGAAACGGCTGTCGTTGCATTGCGGAGCAATCACCCCTTAGCCAGCCATGCGGCGATACATATTTCCGATCTCGCCGATGAACCACTGATCGTGCCGGACCGCCGCTCGCGGCCACATTCCCACGACCTGACGATCAAACTGTTTGTCGATGCCGGGCTGCCTGCGCGTATCGCACAGGTGGCCGAGGAAAAGCACACCATTGTCAATCTGGTTGCCACAGGCACCGGGGTTGCGATTGTGCCGCGCTGGACGTCGCGGCTAAAGGTAGAGGGGGTTACATTTGTGCCGATTGCAATGCCTGAGCGGGGCAGCCTGTCTAAACTGGTGTTGGCAGCGGCGTGGCCACGCGGCATTCGCGACCCCATGCGTGATGCCGTGATGGCTGTCTTGGAGACGCATCTGAAGTCGATAGAAGCCAGCGCCTGATTGTAACGTTTTTGAATATAATAATTGGCGTGTTGTTTGTAGACCGTGCCCTGCTCAGTTTGGTTGCAGCGATGCAGGAGCACTCACTCGGGTGGCATCAGCAAACTCTGGGAGGAACAAACAATGAAATTCACTACAGTCACAGCTGCAGCTCTTTGCACAATGATGGCCCTGCCCGTAGGGGCACAGGACCGCGAAGGTTGGCCAAATAGCCTTACGATTGGGACCGGCAGCCAGGGTGGCACCTATTTCACCTATGGCAGCGGCTTTGGTGCCATGGTGAGCGAAGCCTTGGGTCTTAACGCGGGCGTCGAAATCACTGGCGGGCCGGTTCAGAACGTCACATTGGTGGGAACCGGCGATCACAATATGGGGTTTGTGACCCTTGGGCCAGCAGACGAGGCGCGCCGCGGCGAAAGCCCGCTGATGCCTGGTGTACCGCATGAAAAAGTGCGCGCTCTGTTTCCGATGTATCAAACCCCGCTGCAGGCTGCGGTTTTGTCAGGTTCGGGCGTTACCGGCTTTGCTGATCTTGCGGGCAAGCGCGTCGGCGTAGGGCCGGCAGGTGGCACATCTGCCACCTATTGGACCCGCTACTTTGATTTCGTTGATAATGGCGCACAGGTCAGCAATGCGGGCGGCTCCGACACCGCAGGCCAGCTCAAGGACGGTCTGATCGACGCATTTGTTTATGCGGCCGGCCTGCCTACAGGGGCCTACGCCCAGCTTGCCGTTGAAAACGACGTAAAGTTCCTGTCGATGGATGAGAAAACACTGGCAACGATGATGGAGGTTGCACCTGCCTTTGCCCCCTTCACAATTCCCGCCAATACCTACGAAGATCAGCCCGAAGCGCTGGAGACTGTATCCTTGTGGAACTTTGCCATTGCGGGTGCAGATATGCCCGAGACTCTTGCCTATGAGATCACAGCCCTGGCGATGGGAAACCCTGACCGCATGGTTGGAATTCACGCCGCTGCAAAGGAAACACTTGCTCAGAACGCATTGAAAAATGCGGTGCTTCCCTTCCACCCGGGGGCGGTGCGCTGGTTCGAAGAAAACGGCATCACAATTCCTGATAATCTAAAGTAGCCAGATCTCTCCCCCCAAAGATACGCACGGGCAGGCACTGGTCAGCCCGTGCATTTTTCTTCATTAGACAAAAAAAGTGTAAAACCCATGGCTCAGCACCACAAACCGGTCGCCACCGCCGCGAGCACCGCTTCGCAAATCGAGCAAGAAACTGCGAATGCAAATGTTGATGAAGAGCGCGCGGCGCTTAATCAGCGGCTGTTTCAAGGCAACCGTCACTGGCTCATTGCTGTCCTGTGTGTCTGCTACACAGTGTTCCACCTTTTGGTGATGAATGTTTATCCTCTTGAAACATGGGCCTACCGTTTAACCCATGTCGGCGGCGGTTTGATGTTGGGATTTCTGCTCTTCGCCTCCTCCGACCTCAGCCGGGACGCACAACCGCGCAACGCCTTTGTCGGGCAGGTCATCCTTGCACTGGCGGCGGCAGGAATTCTCTACGGGGCTACTGCTGTCAGCGCGGTTTGGGTCAACGGCAGGCTTTTGGGCATTGCGCTGCCGCCTGCCTGGGCGATGAACAGCTTTGGCATCCCGCTGGTGCTGGGCACAGGGTTTGCGATTGTCCACGGATGGTTTTTCCTGCAGCAGGATCGCACGCGGTTTTCGCTGTCGGATATCCTGCTGGCGATCGCCGCTGTAACCTGCACCGCCTATCTTATCTTCTTTGCCCGTCAACTGCAGCTGCGCGCGGGTATGCCCATGGCGCTGCCTGGGGATATGTGGTCCGCCGTGGTCATTGTGATGCTGATCCTGGAACTGACCCGCCGTTTGGCTGGCATGGCGCTTGTGATCATTGCCTCGATTTTTGTCGCCTATGCCTTCCTTGGCCCCTGGCTGCCCGGCTTGTTCGAACACCGTGGCTACGCGGCAAAACGGTTCTTTTCGTATATCGTAACCGACAACGGGATCCTGAGCGCGCCGATCGCGATTTCGTCGACCTATATCATTCTCTTCGTGGTCTTTGCCGCCTTCCTGCAGACCACCCGTGTGGGCGAATATTTCGTCAATCTGGCCTTTGCTGCCGCGGGCCATAAACGCGGTGGCCCGGCAAAAGTGGCGATTTTTGCCTCCGGTCTGATGGGCATGATCAACGGCACATCGGCCGGCAACGTTGTGGCAACAGGCGCGCTGACAATCCCGATGATGAAAAAAGTCGGCTACAAACCGCAGACCGCCGCATCGGTCGAGGCAGCGGCATCGACCGGCGGGCAAATCATGCACCCCATAATGGGCGCAGGCGCCTTTATCATGGCCGAGATAACGGGGATTGCCTATATGCAGATCGTCTGGGCCGCGCTGATCCCGGCCGCTCTGTATTTTATCTCTGTTTACTTCATGGTCCATCTGGAGCCAAGAAATTGAACATGAAGGGCCTGCCGCGCGACATGCTGCCAAAATTCGGCCAGCTGATCCGCCAGTTCTATTTGTTCACGCCGATCGTTGTGCTGATCGGCGCCTTGTTCATGGGCTATTCCGTGATCCGCTGCCGCACCCTGGCGATGATGACGGCGGCTGTCGTGTCATGGCTGACACCCCACAAAATGGGACCTGTGCAATTGTTCCAGGCGCTCGATAACGGCGCGCGCATGGTGCTGCAACTGGTGGCCGTCTGTGCCACCGCAGGCAGCATCGTGGGGGTCATCGCGCTGACTGGGATCGGCTCGCGCTTCTCCACAGTTCTGCTGGCCCTTGCAGACCAAAGCCAGCTGCTGGCCTTGTTCTTTGCCATGGTTGTGTCGATCATCCTCGGCATGGGGATGCCGACGACCGCCGCCTATGCCGTTGCTGCCAGCGTCATCGCGCCGGAAGTTGTGCAGCTTGGCGTGCAGCCGCTCGTGGCGCATTTGTTTATCTTCTACTTTGCGGTCATGTCGGCCATCACACCACCCGTGGCTTTGGCGGCCTATGCTGGATCGGCGCTGGCGGGGTCGGACCCGGTGAAGACCAGTGTTGAGAGCTTCAAAATCGGACTCGCGGCGTTTGTTGTCCCCTACATGTTCTTCTTTTCCCCAGCGATGCTGCTTCAGGGCACGGCTTTTGGGATTTTGCACGTGGCTGTAACCGCTGTGGCAGGGGTGTATTTTCTGTCCTGCGCCGTTCAGGGCTGGTTTTTGGGGCATGCCGTCACTGCGGTACGTATCGCGCTTGTTGCGGCAGGTCTTGGCCACGATTGCTGGCGGCTGGTTCACCGATGCCATCGGCCTTGTCATTGTTGCGGTGGCAGCAATCGCACAAAAGCTTTGGTTTGCTTCAAAGACCGCAGAAAGCTGACGGCATGATGCTCGTGCTTTTCCAAGATCCATGGGGCGCCGCTTTGCCTGCCCGCGTCAACTCTGAGGCGGCAGGCCTGAGGCTGCTTGCCAGTCCATCCCTTCGAAACTTTCCCGGAAGGCAAAGGTCTTCAAATGTACATCAATGACCGCGCGCCCGCTGGCCAGGGCAGCTTCGCTCTCGCCAGTGATCTCGGCAAAAATTGCGTCCTCCCTTGCTTGAAGGCGGGCCTTGCCAAAGGGAAAGTCCACGTCCCCCTGCGTAAGGTCATAGGTGACATCGACCTTATGAGCGAAATGTTTGCACAGTTGCTGCAGATATTTGCTCGCGTGCTGGGTTTTGAACTGGCCACGTTGTCTAAGCATATGAGATCTAGCTACTTTTAGGCTGGATAAAGACAGAGGGGCCATGCATGCCCCTCTGGAGGGATTTAGTGATACCGCTGCAATCAGAAACGCAGGCGGGCGGTCAGGCCAATGGTGCGGCCCGGCTCGTTCAGCGCGATGACGCGGGTCGAATCAATTCCGTCAGAGCTGCGGCTTGCGTAGGTCTCATCAAAGAGGTTGCGCACATCGAGCCGGATTTCAAAGTTGTCGAGACCACGCGGCGCATAGGCGGCATAGAGATTGACCACCTCATATCCGGGCAGCGTGGTGGCGGCGTCGTTGTTTTCCAGCGCGATTTCGGCAGTGCCGCCAAACCGCCACTGGTCGTCCACTCCAGCCGCCTTCCAGAGCGATCATATGGCCCATGGGACGGCCAAGGTAGTAGGCGGTTGAGCCAACCGAGGCGCCATTCAGCTCGACATCGGCATAGGTCCAGTTCAGGCGGGCAAAGCCCGTGGCCCAGCTGTATTCAACCGAAGGATCAATACCCTGACTTTTGAGGTCTGCGGTGGCGCCACGGGCACCACTGGTGGGCAGAACGGCGGTGATATCGTTAACATCGGTGCGAAAGAGGGCGGCGCTGGCCTTCCAGTTGCCATTGTCAAAACGCAGCCCGATCCGGCCCGCATTGGCCCCTGAGGTGGTAAAGCCGGTATAGTCCCAGGCGGTGCCAAAGTTGACCAGCGCGGCCTCCCCCAGCTCATAGCCCCCCCAGCTCGAGGCCAAGCCGGCATTCGCGGCCCAGTTGTCCGACAGGATCACGTCGATAGAGCCGTTGGCGCTAAAGCCGCTTTCGGAGAATTTCGAGCCATCCGCGCCGGTGAAACTCTGGCTATCCAAACGTGTGCCATAGCTCACAGAGACCCGGTCGCCGAGATCCTGGCGGGCCTGGGCAAACAGACCGACGTTGTTCCGCTCTTCCTTGCCGGAACTCGCAAAGGGCCCCGGACCCCGGCCCAGCCCCTCTGCCGTCTCGTTGAAGAAGTCGAGACCAGCCGTCAAAGGGCCGCCGGAAATGGCAAACTTGTTCTTGAACGTGCCGCTCAGGCTTTTGTTGGTGCCATAAATGCCGCTGGCATCGATTTCCTGCTCGTTGTGGCTCAACTGAAGGGTCGGATCCCAGTTGCCCATTGGCTGGGTGTTGGAATAGGTCAGCGTATAGGAGGTGCGCCGCGACAGGCCTTCGGTCAACAGGCTGGGGCCAGAGGTGATGCCCGCGAAATCCGGACGAATGAACAGGATACCGCCAGGGCCCGCCTGTGCGGCGCGCAGGCCTTCGTCTTCGGTTTGCGAGGCCGCGAATTCAAACCGATGGCCGGTCTGGCTCTCGTAGGCCAGCTTGCCGACATAGTCTGTCAGATCCGCTTCGGTGCCCAGAACCCTGTTGCCATCGCCATCCTCATAGTCGCTGCCGGCACGGCGGGGGGGGTTCAAAAGGGATTTAAACCCGCCCTGACGCCCAAAAAGCGCCAGCGAGCTTCCAGATCGGCGCCGTTGTCGCTGGTTCCCAGCATGAACCGGCCGCCAAAATTATCACCCTCTTCCAGCAAATCAGCTGCATCTTTGGTCTCATAGGCGATAGAGCCCGCCAGCGCACCGGGGCCTGCATCGGCCGGGGCGAGGCCCTTGCTGATCTCAACAGATTTCAAAAGCTCCGGGTCCAGCAGTACATTGCCGGTGTGGTGAAACGCAGATTTGTTTTGGCGCGCACCGTCAATGGTGACAGAGAGCAGGCTTTCCTCAATCCCGTTCACAAAGATTTTCTGCGCAATTGCCGCGCCCCCTCCGGCGGTCACAGCGCTTTCGCCGACAAAGACATCCTTGGTGGTGGAGGGGTTGCGCGCCTCGATCTCTTCTTCGGTGATAGTGTCGTTGCCCAGCAGAGCCTGCGCGTCTTCGGCTTCAATGCGAATTTCGTCGAGAAGAATGATTTCACTGTCTTGCGCCAGCGTCGGGGTGGCAAAGATCGGCGCGGACAGAGCAGTGCCGGCCAGCATTAAAAAGCGCAAAGACATCCGTGACATGGTGCTATCCTTATAAAGTTGACTATTTCACTGGGATAAGTAGATTACTGTGACGAACCCCGCCAGTCAGTGACCTTTGCGCAATGTTCAAATTGCTATGCGAAACGCGCCAAAGTGTTTGTTGTCCAGCCATCGGGTCCCTGTTTGAAATACTGGGTTTGACATACTGGACACGCATATGGATGGGCACCGGGGTTCACTCCGCAATGTCATGGAATTCGAGAATAGGCTGGACTGGTTTAGTAAAACAGACCGTCCCAAATCGCATGTTTTCGAGGGGCTGGTGACAGCATGCCAGCTGCAGACGGGATTTGGGCTTCATACCCTGAATGCCACAGCCCAGCAGAGTTTTGAGGTGCAAAGCCACCGCGAGCCGGGGGCTGTGTTGCACTGTTTTCTGGAGGGAAGCACCGAGGCGCAGCTGGATGGCAAGCCCATGAACCTTGGCCGCCTGCCGGGGGAGCCGGTGAAACTGGTTCTGACCTCTATTGGCGACACGCAGCGGTTCAGTCGGCGCTCACAGCCAAACGAATATGTGCGCAAGGTCACGATACAAATGTCGCATGACTGGCTGGAAGAAAACGGTCTGGCCCTGCCCGCAAAGACCAGCGATCGCCTGATGCAACGGCTGGAGTGGGTCGCGAGTATGGATGACATCAATACGCTGGAGACACTGGCACAGATGCCCGGGTTTTCGACGCCGGTTGCCCGGCGGCAAGCCGAAGCCGTGTCGCTGGGACTGGTTGCCCGGTGCTTTGGGGATATGTCCAGCCCGACGCGCACCACGATTTTGACATCCCGGTGAAGGCGCCCAGTTGCAACGGGTTGAAGAATACGCCCGCCAGCCCGGAGCGCTGCCATCGTTGCAGAAACTGGGCGCTGTCGGAGGACTGAGCCAATCCAGCCTGCGCCGCCTTATCCATACGGCGCATGGCCGGGCTCCGTTGGCGCATGTGCGCCAGATCCGCCTGGAATTGGCACATACTGCGTTGAAAACAGAGCGTCTGAGCGTGGTAGATGCCGCTGAACTGGTCGGCTACAGCTCGCCCTCCAATTTCGCCACCGCCTTTCGGCGTGCCTTTGGCATAGCGCCATCGCAGGTCCGTCAGCAGCGGCATAGCTAGCGCCAAAGAGCCAGGCCGAGCTGCCTGCAATCAAATTTAGGCAGCCTGTCAAAGGGCTATGTCAGTTAAACGGCACCGGCTTTGACATGTCCTCAAGCGACAAAATATCCGAGATCAATCCAGGCTGATCCCCGTCACACCATGTGTACAATGTGACAGCGCCCGGTGCGAGCACGAGCGAATGGACAGCATCCGTGCGGTGATCGCGATGCACCGCATGGCATGTGCTAGGGGCGATTTGGCACAAGACCCGGCCGACCTGGCCTGTAATCGCGCGGTGGACATGACCCGATATCATGCGGGCCGGGCCGGGGTATCGCTCGAGCCGTTCCATCAGTGCCGCGCCGTTGCGCAGATTGTCGGCGTCCATTTCAGCAATGCCGCACTGCATCCAGGGATGATGGGTGGCAACAACCAAGGGCTTGTCAGCAAGAGTGCTCAGCTGTTTGTCAAGGAAGGAGAGCGCGGGCGGGGACAACGCGCCGTGATGTGCCTCTTCCAGCAAGCTATCAAGCCCCAGGACCGCAAAGGGGCCAAAATCACGCAGCCATTGGATCGGGCCTGAGGGTGGCATCCAGCCCTGCACAGCAAAGGCGCGGCGCATTGTCTCGCGGTCGTCATGGTTCCCCGGAATGGCCAGCCAGGGCACATCAAGACCGGCCATGATTTCGGCAAAATGGGCGTATTGCGCGGCGCCTCCATTGTCTGTGAGGTCCCCGGTCACAATGGCGCAGTCTACCGGCCCCAACGACGGCAGCAGCCTGTTGATAGAGCGGACTGCTGTGTGAAGCGCGGCATTTGTATCAGAGGTGCCGCAGACCAGTTGGCCTTTTTCAACAATATGGGTATCCGTTATTTGAATAAACGCAGGCATCAGGCGGCTTTCTTTTCGTCAGGTAGCAGAAGGATTGCCGCAGGAGCGATGGCGATGCGGACGCTGTCGCCTACCTTTGGAGCACTCAGGGCGGCGTGCAGGGCAAAGACGGGATCGGGAGCCAGCCCCTGCAGGGCGATGCGGTAATGTGTGCCCAGAAAAGTCACCGACAGGACTTTGGCGCGCAGCGGGCCATTGTCATCCAGACGCACATCTTCGGCTCGCACAAATGCCGTTTTGCCAGTGGGCGGAGCCAGCAACTGCAAACTGCCGCAGTCAAAATGCAGGGTGTCTTCTTTTATGTGCGTGCCCAGCGGCATGGCGGCCCCGATGAAGCGCGCGACAAATTCGGATTCTGGCGCGCGGTACAGCGTTTCCGGCGTGCCGATTTGGGCGATTTTGCCGTGCGACATCACCGCGACACGGTCGGCTATTGCCATGGCTTCATCCTGATCATGGGTCACAAAAATCGCCGTAATGCCAAAGCTGCGCAAGAGCTGCGCCAGGTTCGGCGCGCAACTGTCCGCGCAGGGCGGCATCCAGCGCCGACAGAGGTTCGTCCAGCAACAACAGGCGCGGGCGCGGGGCAAAGGCGCGCGCCAGGGCAACGCGTTGGCGCTGACCACCCGACAGGGCATGGATAGGGCGGGTGGCATAGGGCTCAAGCCGACACAATGCGATGACCTCATCCACGCGTTTGGTGATTTCGGTATTGGCCAGTTTTTGCATCTTTAGGCCGTAGCCGATATTGCCACGCACCGACATGTTCGGGAACAGCGCGTAGGACTGAAACACCATGCCAACTTTGCGCCGCTCCGCCGCCACGCGCGTCACGTCTTCTCCGTCAAACAAAAGCCTGGCGCCCTCGTTTGGACTTTCCAGCCCGGCGATGATCCGCAGCAAGGTGGATTTACCGCAGCCCGACGGGCTAAGCAGCGAGACGATCTCACCCTGAGCGATATCAAGATCGGTGGGCATCAGGGCGCGTGTGCCGTCCGGAAAGGTCTTGGCGGTATTGCTCAGCGAAAGCGTCATGACATGATCCTTTGGGCGCGGGCGGTGGCCCATTGCATGGCCAGCAGCAGGGGAACGATCATCACAAAGAAGATCAGGGTATAGGCAGAGGCGATTTCCAGCCGCATAGAGGCATAGCTGTCCGCAAGGCCAACAGGCAGGGTTTTCAACAGCGGCGTGTGCAACATCCATGTGAGGTTGAATTCACCGATGGAGAGGGTCACCACGGTCAGCGCCCCTGCAAGAATGCCGGGCAGCGCGTTTGGTACGATGATATCCAGAAACCTGCGGTGAGGCGGAGCCCCCAGGGAGGCGGCGCCTTCTTCGAGGGTTTTGAAATCAATTGCCGCCAGCACTGACATGACCGACCGCACCATGAACGGCAGTGTATAGAGAACGTGACCGACAAGAATAAACGTCCAGCTGATGCGAAAGTCTCGCCAGCCGCCATAAAGCTGCAAAAGCGCCAGCGCCAGTGCAAGACCGGGGATCGCAAGCGGCAGCGAGATGAACTCTTCAAGCATCCGTGACAGGCGACCCGGATTGCGCGCCAGCGCATAGGCCGCAGGCACTCCGATGATCAGGGTGCACACAAGGCAGGCCAGCGCCAGCCAGATCGACAGGAATATGCTGCCGGAATAGAGCGCCCAGACCTCGATGATCCATTTGAACGTGAGCCCGGAAGAGACTCCTCTAAAGTAGTTCACGGTGAGCCCCGCCAGCACCGATTGCAGGGTGGGCACCAGAAGGAAGGCACAGGCGAGCAGTGTGACGGCGAGTTGTAGTCGTTTTGCCATTGATTTGACCATCGCAGCCTCCTGCCGCGACAGCGGTGCCGGAAAACCGACGCGCGATGAGCAGCAAGGCCCAGGTGAGCACGCCCAGAACCACCGACAGAGCCGCAGCCATGGCGATATTGGCGGACAGAGTGAACTCAGTGTAAATCACCATCGGCAACACATCGATATTGGTGGCCAGTGTGAACGCCGTGCCAAACGCCCCCATCGCGGTGGCAAAGGCAATTGCTCCTGCCGCAATCATCGCGGGGGCCAGTGCGGGCAGGATCACATCCAGAACAACACGGTGGCTTGGCGCCCCCAGCGTCAGCGCGGCCTCCTCCAGCGCCGGGTCTATTTTTTCTGCAGCCGCCATCACGGTGAGCAAGACCCGCGGGATCGAAAAATACAGATAGCCAAGGAACAGGCCAAAGGTTGAGTAGGCAAACACCCAATGTCCGGGCAGCAACTGGTTCACCAAACCTTGTCGGCCGCCCAGCAGAATAATCATGAACCCCACAACCACACCCGGAAAGGCAAGCGGCAGGGTGAGGATGGACAGCAGCACAGCGCGCCCTGCAAACCTGTTGCGCACAAGGAATAATCCGGCGGTTGTTGAAACGGCCAGAGCTGCGACTGTGACCGCGATTGAGATCAGGACCGTGTGCAACAGGGTGGTGTAATAGCGCGGCGTTTGCAGGATTTTCAGGTAGATGCCCCAGCCAAACTCACCCTCTCCTGAGGCAAGGATCAGGCGGCCCAGTGGCAGCGCCAGAAAGGCCAGTGTGAAGATTACCAGCGGCAGCAGGCACAACTGGGTGAAGGATCGCGAGCTCATAGGGAGCCCTTTGACAAAAGCTGTGAAGGGAGCACTGCCGCTCCCTTCGTTTTTCAGTGCGAGATTATTTTACTTCGGACAAATAGCGCTCGCCAAAGCTGGCCTGCACGGCCGCCATATCGCCATAGTCAACCGATGCCGCGCGCTCGTATTCGCTGGCAGGCAGGAATTTGGCGGCCACATCAGCGGGCAGGGCAACAGGGCGGGCGGGCTGCAAATAGGCATTGGTCCAGATCGCCTGACCTTCGTCGGAGAGGATGAAATCCAGCACGCGTTTGCCCGCGTCTGGGTTTGGCGCATCCTTCACAAGGCTCATGACATAGGGCACGCGCAACGAGCCTTCGCAGGGCAGAACGAATTCGAAGGTGCCGTCTTCTTCGTATTTGCCGCGATAGGCGTTGAAATCATAGTCAAACAGGATTGGAATTTCGCCGGAAACAACCCGCGCAAACGAGGTTTGTTTGGGGACGATGGGCGCGTTTTTGGCCAGATCGTTAAAGTATTTGATGGCAGGGTCAAAGTTGTTCAGATCGCCGCCAAAGGCCTGGTTCACCGCAACTGCCCCTGCGTAGCCGACAAATGCCGATGACGGATCAAGATAGCCCACCATGCCGCGGTATGCGGGTTTGGTCAGGTCGGCAAAACACTGCGGAACAGGCGCGCCGCCCAATGCGTCGACGTTCACGAAAAAGCCAATCGTGCCGTAGTGAATGGCAAACCATTTGCCATCTGCGTCTTTCAGACCCTCAGGGATGTCGTCAAAATCGGCCGGTTTATAAGGCTCCACCAGGTCATCAGCGCCGGCCTTGATGCCGGTTGTGACGCCGTAGTAGGCAACGTCTGCCACCGGGCTGGCCCGTTCTGCGATCAACTGGCTGATGGTCTGGCCAGAGTTTTTATTGTCATGCGGCATCTGGATATCGAGCTTTTCGTCGATGGCGTCCAGCATAGAGGCCCAGTCGGCCCATTGGGGCGGGCAGTTGTAGCAGATGGCGTCTTCTGCAAAGGCGGGTGCTGCGAGGGTGGTTGCAGCCAGGGCAGCCAAAAGTGTATGTTTCATGTGTTCGTCCTTCATTGCTTTGGAGCTTGAGCGGGGGGAACAGACGACGGTTGGGCGGCTACCCGGTCGTCGTCAGTCCTTTTCGGGTTGGGAGCCGCGAGGGTCTCGCCCTCCCGAAAAGAGAAGGGCAGGGGCGGCTGTTGCGTCAGACCAAGGCCCTGCAATGCGTTCAAAAGCGACTGGGCAGCGCGCTGCCCCATCGCTTCTGGTGAGGTTTCAATGGTGGTCAGTGGCGTCTCAAGAAGCCGCCCGACTTCGATGCCGTCAAACCCTACAACGGACAGATCCTGCGGCACCTGCCAGCCCAGGTGGCGGGCCGCTTTTTGCACCGCGATGGCGAGAAAGTCATTCGATGCAAACAGCGCCGTGACATCGCGGTACCGGGCCAGGGTGGCGGCCAGCCGTTCGGGGTAGCGCGCCTCCTCTTCGCTGATTTCTATCAGGCTCGGGTCGGCCAGCCCGCGTGCTCTGCACTGGGCATGAAACCCGGCATATCGATTGCGCGAACGGTCAGAGGTCGAAAAGCGCAGCGCCAAAAAACCAACACGCCTGTGGCCAGAGGTTGCAAAACGGCGTGCAACCTCACCGGCGGCAACAAAGTTATCAACATAGGTGGTCACCATGCCGTCAAGCGGGTCATGAAACATCAGGGAGACAGGGATGCCGCGCTGTTTTGCCTGCATCAGGGCGGCGCTGCGATCCGGTGCGACCATGGTGGCAATGATCCCGTCCACGCTGTTTTCCAGCAGAGTCGTGATGGCGGCATTGTCTGCCGCATCGTCATAGTTCGAACAGGAAATCAGGATCTGGTAGCCGGATCCCAAAAGCTCTGACTGCACGCCCTGCACCGCTTCGGCAAAAACCGGATTTGCCAAAGAGGGCACCAGACAGCCAATTGTCATGGATTTGCGACTTTGCAGCGCCCGGCCTGCGGCGTTAAAGCTAAACCCCAAATCACGGGCGGCACGTTCGACCCGTTCGCGCATGTCCGTGCTTGCGGGGCCGGATTTGTTCAACACCCGGCTGGCGGTTGCTATGCCGCATCCTGCGAGCCGTGCGACGTCTTTGATTGTGGCAGGGGGCAAAGGGAGCATGTGAGAAGTCTCTTTGGAAACGTTTCCATCCACATATTTGAGATTCGTCACAGCAGTATGACGGCGCAAGGCGCCTGTAGTGCGAACTGTAGCGTGAACTGTGGCGTGAACTGTGGCGTGTGGGAAGCGGCTGTTGCGAAGGGCGCGCAGCTCAGGCAGGCCTTTAAGATGACCCCGGTCATTTTGAAATTGCCAGCCGTGCCATTTAGGCGCAAAATGGCATCATGACGAAAGCAGTACAAAAACGCACTCTGGCCACAAGGGCCCGATTGATCGAGGCCGCAACCGCCCTTGTGACAGAAAAAGGCTATGGGGCTTTGCGGGTTGAAGAGGTGGTGCAAATGGCTGGGGTCGCCAAGGGCACCTTCTTTGCGCATTTTGCCGACAAAGATGCCCTGATGGACCTGCTGATCGGGCAGCGCATCGACCGCTGCCTGGACGAGGCAGAATTGCTTGCGGCCCCTTCCAGTGTCAGCGAACTCGTCGAGGCCCTGATGCCTTTGGTTCGTTTCATGACCTGTGAACGATATGTCTTTGATGTCATTCTGCGGTATTCCGGCGCTGCCGCTGTCGAAGAGATTGGCCACATCGCGACAACCTTTGATCGTCACGAGCGTATTGTAGCGGCTTGGATCGCGGCTGGGCCTTTCCGCCGTGATGTCAGCCCACACCTGCTGTCCGAAGGGGTGCAGGCCTTTAGCGTGCAGTCTATGGCGCTGCATTTCTGCGCCTTGCACAACACGCAAAGTCTGGACGACCGACTACTGACCTATCTCAGAGCCTGGCTTATCCCGCCGCCCGCAGGTTAGAGCGTTCGCCCCGTTCTGGGGTTTGGCCCGGCCTTGCGGTCGAGCTGTCCTGACGTGCGGCCTCGTACCAGTCAGGACAGGCCCCAATCTAGGCAGAGCGGGGGAGGGGTTCTTCGTCCTCGGCAAAAAGATCAGAACTTTGCAGCTCTGCCTCTGCGGCAAACTCTGCTTGGCTTTCCGGCTCAAATTCGGCCTCGGCAACATCGGCCCCGTCATCCGTGCGCAGCACAAACTGGCCCACAAGCTGGTTGAGGCCAAGCGTTTCGCGGTTAAGCGACTGGATTGCAGTGCTGGACTCGGTCACCATGGTCGCATTCTTCTGGGTGACCTGATCCAGTTGCGCCACACCGTTGTTGACTTCATTGATGTCATTGGCCTGCTCTGCAGAGACGGTGGAAATACCGGAAACGAGGTCAGAGATATGCGCCACCTGGCGGACCACGGCCTCAAGAGCCTTGCCTGCGCCATCGACCTGGTGAACTCCGTCCTGAACATGTTGAGAGCTGGTGCTGATCAGAATTTTGATCTCTTTCGCCGCATCAGACGAGCGCTGGGCCAGATCGCGGACCTCGGAGGCAACAACAGCAAAGCCGCGGCCAACTTCACCGGCCCGGGCCGCTTCTACACCTGCGTTCAGCGCCAGAAGGTTGGTCTGGAAGGCGATGTCATCGATGACGCCAATAATCTGCGAAATGCGGCTGGACGAGGTTTCGATTTCGTTCATCGCGGCAATTGCCCCTTCGACCACGCGACCGCTGTGTTCCACCTCTTTGCGGGCCGTGACCACGGCGGCTTCGACGTCTTTGGTGTTCTGCGCGGCGGTATTGACGCTATTGGTCATATGCTCCAGCGCTTCTGCAGTCTCTTCCAGGGTGGTGGCCTGGCTGGAGGTGCGAAGCGAAAGATCCTGCGACGCATTGTGGATTTCTTCTGAGCGGGCCTGAATGCTCGTGCTGGCCTGAACGACCTTTGAAATCAGGATATTCAGCTGGTTGACCGTTTCGTTGAAATCCACACTGAGCGCTTCATACTCCTCGTTGAAGCTCTCCATGATCTGGTCACTGAGATCGCCTGTCGAGAGCTTTTTCAGCCCGGCACCCAGACGGGAAATGACGCGTTCCCCTTCCGCCCGCAGCGCATTCTGCTCTGCCAGAGTTTTCACAACGCGCTGCGAGATCAGATCAATGTCATGGGCAATTTTGCCAAAATCATCTGCCCGCATACGATTTGAGACTTTGAGGTCAAAGTTCCCATCAGAGACCTCTTTCAGCGCGTCGCGCAGACGTTCGATCGGCCGGATGATGGTCAGGGTAGATTTGCGCGCGTGATGCAGAACAAGGCCCGTGAAGGTGCCGGAAATGGCAAGCAGCAGATAGAGCAAGGTAGTGTTTTGCAAATCGGCCCGTCGCGTTGCGGCCTCCGCCAGGCTTTCCAGGCCGCCGCGCAGCGGAGCAAGCATGTCTTTCAGCGCGCGTGACTTTTCCTGATATGCAGGCAAGGCAGACATTGCAGCTGCACGATCTGCGCGCGCCTGTGTCTGCATCGCCTGACTGGAGAGGATGAACGCATCCGCAAGGGGCAGCGCTGCTGAGAGCACCTCAGAGAGGTCAGGTATCTGTTCAGGGGGCTGGCCAGAGCTCTGGCTCAGGGTCTGCTCAAAGGTCTGGATAGCGGTAAGCGCTGCGCGTAAAGTTTTGCCATCGGCTTTGAGTTTGGTTTCCTGTTCAGTCTTTTGCTCTGTGGAAACCTCAGAGGGACTAAGAAGGCTGGAGAGAACAAGGGAGTCAATCCTTTCCTGCATCACAGAAAACGTCATTTGCTGTTGCCGGGCGTCCTGCAACGAGGTCTGCCGGGTCTGCTCCAGTTTGCTTTGCCAAAGAGTGTATGCGGCAAAACTCGTGAGGAGAACGATAGCTGATACCGAAATAAAACAAAGGAGTATCAGCCGCGCTGTGATTGAAAAGTTGCGGAACATAAAGAGGCACACCATTAAGTTGTTTGACTGATCTCTAATGGCTGTTTCTTAAGGAATTAAAAATTCCGCCCGGCATTGTATGTTTGCGTTCTGATTTTTACGTTTAGGGCAATGCCTTATGGGGTTTTCGCGCCTGTTGGGACATATTGTCCATCTCACTGTTCGCCCTCTTCGTCCTGCTGCAGGATCTCGGCGACGCTTTGCAGGTGGGACTGCATGGCCTGCGTCGCGGCCAGACTGTCGCCGCGCAGAATTGCGTCGGCGAGGGTTTGATGCTGTTGCCCCAAAAGAGCGGTGCTCTGGGCTGAATACGTCGCTGCGCGCTTGCGAGCCCAGAGGGTCTGAGCCCGAACCGAACGAATGGCCTCATAGACCGTCAGAAACAGCGGGTTCTGCGCCATCTGCGCGATCTTGTAGTGAAAGATATCATCGGCGGCATCATAGGCAGTCTGATCCGGGGCGTTCAGCGTGGCTCTGGCAGCCTGGGCAAAACTCTCCCGCGAGGTTTCATCTGCACGCAGAGCGGCAAGACCGGCCAGCGCAGGTTCAACTTCCATCCGGACTTCCATCACTTCTTTGGGGCTCACCCGCAGGGCCAGGCTTTTGAGGCGCGCGGCGTCGGTGGCGGGAGGCGGCTGCACAAAGGTCCCTTGCCCCCGACGGCGAAACAGCGCGCCTTCAGTTGCCAGTATATCCAGGGCCTGACGCAGCCGGGCGCGACTGACACCAAAGTAATGCGCCATTTCACGCTCTGGTGGCAGGCGGTCGCCGCGCTGCAATGTGCCTGCTGCGATCTCCCGGCGCAGGGTCGCAATCAGATCTATGTCTGCAGAGAGGCCGACAGAGGGGTCGGCAGAGGGACTGACAGAGCGGCTGGCCTTTGGCGGCGCGTGCGACAGGCGGGGCGTATCGGGCATAAGGGGTTACAGACCTATGAGATCGCTGAACATGCGGGCGGACGTGAGCATCAGGAAAACCCCAAAGGCCAGCCGCAGGGCACGTCGTGGAATGCTGTGGGCCAGCCTGACCCCTACGCGGGCAAAGGTTGTGCTCAGCGGGATGATCACTGCGGCACAGAACAGATTGACATAGCCAAGGGAGAAAGGCGGCAGCCCTTCGGCACCAAAGCCGGTGGCCATATAGATCAGGGCACCGGGCAGGCCGATGACAAAGCCAATGGCGGCGGAGGTGCCGACGGCTTTGCGAATGTCATAGCCAAGGAAATTGAGCAGCGGAACGCAGACAGTGCCGCCGCCAATGCCCATCATTGCCGAAACCGCGCCGGCCACCACGCCCAACCCGGCCCAGGTCGGCTTAGAGAAGCTCTTTGGCGTGGTGCTGTCAGCCCCTTTGCGCAGGATCATGTCGAGCGCCACCAGGGCTGCGACGCTGGCAAAGACCGCGATCAGAACCTTGCCCGAAACCATGCCACCCAGCAGGCCGCCAATCACCACACCGATCAGGATCGAAGGGGCCCAGAGCTTGAGCAGGGCCATGTCGATGGCGCCTTTGCGATAATGGCCATAGCCGGAGGACAGCGAGGTGAAAACGATTGTCGCCAGCGAGGTGCCAACCGCCACCTGCATGGTCAGAGCACTATCCATGCCGGTGAGCGACAGGGCGAGATAGAGCGCGGGCACAATGCCAATGCCACCGCCAACGCCCAAAAGCCCCGCCAGCACACCGCCAACAATGCCAGATCCCGCAGCAACCGCTGCCAGTGTGATCATGGTTTCCATTTCAAACATCTATGTCTTCCTTTTTGCCGGGACGGCGGCGCTACGGGCGCCTTTGGTGTTTTTGGCGGCTGTTATCGGCCAACCGCATAGGCCTGCATCAGTCGTGGCGTGGCGGCGGCCTGCAGGCCTCCATCGCTGTGGCGCAGCGCTGCTGTCAGGCGTCCCACGCTCCAATCCTCTGCGACATGAACGATATGACCGCGCTGCCGTAAATCCTCGATCACCGCCGCGCCAACAGCGGCTTCGATCATCATCTCACCGGGCAGGGCGGCGCGGGGGAAAAAGCTACTCTGGAAGTGCATCGAGTGGAACAGGGGCGCATCCATGCCCGCCTGCAGGTCCAGCCCGTGATGCACAAACCGCAGGAACCAGATCAGTTGCCACTGGTCTTGCTGGTCGCCGCCGGGGGTGCCAAACACCAGCCTTGCGCCGTCTTTTTCCGCCAGTGTCGGCGTCAGGGTGGTACGCGGCCGACGCCCCGGCGCCAGCGAGGTCGGTAGGCCTTCTTCGAGCCAGAACATCTGGGCGCGGCTGTTCAGCGCAAAGCCAAGGCCCGGGATCACCGGGTTGGATTGCAGCCAGCCGCCCGAGGGCGTGGCCGAGACCATATTGCCCCAGCGGTCGATCACATCAAGATGCACCGTGTCGCCGCGTTTTTCCGTGAGATGCGCCATGGTTGGCTCCTGCGGCGCGGCGTCTTTTACGCCAAAATCACGCGCAGCGCGCAGCACATAGGCCTCGGCCTGCGCTTCAAAGCCTGGAATGCGTCCGGGGCGCTGTTCCTGTGAGGCCTGCTCAGAGATCAGCTGCGCCCGTTCGCTGTTATAGGCGTCGGACAAGAGCACATCCATCGGCACCGCGCTGAACTCAGGATCACCATAATAGGCCTCGCGGTCAGCAAAGGCCAGTTTCATGGCTTCGATGACCGTATGGGTGAACGCGGCCCCCATGGGATCCATCGCTGCGAGGTCAAAATGTTTCAGGATGGCAAGGCTCTGCAACAGCACCGGCCCCTGCGACCAGCTTTGCGTTTTGTGAACCGTCCAGCCGTGGTAGTCATAGCACAGCGTCTCTTCATAGTCGGCGCGCCACTTGGCCAGATCGGCGCGGTTGAGCACGGCGCTGTTTTTTTGCTCCGAGACATCATGCACCTCGGCGCTGTCCAGATAGCTGCCGATGGCCTCGGCGACAAAGCCCCCGGCCCAGGCCTCGCGGGCGGCGTCAATCTGGGCCTGACGCCCGGAGGCGCTGGCCTCGGCGATATCCACCAGCCGCTGGTAGGTTTGCGCAAGGTCAGTGTTTTTGAAATTGGCATTTGCCACAGGCGGCGTGCCATCGGGGCACCAGGTCGCGGCAGAGCTGGGCCACTCTTTGGCAAAATAGGCGGCGAGATCGGCAATCGTGTGGGCGACACGGGGCAGCATGGGGTGGCCATCGCGGGCATAGGCGATCGCGGGTTCCATGACCTCGGCCAGCGTCATGCTGCCATGATCGCGCAGCAGCAGCATCCAGCCATCAAAGGCACCGGGAATGACCGTCGACAGCAGGCCGGATCCGGGGATCAGCTGCAGGCCCTGGGCGCGGTAATGCGCGATTGTGGCCCCCGCCGGCGCGGGCCCCTGCGCGGCCAGCACCTGAGTCTGGTTGCTGGTCGCGGAATGAAAAATCGCGGGCAGATCGCCTGCAGGCCCGTTCAGATGCGGCTCAACCACCTGCAGCACCAACCCGGCGGCGACAGCGGCGTCAAAGGCATTGCCACCGCGTTCCAGAATACCAAAACCCGTGGCCGAGGCGATCCAGTGTGTCGAGGTCGCGACACCAAAGCTGCCGCGAATTTCGGGTCGGGTGGTAAAGCTTTGCATAGGGTCGTTCCGCATCTGCTGTTGAACCAATTCTGAATTGGTTCAACAGCCATCAGAAAGCCCAGCTGAAGTCAAGCCCAGCTTATGTTAAGTTCTGGGCAATTGACTTGCGTTACGGGCCAGGTCTGTGATCGCGTCCCAGTCCCCGGCGGCGACGAGATCCGCAGGGGCGACCCAGCTGCCGCCGGCGCAAATGACATTGGGCAGCGACAGGTAGCTCTGTGCGTTCTGAGGGCTGACGCCGCCGGTGGGGCAAAAAGAGATCTGCGGCAGCGGCGCGCCAATGGCTTTCAGCGCCGGGGCCCCGCCTGAGGCCTCTGCCGGGAAGAACTTCATCATGTCGTAGCCCCGTGCCAACAGCCGCATCGCCTCTGAGGCAGTGGCTGCGCCGGGCAACAGCGGCAGGTCGGCCTCTTCGCAGGCGTCCAGCAGCGCATCGGTGGCACCGGGAGAGACGCCAAACTGCGCACCCGCCGCGACGGCGGCGGTGACATCGGCGGGGGTGATCAGGGTTCCGGCCCCCACCACAACGCCCTCAACCTGCGACATCTCGCGGATCACATCCAGCGCCGCCGGAGTGCGCAGCGTGACCTCCAGCGCGGGCAAGCCACCTGCCACCAGCGCTTTGGCCAGTGGGCGGGCCTTTGAGAGGTCGTTGACCACCAGAACCGGCACAATGGGGGCCAGCTGGCAGATCTCGCGGGCGCGCTGGCTGGCGTCAGCCGGGGAAATAGGCATCGGGCTTAGTCTCCTTTGGCGGCTTTTTGGGCTGCGGCCTGGGCTGCAGTGTGGTCCGCAGTGTAGTCCCCAACTGCATCAAAAACTGTAGCGCCCGTGTCGGCAGCGGTCACCGCGCGGCGAAACAGGCCGAACATCTCGCGGCCCAAACCATGCTGATAAGCGCTGAGATCAGCGGTGGCGCAGGCGCGCTCCAGTACGCCTTTGGTGAGGATCTCCAGCGTGCCTGCACTGGCATCCAGCCGGATCAGATCGCCATCGCGGATCTTGGCAATAGGGCCGCCATCCAGCGCTTCGGGGACCACGTGAATGGCGGCCGGTACCTTGCCCGAGGCGCCAGACATGCGCCCATCGGTGACCAGTGCCACCTTGTGGCCCTGACCCTGCAGGATGGCCAGCATCGGCGTGAGGCTGTGCAGCTCTGGCATGCCATTGGCCTTGGGGCCCTGAAAGCGGACCACCACAATGACGTCGCCGGTCAAAGTGCCCGCCTTAAAGGCGGCCTTGGCCTCGTCCTGGTCGTGAAAGACCCGCGCGGGGCCTCGACCACCTGGTGTTTGGCATCCACCGCCGAGACCTTGATGACGGCAGTGCCAAGGGAGCCTGTCAGACGCTTGAGGCCGCCGGTGGGCTGGAATGGCGCATCCGCCGGGCGCACGATCGCCTCGTTCAGAGAGGTCTTGGTGCCGGGGCGAAAGATCAGCCCCTCGGGGGCGAGAAATGGCTCTTGTGTGTAGCTCTCAAGGCCGGGACCCGCGACGGTTTTGGTGTCGGGATGCAGATATCCCGCGTTCAGCAGCTCACCAATCAAAAAGCCGAGACCGCCGGCCGCATGGAAATGGTTCACATCCGCAAGGCCGTTTGGATAGACCTTGGCGAGCTGTGGCACCACATCGGAGAGATCGGAAAAGTCCTGCCAGTCGAGTATGATGCCGCCAGCCCGCGCCATGGCAACAAGGTGGATCAGCAGGTTGGTAGAGCCGCCCGTGGCCATCAGCCCGGTGATGCCATTCACATAGGTTTTTTCGTCGAGGATCTCGCAGACCGGCGTGTAGCTGTCGCCAAGCGCACTCAGCGACAGGGCGCGTTTTGAACCTTCAATCGTCAGGGCCTCGCGCAGGGGGGTGCCGGGATTGACAAAGCTGGAGCCGGGCAGGTGCAGCCCCATGAACTCCATCAGCATCTGATTGGAGTTGGCGGTGCCATAAAAGGTACAGGTGCCGGGGCCATGGTAGGCGGCCATCTCGGCCTTCAGCAGCACGTCGCGGCTGATCTCGCCGGCGGCGAACTGCTGCCGGATCTGGGATTTTTCATCGTTGGACAGTCCGCTGGTCATGGGGCCTGCGGGCAGGAACACCGCCGGGATATGACCAAAGGCCTGCGCGCCGATGACCAGACCGGGGACGATCTTGTCACAAACCCCAAGGTAGACGGCGGCGTCAAACACATTGTGGCTCAGCGCGATACCGGTGGCCATGGCGATGGTGTCGCGCGAAAACAGGCTCAGCTCCATGCCGGCCTCCCCCTGGGTGACCCCGTCACACATGGCCGGCACGCCGCCAGCCACCTGGGCGGTGGCACCTGCCTGGCGCAGGGCATCGCGGATCAGGGCCGGGTAGCTTTCAAACGGCTGATGCGCCGAGAGCATATCGTTATAGGCGGTGATAATCCCAAGGTGGCCCGTGCTGGACTGCGCCAGACTGGCTTGATCTGCACCGGCGGCGGCATAGGCATGCGCCTGGCCCGAGCAGCTGAGATGGGCGCGTGCGGGTCCCTTGCCTGTGGCGGCGGCCATGCGGTCGAGATAGATGCGGCGAGTTGTGGCGCTGCGGGCAATGACCCGGTCGGTGACCTCAGTGAGTGTCTTGTTCAGGCGCATGTGAGATGCCTTTCGGGTGTCTGACGGGGCGTGGTTGGGACGGAGGTGGCAGCGGGGTTCATGTACCGATGCCGCGCCAGCGACGGTGGTCGCGGTGCATCAGCAAAAGAGAGTCATCAGGGCCAGAGCTGCCGCGATCATAGGCCTGCGGGGCGTCGCCTGCTCCCTGGCTCCAGCCGGCGATGATGGGGTCGGCCCAGGCCCAGGCGGCTTCGACTTCGTCGCCGCGCATGAACAGCGTCTGGTTGCCGCGGATGACATCCATGATCAGCCGTTCATAGGCATCTTGCGGACGTCCCGCTTCGGGCAGAGAGTCGGCAAAGGTCATGTCCAGATTGGCCGCGGTCAGGCGCATGCCGCCGGGGCCGGGATCCTTGATGGTGGTGCGCAGGGTGATGCCTTCATCCGGTTGCAGGCGGATCACCAGCACATTGCCATGCACGCCGGCGGCGCCTTCAAAGATATTATGCGGCGGGTCGCGGGAGTAGACCGCGATTTCGCTTTCGCGGGCGCGCAGGCATTTGCCCGTGCGCAGATAAAATGGCGTGCCAGCCCACCGCCAGTTGGCCACCTGCACCTTGATGGCGATAAAGCTCTCGGTGGTGCTGGCGGGATTATTGGCGTGATCGAGATAGCTGTCCGGCTCGGACGTGCTTCTACTGGCACGGTATTGCCCACGGGCGAGGGTCTCCTGCGACACAGGCTCCAGCGCCTCAATCACTTTTACCTTTTCGTCGCGCACCGCATTGGGGGTAAACTTTGAGGGCGGCTCCATTGCGGTGAGACAAAGCAGCTGCATCATGTGATTTTGCACCATGTCGCGCATGGCGCCTGAGCGGTCATAATATTCGCCGCGCCCGGCGACGCCAATGCTTTCGGCAACGGTGATCTGCACATGGTCGATATGGGTGGAATTCCACAGCGGTTCAAACAGCGAATTGGCAAAGCGCAGCGCCATCAGGTTTTGCACGGTTTCCTTACCCAGATAGTGGTCGATGCGGTAAATCTGGTCTTCGGTGAAATGGCTGCTCAGGGCGGCATTCAGCGCCTGTGCCGAGGCAAGATCATGGCCAAAGGGTTTCTCCAGCACAATCCGGCTTTCGGGGGTGGTGACGCCAAAAGAGCTCAGTCGGCTGGCGATATCGGGGAACAGGCTGGGGCCGACCGAAAGGTAAAACGCGCGGATAACATCCGGGCGCAGTTGGGCCTTTAGCTCGGGCCAGCCGGTGTCACCCTTGGCGTCAACCGGCACATAGTCCAGCATTTGCACAAAGTCCGAAATATCTGCGTCACCGGTCTCGCCGGCCTGACCGAATTCACGGATGGCCTCGGCGACCAGATCCTGAAACCCGGCGCGGTCCAGTTTGCTGCGCGACGAGCCGATGATGCGGCTTTCGGGGCTGAACTGACCAATCTGATAGCGGTGAAACAGGCTGGGAAGGATCTTGCGCCGGGCCAGATCGCCGGTGGCGCCAAACAGAATCAGATCAAAGGGGTCAACGGGGATAACGCGGGAAACCATGTCGATATCAGATCCTGGTAAGGAGTGGCGCCGCGCGGGGCGCGCATCAGGTTGCGGGTTTGGGCTGGGTGAGTTTGGCGACAAGCCCCAGAGTCGAGCTGTCTTTGCTCGGGTCCGAGGCGCCCTGGAGGGGAGGCAGCAGGTTGACGGCAAGCTCTTTGCCAAGCTCGACGCCCCATTGATCAAACGAGTTTATGCCCCAGATGACGCCTTCGGTGAAGACGCGGTGCTCATAAAGGGCGATCAGCTGGCCTAGGGCAAAGGGCGTCAGCCGGGGATAGGCCAGGGTGATCGAGGGGCGGTTGCCGGGCAAGGTCAGATGCGCCGCCATACGTTCCAGATCATCGCCACCATAGCCACGGCTTTCGGCCAGACGGCGGGCCTGTTCCGTCGAGCGCCCGGTCATCAGGGCTTCGGACTGCGCCAGACAGTTGGCCTTTAGCCGGTCATGCTGGTGCGACAGGGCGTCTTCGTGGCCGGAGGCGGCAATCAGGAATTCGGCCGGCACCACATGGGTGCCCTGATGCAGCAGCTGAAAAAAGGCGTGCTGGCCATTGGTGCCGGGCTCACCCCAGACAATGGGGCCAGAGGCGCGGGCCACCTTGCTGCCGTCCAGCGTGACGCCCTTGCCGTTGCTCTCCATATCCAGCTGTTGCAGATAGGCGGGCAGGCGGGCCAGGCGGTGCTCGTAGGGCAGAATAGCGCGGGTGGCATAGCCGCAGATATTGCTGTGCCAGAGGCCGGTAAGGCCCAGCAATACCGGAAGATTATAGCGCAGATCGGCTGTTTGGAAATGTTGGTCCATTGCCGCAGCTCCGCTCAGGAATGCGCGGAAATTGTCCCGGCCCACGGCGATCAGCGTCGACAGACCAACGGGGCCCCAGATTGAGTAACGCCCGCCAACCCAGTCGGCAAAGCCAAAGACGCGCTCTGGGGGGATACCAAATGCGGCGGTTTTATCCCTTGCGCTGGAGACTGCCGCGGGGTGTTGACTGGCCTGATCCCCAAGAGCGGCCCGCAGCCAGGCAATGGCGGTCTCGGCGTTGGTCATGGTTTCGGTGGTGGTAAAGGTCTTGGAGGCAATGATGATCAGCGTGGTCTGCGGGTCCAGCCCCCTTAGGCGGTCGGTAATATCGGCGCCATCCACATTGGAGACATAGTGGCAGCGGGGGCCATCGTGATAGGGGCTGAGCGCCAGGGTGGCCATCACCGGACCAAGGTCAGAGCCGCCAATGCCGATATTCACAACATCGGTAAACCGTGCGCCCGTCGCAGTTTTGTGATCCCCACTGCGGATCGCACCGGCAAAGCTCTCCATGCGCTGCAGCGTATGGCGGATGTCGGGCATGACATCCTCCCCTGCGACCAGCACAGGTGTATCCCCCTGCCTGCGCAGGGCGGTGTGCAACACAGAGCGACGCTCGGTTACATTGATTTGGTCGCCGCGAAACATCTCGGTGATCCGGCTGCCGAGATCCGCCTGTTCGGCCAGTTCTAACAGCAGTTCCAGACCCGTTTCATCCAGAGAGGTTTTGGAGTAGTCCAGCAGTATCCCGTCGCTCTCTGCCGAAAAGGACTGAAAACGGCTCGGATTGTTCTGAAACAGCTCGGTGATTGTCGTCGCGGAGGTGCTCCTGCGGTGATCGACCAGCTCTGCCCAGATTTTGTTCATTTTAAAATACCTTTGCGAAACCAGATAGCCGAATCATACCTTCCGCTTTTATGCAATACAGTTAGCGCTAACGGGAAAGCAAGAGGGGATAGGCCAAAACTGGATCTTGCCCGAAAAGCGTGTGTTTTACGAGCCGATCCAACTGGACAGGATGTGCGACTGTTCCCTCTGTTGCCTTGCCTCCGTTGCAAGGCAACAGAGGGGCCGGGATGCGCAATCTGCCTGGTTTTTCCCGCTTGCACTCTTCTCAGGCTTGTTGACATTGGGCGTATGAGTGAAATGCACTGTCCCAATTGCGGCGATCTGGTCAGTCCGGCGATCAAAAGCGTCAAGATGATCACCTGTGCCTCCTGCACGACGACCCTGCTGTTAGAGGACGCAGGACTGCGTCTGGCGGGCGAGCAGGGCGTTTTGCACGATGTGCCGATGCTCTTTGGTCTGGGAGACAGTCTGCGCATTGGCAAGACCCTCTATGAGGTGCTGGGCCATGCCCGGTTTTCTTATGGGCGCGGCAGCTGGGACGAGTTCTGGGCGATTGATGACCAGGGCGCACCGGTCTGGATTTCGGTGGATGAGGGCGATCTGATCCTGCAACGGGTTTTGGCGCGCACAGACTGGCCGAAATACGATGGCTATCTGCGGCTGGGTAGCACCCTGCTATATCAAAACGAGGCATTCCGGGTGGATGAGGTCGGCACCGGCACCTGCACCGGGCTCAGGGGCAGTTTTGGTCATGAGCTGACAGTGGGCGAGCGCTACAAGTTTCTTACCCTGCAGGGCGAAGACGGCAGGGTGCTCTCGGCCGAGATCGAAGGCGCGCAATACGAGTGGTTCATTGGCCATTGGGTCGACCCCTTTGAGGTCGAGGTGAAACCCGCATGAGCCGCAACCCCGATCTGAAATCGATCAATTGCACCGCCTGTGGCGCGGGGCTGGATGTGCTGGGGGGCGGGCGCGTCACGGTGCATATCTGTGCCTATTGCGGCACAGCGCTCGATACGCTGGACAATTACCGCGCTCTGCAAAAATTCGATATGCTAAAGCGTCCCGACAGCCCCATAAAGATCGGCATGTCGGGGCAGCTGTATGGCGTGACCTATACGGTTATTGGCACGTTGGAACACGAAGAGGTCTGGGGCGCGCGACGCTGGAGCTGGATTGATCATCAGCTGTTTTCACCCACCCATGGCTATGCCTGGTTAAGTGTTGAGGACGGGCATCTCACCTTTTCACGGCGCTATCGCAAGCCAGTGAGCTGGATGTCTGTGGACTGGGTAGAGCAGGCCGAGATACGCCCGCAGGTCCGCGCACAGGGCGAGGTTTTCAAGTATTATGAGACCTCCACCAGTGCGGTGATCTTTGCGGAGGGTGAATTTACCTGGTCTCCCAAGAAGGGCGAAAAGACCACCACCGTTTCGGCCATGTCAGAGGATGCGATGCTGTCGTTTTCCGAAACCAAACGGGAACGGGAAATCTATCACACGGTCTATCTGGATCAGGCTGCCGTCTCTCAGGGCTTTGGTATTTCCACAGGGTTGTCCCCGCGCAGAACCCATGCGTTGCAGCCACAAAAGGCGGGCGGGAATGCCCGGTTCCTGTCCGTCGCGGGGCTTGGCGCGATGGGGCTGTGCCTGTTTCTGGCTCTTTTTATGAGCACTCAAAACGGCTCAGCCCTGGGCGCGCCCTACCGGTATAGTCTGGACCAGTTGCCGGTGGAAATTCCGTTTGAGGTGCGCCAGCCCGGGCGCCTGACGCGCATTGATCTGAAGGGGAATGCGCGTAACAGCGGGGGCTATTTTGCCGTTGAGCTGGAAGGCCCTGAGGGCGAGGTGCTGTTTGAATCTGGCCGCACCGTTGAATACTATCAGGGCCGCGATAAGGACGGCAACTGGAGCGAGGGCTCTAACCATGCCAAGCTTGCGTTTTTCCCGCCGCTGGCCGGGACATACATACTGTCGCTGGAGCTTGAGGAGGGCGGCAGCTGGGGGACGCAGGCAAAAGATAACTATCAGACGAGCCAGCCTATGACGGCACTGGAGCTGCGGATCCGACAGGGCGTTTCCAGTGGGTTCTGGCTGGTGGTGCTGGCACTGGGGTTTGGCGCTATTGGCGGGGTTCCCCCGTTACGTGGTTTCCTGCACAACAAGGCGCGCTGGCGCGGCAGTGACTGGGTTGATGAGGAGGATGACTGAGATGACTGTTTTTCGCCTGATCTTTTTTCTGCTCTCGGCCGCGGCCATCACCGGAACCACCTATGTTGCCTACCTGGGTCATGGCGGTGAAAGCCGTGATCTGGATCGCTCTATCCGCGCGGTCAGCGCTGGGCGGGGATTGAATGGAAGTATCAAATAGAGAGGATTCTCATGGAGTATCTGGCTGCAATTCACCTGGCTGAGCTGATCAGCACCGTCTTCTATACCATTGTGGGCGTGGCCCTGATGGGCATGGTCTGGAAGGTGATCGACTGGATGACGCCCTTTCCGATCATGAAAGAAATTGAACAGGATCAGAACATGGCGCTGGCGGTGCTGATTGGCATGTTGTTCATCTCGATCTCGATCATTATCGCGGCCGTCATTGTCTCCTGATCTGGGCAGCGCGGCAGGGCAGGCAGGCGCATCAGCTGACCCGGCCGTGGCAGCGGCATCCCTGCGCCTGCGTGAGACCTGGCTTTTGCTGGCAACCTTTTTGGTGGCTGTGGCCGGCCTGATCTATGAATTGGTCGCCGCGACGCTTTCGAGCTACCTGCTGGGCGATTCCGTGCGGCAGTTTTCCTATGTGATTGGCATCTTTCTCTCTGCCATGGGGCTGGGAGCCTGGCTGTCGCGCTATGTCGATCGTGCCATGTCCGGCTTTGTCTGGGCCCAGATCCTGCTGGGCATCGCGGGGGGCTTTATGGCGCCGGTGGTGTTTTTCGACTTGGCCTGGATGGAAAGCGTCACCCTGCCGCTTTATGGTTTGCTGATCACCGTGGGGCTGCTGTCGGGGATGGAGATCCCGCTGATCGCGCGGGTGCTGAAAGAGATCGGCGCGCCGGAGTTTCGTTTTGAGAACGTGCTGAGCGTCGACTATATCGGCGCCCTTGCGGCCTCGCTGGCCTTTCCACTGCTGATCATTCCGCATCTGGGGCTGATGGCCGGGAGCCTCACCTTTGGCGCGCTCAATCTGGTGGTCGCAGGCCTGTCGCTGTGGATCTTTCGCCGCGAGACCAGCCGGTTACAGGTGGCGGTCTGGGCGCTGGCCCTTACAGTGACACTGGTGGGGCTGTGGCAGGCAGAGCGTCTGGTTTCGGTGACCGAGAGCACCCTCTTTGAGGATGATATCATCCTGAGCGAGGCCACGCCCTATCAGCAGATCACCGTGACCCGCTATCGCAGTCGCACCCGGCTGTTTCTGGACTACTCGATCCAGTTCGACAGCCTGGATGAGCACCGCTATCACGAGAGCCTGGTGCACCCGGCCATGGCGCAGGCGCCACGTCGCGCATCGGTGCTTATCCTTGGGGGCGGCGACGGCATGGCCGCGCGCGAGGTGCTGCGCTGGCCAGAGGTGGAACAGGTCACGCTGGTTGATCTCGACCCCCGTGTGACGGAGCTGTTTCGCGACCATCCTGAGCTATCAAAGCTCAATTCCGGTGCCCTGTCGGACCCCCGTGTCGAGATCCAGAATGCCGATGCCTGGCGCTTTGTTGAGGCCAGTGATCAGATGTTTGATGTGGTGATCATTGATCTGCCCGACCCCAAAAATCTGGCGCTGTCCAAACTCTATAGCCGTCAGTTCTACGGCGCGCTGGTTGAGCGTCTCAGCGCGCATGGGGTGCTGGTCACGCAGGCGGGATCCCCCTTGTTTGCGCGCGAAGCTTTTTGGTCGACCAACGCCACCCTGCAGGCCAGCCGCAATCCGCAAAAGCCGGGTGCGGGGCTGCTCACCCAGCCCTATCACACCTATCTGCCCAGCTTTGGCGATTGGGGATTTGTCCTGGCCAGTCTGCGCCCCACGTCTGTGGGGTCTGGCCGCAGCCCTCTGCCATTGCCTGCACAGCTGTCGCAACAGTTGCAGTACCTCACGCCTGAGGTCTGGCAGGTGGCGCAGGTTTTCGATTTGGAAAGCGGCGAAATCCCGGTTGAGGTGAACACGCTGCAGTCCCATGCGCTGGTTGGCTACTACCTTGAGGGCTGGGCGCGCTGGTTTGAATAGCTCTCTGCAAGATGCCCTGGCAGCCCGTGAGAGATGCCCCACTTGCCTGAACCTTCTGCGCGAAACAAAACAGGCCCGGCTGTATGCCGGGCCATGTTCAGGTTTCGGGTCTGTCGGAGGCTAGGATGTGCGGGCCTCAATTGTGCTGCGGGCCTGGGGCAGCAAAAACGGGATTTGCGCAGGTGGTGTGGTGTTCACCGGCACCGGGCAGCCGTAGGTGCGTGCCAGTGTCTCATCTGTCAGCACCTCAGCCGGGGTGCCGGTAGCAGCCACCCGACCCGCCTCCATCAGGACCACCTGGTCGGCAAACATGGCGGTGAGGTTGAGGTCATGCATACCGCCACAACACCGCCACCACGGGCGGCATAGTTGCGGGCCAGATCCATCACCGTGAACTGATGCCCGATGTCGAGGCTGGCAACAGGCTCATCCAGGATCAGCCAGCGGGGTGTTGCATCGACAACCGGCTCCCAGACCTGGGTGATGACCCGCGCCAGCTGCACCCGCTGTTGCTCGCCGCCTGACAGGTCCTGATACATCCGCCCGGCAAAGCCCGCCAGACCAACCGCATCGAGGGCCTGCATGGGGACAGCGCTGTCTGCGGCAGACAGGCCGGCGCTGAGGCCAAGACGCACGATCTCAAGCACGGTAAAGGGAAAGGCGATGATGCTGCTTTGCGGTTGCACCGCCCGGATGGCCGCCAGTTGCCAGGGCTGCATAGTGGCGGTGGCCTTGCCATTCAGGGTTACCTGCCCCTGATGCGCCACCTCGCCGGTCATGGCCCGCAACAGGGTTGTCTTTCCGGATCCGTTGGGGCCGACGATGGCGGTGACACGGCCTGCCGAGGCGGTAAAGTCGACGCCTTGCAGCACCTGTCGCCGCCCGAGCGTGACGCTGATGCCTTTGGCTTGCAATTGTGCTGTCATGCTCATAGCCCCAGATCTCCGCGCCGTTTCAACAGGATCCACAGGAACACCGGCGCGCCAAGAATGGCGGTGATGATACCAATGGGCAGCTCTGCCGGGGCGACAATCACGCGGGCAATCATATCCGCCGCCAGCAACAGTGTGGCCCCCAACAAGGCCGCATTGGGCAGCAGGCTATGGTGGTCCGGCCCTGTCACCAGACGCAACAGATGCGGCACCACGATGCCGATAAAACCAATGCCCCCCGAGACCGCAACCGCAGCCCCCGTGGCGCCGGCCACGGACAGGATCGAGATGTTTTTGACCCGCTGCACCGCGATGCCTATGTGGCCGGCTGCAGCTTCGCCAAGGGCGAGCCCGTTGAGGCCCCGCGCCAGAAAAGGCGCCGTTGCCAGCGCCAGCCCGATGATGGGCAGTGCTGTGAGGACCTTGATCCAGGTGGCGCCGGCGATAGAGCCCATGCCCCAGAAAGTGAGATCGCGCAGCTGATTGTCATCGCTGTAATACACCAGCACGCCAGAGGCCGCGCCCGCCAGCGCACCAAGCGCGATGCCAGCCAGCAACATGGTCGCCACCGAGGTCTGGCCACCCCGGGTGGAGACCCGGTACAGCAGCATGGTCGAGCCCCAGCCGCCTAAGAAGGCCGCAACCGGCACCAGTCCGGCCCCCAGAAATTGCTGCACGGAAAGGGGCAACAGGCTGCCCAGCACAATAGCACAGATGGCCGCCAGCCCGGCTCCGGCGCTGACGCCAACAATGCCGGGGTCGGCCAGCGGGTTGCGAAACAGCCCCTGCATCACCGCACCGGAAACCGCCAGAGAGGCACCCACCAGTATCCCCATGCACAGCCGCGGCAGGCGAATGTCCAGCAGCACCACCCGGTCCATCACCGACAGCTCGCGCCCGGCCGCCAGATCCGTCAGCGCCCGCCAAAGCGATGCCCCCGAGGCCCCGGTGGTCAGCGACAGGATGGAGACCACAAGCAGCACAATGGCCAGCACTCCTGTCAGCCGGCGTGCACGCAGGCGCCTGTCCACCTGGGGAGGGGCTGCGTCGATGGTGTCTGCTGCCGAGACTTCAGTGGAAAACGCGCTCACTTGGCGACCTCATGAAAGGCCTGCGACAGCTCTTTTACGGCGGTGGCCGTGCGGGGGCCAAAGCCCAACAGGCGCAGCCCGGTCATGCGGACCAGATGGCCATTCTGCGCCGCCGGAGTAAGCATCAGCGCAGGCATGGTCAGCAGGGTCTCCTTGGTCAGCCCGTGGTCGCCGCCGCGGTCCATCGCGAGGATAATATCGGGGGCGGCAGCGGCAATTGCCTCGTCGGTCATCTGCTTATAGCCAGAAAAGGCAGTGATCGCATTTTGCGCCCCGGCCATTGCGATGATGCCATCTGCGGCGGTATCCTTGCCGCTAACAGTGATCCGGCCGCCCTGGGTCGACAGCACAAAGAGCACCCGCTTGGGGCTGTCGCCTGCAACCTCAGTGGCCAGCGCCAGGGCCGCGTCAAGCTCGGCGCTGACCTGTGCTGCCAGGGTCTCTCCGGCCTGCTGCTGACCCAGAGCTGTGGCCACGGTTGCGATCTTGGTGAGCACCCCCTGGGCCGTGTAGATCTCGGGCACTTCGACATAGGTCACATTGGCCTGTTTCAGCACCTCAAGCGTTTCTGGCGGGCCAGAACCCTGGGTGGCCAGGATCAGGTCAGGATCCACCGAGAGCACCCCTTCGGGCGACAGCGCACGGGCATAGCCGACGTTTGGCAGCGCGTTCGCCGCGTGCGGATAGGTAGAGGTGGTATCACGCGCCACCAGACGCGCCTCTTGTTTTAGCGCATAGACGACCTCGGTCACAGAGCCGCCAATTGAGACGATGCGGCTGGGGGTGTCGGCCCATGCGACAGAGGCAGATGATGCGGCAAAAAGCGCCAGGGAGAGGCTGG
>NZ_MWVJ01000040.1 GCF_002087335.1 Pseudophaeobacter leonis
TAGGTTGTCAGGCCGCTCAGCGGGCGCACCGCCGTTGGCAAAGTATTCATTTCAGCGCAGAACAATACCGGCCCGCAATCCATCGGATCAAAGCGCAAATGAGGCAAAACCTCGCGCGCAAATTGCGCGGTGCGGGTTTGGTGATCGGTATAAAGCGCGTGATTATATGTGAAGCCGCCAACCACCAGCTCAGCGCCAACATGCCGGGCATAGGCTTGCAAGTTTGACCAAAAGCGCAAATGCACATCAGTATCATCTTGCGCGGATGTCAAAAGCCAGCGCCGCACCTCGCCCTTGCGGATCGCAGCAGCGGGCGCGCCAGGGCGGGCAAACAGATCCCAATCGGGCATGAAATGCTCATCACCGCGAGCCTCAGCCTCCCCCTGCGTCTTGAGGAATAGTGGTGACACGCCCGTTCGCGACGGCGGTGGTGATCAGCTTAGCGGGGCACCTGGTGGTTACTCTGGAGACGGTAACAGCGGCACCGGCGGTGCCCCTGCGTATGCTTCGACCAAGGGTTGCGGCGGTGTTGGGCTTTGGGGCGAGGGACCGTCAGCAGTGCCTAACTCGGGCGCTGGTGGGGCGGGGGGGCAAGCGGGGCAGAACGGCAAAAATGGTACTAGCGGCGGTGGTTTCGGGGCCGCTGGCTACGGCGCCAATGCGGGTTGTCACGGCGGCGGTCTTTCTTTCGTCAATAGCGTTTCGGTCACACCTGGAGAAACGCTGACCGTTGAAGTCGGTGTTCCGCCACAAGGTAGATATGGCCGCGTGCCCGCCCGTGGCGGTGTAAATATCGTTTGGGGGCGCGGTGACTTCCCCAATTTGGATGGCGTGACCGTAACTGCCACATCAATAGATATTGGGAACCCATAATGACCCTATTTACGAAAGGCGGCGCGAAGCCTGCCCCCATGCCATTCCGCATTCGCCTGTCCGATGGGCGCTGCCGCACAAATCCAACCAGTTTCACGCCAGAAGAAATTGCAGACGCGGGCTTTGTTGCGGTTGATCCAAAGCCTGATCCCGGCGTCAATCAGTTTGTCACCTGGGGCGATGGTGACTGGGTGCTGCACGACAAGACGCTGGAGGAACTGGCAGGTGTCCCAAAAGTCCGACAGCGGCGTCAACACGACACCCAAGAGCAGCGCTGAGATGACCGGGGCAAAGACTCCTTAGATTGCTTCAAAACGGCGAACACCGCGATGATGACCAGGATGGCCATGCAGGTCTCCTGCATGTGTTTGCGATCCATCACTGTACTCCTTTTTGCGTCCCCCCTAGACCTGCGCTTGGGTCCTGCATGGTGGAAATTATGGTGGGAATTTTCTGGTTTCAGGTCATTTATCTAGTTTAGCCAAAAGGAAAAATGTGATGTCAGCACCCGACACAAATATCTAAAAATATTTGTCTACCCTGTATCAGCATAAAGGCGCCCGGGATGCACCCGAGCGCCTTGGTCAGCTCTGCGTCACTCATTATGCAATGCGTCGACTAGAGCGCGGGCCTGTGATCAGCCAGATGATGAAGCCAATCACCGGCAACACAAGGACCAACAGCGTCCACAGCACTTTGGACCCGGTTGACGCCCCCGACCCAACAATTGAAATGATGGCCCAGATATTCAGGACCAGAACAATAAAACCACCAAAACCTGCATATTCCATATCGTAAATCTCCTAACGTTTGGGTCTGTTACCAATACAACCCGACAGCGCACAAAAGGTTCCCGCGGGCCAGATTATTGTTTCACAAGCTCTCGGCGCACCTGACCAAAGGCAAGCAGGGCAAAGATAAGCGTCCCGCCCAGAACATTGCCCGCAAGCACTGGCAGAAAAAAGCCAAAGACGGCGTCCGCAGGCGACAAAAGCCCCTGAAGAAACAAGAATGCCATTTCGACCGATCCGGCCACGATGTGCATAAAATCGCCTGCGGCGATCAACCATGTGAATGTCAGGATCAGGAAAAACTCGAACCCTGCAGACTGAGGCAACATCCACACGATGGCAGCCACCAGAACCCCGGCAGGGATGGCCCGCTGAAAGGCCTCGAACGGTGGCAACCCTGTCGCGTGGCGCGAGAGTTCTTCGATGGCAGGCAGCACTTCGGGGGGAATGGCAGAGGTGAAGGCAAAGGTGGCAGCCGCGCCAAATGCACCGACCACATTGGCCAACAACACGAGTACCCATAGTGTGGCCGTGCGCCGCACAATGGCCCTGGAAGGGGTCTGCATCACCGGCAGAACCGTTGTGATCGTGTTCTCTGTAAAAAGTTGCATCCGCCCCAGGATCACGACAAGAAACCCAAGGCTATATCCCAAATTCTCGACCAGATGGGTCCATTGTGCGTCCGGAAGATAGGTGCGCAACACGGCCTCTGCGAAGACAGACAGAGAGATCATCAAGCCAGCTGCGATGCCTGACCAAATGAGGGACCCATTGGGGCGCTCAAGCTCGTCCTGACCGTCCCGCCGGATCACTTCGAAGATAAGTTTGGGTGGTAAAGCTTCTGCGTGGTCCAACGCCGCCTCGGTTTTGGCCTTGTTCATCTGCGTCCCTCTCCATTTGCAAACATGGCTCAACGCATCGCGCACTCCATGTGTTCCCGACAGCGGGAAAAATCTTGTGTTTCATGCATTGATAAACAGGCCGGAGGAGTCGCGGCCACTTGATTGGTCAAGTAAAGTTGGCTAGCAATCTGCTCTTCAGAATGCCCCTTGAGCGTGCCAGAATAGATTGTCTGACGTCAGCGCTTGTGGGTCCAAATAGGGCAATTTGATAAGAGAGTGTTTCTGGCTCATCGTAACCACCGAGGAGTGGACGATGAGAAAGACAAACAAGAGCCCATTGGTTCCCAAAACCCTGACGTTGGACATTCACCCCACAAAAGCGTGATATCCCCTAGAGACGTGTAGCTATTGTCACGCTTTCTGAAGCTTTGGGTGTTTTTCAGCTCCTTATGCGTTAACGATTTCTCTGCTCCGGTAAAATATTCCGGGCGGACACGCACGTGATAGTTCTCCTCCTCGAGGAAATCGAGAGACTTCAGCTCCAATGACAATGTGTTCGCGAAACGGGACTTCTTCGGTTCGGAGACGACAGAAAACATGCCGCCGGTGGAAGATGCCGAGACCCTAGTCATTGCGCTGGCATGTCAAACGATCTCCTATCTCTGGCATGTCGCCGACACGTCCGAGAGCTCTTCGTATTTCCTCGTTGTAGAAGCTACGTGTGATGTTCCGACCAACCAAGAGCTGATCCGCATTGAGAAACTCCTCAAGGTCCAAGCTGCCATCTGGCACAACACTGCTAGTCCCATAGGTCCCATACTCCAATGACTTCCCAGAACGAATGTCTTTTGCAAGGCGCAGTATCGGTCTGTCTTTGGCCTGACGGTGGATTTCAGTCAGCATTGTATTGGGCTTGGCATTCGTGAAATAGCCGTCACCATTTACCGGAGGCATCCTCCACGACGCTATTGGTGAGGTAAGTCAATGGCCGTGGAAAACCCCCAGTCTTTTGTGACGTATCAGGAGTGCGACAAAGTCGCTTTCGAGAACGGCTTTCGCCGGACACATGGCGAAACTGACGGGTGGCGGAAGTACACTTCAACGACAGCTCAGGGCTCGATCTGGCTAGAGTTTGACGATTCGGAGGGCTGGATGCTTGCCATTGACCACGTGGGAATAGTCTCTGAGATCGGAGTTGAACCGACCTCCGTTAAAGGCCTTGGCCGCCGCTTTCGCATCCTGGCCGTGGTTGATGACCATGCGCGAGAGAACCTGGCGCTGATCGCCGATACGTCGCTGTCGGGCTTACGGGTCTCTCGGGAACTGGACCGGGTCATTTCCGAACGTGGGATACCGGGAACAATCGTTTCCGACAATGGCACGGAATTCACCAGCATGGCCATTCTGCGATGGGTGCAAGACAACGAGATCGACTGGCACGACATCGCACCTGGCAAACCACAGCAAAATGCCTTCGTCGAAAGTTTCAACGGAAAGCTACGAGATGAATGCCAAAACGAAACGCTCTTCGGATCGTTGGCCAAAGTCAGATCAACGCTGGAAGCATGGCAGGAGGACTACAACACCCACAGACCACACTCGGCGCTCGGAAACCTGATGCCCAGAGAATTCGCGGAGAAAAGAACGATGGACAAACTGGCCGCCTAAGGCCATCAAACCAACCCCAAGGACTCTCCGCGAGGTGGAAGAAACTTGGGGCTCAGGTCACTGCCGTTGCCGGTGTTCAGCGCCGACCAAACCGAGGCACCGACGCCTGGATGACTGTCCCCGGTGCATCACTTCAGATCCACGAAGATTTGCGAGACGACACCAGCTTCAAGCAGGGCGGCCTTGATCTCATTGATCGCACCGATGTCGGCTGAGCTGACGATGACCACATCGTTGACCACCAGTGAATACAACGGCGCGTCGGGCTCAAGGTTGGCCAAATATTTCTCTGCAGCCAGTTGAGACTTCGGGCCCCATTTGCCGTCATAGGCGACGCCAATCGTATACTGCGCGTCCATGATCATTTCTTTACTGACGGATTTGCCTTTGTTCAGATCCAGCAAGACCTTTTGAAGCTTTGCTTCATCCGTGATGCGCTCCGGAACAAACACGTTAGTGCAAGTCTCGACTTCTCTGTATTTGGTGACTGTATTGGTGCTGGTTTCATTGGCGATGGCTCCGCCAACGATAGCACCGACGGCAGCGCCGGCATTTTTATCGGTCACGACCTTCCCGATCACGCCGCCAACAATCGCTCCGCCGATTACTTTTTCGGGACTTCCGCCTTTCACGGTCTCTTGATACGGCACCGTTTGTGTCTCGCATTTTGTCTCGTATGAACCGGCAAATGCCTGAGATGCGATTAGAACAGCCGTCGCTGCTGTCGCCAAAATTTTCATGTCTCGTTCCTCCTTATGCAGGTCAACCTGGTCTAGCCGCTGCACCTTACGACTATCAGCCGTTCACCCTCTGGCGACGCAAACGCTTTTGCCGGTGACCCAGCCTGTTCTCTTGATCTTGTGGCTAACTCGCTATGCCCTCAACTGTTATTCAATATCATGGCAGGATTCCGCTAATTCTGTGGAGGGGGACGGGTGTTCGTAGCGCCCTGATAGGGTTCAAACACTCTTACTTTGAAGCAAGTGACTAAGACGACTTAACTCCTACTAAGTTTCGGGCACCCAATATCGTGTGTGGATGGCTCCTGCATTGCAAGC
>NZ_MWVJ01000041.1 GCF_002087335.1 Pseudophaeobacter leonis
CCGCCTCAACATCCCCCATACGGACATAAACCGACTTCACCTGGCTGAAATGGTTGAGCGCTTCTTTAGAGTTCTCACGCCCCACGCCCGAGGCCTTGACCCCGCCAAAGGGCGCCTCAACCGGAGCATCATTGTACGAGTTGATAAAGCAGCTGCCGGCCTCGAGATTGCCAATCACCCGGTGGGCGCGGGTGAAATCTTTGGTGAATACACCAGCAGAAAGGCCAAATTCAGTATCATTGGCACGCACCACAACCTCATCCTCGCTGTCAAAATCCAGCACCGACATGACCGGCCCAAAGATCTCTTCGCGCGCAATCGTCATATCGTCCGTCACATCAGCAAAAACAGTAGGCTGCAGATACCAGCCGGGCCTGTCGCAGCGTGCGCCGCCACAGATAAGCCGTGCGCCCTCCTCTTTGCCTTTCTCGATATAGCCCAGCACAATGTTCATCTGGGCTTCACTCACCATGGGGCAAAAGCTGGTGGCGTCGTCCAGAGGATCGCCAATCACCGCATTGCCAACACGCTCTGCCAGCCGGGCAAGGAATTTTTCCTTGATGCCCTTTTGCACAAAAACGCGGGTGCCGTTGGAACAGACCTGCCCCGAAGAGTAAAAGTTGCCATTGATGGCACCACCAACGGCATTATCAATATCTGCGTCCTCAAAGACGATGAGGGGCGATTTGCCCCCCAGCTCCATGGTGACATGCTTCATGCCAGCGGCGGCAGCGGCATAGACCTTTTTGCCGGTGGGGGCAGATCCTGTGAGCGAGACCTTGTTGACGCGCGGGTCCGTCACAAGGGCTCCACCAACCTCACCCAGGCCCTGCACCACGTTGAAAACCCCGGCGGGCAGCCCCGCCTCATGCAGGATCTCGGCAACTTTCAAGGCGCACAGCGGCGTCGCCTCGGAGGGTTTGAACACCATCGTATTGCCACAGGCCAGCGCAGGCGCCGCTTTCCAGCAGGCAATCTGTGTTGGGTAGTTCCAAGCACCGATGCCAACGCACAGGCCAATGGCTTCGCGGATGGTATAAACCCAGTCTTCGCCCATCGGGATATGCTCGCCCGTCAGGCTGCCGGCCAGACCACCAAAATACTCCAGTGAATCCGCCCCCGAGGTGGCATCGGCCACCAGGGTCTCCTGCAGGGGTTTGCCGGTATCATAGGTCTCCAGCACCGACAGATCATAGTTGCGCTCCCGCAGGATATCGGCGGCGCGGCGCAGAATGCGGCCGCGCTCGGTGCCGGTCATCTTGGCCCAGGCCTTTTGCGCCGCTTTGCCGCCTGCCAGCGCCTGTTCAACAATTGCCGGTGTGGCGGCATAGACGGTGGCAATCTCTTCGCCACTTGCGGCATAGATCACCGGGATCGGTGTGCCGGCTTTGTCTTCAACGTATTGACCATTGATGAAATGGCTGGCGGTCGGCTGGGCTGGATGGGTCATTTGAACTCGCATCTGTTGTCGTTCGATAAAGGGGCGAAAGAGAGGTTACTCACCACGCGGGAAACGTTTGTCCCCCTCAAGCGTGTCGAGATTCATATGGTTGCGCATGTAGCGCTCTGAGGCTTTTTGCAAAGGCTGGTAATCCCAGGGGTAGTAGCCGCCCTGACGCAGAGCCTCGTAGACCACCCAGCGCCGCGCCTGGCTGGCGCGCACATCAGCATCAAACCGCGCCAGATCCCAGCGCGCCTCGGACTTGGCCCTAAGGGTCTGCAGCGTGTCGGCATGGGCAGGATCTTCGGCGAGATTGCTCAGCTCCAGGGGATCCGTCTCCAGATCAAACAGCTGATCCGGATCGAGGCTGCAGCGGTTGTAATTCCATTTGCCATGGCGCAGCGACACCAGCGGCGCATAAGAGGCCTCGGCCGCGTATTCCAGCGTCACCGGACTGCTGCGTTCCGCACCACGGGCCAGCGGTGAGATATCCTCGCCATCGGTCCAGGGAGCGATCTCGTCCATCGCAAGGCCCGCCAGTGCCCCCAGCGTTGGGGTCACATCCAGCGTTGAAACAGGTGTTTCAATCAGTCCTGCAGGCATATCCGGCGCCGCAATCATCAGCGGCACCCGCGCCGAGCCTTCAAAAAAGCTCATCTTGAACCAGAGGCCCCGTTCGCCCAGCATATCGCCGTGATCCGACACAAACAGAATGGTCGCCTCTTGCCGGGTGTCTTCCAGCACCTGCAGGATCTCGCCGATTTTATCATCCAGATAGGAAATATTGGCAAAATAGGCCCGGCGCGCCCGTTTGATATGGTCTTCGGTGATGTCAAAGCTGCGCCAGTCATTGGCGTCAAAAATCCGCTTTGAGTGCCCATCGTGATCCGCATAATCCATCGCCGGAACCTTGGGCAGCAGATGCGCGCAGTCCTCATAGAGATCCCAGTATTTCTTGCGGGCCACATAGGGGTCATGCGGATGGGTAAAGCTAACGGTCAGCGCCCAGGGCCGCGCATCAAGCCCACGTGACAGCTCATAAAGTTTCGCCGTGGCATTATAGGCCACCTCGTCATCATATTCCATCTGGTTCGAGGTCTCGGCCACCCCGGCGCCGGTGACAGAGCCCATATTGTGATACCACCACTCGATGCGTTCGCCGGGCTTGCGGTAATCCGGCGTCCAGCCAAAATCGGCCGGGTAGATATCGGTGGTGAGGCGGTCTTCAAAGCCGTGCAGCTGGTCGGGGCCAACAAAATGCATCTTGCCGGACAGGCAGGTGTAATATCCTGCGCGCCGCAAATGATGCGCATAGGTGGGGATGTCGCTGCGGAATTCAGCCGCATTGTCATAAACGCCAGTGCGCGAAGGCAACTGGCCCGACATAAAACTCGCACGCCCCGGCGCACAGAGCGGCGAGGCGGTATAGGCGTTGGCAAAGCGGCTTGAGCGCGCCGCCAGTTTTTTCAGATTTGGAGCATGCAGCCAGTCTGCCGGACCATCCGGAAACAGTGTCCCGTTCAACTGATCAACCATCAGGATCAGGATATTCGGCTTTGTCGTCGGCCTTGTCATAGGCTGTGCTCTCCGGTGTTGCGGGCAGGTTTGCCCGGTTCAGTGTCGGCCCTGTTTGGTTGCCTGTTTGATCGCCTGGCTGGCAGCCCCTGCTCCGTTCGCGTCATCGTAAAAGCCCCTCCTCTTGTCAGACAGGAGAGCGGCGGATCAAAAGCCGGATTCAAGCGCCCCTGAACATGAAAGTGGTTTTTAGCACGGAAAACTTATTGACCAAACACATTTTTAAATGATGGTACAAGTTTCCGCATCCCAAGAACAACAGTTGAAACCTGGAGCCAAGTAACGCAAAACTTTGGCATGGGAAGAAAACGTATCAGAGATATTCGCAACGAAGAATTGATTGAAGCCACCATCGTGGCGGTGCATAAGCGCGGCTACTCTGTTGTTACCATGTCAGAAATCGCGCAGGAGGCCGGGGCTTCTGCGGCATCCATCAACTATTACTTCGGATCAAAAGAAGGATTGATGGAGGCCACGATGCGGCATTTGCTGCGCAAATTGCGCCACGCCATGATCACCGGCTACGCCAGGGCGCAGACCCCCAAGGAGCGTCTTTATGCGGTGATGGACGCAAATTTTTCCGATGCGCTCTTTACCGTTCCGCAGTGCAGCATCTGGATGCAGTTCTGGGCCAATGCCCCCTATTCGCCGCGCCTGTCGCGCCTGCATCGAATCAACCGCACCCGCGTGCGCAGTCATGTGCGGGCTGAACTGAGCAATCTGCTGCCGCCTGACCGGGTGGAAACCGCCCGGAGTGCCCTGCAGTGTTACATGGATGGGGTCTGGCTTGAGGCGGCGCAGTCCGAACGCAAAATACAGCCAGCCTCTGCGCGCCGGGCAGCTCATCAAGTGGTTGACTTAACGCTCTCATAAGTCAGGTCACATGCAGGCATTTGATCGCTTCGCGACATGAGACATGACAAGCGCCCGCATGACCTGCTGCCCCCTGGCAGATGGCCAGACTGGTCATCTGTTCGCATAGGGAGTTTGGCGCCAATGCAATGGCGCAGACCCAACTGCGCCGTGCAGCAGCTGGTCTTGCCCGCAGCAGCTGGTTCAGGCTGGCCTAGTTCAGTCTGTAATAGCGCAGCTCGGTGCCACGCGGCAGATAGATCAGGACGAGCTCCATCTCTGAAACCTCTTTGATCGCATAGCACAGGCCAGTCCCGCCCTGACTGTCCCAGGCATAGAGATATTGCCCCTTGGTATTGAACTCGCCACAATAGGGCATCACCGAGAGATACTCCATTGAGGTGAGCGCGCCGCGGTATCTGTTTTGCCGCCCGCTGCCCACGACAGTAAATTCGTCGTTTGGATCAACAACCGAATACCACTCGCCCTGTAGCTTTTTGTGGATTTGGTCCTGGGTATTTGGCGCGCGCTCCTGCACGCTGCGCAAGACAAGCGAGACCGCGTTGTCATAGAGGCTAAACCAGTCGCCCTCGATCTGCACCGGAGTGCCGGGGGTCATATTGCGCAAGATCGTGAATATTTCTGCTGGGGTGCGGCTGTCCTCGGTCACCGTGAACACCCGTCCGGCACCAACAAAGGCGCAGAACCGTTCTGTGCCGCGAAACACCGGGGAGCAGCCATGAAACATAGCCTCTCCCTTAAAGGGAAGGCCCCAGGTGCCAGGGCTTGAGGGAATTTTGGCCTCTGCCTGGCCTTCGCTTTGTATCGAATGCGTGCTTAGACTCTGGCTGTAGTGCGTCGTTCCCCTGCCAACATCGATTTTTGCAAAATAGCTTTTTTCATAGCCGCGGCGCGCACAGTCATTGTCGCCAGCAATGGTGAAGAGGCCGTCACGGGTACAAAACGACAACCGGTCATGCTGGAACAGACGACCAGGGCTTTCGGCACGGAAATAGTAGAACCGGAAGTCCAGATCTCCCTTAACCGCTGCGATGCAGGCAGAGGGCGCCAGTTGCCACCAGCCCTCAGAGACCCAGTGTCCGTCCTGTTTATACCCAATAGCGATTTTGTGTCGCGCAGCTGTATCGTTGCAGATTTCCAGCTCAGCCCAGGCCGGGCCGACAAGCCAGAAGATCCAAAACGCCAGCGCGCTTGCTATTTTTGCCATTCGCCACGCCATTACTTAATAATCCCGTCAGCCAGAACGCATTTCTATTCTCAAAATGTAACCAAAATACAAAACTCAAACCTTGGTCGCCGCATCCGGCGGAGTAATCGCACGCTTCTTTAACACGGCCTCTCGCCATGTAATGAAGCTGATCGCCGCCAGGAATCAGACCGCCCCCAAACACAACCCAGATATCGACGGGCTCAGAGAACACCAATGCTCCGAGCAGTGTTGCCCAAATCAGTTGGAGAAAGGTTACCGGCTGCGTCACCGTCAAGCGGGCTGCGGCAAAGGCCAGCGTCATGGTGTAGTGCCCTGCGGTCGCAAAGCAGGCAACGGCAAAGAGAATAGCCAGCTCCTGCAGGGTTGGCGTGACCCAGACGGCGGCCGCAAAAGGCGCCAGCCCCAGCGTCACCCAGATCGACAACATTCGCCACCACAACCACCGGATTGGTGCCATCCACGGTGAATTTCGCCAGCAGATACGAGGTCCCAAAGGCCAGCGCGGTAAACATCATCGCAATATGGCCGGGAGAGATTTCGCGAAACCCGGGGCGCAAAATGATCACCGCCCCCAGCAAAGCGGCGACAACCGCAGCGATGCGCCGCGCCGCCAGCTTTTCGCCCAGAAACAAGGCGGCTCCCAGCGTCACATAGACCGGCGACAGGTAATTCATCGCCGTCACTTCGGCCAGGGGAATCTGGGTCATCGCAAAAAACCACAGCATCACCCCGCCCGAATGCACCACACCGCGTCCGGCAAACAGCAACCACAGCTTTGGCGTCAGCGTCACACGCCGCAATGCTCCGGCCATGGGGATGAGAAACACCAGCCCCAAAAGATAGCGCAGAAATGCAGATTCTGCTGGCGGAATACGATGCCCGAGATACTTTACCAGAGCCGTCACCGCCACAAAGTTCAGCCCGGTCACAAACATCCAGAATACCCCACGCAGAGGCGCGTCGCGGAATCCTTCAGTATCAACTTTTGTGTTCATGTGATGACAGAACACCCAATTTTCGGGCAGCACAAGTCTTCACAAGGCAATTACCTCATTTGAGAGTATTTCCAGGACCAGAGCCCCCGGCGCTGCCCGGCCACTGCCCAGCTACCAGCCAGCCACCACCGCGACAAAGCTATGCGACCAGTGACGCAGTCCGGTTTTCAGTCCGGTCACATCAGCAGTAGTTTTGCCGCAATCGCCCACATTGTCAGGCCCACAATGACATCCAGCAGCTGCCAGGCCCGAGGCCGTGCAAAGACGGGAGCCAGAAGGCTGGCGCCATATCCCAACAAAAAGAAAAAGGTAAAACTGGACAGGATCGCGCCCATCCCAAAAAGCCGGGCGTCCGGGTATTGCGACGAGATCGACCCCAAAAGCACCACGGTGTCCAAATAAACATGCGGGTTCAGCCAGGTCAGCGCAAGAACCGTGGTCAGAACCGGCAGCAGCGGCAAATCCGCCTTGCCAACCATAGCCTCCAGCGCCTCCCCGCCCTTCCAGGCAGCCATCAGGCTGCGCGCGCCATACCAGACGAGAAAGGCAGCGCCGCCAAACCGCATCACCGTTTCAAACCAGGGCAGTGCCTGCGCCAATGATCCAAAGCCAAGCACCCCGGCAGCAATCAACAGCGCATCCGAGGTCGCACAGGCAAGGCAGGTCCAGAACACATGCTGCCGCTTCAGCCCCTGCCGCAACACAAAGGCATTCTGGGCACCAATCGCCAGAATCAGGCTAAAGCCCAGACCAAATCCGGCAATCAGGCTTGGAGGTAAAAATGTCATGCGTCATATCTTTCCTATGGGTCATCTCTGTCAGGTCTTTGTCTGTTCGGGCTTTGTCTGTCAGAGCTTTGACTAGCGCCCGCACTCAGGATAGTAAAATTAAAGATCGTAACCCAAAGTAAGCACAGCTAATGAAGTTTGATCCCAACCACCTCGCCGCCCTCTCTGCAGTTTTGCGTCTTGGCTCGTTTGAGGCCGCCGCCCAAACCCTTGCCGTGACACCCTCAGCAATCTCGCAACGGATCAAGGCCCTTGAGGAGCGGGTTGGCAGTGCTTTGGTCAAACGCGCCCTGCCCTGCAGCGGCACCGAGGCCGGTCTGCGGCTGGCAAAACACGCCGAGGACGTCGCCCTGCTCGAAGGGCTTGTCTCCCGCGAGCTGGCCCTTGAAGGCGGGGATGACGAGGCACCGCCCCGGCTGCGGGTGGCAGTGAATGCTGACAGCCTCGCCATCTGGTTCATCGAGGCCATGGCAGCAACACCCGATTTACTGTTGATCTGGTCATCGACGATCAGGACCACAGCGCCGCGTGGCTGAAACGCGGCGAAGTCTCCGCCGCCGTCACTGCTGCTGTCACCTCCCATGACACGCCGATCTCGGGCTGCAATGCCATGCCGCTGGGCGCCATGCGATATCAGCCCAGCGCCAGCCCCGGCTATATGGCCAAATGGTTCGCAAAAGGCATCACGCCCCAGGCGCTGGCCCGCGCCCCCTGCCTGACTTTCAATGCCAAAGACGCGCTGCAACGGCGGTGGATCGAGCAGTATTTCAGCACCGACATCACGCCGCCTGCGCATTTCATTCCCTCCACCCAGGGATTTGCCGATGCCGCCATGGCGGGCCTTGGCTGGGGCATGAACCCGGAGGGCCTGATTGACAGCGCGCTGCAGTCAGGGCGGCTGGTGACGCTCTTGGCGGACAGCCCGCTCGATGTCGCCCTCACCTGGCAGGTCAGCAGGATCATGGCGCCGGCTCTGGCGCCCCTGACCCGGGCAGTGCTAGGCTCGGCACAACATCATCTGACCCCGCCGCAGCACGCCTAGCCCCTGCCGCGCCACATGAAACGTCGTTTCAACCCGCGCAGTGCGCGCTTTAGAACAGGACAGCACAGAATGCTTGCCTCTGCCGCCCAGACCTGGCGATTTTTGCCCCTGCGTCATGCAGGCTGAGCCGCGCTCGCTCAGAGCCAGCCTGTTTTGGCATATCCTGCTGCCGCGCGGGGCTGCCCTGCTGGTCTGGTGGGGCGCCAACCAGCTGCTGCAGATGCCGCCCACTGTTGTCTGGGGGCTGATCGCTGTCGATGCCCTGTTTCTGATCTGGCTGATACGGGCGCATCTGCGGGCGGCGGATGAGCATATGACAGGATCCGGTGCGATGGCTCCGGTCTGGGGCGGCTATCTGCTGATGCTGATCGCAATCCTGGCCTCTGTGACACTCTGGTGGCAGGCGCTGCTGGTGGCCCATCGTCCCCCCGCAGGCATCCCCTACGCCGAGCAGCGTGCGCTGGAGCGCGCCGCGCGCTACAGCCTCACGCTCTCTGCGGATGGCCTGAGCCTGGTGTTTGACGGCGAGGTGACCTTTGGCCTCACCAAGGCCCTCAAGACCCTGCTGCAACGCCACCCAGAGGTTCGCCAGCTCCGTCTCAGCAGTCCCGGTGGCCTTATCTATGAGGCCCGCGGCGCAGCCCAGCTTATTGCCGCACGCGGCCTTGAGACCACAGCTGCTGGCCTCTGTGCCTCTGCCTGTACCTTGATGTTTGCCGCAGGAGTGCGCCGGGGCCTTGGCCCCCAGGGGCAGCTCGGCTTTCATGGCTATGCGCTGGAAAACTTTGGTGGCCTCCCTCAAGTCGATCTAGCAAGAGAGCAAGGCAAGGACCGCGATTTCCTCATCCGGCAGGGCATCACGGCAGGCTTTGTTGAGCAGATCTACGCCACACCTTCCAGCGCCTTATGGATACCCAGCCCGGAGGCTATGCGCCGCGCCGGTGTTTTACTGGCCCCCTGACCCTAAAAAAGCCCCCGAAAATCGGAGGCTTTTTTCAATTTCTGACAGAGGGCAGCGGCTCAGAGCTGCTCCATCACCTCGTCCGAGGCCTCAAAATTGGTAGTGACGCGCTGTACATCGTCGTCATCTTCCAGCGCATCCACCAGCTTCATCAGCTTTTGCATGCCCTCAAGATCCATCTCAGTGGTGGTGGTGGGCTTCCAAACCAGTTTGGTCGACTCAGAATCGCCCAGCTCGGCCTCCAGCGCGTTGGAGACCTCGTTGAGGTCGCTGTCGGCGCAATAGATCGTGTGGCCGTCGTCGGATGATTCAACATCCTCGGCCCCCGCCTCGATCGCGGCCATCATCACGGTATCCGCATCGCCGACCTCTGCCTTGTAGGTCACTTCACCTTTGCGGTCGAACATGAACCCAACAGAGCCCGTTTCGCCAAGATTGCCACCGTTTTTTGAAAAGGTTGACCGCACAGTCGAGGCCGTACGGTTCTTGTTGTCGGTCATGGTCTCGACGATGACAGCAACACCGTTGGGGCCATAGCCCTCGTAGCGGATCTCGTCATAGTTTTCAGCGTCGCCGCCAATGGCCTTTTTGATGGCGCGATCGATCACATCCTTGGGCACCGACTGGCTTTTGGCTTCTTTGACGGCCATCCGCAGACGGGGGTTTTTATCGACGTCCGGGTCGCCCATTTTGGCGGCCACGGTGATCTCCTTGGCCAGTTTGGAAAACAGTTTTGACCGCACTGCGTCCTGACGACCCTTGCGATGCTGGATGTTTGCCCATTTTGAGTGGCCTGCCATGGTAGATCCTTTGTCTCTTGCGTGCTTGAATTGGCGCTCATATAGCCTTGGAGAGCCCCTGTTTTCAAGCACTCCTGACATTGCCCTGACTCCACGCGAAAAAGCAGTGCTCCCTTGCCCCTCCTGTCCTAACAGCTAAAGTGCCGCCATGACATTTGACCAGATCGCATTATTCACCATTTTTGCCGCCGTTTTTGCCATGTTCCTCTGGGGGCGGTTTCGCTATGATATCGTCGCCTTCAGCGCGCTGATGATCTCGGTAGTGCTGGGGTTGGTTCCCACCAGCGACGCCTTTGCCGGTTTTGGCCACCCCGCAACGCTGGTTGTGGCGCTGGTGCTTATCGTCTCAGCTGGGCTGGTGCGCTCGGGTGCCGTCTTTCTGATCACCCGCACCCTGGTGGACAGTTCGCGCTCTCTGGGCGGGCATATCGCCCTGATGGGCGGTATTGGCGCCGTGCTTTCGGCCTTTATGAACAATGTCGCCGCCCTGGCCCTGTTGATGCCTGTCGACATCCAGACCGCCCGCAAGGCAGGCCGCATGCCAGGCTTGAGCCTGATGCCGCTCTCCTTTGCCACGATCCTTGGCGGTATGGCCACACTGATCGGCACCCCACCCAATATCATCATCGCCTCGATCCGGCAGGAGACCCTGGGTGAGCCGTTTGGCATGTTTGATTTTGCGCCCGTTGGCGGCATTGCCGCCCTGGCCGGCCTCGCCTTTGTTGCCCTTGTCGGCTGGCGGCTGATCCCGCAGCGCGACGCGGGCGCTGGCAACACCGAGGCGCAACTCGCTGATTACATGGCAGAACTCACGGTGCCTGAGGGCTCGAACCTGATCGGCAAACGCCTGGGCGCTCTGGACAAAGAAGCAGAACAGGCCGATGTCGCAATCCTGGGCCTGATCCGCGCAGGCAAGCGCCTCTATGGCCGCGCCACCGGGTCTTTGCTGCAGGCAGGCGACACGCTGGTGATCGAGGCCACGCCCGAGGCTCTGGATGAATTTCGCACCACCTTGTCGCTGGATTTCGCCGATGCCGCCCGCCAGGAAAAACTGAAGGCCGCCGGGGAGGGGCTGGAAGTGATCGAGGTTGTGGTGCCGGAAACCGCCCGTATCAAGGGCCGCTCGGCACAGTCACTGGGGCTGGCCTGGCGGCAAAACACCGTGCTGCTGGGGTTGTCGCGGCAGGGACGGCGCCTCACCAGTCACATCCGCCAGACCGAGATCGAGGCGGGCGATATCCTGTTGTTGCTCTGCCCGCGCGACCGCAGCGCCGATGTTACCGAATGGCTGGGATGTTTGCCGCTGGCAGAGCGCGGTCTTGCCGTCACGGCCAACGACAAGACCTGGGCCGCTATTGGTTTGTTTGCTCTGGCCGTTCTGGCCGCGTCGCTTGGTCTGGTCTATCTGCCTGTCGCGCTGGGGATGGTGGTGGTCGCCTATGTGTTGATCAAGATCCTGCCGGTGGCGGAAATCTATGACCATGTGGAATGGCCCGTTGTGGTTCTGTTGGGATCGATGATTCCGCTGGGAGCTGCGCTGGACTCCTCTGGAGGTACCGCTTTGATTGCCAATGGGTTGATTGATCTGACGGCGGGGCTGCCCTCTTGGGTGGTACTGACTGTGCTGATGGTGGTGACCATGACGCTGTCGGATGTGCTCAACAACACGGCAACGGCGATTGTTGCCGCCCCTGTTGGCATCCAGATGGCCAATGCGCTTGGGGTGTCGCCCGATCCGTTCCTGATGGCCGTGGCCGTGGCGGCCTCTGCGGCCTTCCTCACGCCGATTGGCCATAAGAACAACACCCTGGTTCTGGGGCCAGGAGGCTACCACTTTGGCGACTACTGGCGTATTGGCCTGCCGCTTGAGCTTTTGGTCATCGCGGTGTCGATCCCCTCGATTTTGATCTTCTGGCCACTATAGGCCCCTGTCCACAGGCCCCACAGTTCACAGCCCCACAGCTCACAGGGCCCACATCCCTGACCCCACGGCAGAGCGCTGAAAGAATTGCCCAAAGCGCCTGCCTGCGCGTAAGCTGCAGAAAAACCCCGCAACTGGCCGGGGGCTGATCTGTAACCAGGAGGGGCAAATGGCGGATGGTTCGGACAACCACGCAGATGTGATCATTGTGGGGGCTGGCATTGCCGGGCTCGCAGCGGCCTGTGAGCTGGGAGACCGTGGCAAACGGGTGATCTTGCTGGATCAGGAGCCAGCGCAGTTCCTTGGCGGTCAGGCCCATTGGAGCCTGGGCGGGCTGTTTATGATCGACACCCCCGAGCAACGACGCATGGGGATCAAAGACTGTCACGATCTGGCCCGGCGCGACTGGATGGGCAGCGCGCAGTTTGACCGCTCTGAGGACGACTGGCCCCGGCAGTGGGCCCGTGCCTATCTGCATTTTGCCTCCGGTGAAATGCGCCCCTGGCTGCATGAGATGGGTATGCGGTGGTTTCCCGTGGTTGGCTGGGCCGAACGCGGCGGCAGCACCGCCGAGGGCCACGGCAACTCGGTGCCGCGGTTTCATGTGACCTGGGGCACTGGCCCCGGCGTCGTCGCCCCCTTTGTTGCCCGCCTGCAGGCCCATATCGCGGCCGGACGCGTATTGTGCCGGTTCCGCCATCAGGTCAGCCACATCATTGTGCAGACAGGCGAGGTCAAAGGCGTCTCAGGCGAGGTGCTGGCCGCAGATGCAGCACCACAGGGCGCCCGAACCAACCGCCAGGAAATTGGCGAGTTTGAAGTCTATGCCCCCTCGGTGATCGTGGCCTCTGGTGGCATAGGCGGCAATCTTGAACTGGTGCGCAAAAACTGGCCGCGCGACCGGCTGGGAGAGCCACCAAAAAACATGGTGGCCGGCGTGCCCTTTCACGTCGACGGCCGGATGATCCCCATTGCCGAGGCCGCAGGCGGCCATGTGATCAATGGCGACCGCATGTGGCACTACACCGAAGGGCTGCGCAATTGGGACCCGATCTGGCCCAACCATGGCATTCGCATCCTGCCCGGCCCCTCGTCGATGTGGTTTGACGCGCGCGGCGACCGCCTGCCGGCCCCTTGGCTGCCTGGTTTTGACACGCTGGCCACCCTCAAGGAGATCCTGAAAACCGGCTATGACTACAGCTGGTTCATCCTCAGCCAAAAGATCATCGAGAAAGAATTTGCCCTGTCCGGGTCGGAACAGAACCCCGATCTGACCTCGGGCAAATGGCTGGAGGTGCTCAAGGCGCGGCTGCTCTCACGGGGCAGCGCCCCCGCTCCGGTGGAGGCCTTTAAAAAACACGGGAAGGACTTTGTCGTAGCTGAAGATCTCGCGGAACTGGTCGCCGGTATGAACCGCATCGCAGAGGTGCCGCTGAATGAGACCCACCTGCGCCGCCAGATTGAGGCGCGTGACGCCCAGGTGGACAACCCCTTTGCCAAGGATGCGCAGGTGATCGCCATCAATGCGGCCCGCAACTATCGCGGCGACAAATTGATCCGCACCGCCAAACCGCACCGTATTCTGGACCGTCACAACGGGCCGCTGATCGCCGTGCGCCTCAATATCCTGACCCGCAAGACCCTGGGCGGGCTGCAGACCAATCTGGACAGTCAGATGGTTGGCTCCGATGGTAAGCCAGTTGCGGGGCTGTTTGCCGTGGGAGAGGCTGCGGGTTTTGGCGGCGGCGGCTATCATGGCTACAACGCGCTGGAAGGCACCTTCCTTGGGGGCTGCCTGTTTTCGGGGCGCCTGGCAGGGCGTTCTGATCTGATTGCATAACTGCATACCGGCAGGGTGCGTTGGGTTCAGCACTGAACCGGATCAGCCCTAAACCGGGCATTGATCGGTATAAAGAAGCCCCGAAACCCGCTTGCGCGGATCACAAGGCCGACTACGCCCTCATCAGATACGCCCAAAAAGGGTGAGGGCACATCTGATGAGGGCGTAGCGAAATTTTAAACAAGAACCTGCGACAGCAGGGCAATGCCTGATGCTGCTGCAAAAAGGAAAACCAAAAATCCACGTCTGAAAGTCATGAAAATCACCTCGCTGAAAAAATGTTTGCCCCTTTGATATAGGGTGGAATGTGTAACATTCACTCTACGGGTCACAATTTCGGCGATATCTTGCGCATCTTGCGTGGCATTCCCCCGGCTTAAGGCGTGATCAGGCCATATTCACAGGACCATGCTCACAGGACCATTCTCACAGGGGTCATGCTTACAGGGTCATGCTCACAGGGTCATGCTCACAGGGGCCAAAGCACTGGGATAATTGCCGAGGCCAAAAGACCAATGCTGAGGTTCAGCGGGATACCGACCCGCAGGAAATCGGTGAACTTGTAGCCTCCGGGGCCGTAGACCAGCATATTGGTCTGATAGCCAATTGGCGTGGCAAAGGACGCCGAGGCCGCAACCATCACAGCCACCACCAATGGCCGGGGGTCCACCCCCATGGTCTGCGGCAGCCCCACGGCAATGGGCGTCACCACCACAGCCACCGCATTGTTCGACACCAGCTCTGTCAGCACCGGGGTCAAAAGATATATCGCCCAGACAAGCACAAAGGGCGGCAAGTCCATCAGCGCCGGAGCAATGCCATTGGCAATGAGCCCCACCGCCCCTGAGCTCTCCAGCGCGGCGCCAATCGCCAGCATCGAGAAAATCAGCGCCAACAGCCGCCCATCCACAAAAGAAAAGGCCTCATCCGCGTCAATACAGCGGGTGATCAGAACGCCAGCCACCACAATGACCGAGAGCATCAGGATCGGGGCCACGCCAAAGGCCGCCAGAACCACGATCGACAGCAGGCCGATTAGGGCCAGCGGCGCATGGCTGCGCCGGTAGGCCCGCTGGGTCGGCTGCGACACATCCGCCATGTCCATATCCGAGGCCAAGCGCTGGATATCGCCCGGCGCCCCTTCGAGCAGCAGCGTGTCGCCAACCCGCACCACCAGATCATCCAGCTGTACGCCAATGTTCTGATTACGCCGGTGCACCGCCAGCACATAGACCCCATAGCGCCGCCGCAGGCGCATGGCGCCCAGAGAGCGGCCGACCAGTCGGCAGCCCGGCGTCACCAGAACCTCAACCGTCTTGGTCTCGACCGCAGAAACCTGATCGACCCGCTTCAGTTCTTTGTTTGCCTGCAGGCTCAACAGTTCGGTCATTTCCGTACGCAGTACCACCCGGTCCCCCACCTGCAGCATCACCCCTTTGAGGTTGCGGCGCAGCGAGATATCACCGCGCACGAGGTCAATCAGCCGCACGCCGGGACGCTTGAACAGTTGCACCCCAGTGACTTCGCGACCAAGCAGGTTGCTGTCTGGCGGGATCACCGCCTCGGTAAAGAACTTCATCTTCGAGCGGTCACTGAGCAGCATCGCCATGCTGTCGCGGTCTGGCAGCAATCGCGGCGCAATATAGCGCAGATAGATCATGCCCCAGATCACCAGCACCAGGCCCAGAGGCGTGACTTCAAAAATCGTAAATGGCGCCAGCCCCTGCGCCCGTGCAACCCCGTCCACCAGCAGGTTGGTCGAGGTGCCGATCAAGGTGAGGGTGCCGCCAAGGATGGCCGCATAACTCAGCGGGATCAGCATCTTGGATGCAGAAACGCCCAGGGTGCGCGCGATTTGCACAAAGACAGGGATCATCACCACCACCACAGGGGTGTTGGAAACCACCGCCGAGGCCGTCACCACAAAAACCATGAGCAGAGCAATGGCCCGTTTAGGATTGACCTCTGCCTGTTTGCGCGCCCGGGCGGTAAAGGCATCCAAGGCGCCCGTGCGCACAAGCGCGCTCATGATGATGAACATCGCCGCAATCGTCCAGGGCGCCGGATTGGACAGCACCGCGACTGCGCTGTCATAGGGCAACACGCCAGTTATGAGCATGAGCGACACCCCCGCCAGGGCAACCACCTCGGTCGGATAGCTCTCGCGCAGAAACGCCACGAACATCAGCCCCACGATGACCAGCGTCAGAATTGCGCCGCCATTTGGGATAGAATTGATCAGATCCATGCGTACCGACAACCTTTGATTGATCCTGCGGGCGACCAGCGCACAAGCCCCGGCCAGCCAGCGCAGAGTGTCTCTCATCGCAAAAGAAGGAGCAAGGCCTTGATGCCGAACCAGACCCGCCAGCCCGGCATCAAGGATGTTTTACAACAGAAGCCGACCCTTGAGAGAATTTCTTTCCTCAGGATCTTCTCCAGGATCAAGATCGACTAACGCTCAGGCTTGCGGGCCAGATTGCTGCAGCAGGCCACCATTGCGCACCATATGGATTTCATTCGCCTGACCGGTGCGGTCATCGGTCACAATCAGGACGCCCGACAGGGTTGCCTCGCCCTCGGCTGGGGTAAAGCGGCTCTTGGGCATACCGGTCAGAAAACGGCGCAGTGGCTCGGTTTTTTCCATGCCGATGACCGAATTATAGTCGCCACACATGCCCGCATCCGTCAGATAGCCTGTGCCATTGGACAGGATCTGCGCATCCCCCGTGGGGACATGGGTATGGGTCCCCACCACCAGTGAGGCACGGCCATTGCAGAAATGGCCCATGGCCATTTTCTCCGAGGTGGCTTCGCAGTGCATATCAACAAGGATCGCCTGCGCCATGCCACCGCGCGGATGCGCTTTCAGCACGGCCTCGACAGCGCCAAAGGGATCATCATAGGCGCGTTTCATAAAAACCTGGCCCAGCGCCTGTGTCACCAGAACCTTGCGGCCGCCGGTGGCGTCAAACAAACGATAGCCACGCCCAGGTGCCCCCTTGGCAAAGTTCAAAGGCCTCAGGATACGCGGCTCTTTCTCGATGAACTGCAGCATGTCTTTTTGATCAAAGGCATGATCACCCAGCGTCAGACAATCCGCCCCGGCATCAAGCAAAAGTTTGGCGTGATCGCCGCTCAGACCCATGCCGTTAGAGGCGTTTTCACCATTGACCACGACAAAGTCGAGCCGCCATTCCTTGCGCAGCCGCGCGAGGTTTTCGGTGATGGCACGGCGCCCAGCGCGGCCCATCACATCGCCTAGAAACAGAATTCGCATCCGGATCTCCTAGGCTGCGCAGCCGTCCAGAACAAGTCCCCGGCGCAAATGTCGCGGCAATTTTCCAGATTTTCTGCTGCAAACCGCGCGTCAGATCCTGCGCCGGGCGCGATTAGCGGGTAAATTGCAGAATGCGGCTCTCGGTGACCAGCATATCCAGCGGCTGGTCGGTCGCCTCCAATGGCAGATCATCCGCTTGCTGCGCATCAAAGGCAAAACCAATGGCCGGCGTCGGGCGGCTGTTGCGCAGCATCACAGGGCTGCGGTCATAAAAGCCGCCGCCATAGCCCAGACGCCCGCCATGACTGTCAAAGGCCACCAGAGGCACAATCAGGATCTCTGGCGCGAAAAAATCATCGACCTGCGGCACAGAAGCCCCAAAGGGGCCGTACCGCAGGGCGCAGTCTGGTTGCCAGCGGCTGAACCTCAGCGCCATATCCCTGCCCTGAATCACCGGCACCCCCACCACCCCATGCGCGGCGGCCTCGGCCATGGCAGGCAGAGGGTCAATTTCAGTCCGGATCGGCAGATACCCCGACAGCGACACACCGCGATAGCGGGCAAGCACCTCGGACAGCCGCCCCGCCGCGCCGGGAATATTGCGATCAAAGGCAGCCTTGCGCCGAGCAAAAGCCGCCTTGCGCGCCGCGGTCTTCCTCTCAGTCAAGTCGCTCATGTCAGGTTGCTCATATCTGCGCCCTCATATCAGTCTCCTAAAGCAGGAACGCGGCCGCGAGGCCGAGAAAGGCCAGGAACCCAATCACATCCGTCACCGTGGTCACAAAGGCCCCCGATGCCAGCGCCGGATCAACCCCTGCCTTCTCGAGCAGAACAGGAATGACCGTTCCTGCAAGCCCGGCCACGACCAGATTGATCACCATCGCGGCACCGATCACGGCACCAAGACCCAGCGAACCAAACCAGATCGTGCCAATAATACCCATGACCACAGCAAAGATCAGCCCATTGACCAGCCCCACCAGCACTTCTCGCCGGATCACACGCCAGACATTGGCCCCGGTCAGATCGCGGGTCGCCATTGCCCGCACCGCCACTGTCAGCGACTGAGGTGCCGGCATTGCCTCCCATGGAGGCGACAATCGGCATCAGCACTGCAAGGGCAACGTAATTGGCAATTGTCGCCTCGAACTGTGCAATGACGGTAGAGGCCAGAATGGCGGTGACCAAATTCACCGCCAGCCAGGGAAACCGGCGCTTGGTGGTCTCGATCACCCGGTCCGCAAGCGAGCTTTCCTCGCCCACCCCCGCCAGTCGCAGGATGTCTTCTTCATGTCCCTCATCCAGAACGGCCATGGCGTCGTCGATGGTGATCACCCCGGCCAGACGGCCCTCACCGTCCACCACAGGCGCAGAAATCAAATGGTACTGGTTAAAGGCATAGGCGACGTCTTCTTCATCCTGATCCGCCGGGATGACCTGAAAGGTTTCCTCAACAAGATCAAGCAGCGGCACCTCGCGTTTGGTGCCCATGATCCGGCCCAGAGTGACATTGCCAATGGGGTGCAGGCGCGGATCCACCAACACGACGTGATAGAACTGGTCGGGCAGGTGCTCGGCTTCGCGCATGTAGTCGATCGCCTGCCCCACATTCCAATGCTCCGGCGCCATCACCACTTCGCGCTGCATCAGGCGGCCGGCCGAGTTTTCAGGGAAGCTCAGCGATTGCTCAACCGCGACACGGTCAGAATCCTCAAGCGCGTCCAGAATGGCTTCTTGTTGCGGCTCTTCCAGGTCCTCAAGCAGATCAACAACATCGTCGGTTTCCAGCTCGCGCACCGCATCGGCCAAAACCGTGGGGTTCAGGATCGCGATGACTTCTTCGCGGATGCTTTCATCCAGTTCCGACAGGATCTCACCATCAAAGGCGCGGCCATACAGCCGGATCAGTCCGGCCCGGTCGTGGGTGTTGATCTGCTCAAGAAGGTCGGCGATGTCAGCGGCATGCAGATCTTCGAGCAGATCCATCAGGGCAGGCCTGTCGTCGCGATCTACCGCAAAAAGAATTCTGGCAACACGTTTACGGTCCAGGTCATAGCCATCTTCGCTATACTCATCACTGCCGGGGGAGTCTTCGCCTGTACTCATGAGCTGCCCTTTGCCAAGATTGGTTGCAAATTAGAAGAAGCAGTAACCGGAAAACAATGACAATTGCATTATTTACCGAGACTACTGCGGCGCGTATCCTGCCCGCTTCGGTTTGGCAAGAATAAGGACGGCCCCAAATGCAGAACGATGTCATCCTGCGCGGACATGTGCTTTCCTATCACACTTCGCCCTTTTTGGCGCAGACGCCCGAGACAGCAACTGAAATATCCGAGGCTGTGGCGATACGGGATGGCAAAATTCTTGCCACTGGCTCTTTTCACGCGCTGCAGGCGCAGGCGCCACAGGCCGATGTCATCGATCATGGCTCCAGACTGATCCTTGCAGGGTTTGTTGATGCCCATGTGCACTACCCGCAGACGGCCATCATCGCCAGCTGGGGCAAGCGGCTAATTGACTGGCTCAACAGCTATACTTTTCCCGAAGAGATGCGCTTTGGCAACCCGGCCTATGCGCGCGAAATTTCAGCACGCTATCTTGATCTCACGGCGGCCAATGGCGCCACGACCATGTGCAGCTTTGCCACCATTCACCCTGAAAGCGTTGACGCCTTTTTCACCGCGGCCCGGGCCCGGGCCAGCGGGTGGTGGCGGGCAAGACCTGTATGGATCGCAACGCGCCCGAAGGGCTGCGCGACACGGCCCAGACGGCCTATGATGACAGTAAGGCCCTGATTGCGCGCTGGCATGGGGTGGATCGCATTGAATATGCCATCACACCGCGGTTTTCGCCCACCTCTACGCCAGATCAGCTCGCCGCGCTTGGGGCACTGTGGGCCGAACATCCCGACTGCCTGATGCAGACCCATCTGAGCGAACAGCTGGATGAGATCGAATGGGTCAGATCGCTGTTCCCGCAGGCCCGCGACTACCTTGACACCTATGAGGAACATGGCCTGCTGGGTGCCCGTGGCCTCTACGGCCATGCCATCCATCTCGAAGAGCGCGAACGCCACCGGCTGCGCGAGCATGGCGCGGCATTGGTACATTGCCCCACCTCGAATACCTTTATCGGCTCTGGCCTGTTTGACATGGCGGGGCATGTGGCCGGGGGGCAGCGCATTGGTCTGGCGACAGATACCGGCGGCGGCTCCAGCTTTTCGATGCTGCGCACCATGGCGGCGGCCTATGAGATTGGTCAGCTGCGCGGCTGCCCCCTGCATGCGGCTCAGCTGCTCTGGCTCGCCACGCAGGGATCGGCCACTGCCCTGCGGATGCAGGACAAGATCGGCAATGTCGCCGCTGGCATGGAAGCGGACCTCGTGGTGCTGGATCTGGCCTCTACCCCGGCGATCGCCCAGCGCACCGACCGCGCCGAGGATCTGTGGGAGGCGGTGTTTGCCACCCTTATGATGGGCGACGACCGCGCAATTTGCGAGGTCTGGATCAACGGCCAGCGCTGCTAGCCCCGCCGGAAAGCTCTGGCGCCTACCACCACCCCGGCAACAGGCCCTCCCCAGGGGAGGCCGTGCCAAAGCGGGGCTGGTCTGTGCTAGCCCTCTGCCCGCATCAGTCCCTGCGCCAGTCTGTGGTGGCGCTCCAACAGATGCGGCAGGTCCCGCGTCACCACCTGACCATCGCGCCCCACCTGACGGCCCTCGACCAGCAGATGTTTCACCTGCGTTGGCCCCGCCAGCAGCATCGCGCCGGATCCCAGCTGCAGCTGGAGGCCACCCCGGTAACATCCCAGATCGCCACATCGGCGCGCATGCCTGCTGCCAGCCGGCCACAGTCGGGACGCCCCAGCACATCAGCGCCACCACGGGTGGCGATTTCCAGCGCCTCATAGGCGCTCATGGCGTCAGCGCCCTGTGCCACCCGTTGCAGCAACATGCTCTGGCGGGCCTCGCCCACAAGATTGGCCATGTCATTGCTGGCAGAGCCATCAACCCCCAGCCCCACAGGCACGCGCGCATCCCGCATCTGGCGCACCGGCGCGATGCCGGACCCCAGGCGACAGTTGGAGCAGGGACAATGCGCAACACCCGTACGGCTGCGGGCAAAGAGGTCAATCTCAGCCGGGTTCAGCTTCACACAATGGGCGTGCCAGACATCAGGCCCGGTCCAGCCCAGCTCTTCGGCGTATTGCCCCGGACGGCAGCCGAACTGCGCCTCGGAATAGGCAACATCCTCGTCGTTTTCTGCCAGATGCGTATGCAGCATCACGCCCTTGTCACGCGCCAAAAGCGCTGTGTCACGCATCAGCTCACGGCTGACTGAAAAAGGCGAGCACGGCGCCAGTCCCACCCGGCACATAGAGCCCTCGGAGGCATCGTGAAACCCATCCACCACCCGGATCATATCGTTGAGGATCGCCGCTTCCTGCTCGACCAGATGATCCGGTGGCAGCCCACCGGCGCTTTCGCCAATGCTCATGGCGCCCCGGGTGGGGTGAAAGCGCAGGCCCACCTCGGCGGCGGCATGGATGGTGTCCTCAAGCCGCGCACCGTTGGGGTAAAGATAGAGGTGGTCGGAACTCAGGCTGCAGCCAGACAGCGCCAGCTCCACCAGCCCCAGCTGCGCCGAGACAAACATCTCCTCGGGGCCAAAGCGGCTCCAGATCGGGTAGAGCCGCTGCAGCCAGCCAAACAGCAGCGCATCCTGCCCCCCCGGCACCGCACGGGTGAGGTTCTGGTAAAGATGATGATGCGTATTCACCAGCCCCGGTGTCACCACGCAGCCCGCACCGCGCAGCCCCTCACCAGCCGTTTCAAGCCCCTGCCCCAGGGCGGCAATCTGGCCATCACGGATCAGCACATCGGCGTTTTTCAGGACTCGACGCCCGTCATCCATGGTCAGGACGGTATCGGCATTTTGTATGAGGATTTCACCCATAGCAGCACACTCCATTTAGGCCCGACTCGGTTTATGGAGGTGCAATGGGGTCGACAGAGAACGGGCAAAGGACTCGACCTGAGGTGAGACCTACCTCAAAGGCCAGGCCCTGCTCAAGTGCATTTTCAGACCGCCGCCAGCATGTCCCGAGCTTAATGACGCCGCTGGCGCGCAGACTAGTCCGCTGCGTTCAGCAGCTCGAGCGCTGCAGCATGCAGCTCTGGCGTTGCAGCGGCCAGGACCCGCCCGCCGTCATGCACAGGCATGCCCTGCCAATCCGTCACAATACCGCCTGCGGCCTCGATCACGGCGATGGGGGCCTGAATGTCATAGGGGTTGAGGCCTGCCTCGATCACCAGATCAATCTGTCCCGCCGCCAATAGGGCATAGGCATAGCAATCCATGCCATAGCGGGTCAGTTTCACCGCGGAGGACACCCTGCGAAAGGCCGCCGCCTCCTCAGCGCTGCCCACCTCGGGGAAGGTGGTAAACAGAATAGCCTCAGCTACATCCTGTGTTACGCGACATTTCAAGGATTTCACACCGTGAGGACCTGTCATCTCAGCCTTCTCGGCGCTGCCGGAAAACCGCTCTGCGATATAGGGCTGGTCGATCACCCCCAGGATTGGCCCTGCCATCTCTGAAAGAGCGATCAGGACCCCCCAGGTTGGCGTGCCACTGATAAAGCCCCGGGTGCCATCAATAGGGTCCAGAACCCAGGTCCGCCCGGAGGTGCCACTGACCGGCGGGAACTCCTCGCCGAGGATCCCATCCTGTGGCCGCAGCTCTGCCAGCGCGGCACGCATCGCCTGCTCTGCAGCGCGATCCGCAACGGTCACCGGATCAAACCCCTCGCTGAGCTTGTTTTCCGCCCCCAGATCGCCCTGGCGAAAATACGGCAGGATCACTGCCCGTGCGGCGTCAGCCAATTTGTGTGCGACCTGCATGTCGCTCAAAGCTGTCTCTGTCATAAATCCACCTGAGAAAATTCTGAGCGGTGCTGCGCTCGCTGAAACCATCATACAAAAACCGGTGCCACTCTCGTGGCTCCGGTTCAAGTAAAAACAGATCCCAGCCGGTTTTCCTACAAAGAGGCACCGGTCTGGTATATCAGGGTCTGCCCCGTCTCAAGCTGCGTCGCCTCAGGCGACGTCGCTCAGCACGCGGGCCAGTTCGAACAAACGCCGACGCTGGTTTTCCGGGATGGCATAATAAGAGCGCACCAGATCAAGAGCCTCTTTGTCGCCCATCAGATCGTCGGGTACAGACGACTTTCCGCCTGATTTGCCCTCGTCGTCCAAGCCTTCAAAGAAAAAGCTGACCTGCACATCAAGTGCGTCCGAAATATCCCACAGCCGCGAAGCGCTGACACGGTTTGCACCGGTCTCGTACTTCTGGATCTGCTGGAATTTGATACCGACCTGTTCGGCCAGTTGTTGCTGTGTCTTGCCAATCAGCCACCGACGATGACGGATTCGTTTACCTACGTGCACGTCTACAGGATGAGCCATTCGCTATCTCCTAGTTATCCTAAATATCCCTGCCCGGATTGCCGCGTCACCATCGGTGCCATTTGGTATCTCATGAATACCATCCTGTCACACGGATACTCAACTATCACGATCAGAGCTCAACCTCTGCTCTAAGTTTACGACCTTGGCAGTTGAATACAACCCTGACACCTCACTTGAGATGCCGCAACGAAGCAAACGTATGATTTAAACCATCATTTTGATAGGTCCATATATACTTTTGACTATCCATTTATGCCTCCCCATAAATAGTGAGGTGCAAATTTGAAGATTCAAGAGGCAGTGTCGCAAAGCGAATCACCTGACCACAGGACAACAGACGGAAAGAAACATGCAGGCATATCGTATCAACGCATTTGAAACGCCCCCGGTCTTCGAGAGCATCACCTGTCCAACACCAGCCTCGCATGAGGTCAAGGTCAGGATCCGGGCCTGTGGCCTGAACTTTGCGGATTTGCTTTTGCAAAAAGGCACATACCAGGACACGCCCCCTCTGCCGTTCACCCCCGGGCTGGAGATCGCAGGTGAGGTGGTTGAGTGCGGATCAGGGGTCACCAACCTGACCGTTGGCGACCGCATTGCCGTGTTCTGTGGTCAGGGTGGTTTGGCCCAGGAAGGGGTGTTCGACGCGGCCCGGGCGATCCGAATCCCGGACAGCATGCGCTTTGAGGATGCGGCCGCACTGCAGATCGCCTATGGCACCAGCCACGTGGCGCTGGACCACTGTGCGCGCCTGCAACCGGGAGAGACGCTTTTGGTTACCGGTGCGGCCGGAGGCGTTGGCCTGACAGCAGTCGAAATCGGCAAACTGATGGGGGCCCGCGTCATCGCCCATGCACGTGGAGCGGGTAAACTGGAGGTGGCGCGGGCCGCTGGCGCCGACCACCTGATTGACGCCGACAAAGACCTGCGCGCCGAGGTAAAGGCACTGGGGGGCGCTGATGTGGTTTATGATGCCGTCGGCGGTGATGTCTGGAAGGCCGCCTTTCGCGCCACCAATCCGGGTGGTCGACTGCTGCCCATCGGTTTTGCCAGTGGAGAGGTGCCGCAGATCCCGGCCAATCATCTGCTGGTCAAGAACCTCACCGTCATCGGTTTTTACATCGGCGGCTACATGAAATCTCATCCGGAGGTGATCCGCCGCTCCCTCACCACCCTGACAGAATGGCACAGTGCCGGGCGCATCAAGCCCCATATCAGCCATGTGCTGCCGCTGGAGCGGGTGGCCGAGGGGATGGAGTTGCTGCGCAGTCGCGCCTCTACCGGCAAGGTGGTGATAACCCCCTGACGCCCGCCTCCAAACCCCATGTGGTGCCAAAGACGGCCAGATCGCTGAAGCAGCAGTCCGCTGAAGCAACTGGCCCACACAGCCCTGTGAAGCGGTCCGGTGTGGGCCAGTGTAGTTTCCAGTGCAGATGCCGGTCTGAACGCCAGCAATCTGGCCCCCCTTGGCTCTCTAGCTTGCTGCCCGCAACTGCACGGGCCGCAGGGCGGTATATCCCTGGCGAATGATCCGGGCCAGATCCTCGACGTAGCCAGCCCGCATGCTGTCGGCCCCATAGAGGTTGATGTGCTGTATCGGCAGCTCTGGCAGGGTGCCACCATGGTCTATGGCCTCCTGATGCGCCGGAATTGTGCCTTCCAGCAGAACCCCAACCGCCAGATCGGCGCTGATGGTGGCCTCTACGGTGCGATCCGATTCGCTGTCCACCGCCATATCCCATTCGACCTGCGCCTGATCCAGCCCGGCCGTGGCGACAGGACGAAAGATACAGGCCCGGCAAAACCCCAGCCGCAGGGGCCGGTGGCGCCAGGCGGACCCATCCGGCGCGCCAACCCAGCGCAGCGGCATCTGGTGGATCGTCTCGCCGCCCTCTCCCGCGCCGGTTTCGGTGGTCAGGATAAGATCATAGGTGCCTTTGGCAAAACCCGCCTTCAGCTCGCGGGTGTTCGAGGTCACCAGATTGACATTCACCCGCGAGCTGGCGTTGAACCGCTGCAACACCTGAGGAATGACCGGGTAGACCACATCATGTGGCACGCCCAGAACAACCTCGCCCTCATAGGCCTGATCGGTCAAACGCCCGATCACCTCGTCGTTCAGCGCCACCATACGCCGCGCATAGCCCAACAACTGCTCACCCGAAGGCGTCAGCGCAATCGTGCGCCCGGAGCGGTCCAAAAGCGACAGGCCCAACAGCTCTTCCAGCCGCTTGAGCTGCATCGAGACCGCAGACTGCGTCAAATGCAAAAAACCAGCGGCCCGGGTCACCCCGCCATAGTCCGCCACGGCAACAAAGGACCGCAGTGTGGTGATATCCAAATTCCGTGCCATCACAACTCCTGATGCATTAGATCAAAAACATTCGTTTTGAAAATAGAACACAGGCGTGCATATACATCAACAGAAATGATGAAGACCCAAAGAAATATCAAAATTTAACGAAAGGACAATGAAGATGACCTATACCGTAGATGCTGGATCCAACACCTGCCGCCCAGCTGGCCGCCCAGCCAGTCTCCCAGCCCGTCGCCGTTTTAGCCTGCTGTCCTTTGTGGCAGATCGCGCTTCCCTGCTGCGCCAGCGCCGTGCCCTAAAGGCCCTGGATGCCCGTGCCCTCAACGATATTGGTCTCAGCCGCCATGCCGCGCAGCAAGAGGCCAAACGCCCCATCTGGGACGCGCCGGAAAGCTGGAGACGCTGAGTATTGCGCTCCCCCGATAAGCTCCGGCGCCAGAGGCAATCCCAATCCCGCATCCCAATAGCCAAAAGACCTGCCCCACGCGCGGCAGGTCTTTTTACGCTTTTAACAGGTTTCTGAGCATAGAGACTTGAACGCAACGCCAAGAAATCCGATATTTAGCGGGAACGTCACCTGGAGTGCTGCAAGGCATCCGGGGTCGGCGAGGGAGAATTTGGAACGGAGACCATAATATATGGCACAGTTTGACACCATCAGATCCAATGTAGGCGCCCGCGCCTCCGAGATCGACGCGGGCCTGCGTGCCCATATGAACAAGGTCTACGGCACCATGTCCGCAGGCCTGTTCATCACCTTTTTGGCAGCCTGGGCCATTTCAGGTCTGCTTGTAACAGCAGATCCCACCGGCGCTGCCGGAATGATCGGTGAGGGCAAATACCTGACCAGCCTCGGCGCGACCATCTACATGTCGCCGCTGAAATATGTCATCATGTTTGCGCCCTTGATCTTTATCTTTGGCTTTGGCCCAGCCGCAAACCGGATGTCCGCCGCCGGTGTACAGCTGCTTTTCTACGCGTTTGCCGCTGTCATGGGCCTGTCGCTCAGCTCGATCTTTCTGGTTTTCACCGGACAGTCGATCATTCAGGTCTTCCTGATCACCGCGATCTCTTTTGCCGGTCTGTCCCTGGTGGGCTACACCACCAAAAAAGACCTCACAGCAATGGGCGCCTTCCTGATCATGGGCCTGATCGGCCTGATTGTGGCCTCGATCGTCAATATGTTCATGCAGTCTGGCGCCATGGCCTTTGCGATTTCCGTGATTGGCGTGCTGATCTTTGCCGGTCTCACCGCCTATGACACCCAGAAGATCAAGACCACCTATCTGGAAATGGCCCATTCCGGCGATCAGGAATGGCTTGGCAAAGCCGCCATCATGGGCGCGCTGAGCCTCTATCTGGACTTTATCAACCTCTTCATCATGCTGCTCCAGCTGCTTGGGAACCGCGAATAAGCGACACTTCCAAAACCAGATTTACGGCGAGGGGCGGATCACTTTGATCCGCCCTTTTTGTTTGTGCAGGTTTGTTTGCGCAGGACCCCCCCCCCCCGCCTGGGCAGCACCAGATACGTAAGGATACCACAATGAAGATTTTGCCTCTGCCGCCCGAGGACGCCGCCCGGCTTGTTCCGCTGTTGCAGGAACTGCATGCGCTGCATGTGCAGCACCACCCCGCGCGGTACCCGGCCAATCCCAAGGACCAGGTCCTGACAGACTGGCTACAGGACTGGCTCAGCCGTGAAAGCCTCACGGCCCTCATCGCAGAAAGCCCGCAGGGGGCACTATTGGGCTATGTGATCTATGGGATTGAGACGCGGCCTCATGAGCCGCTGCGCAGCGGTGAGACGCGCTGTATGATCCACCACATTGCGGTGTCCAAAGCCTTTCGTCGTATGGGCGTTGGTCTTGCCTTGCTGCACGAGGTCAAACGCCAGGCAAAAGGCCAGAATATCGACAGCATCGCCACAAGCTATGCGCCCTTCAACACAGCATCCGCAGCACTGTCCCAAAGCCTGGGATTACTTCCGGTGATGACAATCGCCGAATGGCGCGCCTGACATCACGGCCTGACATCGCGGGCCGCCACAGGCAAATACATCCACTGGAGGCTGGGGGCTGATTAGGGACGCGGCAAACCCGGGCCACCGGGGTGCGTTAGCCGCAGGCAAAGCCTGTCGCCAGGGCCACCGTGCCACGCCTGCTGCCAACCACCTGAACCCGACCAACCGGGCGGCAGCCTGATTCCGCAGCCACCAGTCCGCGAAAGGCCTCCTCCTCCAAGGCAGGCAGGCTGGGAATCACGCTGCGTTGGGGCACGCTCAGCACGGCAAACCCGGTACGGTCCGCCCGCATCAGGGATAGTGACAAAGACCGGCCCTGAACCTGCACCACAAGCAACTGGCTGCCAGGCTCAACAACAGAGGCCTCTTGACCCGTGCTCCGGCTCTCGGCCTGCGCAGGGCTGGTGGCCGCGCCATGGGCCTGTTTCCGGAAGGTGTTTTCCTCAAGCACCGACGAGCGCACCTCTACAGGCTGCGGCACAGTATTGGTATGAACCGGGGCGTCGCCGGGGCCAACCGCAAGAATAAATGCAGCACTGAACAAAACACTCTTCACCATAACGTCACCCGCTTCTCATCCAACAACACCCGCCGGGATAGGGAGAGAATGGGGCAAAATCTTGCCGTATCCACCTGAAAGTATTAGGAGTTTTCCTCTCATTACAGTCGAATTTTAGCGATCCGCGCTGAGAGCCCTGCGCCGCGCCACCAGTCCGAGGACCGCGACAGTCCTGCATCCTGCCTGCGCCTGCAGCCTTTCTTAAGAAATATGAAGATAAAACAAACCACAAGCAGGTGACGCAGATTTTCGGCAGCCGCAACACACAGGCATGCCGGGAGCGGAAAAGCAAAAAGGGCCACGCGATGCGTGACCCCTTTTAAAACTTGTTTGAACAAGTAAGGCTTATTTGATTTTGCCTTCTTTGTACTCAACGTGCTTGCGCACAACCGGGTCGTACTTACGAACGACCATTTTCTCGGTCATGGTGCGTGCGTTTTTCTTGGTCACGTAGAAGTGGCCCGTGCCCGCGGTCGAGTTCAGGCGGATCTTGATTGTGGTAGGCTTCGCCATGGTGCTTCTCCTGCGTCCGAAAAGGCAGGGGCCTCTCGGTAAATTCATAATATGAGCGTGGCTTGTACCCGCCCCAGCCCCCGAGTCAATAGCATTCCCACCTTAAACCAGCGGAATTGCCGCTTCCGCTTCGCTTTCTTTATCAGGGAGCTGTGCGGATGGCTGTGACGCATGGCAGCAGCCACACCCCCGATAGGCCAAGGGCCCGCAGGCCTGACATCCCACCCGCCCAAAGCCAGCCGGTAGATCTAATTGCGCAGAAGGCCTGTAAGCCGGATTTTGTCCCAAGGCTTGCGCCCCTTAGACGTCCATTCCTCTGCGATGCGCATTGCTGCGCACCTCTAGCTGCCAAGCCGGTCCCTCTCGGCTAAAGCAAGCCTAGCGGAGGTTTCGGCTTGCGCCGACCCTGCCCGCGCGGGGACCCTATTTGGCATTGCTCCCGGTGGGGCTTGCCGTGCCACCCCTGTTGCCAGCGGCGCGGTGGGCTCTTACCCCACCGTTTCACCCTTACCACACCGGATCCGCTTGCCTTAGCGGCGCTGCGGGGCGTGGCGGTTTGTTTTTCTGTGGCGCTATCCGTCGGGTTACCCCGCCCGGGCGTTACCCGGCACCGTTGCTTTATGGAGTCCGGACTTTCCTCGCGAAAGGCGAACCTTCAGCGCTGCCGTCCAGCCTTCTGCGCACCGACCACTTAGGCTGAGCATCCGTTGGGGTCAGGGACAACCGAAAACCAGGTGCCGCGATTAAGAGGCCAGCGCCTGCAGCAGCGCCATATCCGCGGCACAACAGGGCCCCTGCCGCATCGGCGCATGCCGCAAGCGCAGCGCTTCCAACAGCGCCTCAGGACTGCTTTCAGCGCTATAGCCAGCCGCTGCGCAGAGGTTGGCAAAGTTCACCGAGGTACGGTTCGGCACCGCAGGCTTGCCCCCCGCGCCGGCGGCCTCAGACACCAAGGGTGTCGCCCGCGCCAACCCCAGGCTGGCGAGCCGCGCCCAGGCGAAGCGCGGGCCCGGATCAGCCTTGCGCCCCGGCGCCATGTCAGAATGCCCAATGACACCTTCAGGAGCAATGGACCAGCGCGCGAGGATTTGCTCCAACAACGCCTCCAGGACAGCCATCTGTGGCTCTGAAAACGGGTGTGTGCCGCGGTTGTCCAGCTCGATCCCGATGGAGCGCGAGTTAATATCGCCCTGCCCGGCCCAGCTTCCCGCCCCGGCATGCCAGGCGCGCTGATCTTCCGCCACCATCTGCCAAAGCTGGCCATCGCCGCCGATCAGATAATGGGCAGAGACTTCGGCGAGGGGATCACACAGCCGCGCCAGAGCGGCCTCAGCGCTGTCCATAGCAGTATAATGAAGCACCACCAGGCTGGGCGTCAGCCCCTCACGCCGGGCACCGTGGTTTGGACTGGGACGCCAGATTGGCACCAAGGGCGCCAATGGCTCAGGCGGATCACATTTTTCGCTCATCACATCATCCGCCAACGGCTCGAAGGCCTGTCCTGGCGGCAGCACACATCAAGAATTGCCGCGGATTGCCAGTCGGTAGGGGCTGGGATCCCAGCCACAGGCATAGCCATCCCCATCCGGGTCAAGCGCCTGCCGGTCCCGTTGCGGGCCTCCGGCCTCAAGAAAGGCGACCTGGGCCAGTTCAGGCGAGGAGAACCCGGCACAATTACGGGCCGAACGCGCCCGCAGGTTTATCCCGGCACGACTGTGAATTTTGGTGCCACGCGGATGCGAGGTGGTCAGCGCATACTGCACGATATTGGGATCGCTGCCGCCCGTCTGCTTTGGCAGTGCTGTGGGCTGTCCCTGCTGATACTGTGACCGTTGCTGCTGCAGGCGTTCGGCATCGCTCTCAATGGTTTGCCGCGATGCCACGGCTTCAAAACTGTTCTCATCCGAAAGGCTGCGACTACCAACGAGAGCAGGCGCAGGATTCGACGGGCTGGCCTCGACGGGCACCTGCCCAGAATTGGCCACGGCGGCCAACAGCGCTGCCCGGGTTTCAGCCGCGATATCCGCACTGGAAGTCGAGCCATAACTGGAAGCAACGGTGCTGCTGCCAGGGCTGCGCGGAGCGAGGGGCAACGGTTCGTCCTGTAGCGGCGGGCTTCGGCTGGAAATTTGTGAGGGAGGCACCAATGGATCGCCATTGATCTGGTCCCCGCCCCAAGCGGTTCAGCAAAGGGGTCGCCCACAAGGCCAACCCCCGCCGCACTGTCTGGAACAGGCGGATTACAGGCGGAAAGAGCTATAAAGCTGCCCATGGCAGCAAGAGTAACAAGGGTGCGCATGTGATCTACCTGCTTATCTGCTCTGCTTTTAGGAGATTATTACCACCATTTTCCGGGCTTTGCCACAAAACCTGTGGATTGCTCCAGTGCATAGGCGGTATTGAGCAGATCGCCCTCTTCCCAGGGACGCCCAATCAGCTGCAGCCCCAGCGGCAACCCCTGACTGTCAAGACCAGCAGGCAGAGCAATGCCCGGAAGTCCCGCAAGGTTCACCGTGACGGTAAAGACATCCAGCAGATACATCGCCACAGGATCCGCATCCGACATCTCGCCCAGGCCAAAGGCCGCCGAAGGTGTCGCCGGGGTCAGGATCGCATCGACGCCCGCCGCAAAGACGTTTTCAAAGTCCTGCTTGATCAGGCTGCGCACCCGGCGCGCCCGGTTGTAATAGGCGTCATAAATCCCGGCCGAGAGCACATAGGTCCCGACCATGACCCGGCGCTTGACCTCATCGCCAAAGCCCTGGGCCCGGGTCTTTTCATACATCTCGGTAATGCCATCGCCCGCTTCAAGCGTCGCACGGTTACCGTAGCGCACACCGTCATAGCGCGCCAGATTCGACGAGGCTTCGGCAGGGGCGATCACGTAATAGGCAGGCAGGGCATATTTGGTGTGGGGCAATGAGATCTCAACGATCTCGGCGCCGGCCGCTTTCAGCATTGCCGTGCCTTCCGACCAGAGCTTTTCGATCTCGGCGGGCATGCCCTCCATGTGGTACTCTTTTGGAATACCGATTTTTTTGCCGCGAATATCGCCGGTCAGCATCGCCTCAACGTTCGGCACCGCCAGATCGGCGCTGGTGCTGTCTTTTGGGTCATGGCCCGCCATCGCCCCAAGCATAATGGCCGCGTCGCGGACCGATTTTGTCATTGGCCCCGCCTGATCCAGCGAGGAGGCAAAGGCGACAACACCCCAGCGCGAACAGCGCCCATAGGTGGGTTTGATGCCAACGGTGCCGGTAAAGGCCGCAGGCTGACGGATTGATCCGCCGGTATCGGTGCCGGTGGCCGCCGGACACAGATCTGCCGCCACAGCCGCAGCCGAGCCACCGGAGGAGCCACCCGGTGTCAGCGGCGTATCTTCACCTGCACGGCGCCAGGGGCTGACCGCATTGCCATAGGTCGAGGTCTCGTTCGAGGACCCCATGGCGAACTCATCCATGTTCAGCTTACCCAGCATCACAGCACCATCGTCGGCAAGCTGCTGCGAGACGGTGCTTTCATACTCTGGCACAAAACCTTCGAGGATCTTGGAGGCGGCCTGGCTGGCAACACCCTTGGTGCAAAACAGATCCTTGATGCCCACAGGCAGACCACACATCGCAGGTGCATCGCCCTGTTTCAGCCGCGCATCCGCAGCGGCAGCGCGCTCAAGCGCGATCTCGGGGGTTTTATGCACAAAGGCGTTCAAGGCATCCGCCTTGTCGATGGCTGCAAGACAGGCCTGGGTCAGCTCAACGGAGGTTACTTCCCCCTTGCGGAGCGCATCGCGGGCCTCGGCCAGACCCAGTTTATTCAGATCGCTCATCTCTTCACTCCATCACTTTGGGGACGGCAAAAAAGCCTTCGCGGGCATCGGGGGCATTGGACAGGATCTTGTCCTGCTGATTGCCGTCATTGACCACATCGGCGCGCCGTTTCAGACGCTGCGGCGTGACCGAGGTCATGGGCTCGACCCCTTCGACGTCCACTTCGTTCAATTGTTCAATGAACTCAAGGATCGTGTTGAATTCGGCGGCCAGTGCGGGCAGCGCCTCTTCTTCGACCTTTATCCGGGCCAGTTTGGCCACTTTGGCGGCTGTGTTTTGGTCAATCGACATGGAAACCCTCATCTCGTGTTCAGACTGGCATTCGTTTTCAGACTGGCATGCGTGTTCAGACTGGCATTTACCGGGGTGATGCGCGCGCCGCAAGCCTGAGCGCCGCTGCCGCGACAGGTTTCTCTGTGAAATCGCGGCGAAATCGCAGCGTTTTTAGCCGGTTTCGCGCTCGAATGCCCCGGCGCGCTGGGGTCAGGTTGGATTTAGCAGCGGTGCACACCAGTCGCCTCCCGGCTGCGTTCTGGCCACTCTGGTCTGTGTTTGGCCCGTATCTGGCCCGTAAGGCGCGACAAAAAACGGGATCAAAGCGCACTCAAACTCTGGCAAACGCCCCTGCCCCTGCTAGGCTGCGGTCAAGATAAAGAGATCATAACAATGGGAAGACAAGAATATGAAGATCATCTGGTTGGGGCATGGCAGCTTTCGCATTGAAACCGAAGGACAGGTGCTACTGGTGGATCCCTGGCTGACCGGCAATCCCGCGCTGAGCAAAGAGCAGCATGACGCCGCCCTGTCCGGAGCGACGCATCTTATTCTGACCCACACCCATTTTGACCATGTCGCGGATATCTTGCCACTGGCCAAGGCCATGAAGATTCCAGTGGTGGGACAATATGATCTGATGGGCTTTTGGGGCGAAAGCGAAGGCATTGCCACCATTGGATTTAACAAAGGCGGCACGGTTGATCTGGGCGGGCCAAAGCTGGCCATGGTCCCCGCCTGCCATAGCTCAACCTTTACCACTGAGGAAGGGTTGCGCGCCAGTGGGTCCGAGGTTGGCTATATGCTGATCTCTGAGGGCAAAACTGTCTATATCTCAGGCGACACCGGCCTCATGGCCGATATGGACTGGATGGGAGACTACTTTGAGCCCGATGTCGGAATACTGAGCGCCGGCGGCCATTTCACCATGGATATGAAGCAGGCAGCCTATGCGGCGAAACGCTATTTCAACTTCAAAACCGTGATCCCCTGCCATTACAAGACCTTCCCGATTCTGGAACAGAGCGCCGAGACGCTGAGTGCCGCCCTGCCCGGGGTTGCGGTGATCGAGCCGGAGGTGATGCAGGCTATCGAGATCTAGTACAGGCAAGGCGCCCACCCTGAAAAGAGAGAGGCTCCCGCCCGTCGCAGGATCTGCACCTGCAGATCCGCTCCCGTTGGGCATAGCGCCGGGCCTGCGCCCGGCGCGGTTGCGCTATATTGTTACCCTGAGGCCTCCGGAACCTGAAAGGCCGCGCGTGCCTCAACGGCCTTTTGGCGACAGATGCAGCCTGTTGCATGGTCATTGACCAGCCCCATTGCCTGCATGAAGGCAAAGGCCGTGGTTGGTCCGACAAATTTCCAGCCGCGTTTCTTCAAGGCCTTGGACAGGGCGACAGAAGCGGGACTGGTGCTTTGGCTTTGCGGTTCCGGCAGGGTATTGGGGTCAGGCTCAAAGCTCCAGAAAAACGCCGCCAGCGAGCCCGCCTCTGCCACCAGCTCCTGCGCGCGCTGCGCGTTGTTGATCACGGCTTCGATCTTGCCACGATGGCGAATGATACCGGCATCCTGCAGCAGGCGTGCCACATCGGCCTCGTCGAATTTGGCGATTTGGGTCCAGTCGAAGCCACAAAATGCGGCGCGAAAATTCTCGCGTTTGGTCAAAATGGTGCGCCAGCTCAGGCCCGACTGAAAACTCTCGAGACAGATTTTTTCAAACAGGCGGATATCATCGCCAACGGGATAGCCCCATTCCCTGTCGTGGTAGGCGTCAAACTCTGGCGCCGAGGCACTCCAGGCACAGCGCAGCTGCCCATCTGAACCGGCAATCACTTTTGTCATCAAATTCTCTCCCAATATTGCGCCCTGCCCAAGACCTAAAACGACGGGGGCATTTTGTTCACAGCCCACAGGCAAACCAGAGTGAGCAATCCAGAGCCGCCAAACCAGAGTGAGCAATCCAGAAACATCGGGGCTTCAGACAACGCGTCAGCCCGGAGGTTAGAGCGCGCCCGCCGTGCTGCTCTCCTGTGCGCAGGCCAGAAGCCTGGCCAGCAGCCCCTGCTCCTCATCATGCAACACCGGCCCCCTGCTACGCCATACGATAGACAAAGCGCATTTCACAGCAGCCCATTGCAGCAAGCGCTGGCGCTCAACCCCAAAGCCTGCCGACCACAGATCAGCCAGCGCAAGGACGCGCCGCTGCGTCCCCACAAGAAGTGCGCAGCCCTTTGGGTGGCGAAAGGCATTGGCCAACTCAAAGGCCCGTTCCCCCACAATGCCTTTTGCATCAAAGGCGCAATAGCCACGCGGGGCCTTCAAAACGTTGTCGTGATGCAAATCCCCATGCAGAGGGCGCAGATCCGTCTGTGTCTGCAGCAAATGCAGCACCAGCCGCTGGCTTGCCGCGATTGCGGCAATCATATCGGGCGAACATCCCGGCGCCATCTCAGCTTTCAAAAGCGGCGCAAACCAATCCTCGAGCCGGGGATAGCCCGAGGCCTCGCCGGCGGGGGCCTGATGCAAACCACAGGCGACGGCCAGAAGGCTCTGCGCCGCTTCAAAATCCTGGCCAGCCCGCGCCACATCTGCCAAAACGGCCCTTCAAGCCATTCGATCAGCGCCGCATCCTGGCGCAGCTTATAGATCTGGGCAGCAAAGGCATCAGGCGCATCAGCCAAGAACCGAAAGCCCGCGGCCTCGTTTCCCATGCCCCGGCTGCCGTAGTATTTCAGCACAGCTCGGCCTCTTTTGGCGCAGTGCACCTGCCAGAGGCTTGCGCCGACCGTTGTGGTCATCAGCACAGGATCCGACACCTGAAAACAACGCAGAATTTGCTCTGGAAGAGCCCCCAGATCAGTCAGGCCAGCAAGTTTAGTCCGGTCGGCAAGCCCCGTCGGGTCAGTCATCTTGCACCTGGCGTTTTTCGCGAAAGAAACGGGTCAATAGCGCAGCGCAGTCGCTTTCAGCGATCCCCTCGTAGACCTCAGGGGCGTGATGTGCCTGCGGGTGGGAAAACACGCAGGCACCATGGGCCACACCGCCGGATTTGGGATCAGACGCGCCATAATACACCCGCGCAATGCGGGCCGCGGCGATAGCGGCGGCGCACATGGCACAGGGTTCCAGCGTCACATACAGATCATGCCCCTGCAGCCGTTCCGTACCCTTCGCGGCACAGGCGGCGCGCAGCACCAGGATTTCCGCATGGGCGGTGGGGTCGCTCAGCTCGCGGGTGCGGTTGCCTGCCCGTGCCACAACCCGGCCATCCGGTGCAATCAACACCGCGCCCACAGGAACCTCGCCCCGCAGTGCGGCAGCACGCGCCTCGTCAAGCGCAGCACTCATATGCGATTTGAACATAGCGGGTTTGTCCTCCATGACCTTTCCTGCCCCGGAATGGGTGCTTTCGCAAGCCAACGGAATGCTCTATGTCCCAAATCCATGAGCAAAGCACCCGGATCCCCCAAAGGCAAAGCCTCCAGCAAGGCCCAAGCCTCCGCAAAACCAGCCGCCAAGCCGGCACCAGCCGCAGCCAAACCGGACGAAAGCGCCTCAAGCGGGGATCGCATCGCCAAGGTCTTGTCGCGCGCCGGTGTTGCCTCACGACGCGAAGCGGAACGCATGATTGCCGAGGGGCGTGTCATCGTCAATGGCACCAAGATCGACAGCCCCGCCCTCAATGTTACCAGCCGGGATCGTATTATTGTCGATGGCAAGCCCCTGCCGCAGGCCGAGGCACCCAGGCTTTGGCTCTACAATAAACCAATCGGGCTGGTGACCAGTAATAGTGACGAAAAAGGCCGCCGCACCATCTTTGATGAGCTCCCCGAGGACCTGCCCCGGGTGATGACCGTCGGACGTCTCGACATCAATTCCGAAGGGCTGCTGCTGCTGACCAATGACGGTGGCATCAAACGCCGCCTTGAGCTGCCCTCAACTGGCTGGCTGCGCCGCTACCGTGTGCGCATCAACGGCCGTCCCAAAGACACAGACTTTGAGCCGCTGCGCCAGGGCATGGTGATTGATGGCGAAAGGTTCCAGCCCATGAATGTGGCGCTGGATCGCCAGCAAGGGGCCAATGCCTGGCTCACGATTGGGCTGCGCGAAGGCAAGAACCGCGAAATTCGCCGCGCGCTCGAAGATATCGGATTTAACGTCAACCGCTTGCTGCGCCTGTCTTACGGCCCCTTCCAGCTTGGCACTCTGAAATTGGGTGAAGTGGAAGAGTTGCGCCCGCGCGTTGTGCGCGACCAGCTTGGGCTTGAGCCTGAAGATATGGAAGTGGAAGAGGTGCCAGCCGCGCGCCCGACACGAGGTAAACCGGGGAGCAGACCGGGTGGAAAACCGGGTGGAAAACCAGCTGGCAAGTCCGCAGGAAAACCCTCAGGGAAATTTGCAGGTAAGCCCGGCGACAGGCCAAGTGGCAAACCAACAGGAAAGCCCGTTGGAAAACCGGGCGGCAAGGTCGGCGAGAGGGCAGCGTATGGCTCAAAGTCGCGGCTCAGCTCCAAACCCGCGCCGGTTCCAGAGATGCCCGCAATGCCTCGCGGGACGGCTCGCGGAACGCCAACCGTGGCCCAGAGCGAGGCCCAGCCCGTGGTAATGATAGTCGGCGCGATGGTGGCAAGCCTGCGCCGCGGGGGCCGGGCTCGAAACCGCGCCCAATCGGCAAAAATCCCCGCCGCTGAGGCTGTTCCCGCAGACTTCCCCCTAGCAAGTGCTGCGCGCATCCCCTAGTTTCTTGAGAACGAGTGGGAATTCGGCGGGAATAAGGGGAATACGCGTGCAGAAAATGGCCTTTGTGGCTTTGCTTTTCCTGATGTTTGGTCTCAGCACCGGCTGGATTGTAGGAGGCTAGAGTCATGGCACAACAGTTCGGCGGCAAATTCAGCCCCAAGGGTAAGTCTGTTTGCGCAGCTCCTGACACGAACTCATCAAAGGGCTTTGCCAATGCTGCTGTGCGCAATGCCACAGTTGATCCGGTTGGCGTGCGCTCAAACCTGATGTTTATCCCCGCCGGGCTATTGCTGGTGCTCTCCGTCAAAGATGGGGCGACCGGTATGGCGCTTGGACTGACTGCTGCGGCCCTTTGGGCTGGTGGGGCGTATCTTTTGCGCGAAGGGCTGCGCGCCAAGGCAGCATTTGATGCCCGGCGGGTCGCCCGCAAACCTGCACTGCCGCGCAAGATACTTGCCGCCGTTTTGGTTGGCGCGGGTGCCGCCCTCGCCGCGTGGAAGGCCGAGCCTGGTCTCGTGACAGCCGCGATCTATGGCATTGCGGCCTGCGGTCTGCATCTGGCGGCCTTTGGTCTGGACCCTCTCAAGGACAAAGGCACCGAAGGCATTGATACCTTTCAGCAAAGCCGGGTTGCACGCGCCGTAGAAGAAGCCGAATACAGTCTTGACGCCATGACGGATGCCGCGATGCGTGCCCGCGACCGCGAAGTCGAAGACCGGGTCGAGCAATTTCAGGCGGTGGCGCGGGAATTGCTTCGCACGGTCGAGGAAGACCCCCGCGATCTGACCGCCGCCCGCAAGTACCTTACGGTTTATTTGCAGGGGGCCAAGGACGCGACAGTAAAGTTTGCCGATATCTACAGCCGCAGCGGCGACGCTGCAGCGCGCACCGATTATCTGGCGCTGCTCACCGATCTAGAGCAGAACTTTGCCGCCCGCACCCGTAAAATGCTGCTGGAAGACCGCAGCGACCTCACCATAGAAATCGATGTGCTGCGCGACCGGCTGCAGCGTGAAGGCGTCCACCTGGACCGCAGCTAACTCATTCTCAAGGAAAATTAGATGTCTGAAACCATTCAAAAAAAAGCCGCCGAAGCCCAGGCACAGGTTCTGGCAGTGGCCGCGACGACCCTGCCCGAACCCGTTGAAGAGGTGCAGCCGCTGGAGGCCGCCACGCCGGAAGTGAGCACCGCAATCCTGACCCGCATGGGCGAGATTGACATGGGGGACAGCAACTCCATCATCCGCTTTGGTTCTGGAGCCCAGGCAGAGTTGCAGACCATCAGCCAGGCCATGCTGGCGGATGTGCGCAACAAGGATGTCGGCCCCGCCGGAGATTCATTGCGCGAT
>NZ_MWVJ01000042.1 GCF_002087335.1 Pseudophaeobacter leonis
CCTTCCCACACAACGCGTTGCCAGATGTGCTACATAGAAAAGGCCGGAGCCCAAGCTCCGGCCTTTGTTGTCATCAGATCATGGCGACTAAGAGTGCGCCTGTCGCAAAATACGACTTTTGGTCAGCGCAGTCTCAGCGACCCTGATTGGGCTGCGTGACATTGTGAACCGCGCGCAGCAGGGGCTCGATGTCTTTGTCGCCAAGACGCGCCAGGTTCACCCGCCCTCCCTGTACGACATGAATGCCATACTCCCGCGTCAGTGCCGCCTCCTGTTCTGGCGTCACAGGCAAGAGCGAAAACATGCCGGATTGGTGGGCCAGATAGCCGAGGTCATTGCGACCGAAGTTTTGAACTTCTATTTTTGCAATTTCAAGCCGTAGCCGTGCAACACGCTGCCGCATTTGATCCAGTTCTTGCAGCCACAGTTTTTTCAGGCCCGCGTCCTGCAGGATCGTCCGCACCACGGAAGCGCCATGATCGGGCGCATGTGAGGCGCCTGCGCGCACAATGGCTGACATGGCGCGCAGCACGCGGGCGCGGTCGGCTGGTTTTGTTTTGACAAACAAAGCGCCTGCGCGGTCACGGTAGATGCCAAAAGATTTGGACAGGGTGACGCAGATCACGCATTCAGGGAATCGCGCAGCAATTTGGCGCGCCATGGTGCAATCCGCGTCAAAGCTCTGTGCAAAGCCAAGATAGGCCAGATCGATCCATGGCACGATGCCACGCGCCTCCAAAAGGTCCAGCAGGGCGTCGAACTGCGCCGGGGTCATGTCGGCCCCGGTCGGGTTGTGGCAGACCCCCTGCAGCAGGAAGATGTCGCCGGGTTGCGCCTCTTTCAGCCCCTCCAGCATCTGGTCAAACAGGATATCGCGCCGCAGGGTGTCATAGTATGGCACCGAACGGAACCGTGCGCCAGCGGCCGTCAGGATCGGGATATAGTTGCCATAGGTCGGGGTTTGCAGCCAGACCGTGGGCCTGGTTGGCATTTGCGCCAAAAGATCGGCCATAACCCTGAGCGCCACCGCACCGCCTGCGGTCTGCGCCGCAACAAAGCTGTCATCATAAAGCCCCGCTCCAATGAGCTCCTGTCCCAGCACGCGGCAGTAGTCGGCATCGCCTGTCAGGGCGAGGTAGGATTTTGTGTTCTGGGTGTCGACCAGATGCTGTTCCGCCAGTTTGACCGACTTGAGCACCGGCGTGCGCCCCAGTTCATCCTGATAGATCTCAACGGTCAGGTTAAGCTTATCTTTACGCGGATCCTGTGCAAAATACTCGGCACCAATCATGATGGGATCGACGGGATAGTCGTCTATCTTTTCAAACATCTCAGCTCCTTACTCGACGTCCAGATTTACGCCTGCAGCGGTGGTTTCACACCCCGCCACGCGCAGATGCACAAGGCATAGGACACTTTTGCAGGGCAGGTGGAACGTCATATTTGCTCCCCGTGTGGTTGTAGGCATGAGCAACTTTGGTGGGCCTAGAAGCTGGTGATGACGGTTGCGCCGATAGATTGGAATTTATCCATGTTCATCAGGGCCTTTGGGGCTTCGGCCAGGCTGATCCTGTCGCCTACAAGGCGGGTGGGGTCAAGTTTGCCAGAGTTTATCATGTCGAGCATTGCGCCGTAGCGGTGCGCCTGCATGCCGTGAGAACCGAGAATTTCGAGCTCTTTGCCAATCACTTTGGCCATGGGCACCTGTGGCATGGCGTGATCTGCGGCCATGAGGCCGACCTGAACATGTTTGCCGCGCGGCCGCAGGTTCTGGATCGAGTTGAAACAGGTCACAGGGTGGCCAAGCGCGTCCAGCGACACATGTGCGCCGCCTTTGGTCAGCTCGATCACGGCGTCGGCGACATCGGCCCCCTTGGCTCCGTTCACTGTTGCAAGGGCGCCAAAATCTGAGGCAAGCGCCAGCTTTTCGTCGATATCGATGGCGACGCCGTTGGCGACAACGGCGTTTGCGATCATCACGGCGGACAGGCCAACGCCGCCGCAGCCATGGACTGCGACCCACTGACCGGCGCTGACCTTGCCCTGGTCAACAATGGCCCGAAAGGAGGTGGCAAAGCGACATCCGAGGCTGGCTGCGGTGGCAAAATCCATTGTGTCTGGTAGCGACACCAGGTTGAGGTCGGCCTGGTGTATGCCCACGTATTCGGCAAAAGAGCCCCAATGGGTAAAGCCGGGCTGCTCCTGATTGTGGCAAACCTGCTGGTGGCCGGCATGGCATTCTGAACAGGAGCCGCATCCGGAGATGAACGGCACGGTGACTCGGTCGCCGACCCGCCATTTGGAGACGTTTTTGCCCACGGCCGCGATCACACCTGCCAGTTCATGCCCCGGCACATGCGGCAGGTCGATATCCGTGTCGTGTCCCATCCAGCCGTGCCAGTCAGAGCGGCACACCCCGGTGGCTTTGACCTGGATCACAACACCATGGGCCTCGGGTGTGGGATCCGCCACTGTCATGAGCTTGGGGGCCTGTTGGAACTTTTCAAACAGCACGGCTTTCATCGGGGCAGATCCTTGTGCAGCGGGACAAATTTGAGCCTATCCTACCCGAATTTCGCGGAATTACTTTGCTATTCTTGCCATAATTGACGAGTTTTGGGGCGTAATTTGCCCGTATATGTTCAGATGGAAGGGGTTTCTGCCCGATGGTCCAGATCGACAACATTAACATGGAGATCCTGCATCAGCTGCAGAATGATGGTCGGATGACCAACTCCAAACTGGCGGAGCGCTTGTCCATGAGCGAGACCCCCTGTTGGCGACGCCTGCGGAAACTGGAAGAAAGCGGTATTATTGAGAGCTATCAGGCCAACCTGAACCGGCGAAAACTGGGCCTTGGGGTTATGGCCTTTGTACAGTTGAGCTGCTCTGAGCACGATCAGGCCTCGACAGCGGAGTTTCAGCGCATCATCGAGGCCACGCCCAGCATCCTGTCCTGTCACAATACCACCGGTGAAGATGACTTTCTTCTGGTCGTGGTGGCACGGGATCTCGATGACTACAGTGCCTTTGTCGACAGTACCCTGCGCCGCCTGCCGGGGGTGACGAGCATTCGCTCGAACCTGTCGCTGAAGGAAATGAAATCCTCGAACAAACTGCCGGTAAAATATGGCGGAGCCTAGGGCGCTTGCCCTTTGGGGGCGGCGTCCGGCGGCGTCAGTCTCGGGTGTTCTGCCCTGGGGGGTTGCGGCTCCCGGTGCAGGGCTGTCTGGAAAAACCTTGATCAAAAGTTAAAGCCCATTAAACATAGCGGGATTGAACTATCTATTTTTGCTATACGTTTGTTGGGGAGTCTGATGTCTGAATTCGCTCTGGACGGGCCTGAACTCAAAAAAATGGTAAAGCTGGCGCGCAAGGCGCCATTGGGTTTTGCCTTTAATCCTGGCAAATCTGCTGAGGAACATTTCTTTGCGATACATCGCAAGCGGCCGCCAGCGTTCCTGGGGCGGGTCGCCAAATCCGAAGGCCCTGGCAACAAGGCTGCGTTCGGGACCTGCTTTGTTGAGGAAAAGGTGATGCAGCTCTCTTGCGAGGTTGTGGTGCCTGCCATGGCAAAGGCGGTGAAACGGTTTCTAAAGGCCAGCAAAGTCTCGTTGAATGTCGTCATCATGGACGCCGCCGGCAATGTGCTTGAATCCGATATTGAAGACCTGCCGGATGACCCGGACCTTTATGAAACAGCGGAGCAGGCCAGACCTGACCCGGAACAGCAAAGTGCCGCGCAGCCTGACGCCGCTGACCAGCCGGATGCGGCCTCTTTGGTTCTGCGCATCAAGGCGGCGCAACCACGCATTGCCACGGCGCCAAAACCTATTGCTGAGAAACTGACGGCGGCTCTGCAAAAAGTTGTCGCCAGTATCAAGGCGCAAAATCTCGGCGCTGCTGATCAGGCGTTGACGCAGATAGAGGCTGTTTTGGATAAGCTGCCCGCGCGGACCCAGCCGGAGCCCAAACCGGCGGCCGCGGCTGCGCAGGAGGAGGCTGCGGCCTCGGGTGCTGCCGGGGTAAGTGCTGATATTCAGCAGCTGGCACGCGACGCGCAGAGCTTGCCAGACGCGCTAAAGGCAAAGGTGATCAAGCCGATCCAGCAACTTGGCGCCTTGGTCAAAAACAACCAGATCGATCAAGCCGCTCAGGGTGTGGCCAAGGTGCGTCAGGTGATTGATACGCTGATCCGGCAAGTAGGCGCTGCACCAACGCCGCAAAGCCCCGAGCAGGCGCCAGTTGCAACGCAGGAGCAAGAGTCGGATCTGGCAGCGGGGGAAAGCAAAGCTGAAGCCGCGCAAGACGCAACGGCGGGAACAGAGACCCCGGAGGCTACAGAGGCCCCAGATGGGGCCGGGGACGGCTCGGAATTTTTCACACCAGAGGATCTGTTGCCAGAGAACCCGGCTGATATCTGGCTGGATGCAAAGGGGCAGGTCGACGCAAGCCTTACGCCTTTGATGGGGCTGCTGTCCAAAGCTGAGGACCCAAATCTTGCCCGCATTGCCAAATTCGGCCTGAGCGGCGTGACCAAAGGCAACAATACGGCGCTGATGGCGGCGCTGTTGGGCTACAACTCTGCAGCAGAGGCAGATCGCGCCAAAAGCGCGCAAAAGCTGAGTCAGGAAGCCGATGCATATGCCGCGTTTCTAAGCTCTGATCCGATTATTGCCCTGTGTGAGAACAATCCGTTTGGCCAGACGCTGGCCATCCGCGCGCCGCTTCTCAACGCTCTTAAGACCATCAAACAACGGGTTTCCGCCTGACCTCACGGGCCGCCTCTTTTTGACGAATGGATTTTGATGATGCCAAAAGACGCACCTAAACAGGCAGCCCCTGCTGTTCAGGATTGGATTGAGAAGTTCAACAAGGCCAAGGGCTGGAAGCCGCTGGAGCCGCCGACTTCCGGCGAGGATTTGATGCTCACTCCGTACAATCGTTTTGAAGAGGCCCTGACCCGGTCCACTTCGGATGCGATGGAAGCAAATAACGCGCTGCGACAGGCGCAGCGTCGGGTTGATGCCTTGCGCACAAGTCTCGGGGATATGCCAGAAGGCGCGCAAAAGGAGCGCGCCGAAGAGGAGCTTGAGCAGGCTGAGGAGGCCCATGCGCAGGCCCTGGTGGCCTACCGGAAGGCGCGTGAACTTGAGGTGAAGCAGGGCACCCGGCTGCGCCAGATCACCGAGGTCGAGGAAGATCTGGACCAGGATCTGGCACAGGCTGTGCAGCGGGTGAGCGACCTGCAGGATGCGCTGGCAGCCCAGAACGTTAATCCCTATGACGCGGTCGCGGCTGAAAAGAGAGATACTGATTTCCTGATCGTCCAGCAGATGCGCGACGGTGTTGCCAAAGACATTGAAAAGGCCCGAAGCGAGGTCTTTACCATGATCAAGGTGGAGGGAAGTACGCGAACAGAACGCAAATACGCCACGATCTGCACCGAAGAATACATGATCCTGCATGCCATGCTGGATGAGGCGATGCTGATCTACCTGACGGGTGATCCGCAGGCTGCGATGAAGGCCATTGTTGCGACCCGCGAACAGATGTTCCTGTACCGCTCGGCCAGAACCGGCGCGATCATCATTGAACAGCAAGAGGCCGCTTTTGATCCGCGCCTAAGCGGGCCGTTGGGCGCCATTGACGGGCAAATCTCCTGGTTGCGTTTCGAAGGTCTGACCGCCGCCGCCGACGAGCTGGAAGCCGAAAGCATTCGGCTCCGCAGGGCCATTATTGAAACACAGAACAACGCGCCGGAAACAGTTTATGCCACGCATTTGCAAGAGGTCGAGGCGCACCAGAAAGCGGTGCAGGACAAGGTCAAAGATGCCAAGGTCTGCGTTGATCTGACCGAAGACATCCACAGATGCGGCAAAACCCTGCGCGCGATGGAGGCCCCGGCCAAGGCGGACGCACTGGAGGTTGATCTGAGAGGGCTCGACAATGATCCCTATCTTGCCGTGCGCGGGCAAATGCTGCAGGGCATCCTGCGCCAGGGGGAGGCGGAGATCGGGCTGCTGCGGCGCGCACAGGCGGCAGCAGAAAACGTCGATCTTTCGGCCCTGAGAGATCAGTTGCAAACGCTTCAGGCGCGCTATGACGCTGCTGTGAAAAAAAAGAACAAGAGCATTCCAAAGGAGGCGCTTGCTGAGATCGAGATGAAGCTGAGTGCTGCGCAGCAATTGATTGAAAGTGAATCGGTTGATGCTTTGAGGCTCGCAAAGGAATATCTGGATGCGGTTGGGGCCTATGAGGGCTCGGTCACGCAGAACGCCAAGGTATTCGACGATATCATTGCCAAGCTGAAGCTTGTGAACAAAAAACTGGCGCGTCTGCAAAGCAAATACGGCGCCTATGAAGCAACCCGCACGGTCAGCCTGAAGTCCAGGGTCGAAAAGTTCGAAGGCTCCTACAAATCAAAGGATCCGGTCGAGGCCGCCCGCGCGCTCGAAGTCATGTGGGACGAAGCTGGCGTGCTCAAGGCGGATGTTCGCAGGTGCAAGGCCACCTATGACGCCTGCGCCAAGGCCGCAAAGGCTGTGCAGGGCCAAATAGACGCTTTGTCCAAACTTATGGCGAAGAACCCGATCCACGGCGTCGAGATTTCGGGATACTTTGGCGCTTTTGTCAGTGATCTGGCCGAAGCCAGGCGCATTGCGGATGAGCGCGATGAGGTCTCACTGGAGCGGGCCGGAGATATGCTTGTTCAGTTGCAGATCAAGCTCGACGAAGCCGTCGGGCTTGCCGCGAAGTTCAACAAGAGTAAATCCAGCGACGCGATGAGTGGGGACGAGAAGGGGGCCTGGATCAAGCTGAGGGAGGACACGGTCCGGGGGCAGCAAAAGGAAGAGGCCCGCGAAGCGCAGCAAAAGCTCTTCGAGACCGAATATACCGCAGTCAAAGCCTTGTTCACCAAGCTTGTGAAAGCCTTCACTCTGTCGAATATGGACGCAAGCGATGTGGAGATTGCGCTGCATGAGATAGCAGGCCTGAAAGCACAGACAAAGGCCTCGGGCGACTATGAAGAGCCGCTTAAACGGCTGGCAGAGCTGAAGCAGGACGCCAGTCGTCATACCGCAACGGTCGCGGATATGGCCTCGTTCAAAAAGCTGGACGTTGAGAAGGCGACAGCGGACTGCGCCAGCAAGCTGCGCGCCTTTACCAGGGCCGTCATGGGTTTGGAGGGCGAAATTGCCAAGGTCGGGGATGTGGCGGATCTGCTCTCCAGCGATGGCAGCACAGGCATCAGCAGCGCAGAGGTTAAATCCTACCTGCAGACCGTTGCCGGGTTTGTCCGCGATACGGATCTTGCGGCGCTGGAGACAAATGGCAAGCTGATGCAGCAGGCGCTGGACGGGGGCAACAATCCGCGGCCTCCCCGGGAAGCGGCGTTGAGCGCGCTGCGCAGTCTGACGGGCGCGTTGCAGGGGAATGCGCCGCTGGCTCACTACCGCAAACAGCCCTTCACAGGTGGCAATCCAGAACTGGAAGCGGCGATGGCCGCCTTGCCGCGTCTTGAAATCAAGCTTTTGACAGCTGTGCCGAAATAAGCCTCGCTGGGAGATCACAGAGATGACCACTTTTACTGAGCCCCAGATCACATGGCTGCAGACCGCCGTCGGCCGACGCGGTGAATTTGTCCAGGCCGCGGCACATGAAGAAGAAAAAAGCCAGGCATTGCAGGAGATCTTGGGCAATGTGGACCAGCTCAGTGCTGATCTGGTGGCGGCGCAGGATTTTTCTATTGAATGGACCGAAACCCAGCGCAAGCATTTCTGGAGCAAGACGGAAACAGAAACGCGGGTGGTGGCAACCATGGCCTGGAGCACTGGCGACCGTGACAGCGAGGTGGACACCCGCCACGACCTGCGCGACGGCTATCAGGTGGACCCGGACAAGGCGCGCGAGGTGCAGAAAATGCACCAGAAACTGGTCGAGCTGCAGACAAAAATGGAGGCGGCAGTCGACAGTGAGGGCAACCCGCTCTTTACGGCCCGCGATATCGAGCGAGAGTTGTGGTCGCCGCTGGTCAAGGCCAATGTGATCCCGTCAAATGCGGTTGCGGACCAATACAGCCAGGAGGCCCAGGTCTTTAACGGCGCCTGCGAAATTTACGGCGAGCAGCTGAAACAGCATAGTAAGACGGCCTCCAAGCACGAAAAACTGCAGCGTGGCCTGATGATTGCAAAAGACACCGTGGCCCTGATGGGCTCGGTTGCATCTGCAGCCATCAGTATTGCCAATTTCGACGGCGCCTCGATGTCGCAGAGCGAAAAGAACGAGCTTGCTGACCTCAAGAAACAGGACAGCGACAATACGCTGCCCGCGGATAAACAAGCCCGGCTGGACGAACTGACGGCTCAGGATCAATCGGGCAAAGAAGCCAAGCGGCAGCAAGCCTATGCCACATTGGCCTTTGGTCTGGCCAACGGGGCCTTTGATCTGGCCAACAAGGCACTGGACAAGCCCAGCGAGAAACGGAACTGGGAAATTGCTGAACTGGCCTTTAACGTGGTGGCACAGGCTGCCGTTGCCTCGATTTCGTCGGACCAGGCCGAGCGCAATGCAAATGACAAAGGCACCGCTGCCCTGCAAAGCTATAAGCAAGGGACAGATGTTGCCAAAAAGGTGATCTCTGCGTCTCTGGCAGGCTCAAAGATGGTCTTTCGCATCAAGGATCTTCTGGATGCGCCGCCTTCTGGCCGCGATGGCATCGCCAAGGCGCTTGTCGCAACGCTGGCAGATGCAATTGGCAACGGCCTTGGGGCGTTGGATGTGCCCAAAGGGAAGGATGAACATGGCCAGACCGTTGACGGAACCAATGGGCAATGGAGCAAGATCGGCGCCTATGTCGCCGCAGCCATTGTAGGGGCTGCAAATATTGCCCAGATCGTAAAACTGGTCCACGCGGCGGGCCAGCCGGACAGCAACAAGAAAATTGATCCCGCAGCATTGATGGCCGCTATCGGCCTGAATGTGGTCGAGGGCATCATGATCGGCACCTATGAGCCGGCCTCGGCCGGGGTGCGGGAGACGGTTGGCAATGATCAGCACTCAACCGCGCCGTTGCAGGAAACTGCGGCAATGGAGACCTCGCGTCTGGCGGCGACAGGCAAAGACATCGGCGATATGACCAAGGCGCTGCAGGGCGCCAACAGCCTGTTTGCGGCTTTCCCGGTGTCTCAGACCATTGATCCGGACAAGATGAAGGCCAAACTGGCGCAGGCCAATGCGGATCTTGAGGCTCAGGCCCGCGAGGAGGATTTTGCCAGCTATCAAAAGCGCATGCATGAGGACGAGGCCTTCAAGGCAGAGCTGCTGGCCGATATTGCACAGGAGACCGAGGAGCGTCAGGTCGAGCTGATGAAGCTGATCGAGGATGCAACGCCCAGCCCGGATGATCTTGCTGATCAGGAAAAGGCCCAAAAAGCCATGGCGGCGATGGACAAGCTGATCGCCGAGGCGGAAGCGGTGAAAATGAAGTGGATGGTGATTGACCAGCTGAGCTCTGGTGCCACCACTATTTTGGTGAAGTTCCTGCCCGGTGCCAGCCTCGCCACAGCAATCCGTCAATTGGCGATGGATGTTGCCTATCTGGTGAAAAAGTCAGACGAGCTGAACCTGTGGCTGACAAATACGGCCCTGACCTATGGCAATGATTCTGTCTATGGGCCCGCAATTTCCAGCCGCGTGGCCAGTGCCAAAATCCAGGTTAGTCAAAAAACCCTCGACACCATAACCTCCCTGACAGGCGTGGTGATGGAGAGCCTGCGCCTGGCGGATATTACCGGCGTTGCAACGGCGGGCACCATCGCCAACAGCATGGCGCGTGCGCTGACGAATTATGGCTACAAAGATGCAAAAAGAGGCTGCCGTCGCCGAGGGCTGGGCCCTCTATAAACAGGCGCGCCTGCCGGAAAATAAGGGCGACCGTAAACTGGCCCGCAAGGCGATGCGGTGGAATTCGACCCTGTCGAAATGCGTGCTGGCTTATGGGATCGTGAAAGACGGCGACCCGATTGCCAAAGAAGTCGCCCGCAACTGTGGTTTGACGCCGGAGATCCTCCAGGATCAAAGCGATGTCTGCCAGAAAGTTGTGAGCTATTTCATGAGTGTATATAGCGATGATCCGGTTGTTTTGCACCGCATCCCGATTGCCAAACCCTGGCATCCCGGCACACCGGAGGTGACACTGACCAGCTGGATCCGGTTCAAGGCCGCCGCCAGTGTCAAGGCTGTGCCACCCCTGTCCAAGGACAGCGCAAAAACACCGGCTGTGGATAAGCATTTTGCCCGACTGACCGAGCTATGCGGAGGTGGTCCCGGATATGGTGCCAAACGCGACGCGGAATTTCCGGCCAATGACAGTGTCATACGACGCAGCGAGGCCTATGGCAGTTTTCTTAACGAGGCGCTTGCCGCAGCCGAGGGGCTGGTGGCGACGCTGGATGGCTACGTGCCGCTGAATGGCGCCCCTCCGGCCGAAGAGGGCGAGAGCTGGACAGAGAATGCGCAACACAAGGACATGACCGCCATTGTCGAGAGTTTTCGCGCGCTGGCGATCCTGCTGCGTTCGGAAATCAAGTTCGATCAGGCGGAACGCAAGGTTCTTATTGAGACGGAGGAGGAGGCCGCGGCAATCGATCTTGCGAACCTGTTCGAGGCGAAAGAGGAGGCGGCGGCCTGAGCCAGGCCGCATGGGTGAGTGGCTGATGCCAAAAGAGATTTATTCTGCGCACTCCTGTCTCGCCAAGAAGTGCTGCACTGAGATCAAGGTGAAATCATTCACGCTTTAGCAGGCAGTCCATAAGCTCAGTCTTGCGGAAGGGTTTGGTAATGAAGTCGTTCATGCCTGCTTCATAACACAGTGTTGCATCGCTGGCCTGCGCGTTGGCGGTGAGGGCAATAATACGGCAGGCGGGGCGCTGGGTGTCGGTTTCGAACTGGCGGATCATTCGGGTGGCTTCCAGGCCTCCCATGACCGGCATGGACAGATCCATAAGAACGAGATCGAAATTGATTTTTTGAAAGGCCTCCAGCGCGAGGAGCCCGTTGGTAACAAAGTGAAGATCTGCGCCAGCTGCTTCAAGCATTTTGCGAACAACCAATTGGTTTGTTCTGTTATCCTCGGCCACAAGAATATTCAGGTGCTTCAGGGGGCCAGCAGAGGGGTTGTCTATGACCCTCTCTGAATAGCTGGGCGTGGCGGGCAGTGGCAGGTGTATTTTAGCTTGTTTTACCGCAGTGGCGGGGGCCAGTGTGGTTGCGTCGCCAAGCGGAAGGTCGAGCAGTACAGAAAAAGTCGACCCCTGTTCCGAAGCAGATTTCAGCGTTATTTTCCCGCCCATTTTTTCAACCAGCGCCTGTGTGATTGCCAGCCCCAGGCCGGTCCCCTCCACATTGCTGCTTGCGGCTCTTTCAACCTGTTCAAATGCTGAAAAAATCTTGGCCTGCTGCGCCTTTTCAATCCCGCGACCCGTATCTGTTATCGAGAGTTCGAGCGGACGTTCCGGGGCGCCGGGGTCATAGGTAACAGCAACTGTGATATGACCTTGTTCTGTGAACTTGATCGCATTGCCAAGCAGGTTCAGCAAGATTTGTCGCAGCTTTGCGGCATCTCCAATAAAAACCGAAGGCGTGCTGACGTCATACTCTACGTGAAAACCCAACCCCTTGTCGGCTGCTTTTACCGAAAGAAGAGTGGTGCTATCTAAAACAAGCTCACGCAGCGAAAAGGCCTCATTGTGCAAGGAAATTTTTTCGGCTCTAATCTTTGAGAAGTCCAAAACATCATTGATGATAGCCAGCAAGGCATTGGCAGAATTGAGAATTGTATTGGCAAACAGTGCTTGTTTACTGTCGAGCGCGGTTTCTTGCAACAGTTCGCACATGCCAATAATGCCATTCATCGGCGTCCTGATTTCATGGCTCACATTCGCCAGAAAGCGCTCTTTCGCCAGGTTTGCTTCTTCTGCGTGCTCCTTGGCGATCTTGGTGAGCTTCAGTGCAGCGTCACGTTCGCGCTCAGAGGTCACATCAGAGCATGAGCCGACCAGATGGGTCAGGTTGGCATCGGCGTCAAAAACGGGCGTCAGGGTTGTACGAAGAAAGCGGGTGTTTTGGTCAGAGGCCAGTTCGACATCATAGGTTTTTTGTTTGCCGGACCGCACCACCTCTAAATGCTTGGCGATTGCACGTTCGCCTGTAGCACCTCCGTATACTTCTAACGCGGTTTTGCCCACATAGTCCGGCTGGGGCAAATTCACAGTGGAGAGGGCTTTTGTGTTCATCGCCACATATCGCGGCAGATTGTCTGGGCCAATCTCAAGGACGATAATTGCCTGATCTATCGCATCCAAGAGCCCATACTTGTATGAAGGCATTCCGTTATGCACCTTTTGTTTCCCTTAAACTGTCAACTCGTCACTGGTTTCACGGTCACACCAAGTATTCCATATCTGACATAGGTTGGCGAATGCTAGATTTTCGCCCTTCATTCAGCATGCATCCTGTGAAAGCAGCGCAATTGTGCGCTTAGCGGATTTGAGGGGGAATGTGACGATGGTGATTACAGTCCCAGACGCGGCACAGGACGCCAGCATAGTCTCTCAGCTCTATGCAGACGGGGATAGGTTTGGAGGTAACATAGCCGCAAAGGGCAAATGCGATTGGCTGGCCGTACGGCCATGGGCAGGGGCCGTCTGACATCTCTATTCCTGTCAGCGACTGGCTGCTGGGATCAGCCGAGAGTGTGGTCCGAATTGACAGTGCGGCCTTGGCCGTGACATCGCGCGTTTCTTTTGATTTCCAGCCGGGGGTATTGGCCGAAATTGCAGGGGCTCGCTATGCTACGCCGCAACGCGAGCCCCTTTCTGTTTTAGCGCCTTAACGACAGGCCCGTTAGAGTGCCTCGACGGCAAGCTGCGCCATTTGCAGAATTGCCTCACGCGAATTGGCAACGGCAATAAAGCGGGCGTTGTGGCAGAATTTCGCGCCTTTGACACCGCAGGCAGCCTCGAGCGCCTCATCCGTCAATCCGGCCCAGGCTACGGGCAGATCGGCGCGTTGTTCGAAGGTGTCATTTGACAGTTTGATGCCATTGAGAGTCCAGTCGCTGCCGCGCGGATTGACCACGAACAGCATATGATCTGCCCCTGCCTTATCCATCGCCGAGCGATAGGGCATGCCCATTGGCAATTCCAGAATGGGCGAGCTGCCTGCTTGTGCGATGGCCGACAGAACCAGATTTTGCGCCCGGGCTTTGGCTGCCAGATTGTTGATAGCAGCCTCGATAAAGCAGCGCGCAATGGGCAGTGCCGCCTTAAACGCATCGTCGTCGGCGGTGGGGGAGGGATCATCAAACACAGGTTTCAGGCTGCCCAACAGGGCCGGTAGGGTCAGGATCGACGGGGGGCCCGCCACTGACGGGTCCATGGCACCATTGTCCAGCAGGTCAATGGGCAGCACAAATTTGGTGTCAAAACTTGTGTGGATCGCCTCGACCTCCTCGGCAGGCACATCCAGCGCTGCCAGATAGGCGCGCCCGTAGTGGGCCCAGATCAGTCCAAAAGAGCTGAAGGGCTGGCCATCTTCGCGCAACGGATTGGGGCGCTGGTGGTGGTCAAAGATCTGTTCTTCAGCGCTGTACATGCCCCCCACATCGTAGATGATTTTATGTGCAGCGCTTGCAAGGATGCTGCGGTCTCGCGTGCGGCTCAGCTCCGCCTGTGGGAAAAGATGCGTGAGCACCACAGAAGACAGCAGCTCGTCTGCGTGGAAGCCGCCAGAATGCGTAACAAGGGAGGTGATGGTCATGAGGGGGCTCCAAAAGATCGGATAAGTGAGAAAGGCGGCCGGTCTGGTCGCGCAACCGGCCTGTTAAGGGCTCTCTTCACAGTGGAAGGCTGTCAGATCAACCGTTTTATTTCTGAGACCGCAAAACCCGGGCACAGGTGTGAAACGAAACAACACAGGCGGCCGTAATCTGGCAGCGGTAATCAGGCAGCGGTAATCAGGCGGCCGCAATCAGACTGGTCGCTGCGGCTTTGGCGTCACGTCCTGCCTCCGCATTGCCCTGCATGACTGCAAGGACAATGGCCCCTTCCTTTAGAAGCATCAGCTGCCTGGCAAGCGCGGCGGGGTTTTGCAGGCCTGCCTGCGTGGCGAGATCTTCCACATATTCCAACAACATCTGCTTATGCGTCGCCGACTGGATATGGATCGGGTTCTCTGGGTCCTGGAATTCTGACACCGCTTTTATGAACATGCAGCCTTTGAATTCGGGGGTTTCAAACCATTCCTGCAGGACGTCAAAAATTGCCAGGAGCCGGTCCTTTGGCCCCTCTGCAATCTCTTCGATCCGGCGACAGAACCAGTTTCGAAACCGCTCATCACGCAGTCGAAGAACCGCAAGGATGATATCCTCTTTGGTCCGAAAGTGTTTGTACATCGATGTCTTGGAAATGCCCGTTTCGGCGACCAGCTTGTCCATCCCGGTGGCGTTGAACCCCTCGCGATAGAACACATCCAGCGCTTTTCTGACGAGCTCATCCCGTTTGTTTGGCCGCATGTCAGGCTTCCTAACTGTACTGATTGGTAAATTTACATACAGGTGCGGAGCCTGAACTTCCAGCACAAAAAAGGCGTGGGAGCAGGCATTTATATAGGGAAATAGCCAGTCTTCCGCCTATGTGGGCAAATTATTTCTTGATTTAGTGTACCGATCTGTACATATTTGATTTCCATGGTGTACCGATCAGTAATGTCAGTTCTGATAACGCCCGTCAGCGCTGAAAAGGAACCCGATCATGACGCATATTCTGAACCTCTGATTTGACCGCTGACAAGGAGATCCCTATGCCCCGTGCCTTTGCTGAAATTGCGTTTACCCCAAATGTCCGAGCCGAACAGGCCCGTATGGGCTCTGCGCAAGGCTACGCCAAGTTCCTGTCCCCCGACGCAGAGGGCGGCAAGGCCCTGAGCGCCGCTGAAGCCGCCTTTATCCATGCCCGCGACGGGTTCTATCAGGCAACGGTGTCTGAAACAGGCTGGCCCTATGTTCAGTTTCGCGGTGGGCCGCATGGCTTTCTGAGGGTCATTGATGATCAGACGATCGCCTATGCGGATTACCGTGGAAACCGTCAGTATCTGAGCCGGGGCAACCTGGCAGGTGACAGCCGTGTCTCGCTGATCCTGATGGACTACCCCAATCGCAGGCGTCTGAAAATCTGGGGCCGGGTGCAGATCGTCGAAGGCGAGGCGGCTGCGGAGCTGCTGGCCAGCCTGCATGATCAAGATTACGCAGGACGGCCTGAACGCGCGCTTGTTATCAAGGTCGACGCGTTTGATTGGAACTGCCCGGCTCATATTCCTCCCCGGCTGACCCTGGACGAGCTTGCGCCACATCTTGAACAGATGCGGGCACAGATTACGGCCCTCAAAGCCGAAAACGCGCAGCTTGCAGAGCAATTGGCCGAGCAACTTTCTGTGCAGCTGACCAGTGCGCCGTGACATATCGTGGAAAAAACATGGAGTGTGGCGCCTGCTGCTTGCAACACCCGGCACCGCAACGCCTTGATCCTGCCAGTTGAGCAAATAAATATGGCCGCCCCAGCAAGGGGGCGGCCAGAGGTAAGACCCGTAGAAGCGGCAGTGGCGTTACTGTGACTGTTCCAGCTGAGGCGCTTGCGGCCCTTTCAGGCGTTCGCGTACGGACTGCATCAGCGCGTAGAGCAGGGGGACGACAATCACCCCCAGCACTGTTGCGGCCAGCATGCCGCCAAACACGGCAATCCCAATGGCCCTTTGGCTGGCGGCCCCGGCACCCGAGGCAATGAGCAAAGGCACAACCCCCAACAAAAACGAAAGAGCGGTCATCATGACGGCGCGGAACCGCTGCTGGGCGGCCTCGCGGGCTGCTTCAAGGATAGAAAGCCCGGATGCGCGCTGCTCCATTGCAAATTCCACAATCAGAAGGCGTTTTTGGAGGCCAGACCGATCAGCATGATCATCCCGATCTGGGTGTAGAGGTTGATATCACTGCCTGTCAGCGCCACCGCAGCAACCGCCCCGAACAGGGCCACAATGACCGACAGCAAAATCGCCACGGGCATGGTCCAGCTCTCATATTGCGCCACCAGAAACAGATAGGCAAAGAGCACGGCAAGCAGCAGGATAACGAGCACCATGCCTGAGGAGTCCAGCTGTTGTTGCGCCGTGCCTGTCCACTCAAAGGCATAGCCAGCGGGCAGGGCGGTTGCGGCCTCCTCTTGCAAGACCCGGATCGCGTCCCCTGTCGAGAGCCCGGCGGCGGGCACGGCGGTCACGGTGGCAGAGCGGAACATATTGTGGCGTTTCAGGATCATAGGCCCCAGAATATTTTCCACATCAATCAGGGTCGCCAGCGGGATCATTTCACCCGTTTGCGACCGCACATAGAGAGCGCCAATGTCTTCTATCTTATCCCGGTAGTCTCCGTCGGCCTGAACCATCACACGGTACACGCGACCGAACAAATTGAAATCATTGACGTAGTATGATCCCAGATGCGCCTGCATGGTCTGAAAGACTTCGGAGATAGAAACCTCCAGGGTTTTGGCCTTTTCGCGGTCCAGATCGACAAACAGCTGTGGCACATTGGCCCGGAAGGTTGTGTAGGATTGCGAAAGTTCCGGGCGCTGATTGGCGGCATAGACCAACGAGCCAACCGCCTGTGACAGGTCCTGTGCTGTGCCACCGGCAGTTTGCTGCACTTCCATCTCAACCCCCGCAGACATGCCCAGCCCAGAAATGGGCGGCGGGTTAAAGGCCACAATACTGGCCGCAGCCTCAAGGTTTGCGATGCCATATATTTGCTGCAAAATCGCGTTTGGTTGCAGATCATCTGTCTGGCGTGCGTCCCATGGGTCCAGGCTGACGATGATCATGGCCCCATTGGCACCGGCGCCATTCAAGAGGCTGAAGCCATTCACCAGAATGGTATTTTCCACACCGGGGATCTGTTCGATCTGTGCATTCACCCGCGCTGTGACGGTTTCTGTGCGCCCCAGAGCCGCAGCGTCTGGCAACTGTACATCAACAAACAGGTAGCCATTGTCCTCTGACGGCAGGAAGCCTTTGGAGGTGACGCCAAAAAGGCTGCCTGAGCCGATGGACACAGCCACAACAATCGCAAGGCCAATGACCGGAAAGCGCAACAGACGCCGCACCACAGACACATAGCCGGTGCGCAGCCCGTTCACACCGCCTTCGAAGACAGCCAAAAGCCCGGTGGGCGGGCCCGAGCGTGCCTTTAGGATAATGCTGCACAGCGCCGGGGACAGCGTCAGCGCGTTCACTGAGGAAATCACCACAGCAACAGAGATGGTGATGGCAAACTGGGAAAACAGCTCGCCAGTAATCCCAGGCATGAAGGTCACGGGGACAAACACCGCCAGCAGCACCAGGGTTGTTGCAATCACCGGGCCGGTAATCTGCATCATTGCCTTGCGGGTGGCATCCGGCGGGCTGAGCCCCTCATCAGCGATCAGACGTTCAACGTTTTCCACCACCACGATGGCGTCATCCACCACAATGCCAATGGCCAGCACCAGGGCAAAAAGCGAAATGGTGTTAAGCGTCATTCCGAGCACCAAAAGAAAGGCAAAGGTGCCGATCAGCGACACAGGAATTGCAACGGCGGGGAAGATGGTGGGGCGCCAGGAGCCCAGAAAAACAAAGAACACTGCGATCACCAGGCCGAAGGTCAGCATCAGGGTCGAGATCACATCATTCAGAGATTGTTCAACAAAGTCAGTGGGGTCAAAAGGGACCGAGTATTTTACGTCCTCGGGAAAGGCCTGAGACAGACGATCAAGCTCAGCCCGGACCAGGCTGGAAATCTCCAGAGCATTGGCGCCTGGCGCCTGATACACGGCAATAATGGTGGCCGCGTCCTCTTCAAAATAGCCTGAGTTGCCATAGTTGACCGAGCCCAGTTCGACCCGGGCAATATCTTTCAGCAGGACCAGGCTGCTGGTGGCGCCGGTTCTGATAACAATGTCGCCAAACTCTGCAGCGGTGCTGAGCCGACCTTTGGATTTGATGGTGTATTGGAACACCTGCTCCCCCGGCACCGGAGGCGCCCCGATCTGGCCTGCAGAGACTTCCAGGCTCTGCTCACGGATTGCAGCAATCACGTCTCCTGGTGTAATCGCCAGCGCCGCCATTTTGCTGGGGTCCATCCAGACCCGCATGGCATAGTCAAAACTGGTCAGAACATCGACCTTACCCACACCCGGCACGCGGGACAGGGCATCCTTGAGGTTGATAGAGGCATAATTTGACAGAAAAATGCGGTCATAGGTTCCGTCTGGTGACGAAAGAGCTGTGACAAGCAACATGTTGGTAGAGCTCTTTTGCGTCACCACCCCAGAGGATATAACTTCTGCCGGCAGGCTGGCGGTCGCCTGCGCCACTCTGTTTTGCACATTGACCGAGGCAATATCCGGATCAGTTCCCACCTCAAAGGTGACCGAAAGCGAGTAGCTGCCGGTGTCGCTGGAGCTGGATGACATGTATATCATATCATCCACCCCGTTGACCTGGGCTTCGATTGGCGCGGCAACACTCTTTTCTACTGTTTCGGCATTGGCACCGGTATAGCTGGCGGTCACCGAGACAACAGGGGGTGTGATTTCTGGAAACTGGGCGACCGGCAAAGCAAAATAGCCAATGAGACCCATACAGGTGAGAACCAGCGAAATTACGATGGCGAATTTTGGACGTGAGATGAAAACCGAAGATAACACTTAGTTTTCCTCCCTTTTCTCAACCAGAACCGGGCTAACTTCGACGCCGGGCCGGATCCTTTGCAGCCCCTCGACAACCACCTTCTGGCCTTGGGCCAGGCCCTCGAGCACGATAATCTCGGTGCCCATGACATCGCCCGTCACAATATAGCGCTGCGTCACCAGGTTGTTGTCTTCGACCACCAGCACAAAGGGCCCCTGTTGATCGCGCTGGATCGCGGCCTGGCTGATTGTTATGTGATTTTGGGTGTCCTGCGCCTTGAGCCCGACAGTCAAGAACGAGCCGTCCAGGATCAGCCGGTGATCGTTGTCAAATTGCGCCCGGATCGCCACGCTGCCGGTGGCAGGGTCAATCCGGTTGTCGACAAAGGCCACCTGGCCTTTTTCCGCAAGCTCGGTGTTATTTGGCAAAATGACAAAGACATCGGGCAGAGCCGCATCATCGCCTTTGTCATCGGTATCGGCGCCGATGGTTTGCAACACGTCAATGTAGCTCTTTTCGTTCAGGGAAAAGGTGACATAGATAGGCGCTTCGCGCACCAGGTTGATCAGAGATTTTCCACCGGGGGCAATCACTTCACCCAGGCTGACATTCACCCGGCCGGCCCGGCCTGAAAAGGGCGCCTTTATCTCGGTATAGCTCAGGTTCAGTTCCGCTTGTTGCACCGAAGCCCGGGCTGCGCGCAGGGCTGCCTCTGCGACCAGCTCATTGGCCCGCGAAGTATCGCGTTCGGCCTCTGGCACCGCGCCTCTTTCAAACAGCTCTTCCTTGCGGTCCAGATCCAGTCCTGCAAGCTCAAGGTTGGCCTCGGCCCTGGCCACCTCTGCGCGTGCGGTTTCCAAGGTGGCTTCATAGGTGCTGCTTTCGATGCGAAACAGCAAATCGCCCTCGCTGACTTCGGCCCCATCTTTGACCAGAACCTCTTCGAGATAGCCGCTGACACGTGCCACCAGGTCGACTTTGTCGATGGCCTCGCCACGTCCGATAAAGGTTTCGGAGTTGCGAATGGCCGTCTCCTGGGCCGCCATGACAGAGACCTTGGGGGCCGGAGCCTCCTGCGCCTGTATCGGACCTGCGCCCAGCACGCAGGAGGCCAAAAGAAGGGCGCAGGCAAGCCCGCGCATCGGGGTTTGGGGCCAAGATACTACACGTAGAGAAATCATTCCGTTACCTTCCTTTGTCGGCCGCAAAGCCTAGAGTGCGAAGCCGCAAAATTGCTTTGTGGTCCCATGATGACCAAGCCGCCTGTCCTGCGCAAGGCAGCGGTGGTGCCAGCGCGTTTTTGAGGCGTTTGGGCGGGTTTTCTGCACCAGTCGGAGCCGTCGTAGCGCGAGAGGTTTGCCACGGTGTCGGGATTTAACAAGCAGGGGATGTGTGGAGGGGCTATCACTGGGCTAAACCGGGTCCAGCTGGGTCAAGCGCCCGGGTCCAACAGGTCCCAGCTGGCCCCAACTGGCCTCAATTGGCGCGTCGCCCTAAATTGTGTGGATTTGGGAGGGGCGGCAGCAAGGATGGGCTGCTGCGCAAGGTTCCCGGGCAGACGCGGCGCGCCGAAATCTGAAAGAAGATCGGAGTGACCCCACCACTATGTGGGCAGTGGGGTCACTTGTTTCGTGAGTTAGAGAATGAAGAAATCTTCAGTCACGTCTGTGAGGTCAAAATCTGACAGGGTGATCGTCACATCCTTAAAGCTGATCTCTACGTCACTGCCAGAGCGCGAAATGTCCAGATCAGAGAAATCAGATGCGCCACGTTTGATGACGATTTTGTCCGCAAGAGCATTGAAATTGTTGATTTTGTCGGATCCGTCGCCGCGCGAGAAGATGAACTTATCCGCACCAGCGCCGCCGTCGAGAGTATCGTCGCCTTTGTTGCCGCGCAGCACATCTCTGCCGCCGCCGCCGTTCAGGATATCGTCTCCCTTGCCGCCAAACAGTTTGTCATTGCCGGCGCCGCCGCCGAGGGTGTCATCGCCGCCATTGCCGTAGAGCTTGTCCCGGCCGCCTTTGCCATTGATCTCGCTGTCCGCATCGGTCCCTTCGAGCCGGTTGCCGCGGCGGTTGCCGTTGATTTCTTCACCCGAAACCACCGCAGCGATCTCAATGCTGTTGCTGTCCAGGCTTTCATCATTGCCGATATCATCGGTAAAGCTGACGGACAGGGTGAGGGCAGAGCCACCATCCGCATCGGTGATCTCGTAGCTGCTGCCAGTTGCGCCAGAGATTGCCTGGCCATCGCGCATCCACTGCAGGTCAAAGTCGCCGAGCCCGTCAAGATCCTCAATGCTCGTGGTGTTGGCGCTCAGGGTGTCGCCGACATCAGTGCTGCCCGATATCGAGAAACTGCCAGTGGCTGCGTGGTTCAGCGGCACATCAATAAGGGTGAGCCGGGAGCCGTCTGAAAGATTGATCTCGCGATCGCCGTCAGAGTTTTCACTGTAGGTGACGCCAGAGTCAGAGCCGCCGGAAAATTCCAGCAGGTCGGTGCCAAACTCAAAGTCAGTGATGACATCATCGCCCATGCCAAGCGCGAGAACATAGGTATCGGTGCCATCGCCCCCTGACATGGTGTCATCGCCGCTGCCGCCGATAAAGTGGTCGTCACCGTCGCCACCAGACAGATCGTCATCACCGGCACCGCCGTGAACATGGTCGTCACTACCGCCGCCCTCAAGGATGTCGTCGCCCGCGCCGCCTTCCAGCGAGTCCGCGCCATCGCCGCCCATTAGGGTGTCATCGCCATCCAGACCATTGAGCGTGTCGTTGCCGTCTCCACCTGCGAGAGCGTTGTCATCGACATCACCGGTCAGATTGTCGCTGTGGTCCGAGCCAATCAGGTTCTCAACGTTATAGATCTCGTCGTCCTGCGCGTCTCCGCCCGTGGCCGTAAACGCCCCGAGGTTCACCTGCACCGCGCTGCTTGATGCCGCATAGGTGGCGGTGTCGCCATCGCCGTCGCCGCCATCAATCAGGTCCGCGCCCGCGCCGCCATTGAGGGTGTCATCCCCTGCGCTGCCGCTGAGGGAATTGTCCGCATCGTCACCGGTCAGTATGTCATCATGATCAGACCCGATAAGCGAGGAGATGTGCTGCAGGACATCGCCATCAGCATCGCCGCCGACCGCAGCGCCGGTCTCGAGGTTAACTGCAACGCCGCTCGCGGAGCCGTCATAGCTGGCGGTGTTGCTGCCGCTGCCACCGTTGAGCACATCTGCACCGGTGCCGCCGTTCAGCACGTCGTCGCCAAGGCCGCCGTTCAGCGTGTCGTCGCCTGCATTGCCAAACAGCATGTCGTTATCGCCGTAGTCGGCCAAATAGTCTTCTGGGTCATAGTCGGTTACCGGCGAGGTCGAGTTGTTGCGATAACGCGTGCCCCCTTTGTCGTCACCAAACAGGACATCGTCACCTTCTCCGCCGTTCAGCGTGTCGTTGCCAAAGTCGCCAATGAGCTCATCATTGCCTGCGTAGCCAAAGAGATTATCGCCAAAAAGCGATCCCCAGATATCGTCATCACCGCCAAAAACAGTGGTCTGGAAATAGGACCAGTCTGCGTTGAACAGATCCACAAGGGGCAGGGTGAAGCCATCAATAAGCAGATCTGATGTGTTGCTGCCATCGAACGCGATGGTGATTCTGGAAACGGTTCCGCCTGTGGGGGTGAGAACGCCATCAACGGTGGTCGTGGAAAACCCGGAGCCTTCAAAGATGCCATGCGCGCCATTACCATTTACCGTGGTGCTTTCTGGCGAGGACGCAGGTGTATAGTGAAAATGATTGCTGTCGTTTGTGCCCTGAGAGTTCTGGGAGTCGTAGACAATAAAATCCGTGCCGCCACTGACGGAATTATCCAGTCCAAGGGTGGAATTGTAGCCATATAAGCGAGTCATGTGGTCGTCTCCTGCATCGTAAATCAAATTAATGTGGGGAACTAGAGCGTAGTCGCGCCAGGACGCTTCATGGAGTGATGTGCCGTCTGAGCAACTTAATTTTGCCAGTGGCGCGTTTTGGAAAATATTAGGACATTCGCGGACCTCCCACCCGCAACTAATGATGCAATTGGTAACATGCATTTTTGAAAAAATGAAATAAATTGTGCGTGTTGGAGACCTGCTCTCCAGGGGGGAAGGGGCGATGCGGGAGCTCTCCCGGATGGCCTGCAGCCTGGAGTTGTCGCAGCTTTGGCGCATTCTACTGGCAGGTTGGAAAAACCTGACGTGGCGCTTGCGGATCTGGGCGACCACAGCACAGCACAGCACAGCACAGCGCGGAGCTGACCCCGGTGGTTTCCTCTGTCTTTTCAGCAGGGGAAGGGATGCGCGGCTCAATAAGGGGGCTGGGGTGGAACCGTTTAAAGTGTATCTCTCGGCATAAGTGGCGCATTTTTTTACGGCGCGCGCGGGTGAGGTTTTCCATGAAGAGCCGCATTTGAAGGCCCGTATTTGAAGGCCCGTATTTTGGTTTTTTATGAATTTATGCGGATTGTAGGTGTGAATTTCGCCTGATTACCCGACTTTTTTCAGGGTTTGCGCAAGGCTTTGGTCGTGCGCGAAGGTCTGAATAGCTGTCAGGTGTGAAATATTATCTGGTCAAATCACTCTCTTTTTGGTTGTATTGAGGCATCGCCTTTGGGTTTTGTTTGCAAATCTCCAGGGCGCATTTTTGCAAAGTCCGCGCTCTGCCGACAGGAGACGGACGCAATTTAGATGACCTTATGGGAATGGGCAGGAGCGATATTTTCGCTCCCACCGCGTAAATCGTGATTTGTAAAGGGATCTAATATCATGCCTCTCCACCGAAAGCTTTTTAGACTTGGGGCCTTTGCGGGCCTGTTGGCCGTGCCGTTTGTGTGGCTTTTGTCGACATCTTCCTGGGCCGAGGGCGATTGTGCCCTGCCAGACAGCTGGTTTCCCAGTGCCATTCCAGATCCTCAGGAAACGGCCGCCACGACGGATTTTAACAGCTTTTGCGCCTTCCATGTCTGGTCCTGGAATGCATTTTTATGGTCCATGGAGGAAAAGGATGGTGCGCTGCGGTTTGAGGGCTTCCCCACCCAGGAGCAAACCATTGATGCCTCATTCGGGGGGCAGGCTGCTTCCAAAATGCTGAAGCTTCAGCCGCGGGCTGCAAAGGCTGATCATCCGATTGATTCAGCGGCGCAGGCCGGAACTCTGGGGCTTCTCGTGGCGCAAAACAATCGCGGCGTTTACTACAGTCAGCATATTACGCCTCAGATGTATGATCAGGTGGTCAGCCTTGACTGGAACTCTGCTGAGGGGCTGATCAACGCGCCCGACACGGCGCTGTTTGATGTTGGCAACATCGAATACAAGGCCGCCTGGGCCATTGTAGATGACGGCTTTACCGTGCCGGGAGCCTACACGCGACAGGCGCTGATCCCAGAGCTTGCAACCGTAGTGGTCGACGGGGTTGCGACCATCAGAGTGCCGACGGATCCGGTCTATGTTGAGGGCCGAGGTGGCACTGATTGGGTTCCATGTGGTTGGCTGGGTCGAGGGCCATTCAGAAGCGATCTGGGCCTCCTTCTCACCGATTGGTATCGCGCCTGTGGTGCCGACGGACAGTAAGGGCATGCCCACCATCAAGCCGTCAGACCCCGTGTCAGCGACCGCAACACCGTTTTATGCGGCCAACACCACATTGGCCGACTGCAATCAGACCAACCTGCCAGTCCAGAGCCTGAATGATGCCACCCAGGAGTTCTCAGTCGTCACGCAGGCTTGTCAGTCCTATGAGGCGGGCACGATTGGCGGTTTTGCCACGGACAATGGCATGGCGATCCAGCCGGTGAATGCCTCGGCGTTAAGCGAGATCCCCGACGACACTATCGCCAAAGGCTATTTCGAAGTCGGCGCCGTTTGGTCCAAGGCAGACGCGCCCGGGGTCAGCAAACTGAACTCCACATTTCAGGATGCGCTTGTAGGGTCGAACGTGTTGTCCAATCCGGTGATCGAGACCTTCACGCAGACTGAGTCCGGGCAGCACAATTGCCTTTCCTGCCATAACTCCCTGCAATTTCAACCGAGTGATCCCAATATCCCGCCGCTGCATGCCTCGATGCTGAACCTCAGCCATTTTCTAATGCAGATCTACGTCGACACCTATGGCGCGATGCAGTGACAGGCAGACTGGCAGCTCTATTGCCGGGCTCAGTGACTGTTGCATTGGCAGTCCGACGCGCCCGGTGTTTATCGTCCGCGCCTCCGGCGTGCCGCCGTTCAAAAGATTTAGGAGATCCTTCTCATGACAACCGCTTTGCGCATTCACCCGGCGATCGGCATTTCCCGTGTTGGCAACTCGCCTGACTATATCATCTCGCCCGAAACCTCGGCTGGTATGCCCGCGACTGACGGATCTTCCGTGTCAGGAGGGTTGCCGATCAAGCCGGGGACCGAGGCCCAGCATATCTCCGACCAGGATCTGCGTGACAGTGAAGGGCGGCTAAAGCCGCACGCGCAGCGGTTTCGGATTTTTGCCTATAATGAGGATCCCACCAGCTATCCCTATACCGGCACGGTGTCAGAGATTTGCATCGGCAGTGTGTGGACGGCCAAACCGTCGAGAGCATCACCTGGCAGGTGCATATGGCCAATAAAAAGGCAAATAACTGGATCATTCCGGAAAATCCTTCGGCAAATACGGATTGGAATAACGGCGTCGGGGGTATGGCGCATTACGCCAATGGCGAAACGCCGAATGTGCGCAACGGCGATTTTGACAAATCGACATATCCCGTTGAGCTGAACGCCAATGAATGGGGCGCAGGAACTGACCCCGCAGATGTCGACATGTCGGATCCTGCCCGGTTGACCAAACTGGTGATTGATGCGGGACCCAAAACCCTGAACTCCAGCGCCAGTGGCCGGGTCGAGTTCGATGACGGGGCCTGCAGCTATATCACGGCGGATGGATCGGTTGCGTCAGTTGCCTATCCGCAGCTTTGGCCGGCCACGAATTTTTCAACGCTGTTCACCCCAAATAACTCAAACCTGGGCACAATGGGCGCAATGGAGACCGATGCGCAGGGGCGGCTGCTGGTTGTTGGCTCTCCGGGCTATGCGGCCAGTTGGATGATCGGTGAAAACAACCCCGGTGGCAGTGTCGACCAGCCTCCAGCCTGGTCGCCGGGCACCAAGGATGAGCCCTTTCCGCCCCCGGCGCTTGACCAGCCTTTTCCCCTTTGGAGTGATATCGACAATGATGGCTGGCTGGATGATGCGGGCGACGGGCCGATTACGGCCGCGCTGCACTTTTCAGATGGCAGCAGCCGACTGATTGATGTTCCGGCCTGGTGTATCTGTGCCGATCCTGCCTATGCGCCGCAGGTGCGCAACATCGTCACCATCTGGGACGAGGTCTATAATGCCTGGCTGCGGGCACCAGAGCTGGCGCTTGCGCCCGATATCTATGATACTACCACGCAGCAGTATAATACGCAGTATGAGGCCGCCTTTGAGCAGGACGTCTGGACCATGTTCCGGGCCTCGCATTTGCAGATGTTCACCACCGACCTCAACGCCAAGGCTATTGGCTCGCATCAACGTATCAACGATGTTACGGCCAGCGATGATCCGGCGACCTATCTGAATGTAAAGAACTTTATCCGTAACCCAAATACCGGAGAGGGCAATAACCTCGAGGTCGGAGCCCCCTTGATGCCGCTGGCGCTTGGCGATACTGGCGGCAGCTTTCTGACTGTCACCCATACGCAGTATTTCTTTTTGAACCAGTGGTATGCAGGGACCTACAATGACAGCAAAGAAGCGCTGACAGCGGGAGAGCTTTTGGACAAGAACACCCTGTCCAATTTGCTGGGCGGCCGGTTCAGCCCGGGCATTGATCTGACCGTTGTGGTGCGCGATGCCTATCTTTACAATCAGGACTTGGACATCGCCCAGCGTGGGGAGTTTCCGCATTGGCGCCAAGGCGCTGGACTATTCCGCAGCAACCTCGGCCCCGTTTCTGGGGGTCGGCTACACACCCAACCGGACAGAGAAAAACCCGGTTGAGCCAGGTGATCTGTGCAAGTTCATGGCGCTGCCCTGGCACACGGACTACAACTCCTGCGCCACTCATTTGCCGTCGCCAAACCCGGCCCCCGGGGACAATCCAGCCATTGTGGCACGCAACACGACCCTGTTCTGGTCCTGGCCCGCGCAGCGGCCTGTGTCCGTCTATACCTATGAGGACTATGTAGGAAACGGCAGCACCTTTTACGCCGAGCAGCGCTTTTCAGTGCGCGGAACGGGGACGCAGTGGGTGGCAGGAAACCCGGACCCTGAATACAGTGTCGGGGCCGAAAGCGTCGGCCGCTATCAGGATCGCATCAATATTGTGACCCATTGGTTTGATATCGGTGTTGTGATGCAGGGCCCCGCGATTGAAGGGTTTAGTGGCGACAATACCGATTTGTTCCTTGAGGTGGAGAGCCTGCTCACCGGCCCCTCTGACTGGTCACAGCCCTGGCCAATCCAGACAACGGATAAGGTCTTTCCCGAGCCTGCAAATCCGAAAAAGGGATGACAGGCCTTCAGTTTGAGGTCGCCATCATTGGCGGCGGCCCTGCGGGAAGCGCCGCCGCCCTTGCTCTGCAACAGCGCGGTGTGACGTCGATTTGCATCGTTGAGCCTTCGGATTTCACCCAAGCAAGAGTGGGGGAGACGATCCCTCCTGATGCCAATTTGGTGCTCTCGCAGCTGGGGGTTGATCAGGCCTTTGCGCGGCAGGATCACCTGCCGTGTTACGGCAGTCATTCCCTTTGGGGCAGCCACCGGCTGGGGCACAACGACTTTTTGACCTCGCCTTATGGGACGGGCTGGCATCTGGATCGGGTCCGGTTCGACAAAATGCTGTTGGATCAGGCGGTTGCAGGCGGGGGGCTGCGGATCACCGCGCATTGCGCTTTTGTTGCGTACAGGGAGGCCGGATCACAAGCGTCACGGCGGGGGGGCAGCAGATCCGGGCGGGCGTGTTTATTGATGCGACGGGCCGCAGGGCTGTTTTGTTACGCGCGCTGGCAGGCACCCAGGGTTTTGATGACGGGCAGTTTAGTGGCAGGCAGTTTGATAACAGGCGGTTTGATAACCGCCAGTTTAATGATCGGCAGACGGTGATCTGGGCGAGATTTGGCTTGCCCGGGGTTGAGTCTGGTGCTGAGTTTGGGGCTGGGTTTGGCAATTCCACCTGGCTCGAGGCGGCACCAAATGGCTGGTGGTACGCGGCCGAGGTCCCCGGCCGCGCGGCTGTCGTCGCACTGGGCACCGACCCAAAGCTCGCCAAAGCCGGCGGTGTCTACAAAGTACACAGCTGGGCCGCAGCTTTGTCTGGCACTGCTTTGATCGCTCCCCGCCTGAAACAGGCGAGGCTGTTGCCCGTCAGCTTTCGGATTACCGCGTCGTATTCCTACCGGGCTGCGCGGGTTGTGGGAGAGAACTGGCTGGCGGTAGGTGATGCGGCCTGCGCCTTTGACCCGTTGTCCTCTGCAGGCATCTACAAGGCTCTGGTGAATGGCCAGGAGGCCGCGCGGGCCATATGTGACGGGTACCGGGAGGCCTACGCAAACCGCATCCATCAGGATTATGAGACCTATCTGATCAAACGGGCTGAGCTGTATCAGGCTGAACAGCGCTGGGCAAAGAGTGCGTTTTGGGCACAACGGCAGGGGAGGGCGCAGGGGGAGGCGCAGGGGCATCGGTCAGTCTCGCCTAAGGAAATGTCAACTCTGGCGTGATGGCCTTTGTCAGCGCTGAGGGGCGGGCGAGCCCCTGCTTTACAGCTCTAGGTCGCAAGGCTGCATCCGCAGTCCATGATGGCTTTGCGTCATTGAAACGGGGTCTTATGGCCGCAATGCGCGAGGTAAGCTTTATCTGACTTGGAGGTGGGCCGTAATCACTATAAAAGCGAGTGAAGACCTCGACCTGTAGAAGGAGGCGCTGAGCTATTTTCGGGGGCCTGCGTCTTGGGTTGTTAATAAGGTTGTAGCCAAGCTGTAAAAACGTCTTGGTTCAAGCCCTTGAATAAGATTAAGGTGAGGATGAACAACAATTTTAGCGGAGCTTTTTCCGGAGATGCCTGAGCAAAAACTCTATATTGCGGATGATAATTCCGAATTTGCCGATTATCTCACCACGGTAGCCGTACGTCTTGGGTGGACGGTAGAGGTCTGTAAAAACGGGAATGAACTGCTTGAGCTATTGCTTGGCGAAGGTGGACCCGCAGTTGTTCTGGTTGATATCAATATGCCAGAAAAAGACGGTATCGAAGTCATCGAAGGGCTTTCCGAAATCGACCGCCCGCTGCGCTTTAGGTTCATGACCGGCGGTGCGGATGCGCCGATGCTGGCGGCAAAACTGATGGCCCGCGCCAGAAACCTGTCGGTTGGACGTAACCTGTATAAACCCATTCCGATGGAGACCCTGAAACGGGTGCTCACTGAAGAATGGGAGGAGCTCCTGGTTATGGGCTCGTCCTCTAATCTCCCCGCCTGAGCCCCTGTAATCCTGAGCCTCTGTTGCCCTGAGCATATGAGACCCTGAGTATCTGCGGCCCTGAGTATCTGCGGCCCTGAGCATCTGTGATCCAGGGGGCTGGGGGGCAAAGGCCGCTCAGTGTCCAAGCGCTTTGTTGATTGCCGCCACGAGATCTGTGCGTTGCACCGGCTTCATCAGGCGGATGTCCTCTGGGCGCAAGCCATTGCCATGCACTGTGGCCTCGCTGGCATAACCGGACATAAAGATCACCGGCAGGTCGGGGCTCTTGGCGCGTAGCGCAGACGACAGGGTTGTGCCAAGAAGCTTACCTGGCATGACGATATCCGTGAGCAAAAGGTCATAATTGGGATCTGCATCAAAAATCACCTTTGCCGCATCTCCCGAACTGGCCGGGGTGACCGCATAGCCGGCCTTCTGCAGAGATTGGACCACCACCTCGAGCACCGCCGCGTCGTCTTCGGCCACCAGAATACGGCGTCCCTTGTCTGTGGAAACCTCCGGCAGGGTCTCAGTTTTAGCTGCAGTTTCAGCTACCGGCCCGGGCTGCTGCTCTGCTGCCGCGACCTGGAAGTAAAGCTTGAATGTGGTGCCCTGACCCGGCTCGGAATACACCTGGACCGTGCCATTGGACTGCCGCATGAAGCCATGAACCATAGACAGGCCAAGGCCGGAATTGTTGCCGGTCGCCTTGGTGGAAAAGAACGGTTCAAAGATCTCAGCCTTGTTTTCTGCCGGAATGCCTTCGCCTGTGTCGCTCACCGCCAGCATCACATAGCGCCCGGGTTCCAGCTCTTCCTGGTGTGTATCGAGGTAGCTGCCATCAATGTGGATATTGCGCGTTTCAACGGTCAGCTTACCCCCCTCAGGCATGGCGTCCTGTGCATTGATGATGAGATTCAGCAGGGCGCTTTCAGTCGAGCTCAGATCTGCTTCAACCGGCCAAAGATCCTTTGGGAGGGAGGTTTTCACTGAAATGGTTGCGGGCAATGTCCGGCTGATCCAGTTTTTGGTTTCCTTCACCACCTCGTTGATGTCGATGGCGCTGGGCTCAAGGCTGGCTTTGCGGGCAAAGGCCAGCATATTGCGGGTCAGATCGGCGCCACGCAGGGTCGATGTGATGCTGCTGTCGATCAGCTTTCTGTGCTGCTCGTCAGGGCAGTCTTCGCGCAACAGCTCCAGATTGCCCAGGGTGACGGCCAGCAGGTTGTTGAAGTCATGGGCCACGCCCCCCGTGAGTTTGCCAACCGCTTCGAGTTTTTGCGAGACGGCGAGCTGCAACAGAAGCTTCTCGTGTTCTTTCAGCTCTGCCTTGCGGGCGGAGATTTCCACCACACTGGCCCGGATAAGTTTCCGGTCAAAGGGCGGCAGGCGCGCCAGTGAAATCTCGCAGTCCAGCATCTGGCCGTTTTTATTGGTGAGCTGCCATTCAAAGACCGGAAATTCACCATTGAGGGCCTGCTCAACATAGATGGCAACAGTCTCATTTGAATGGGATCCATCGGCTTGCAGCGCAGGGCTGATATCCCTTGGGTAAATGGTTTCCATCAGCTCGTCACGACTATAGCCAAGGATCGCTTCAGCGCGGCTGTTGGTGGTGGTGAACTTGCCCAGCCCCATGTCAAAAATCATGATCGCTTCTGGGGCATATTCCACCAGGGCCAGCATTTGCTCATGTTGCCTGAGGAGTTTGAGGTTTGAGGTTTCCCACTGTTGGCGCAGATTTTCCGTCAGTGTAATGCAGGCAATGCCGCAAAAAAGCAGGGCTGTCCCCATCACCAGCCAGTTGCGCCCACTTGCCGAGAGGGTGCCCATAAGGTCGATCTTGGGCTGTAGAAGGCCGGTCGCATACAATGAGCCAAGAATGAGGGGGACCAAGAGCACGACGGCCAGGGTCAGATAGGCGCCCCGCTTACCAAACAATGCGCCAGTGATCATCGGTATGGTTAGCAAGATAAGCCAGCCGGCCGACGACAGGCCAAGAAAGGTGATACCGGTGACCGCTGCCAGAAACAGGCCGAACAAAAAGAGCAGGACGCGTTTGGCATAGTGATCGGCGCCGGGCAAGACAAAGTGAGGCGCAACACAGAAAATCAAAAACCCCGGCAGGGCGTATTTCAGCAGGGGATCAAAGGGGATCGGTCTGAGTGCAGCTGCGCAAAATCCCAGGCAAATGGCAATCGAGAAAAAGTAAAACATCCTCTTGGATGTTTTCCGTAATAACCCGGCATGCGCCTCTCTGGCGCGCAGGATCGAATCGTCCGGCATGGTCTTCCCCTGTTCCAATTGCAGCCTCAATATTTGCCTTGGAAGGGCTAAGGAACATTTGAGCAATTGGCTGTAATTTGAGGCAGTTACAGGGGGTGATCAAGCGCAAACTTGGCGTCGGCCTGCATTGGTCGTGTATCGAACTAATGTTATGAATATGAATATGAAGGGGTTAGGTCAGAATCCATGCATGCGCTTGGCCCATTGATAGGCGACCACCAACCCCTTCATGCGCGGCAGTAGAAAAAGGGACGATACGATGGTCACGGCAGACATCAGCAAGGCCAGGGTCAGTGGCTCGGGCCGAAAGTTTACATAAAGGATATGCAGGGCAAACCCGAGAATATGTCCCACAATCAGAATGGTCAGATAGGCGGGGCCATCATCGGCGCGGTTGTGATGCAGCTCCTGGCCGCAGTTGGCACAGCTGTGGTTTACCTTGAGATACCTGTGCAGCAGTTTTCCCTTGCCACAGTTCGGGCACCGGAGCCGCAAGCCGTGTAAAATCGCCGGTTTGATCGCACGCGGGCGTGGTTGCCCGGACACCGGGGCTTGTGCTGCAATGGCTTCGCGCAAACTGGCTTTGTGCAGGCTGGCGTCCTGGCCTGTTTCGGTATGGGGCATGGTCGCGACTCCTGATTTCCGGGGGTCTGTAAGTTGTTTCGCCATTGATTGCAAACAATAATGAAACAATTATGTTGGATTGCGCCGATATTTGAGGCTGTTCCGGGGCAAGCCTATAGGTCATGTGCGCGTCTTGTGCGCGTCTTGGGATGGGCCGTGCCAGGGAATGTTGGGGGGAGAGACCCGTTGAAACAATGGAACCCAACACTCCGGGCCTCGGGTAAGCCGCGCTATGTGGGGATTGCTGATGCCATTCGTGCTGACATCACATCAGGCCAGCTAAAGCCAGGCGACCGGTTGCCGCCGCAACGAAGCGTGGCGCAGGATCTGGGGGTGGATTTTTCCACAGTGTCGCGCGGCTATGCCGAAGCGGTGCGGCGCGGCGACATCGAGAGCTTTGTCGGTCGCGGCACCTTTGTGCGCCAGCCTGAGACATCACAAGATGCGGGCATTGGCACAGAACACCCTGACCCACGCCGGAGCCTGGAAGAGGATCCGATGATGAACATGCCGCCTGAGCCGGATGACCCGGCGCTGATTGCCCGCATGTCGCAGGGGCTGTCGCATGTGGCTGCCAATTTGGTGCCGCTGCTGCGCTATCAGTCGGTGCGAGGCTGCGCTGCGGACCGTGAGAACGCCCACCTCTGGATGCAGCAAAACGGACTGGAGTTTGCCGCAGACCGCCTGGCAATCACTCCGGGGGCACATGCCAGCATCTACGCCATCCTGACCCTGCTCAGCGCGCCGGGACAGACCGTATTGTGTGAAGCCCTGACCTATCCCGGCATCCGTTCGATCGCGGCCCGTTTGGGCCTGCGGTTGGTGGGGGTTGCCGGTGACAGCGAGGGGCTGCATCCTGAGGCCCTTGAGAGGGCGATCACCGAGCACAGGCCCGCGGCTCTGTACCTCAATCCAACCCTGCAGAACCCGACCACTGGCACCATGACACAGAGCCGCCGTCAGGTCATTGCGGCTGTTTTGCAAAAGCACGATCTGCAGCTGATCGAGGATGACGCCTATTGCTTTGTCGCATCCGATGCACCGCCGCCGATTGCCAGCCAGCTGCCAGATCTGGCCTGGCACGTCGCCGGGATTTCCAAATGTTTTGGCGCCGGTCTGCGCCTGGCCTATACCACGGTGCCGCTGCGCGCCGAGATGGGGCAATTTTCCCAGGCGCTGCGCAGCATCAATGTGATGGCCTCTCCTTTGAGCCTGGCGCTTCTGGGGCGCTGGATCGAGGATGGCACCGCGCGTGAGATTCAGGCCTTTGTGCGGCGGGCGGCGGCGGAGCGGCAGGCCATGGCCTGCGAAATTCTGCAGGGCTGTTGCGTCACAACTGCGCCAGAGGCCTTTAATCTCGGGATTGAGTTGCCCCGTGGCACCAACCGGGCCGAGGTCATGGGCCGTATGGCCAACCGCCAGATTGGCATCATGCCCAGTGATGCGTTTTCGGTCTCTTCCCATCCCGGTGAGGCTCTGCGGGTCTGTCTGGGAGGCCCCATCAGCCTGACACAGCTGCGCGACGATCTCGTGGCGTTGCGTGATGCAATCCTGCGCAAGGATTGGCTGGGGTGACCCCGCTCGATTTAGCCCCAATGCATTTAGGACCAACACTATGACGCCCAATGTTTCTGCGCTTACCCTTGGCACGGTGGGTGCTGGCGATGACCCTGATCGTGATTGGCGATGCGGCCGGCAAGACCCTGACGGCCGAGGGCTTTAGCCCCTTCTTTGTCGCCTGGTCCCGTTTCGCGCTGGCGGCGGTGGGGTTTTTGCCCTTTTGTGGTTTAACCCGGGCTGAGCTGTGGTCGCTGCTGGACTGGCGGGTCATTTTG
>NZ_MWVJ01000043.1 GCF_002087335.1 Pseudophaeobacter leonis
GCGGTTCACGATGAAGCGGCCAGGTACATATTCCAGCTCTTCGGTGACGTCCTCGCCCAGGCGGCGCAGCCCACCACCGCATTGAGGGCAATCGTCATCACCAGTCGTCAACTCAACTTCCATGCGCGGGATATGATCGGGGATCGGGCGGCGCATGGGTTTGTCTTTTGGTTCTTCGTCGGGAAGACGCAGTTTGCCGTCATCTTGGCAACAGCGATCTCGCTTGTTTCCAGCGCCAGTTGAAGCTGTTCGATGCTCTCGGATGACGATCCAAATCGATGATGACGCTGGGCTGCTAATTGATGTCGCAGCTTCTCGATCAAGACCGCTTGTGCCTTCACCTCTGCCAGCAAAAGAGCCGTGAACTGCCTCAGTTCATCAGGGTCTTTCGGCAGAGATTTGTTGACGTCCAGCATGGCCAAACCATAGCAAAACAACGGTCCGGCGGGAATCCCATGCGGGCGTTTATCCTGCCTTGAGTGGCGTCCACCTGCGCCGTGGAACGCGCCAATCGATCCCTTCCAGCAGCATCGCCAACTGGGCAGCGGTCAGGGCGCTCTTACCCTCCTTCCACGATGGCCACACGAACCGACCCTTCTCCAAGCGCTTGCTGAACAGGCACGCGCCTTGCCCGTCCCACCAAATAATTTTGATCAGATCGCCGCGCCGACCACGGAAGACAAACAGATGGCCGGTGAACGGATCCTGCTTCAGCGTTTGTTCAGCCTGCGCCGCAAGCGTCGTAAACCCCCGCCGCATGTCAGTTACCCCCGCCGCCAGCCAGACCCGCGTGTTCGCCGGAACCGGGATCATACAGACAGACCTCGGATGAGCCGGGCCAGTGCTTCTGGATCATAGCTGCCGACAATCCTCAGCTGATGACCGCCTGCGATATCGATCTCAATCGCGCTTTGACCGGGTGCGGCATTAGCCGCAAGAGTGGGGGCCGGTTCTGCGGTCACAGGCCGGTCAACGATCTCAACTGGAAGGAAGCAAGGCTCAGGGGCAATCTGGTCTTCGACGGCCTTCAGATCAGGCGCAAATTTTGGATCACGCAGCCACCTGTGGATCAGATTGGTGTTCATCGCATACCGCCGTGCGACCTGCGCCACCGATACCCCCGGCGCGCATGTTTGCAAGCAG
>NZ_MWVJ01000044.1 GCF_002087335.1 Pseudophaeobacter leonis
CTCAGGCCGCGCGCCCTGAAGCACCCGGGACTGCGCCCGGTACGCTCTTAGTTGGCCCACCGTTGGCCCACAGTAGGCGCAGAGTTGGCCAGCAGTGGGCGTGCTGGGGCTGATGTCATTTGTTGCGGCTCATTTGCTCTTTTCGGCGGCGCGCATCGGCGCTAGCGTCGCCGTCGAACTTGGCTTGAAGGAACGTCGCAATGAGCATCGAAGCAAAACTGAAAGATTTGGGCGTCACCCTGCCAGAGGCACCGGCACCCGCCGCCAACTACGTACCCTTTGTGGTGGCGGGGGACATGGTCTATGTCTCTGGACAGATTTCCGCAGATGAAAATGGCCTCATTACCGGCACTCTGGGGGCGGATATGGATGTGGATGCCGGGCAGGCCGCGGCCAAGCGCTGTGCCATTGCACTGCTGGCGCAGCTGAAAGCCGCCTGCGGTGGCGATCTGGAACGTCTGGTGCGGGTGGTCAAACTTGGCGCTTTTGTCAATTCCACCGCTGATTTCACCCAGCAGCCCGCAGTGGTGAATGGTGCCTCCGATTTCCTGGTTGCAGCCCTGGGAGAGGCCGGACGCCACGCGCGCTCTGCTGTTAGTGCTCCGTCATTGCCGCTGGGCGTTGCGGTTGAAATTGATGCGGTGTTCCAGATCAAATGATCCCATCCCTGCCGCGCCAGTTTCTGTCCCTGCCTGTGGCGCATCGTGCGCTGCATGACGTGACGGATGGGCGACCCGAAAACAGTCGCGCGGCCATCCGCGCGGCCATCCAGGCAGGCTATGCCATCGAAATCGATCTGCAGCTTTCCAGTGATGGCTGCCCGATGGTGTTTCACGACGATATGTTGGACCGACTGGCCGAGGCACAGGGCGCCGTGAGCGCGCGCAGCGCGGCGGAGCTGGCAGAGATCACGCTGAAAGGCGGCGATGGCGAAGGTATTCCAACTCTGGCCGAGGTGCTGCAACTGGTCGCGGGGCAGGTGCCGCTGCTGATAGAGGTCAAGGATCAGGACGGCTCTCTGGGCACTGACATCGGCAGGCTGGAACGCGCCACCGCCGAGGCTTTGCAGGGATATACTGGTGTCGTGGCCCTGATGTCGTTCAATCCGCACTCTGTGGCGGCGCTGGCGGGGTATGCGCCGGATATCGCCCGCGGGCTGGTGACCAGCGCCTATGATCCCGATGACTGGGCGCCCCTGCCAGCAGATATCTGCGCCCGGCTGCGTGACATCCCGGATTTCGCCAGCAGCCAGTCCAGCTTTATCAGCCATGAGGTTGGCGATCTGACCCGGCCACGAGTGCAGCAGCTGCGGGCCTCGGGCGTGCCGGTTTTGTGCTGGACCGTAAAATCGCCTGCGGTTGAGGCAGACGCGCGGCACTGGGTGGATAATGTGACCTTTGAACAATATCTTTCACCGCTACCGGGTTGATCCCACTGCTGCTCTGCCCAAATATCAGCAAGACAGGGAGAGATAATGGATCAGAAACCGGTTGAAATTCGCGTGCTTGCATCCCTGTCGCAGATTGCGGCGCAGGACTGGGATGCCTGTGCCTGCCCTGAAACCCTCGGTGATGGTACGGGCTGTGGCACGGGCAATGGCACGCGCGCGATTGATCCCTTTACCACCCATCGCTTTCTCATAACGCTTGAGCAAAGCGGCTCGGTTGGGCCAGGCACCGGCTGGCAGCCGCAATATCTGACCGCCTATGTCGATGAGACCCTGATCGCCTGCGCGCCGCTCTATGCTAAATCCCACAGTCAGGGCGAATATATCTTTGATCACAACTGGGCCGAGGCCTTTGAGAGGGCAGGCGGGCGCTATTATCCCAAACTGCAGATTGCGGTGCCTTTCACCCCGGCAACGGGACGGCGGCTGCTGGTGCGGCCGGGCTATGAGGGGATCGGTCAGTCCGCTTTGGTGCAAGGCGCGGGGCAGCTGGCCTCGGACAATCAGGTCTCATCGCTGCATGTGACCTTTTGCACCGAGGAAGAAGCGCAGATCGGCTCTGAGATGGGCCTGCTGCCGCGGGTGAGCCAGCAGTTTCACTGGGTCAACGAGGGCTACCAGGATTTTGATGGCTTTCTTGCGGCGCTGTCGTCGCGCAAGCGCAAGAACATCCGCAAGGAACGGGCGCAGGCGCAGGGCTTTGGCGGCGAAATCCGCAGCTATACCGGTTCCGAGATCCAGCCCGAGCACTGGGATGCCTTCTGGGCCTTTTATCAGGACACCGGCAGCCGCAAATGGGGCACGCCCTATCTGACGCGCGAGTTCTTTTCGATCATTCACGAGACCATGGCCGAGGATCTGCACCTGATTTTGGCCGGGCGTGACGGCTATCCCGTTGCAGGCGCTTTGAATTTCATCGGGCGAGAGGCGTTGTTTGGCCGCTACTGGGGCTGTTTGGAACATCACCCCTGTCTGCACTTTGAGATGTGCTACTATCAGGCAATAGATTTTGCCATTGCGCAGGGGCTTGCCCGTGTCGAGGCCGGGGCGCAGGGTGAGCACAAACTGGCGCGCGGCTATCTGCCAGTGCAAACCCATAGCCTGCATTGGCTAGGGGATGCTGGCTTTGCCGATGCGGTGGCGCGCTACCTTGTGGCCGAACGCGAAGCCGTTGCGCAAGACGTCGAAGTACTCACCAGTTATGGACCCTTTCGCAGGGCCGATGTGGAGGAACAGGAATGACTGAGAAGCTATCAGACGCCACCCGGGGGCCTTTGCTGGACCCCTTGTTCGAAAGCGGCTGGGAAATGGTCGCAGGGCGCGACGCCATCTCCAAGACCTTCAAGTTTGACAGCTTTGTCGATGCCTTTGGCTGGATGACCCGGGCCGCGATCTGGGCAGAAAAATGGGATCATCATCCAGAGTGGAGCAATACATACAACCGGGTGACGGTGGTGCTCACCACCCATGACGTGGAGGGGTTGTCAGCGCAGGATGCCAAACTGGCCCGCAAAATGGACAGTCTGACCTAGGGTCTGACGCCTGTCGGCCCTGTCGGCCCTGTCACCCTTTGGCCGCGCAGAGGTACCTGAGCAGCCAAAGGGAATAGAGCCTTATGGGTTAGCCCATCGACTCGAGCAGGCCCTCACCGGCAGACAGCTCACACTGGCCGGGGTTTTCTTCCTTGTTGAGCAGCGTCACCACGCCATCCTCAACCAGCATCGCATAGCGCAGCGAGCGGCCGATCAGACCTGCTGGAGGTGCGTCAAACCGCATGCCGATGGCATCGGTAAAGGCGCTCTCGGCATCGGCCAGCATGGAGATCCCTGCGGCATTGGCTCCGGTGGACTCACCCCAGGCATGCATCACAAAGGGGTCATTGGCCGAGATGCAGATGATCTCATCGACGCCTTTGGCTGCAAACTGATCCTTGGTGCGGATAAAGCTGGGAACATGGGCGGAGTTACAGGTGGGCGTAAAGGCGCCGGGCACGGCAAAAATCGCAACCTTGCGCCCCTTTAGCTTATCCGCCATCTGGACCTGCTCGGGGCCTTCAGCGCCCATCTGTGTCAGGGTGGCGTCGGGCAGTTTCTCTCCTGCTGAAATCATTGCGCGTTTCCTCTCTTGTGGTGATTGCGTTTTGGTTCTTGGCCCCTATAGGGTCACCGCAACAGCAGAGCAGAATATACGCGGGAGGCAAGGGGCGAAATGAGCCATATCGTTGTTATCGGAGCAGGGCAGGCGGGATCGTCATTGGCGGCGAAGCCGCGCAAGGATGGGTTTGAGGGCGATATCACCCTGATTGGCGCCGAAGAAACTCTGCCTTATCAGCGCCCGCCGCCTCAAAGGCCTATCTGTTGGGCGAGATGGAGCTGGAGCGGCTGTTCCTGCGGCCCGCACGGTTTTATGCAGAGAACAATATTACCCTGCGTCTGGGCAGCCGCGTTACCGCGATTGATCCCGTAGCCAGGACCGTGAGCATCGGTGATGAGGTGATTGCCTATGATCAGCTGGCGCTGACAACCGGGTCGGATCCGCGGCATTTACCTGCCGCCATAGGCGGTGATCTGGCGGGTGTCTTTGTTGTCCGTAGTCTTGGCGACGTGGATGCCATGGCGCCCCATGTGATCGAAGGCAAGCGCACCCTGATCGTAGGCGGCGGCTATATCGGGCTTGAGGCGGCAGCGGTCTGTGCCAAGCGCGGCGTCAAGGTCACGCTGGTCGAGATGGGAGACCGCATCCTGCAGCGGGTGGCAGCCCCCGAGACCTCGGACTACGTTCGCGCCCTGCATACAGAGCACGGGGTGAAAATCCTCGAAGGCACCGGGCTGCAACGGCTGGAAGGCGAGGCGGGCCAGGTGACACGCGCCATTCTAAGCGACGGCTCTGTGGTGGAGGTCGATTTTGTCGTGGTTGGCGTTGGTATCACGCCGGGCTCGCAACTGGCTGAAATGGCTGGGCTAGAGCTGGACAATGGGATCAAGACCGACGCGCAGGGGCGCACCACGGATGCGGCGATCTGGTCGGCGGGTGATTGCGCCTCTTTCCCCTACAAGGGCGGTCGCATCCGGCTGGAAAGCGTGCCCAATGCCATCGACCAGGCCGAGGTGGTGGCGCAAAACATGATGGGCGCGGCCAAAGACTATGTGGCGACCCCCTGGTTCTGGTCCGATCAGTATGATGTCAAATTGCAGATTGCCGGGCTCAATACCGGCTTTGATAGCGTTGTCACCCGTACCGGAGAGGGGCGCACGGCCTCGTTCTGGTACTACACAGGTGACCAGCTGGTGGCAGTGGATGCGATGAATGACCCGCGCGCCTATATGGTTGGCAAGCGCCTGATAGACATGGGAAAAAGCGCTGACAAATCCGTGGTTGCGGATCCTGCGGCGGATCTGAAACCGCTGCTGAAGGCATGAGGATCATTGCCGGCGATTTTCGCGGCCGCGCCCTGGCGGCGCTGGGCAAGGGTGACGCAGGCGCACATCTGCGCCCCACCACGGACCGGGTGCGCGAAAGCCTGTTCAACGTGCTGGCGCATCAGGTTGATTTTGCCGGCATGCGGGTTCTGGATCTCTTTGCCGGCACCGGCGCGCTGGGGCTGGAGGCGCTGTCGCGCGGTGCGGAAACTGTCGCCTTTGTTGACGATGGCCGGGTGTCGCAGGGGCTGATCCGCAAAAACATCGACCTGTGCCGGGCCGCGGATCACTGCAGCTTGATCAGCCGCAATGCGTTGAAGTGGGGGTGAACCCCGATGCGCCCTTTGATGTGGTGTTTCTTGACCCGCCTTATGGCAAGGCGCTGGGCGAAAAAGCCCTCGCGGCCGCCGAGGCCGGGGGCTGGATCGCCGGGGATGCGCTGATTATCTGGGAAGAAAATGCGCCAATGGCTGCACCCGAGGGCTACGCGCTGCCGGGACAGCCGCAAATATGGTGACAGTCATATCACCTTGATGTTGCGCGCTGTTTCAGAGTGAAACAGCTCCGGCAGCATTGTGCCGGGGCAGTATTTGCATCGCCCCTGTGATCGGGGCAGGGTGAAGGGGCTTTGCAACAGGATACCGCGCCATGCCAGTGACATTTCCAACGCCAAAACTGATCATCTTTGATTGCGACGGGGTGCTTGTCGACAGCGAGCCGGTTTCTAATCAGGTCATGGTCGATAATCTTGCGCGTAACGGGCTGCAATTGACTGTAGCGCGCTCGATGGAGCTGTTTGTCGGCAGCACCATGGCCCGCGCCATGGACAAGGCGATTGCTCTGGGTGCAGATCTCCACGAAGGATGGGTCCAGGAGGTCTATGACGAGACCTATGCTGCGTTGAAGGCGGGTGTGGATCTGATGCCGGGGGTGACGGATTTTTTGACACTGCTGGACCAAAACCACATTCCGACTTGTGTTGCGTCCAATGGCAGCGAGGACAAGATGCGCATTACCCTGGGCCAGAACGGACTGTGGCAGCGGTTTCATCCTACCGCGATGTTTTCGGCGCATTCTTTGGGGGTGGCCAAGCCCGAGCCGGGATTGTTTTTGGCCGCAGCCAGCCATTTTGGCTTTTCAGGCCCGCGATTGTCTGGTGGTTGAGGACAGCGCCACCGGGGCCCTGGCTGCGGCACGGGCTGGGATGCGGTGCCTGGGGTTTGCACCCGAAGGAGGCGGTGAAAAACTGGCTGCCCAAGGAGCCGAGGTCTTTGCGGCCCTGTCCGAGGTGCCTGCGCTGATCGGACTTTGATCGAAGTCTTTCCCAGCTACAACAAAGCCCCGACCATTGGCCGGGGCTTTTGCCTATTGGATATATGGCCAGCCAGAGCCTAGCTGTAGGTCGGATGGAACATGCCACCGGGCGACAGGGTGAAGATGTCACAGCCATCTGCGGTCACGCCAATGGAATGTTCAAACTGTGCTGTCAGCGATTTGTCACGCGTGACGGCAGTCCATTCATCTTTGAGGATTTCCGTCTCAGCACGGCCCAGGTTCACCATGGGTTCGATGGTGAAGAACATGCCTTCTTCCAGCCTGGGTCCGACACCGGGGCGGCCATAGTGCAGCACATTGGGCGGCGCGTGAAAGACCTGACCAAGACCGTGACCGCAGAAATCGCGCACCACATTCATGCGTTTGCTTTCAACATAGGACTGGATGGCATAGCCGATATCGCCAAAGGTATTGCCGGGCTTAACGGCCTCAATCCCCTTCATCAGGCTGTCGTGGGTGACCTGGATCAGACGCTCGGCCTTGGGCGACAGTTTACCGGCGACATACATGCGAGAGGTATCACCAAACCAGCCATCAACGATCACTGTGACGTCAATATTCAGAATGTCACCGTCTTTGAACGAATCGTCCGAACGGCGTTTTTCCAGGTTTTTCGAGATGGTTTCGCCACCGTGCAGCGGGATTGGGGCGCCCGGGATGCCGTGACAGACAACATTAGTCACCGAGATGCAGCTGGCGTGCTGGTAGCCCTTGTAGCCGACGGTGGCGGATTCGGCGCCGGCCTCCGCGACCATATTGGTGATGATGCGGTCGATCTCGCCAGTGGTCTGCCCCGGAAAGACATGCTGGGCAATGTCATACAGAATTTGGGCAGCCAGCTTTCCAGCCACATGCATGCCGGCAAAATCGGCCTCCTGGTAAATGCGAATGCCGTCTTTGGTGGTGCGGCCGTCTTTCGATCTCATCAAGCTGGGCTCCGTAGGCTTGTCTCTTGCAGGGGTATGTAAGCAGATTTTGGTTAAAGAACCAGAGGGCCTGCCGCAAAACCAGACTGGAAAATCGACCCGTCTCGCCAGTTTCAGGGATGCGCGTCCAAAAGCCAAGGGGGTAGGCCGTCTGGAGAAGGCTGCGGGCAGGGTCCTGCCAACCTGGCGGAACGCCCCAGGAATAAGCTGGCACGCGAGGCTGCCCAGTTGCACGCGGATCTTGCGGCGGCTGAAAACAGCTTTCCCGACAGCAGCCGATTCCAAATCCTGCACCCAATATAGCGCTCATCGTTCAGAATGCCCGTCGCACGGCTTGGATTACCGTTGACCGTATTTTGCACCCAGTGGCCGCTGGTGGCCCGTTTGGTATTGACCGCAGGGGAGGGGATGCCTTCTTCATTGAACTGTGCCGCGATCTTTATGGGCGACACGCCAGATGCATCTTCCGTGAAGATGCGGCGCATGATTGTTGCTTCGCTGTCGTCGAGAACAACGCAGCCTTTTTGAGCCAGACCGTCTTGTCCGAAGCGGGGTGCATAGCCCCGCCTGCGCTTTGGCCGCGTTCAAACGTCCCGCGTAGCCCTTGTCGTGATTTATAAGCGGGATCTTCGAGAAACATTTGCGCCATTGTGGACATGATCCTGATGTCGCGCAGGCCGAGACTACCGTATCCAAACAACAGGGGCGGATCGGTTTAGTAGGGGAGGATCAGTATCCTATGATATTCCTGGCTCGCTTGCGACAGGACTGTCGCACCCCCGATCAGCTCTCTTTGCCGTCCATGAATGTTTTTACGTCCGTGTCTTTCAGCGCCTGTGTCCCTTCAAAGCCGGTGAATTGGCGGCCCTGATCGCAGTTCATGATCCGGGGATGGTCCAGTGCGGCAGGAAACGAAAGGAATCTGCGGAAAACCCAGTTCATGGATTTTCCGCGCTATGCTTCAGCCTGGCGACGGAGCCGTCACAGGCCTGTTTCGCAATGCCATCGCACTGGTACATACTGGCACATACTGGTCAGGCGCAGTTTCAGAGGGCCGGAGAGGTGACAGCAGCACCGTCAATCAAGCTAATGCCCCTTACCCGTTGCCAGCTGCCGGGGCGAAAACCCGAATTTTCTGCGGAATGCCGTGCTGAAATGGGCAGAATTGTTGAAACCATATTTATAAGCGATCGTGGTGAGCAGGCGACCGTCGCATTTGGCAATCTCGTGGTAGCACAGCAGGAGCCGCCTGTCCCAAATCCATTCGGAAACCGACATATCCCCGTCTCTAAACAGCTGGTGCAGATAGCGCAGCGACATCCCATTTGCCGCAGCGATGGTTCCAAGGCTCAGGTCATCATCGCCGATATTGCGCTCTATCCACAATTTGACCGACCGAAGCCGGGCTGCCCGGATGGAACTGTCCTTGCCTGGAAGATCGCCTGTCGGCGCCTGCAGGGTCAAAGCAAGCACATCCAGAAGCTGTTTGCCCAATTGCCCGCGCGCCTCCTCGCCCAGGCGCGCGCCTTCGGTCGCCAGCATGGCGCAAAACTCTGTTGTGATCCGTCCCAGCCCCTGCGTGGTATCGATGTTTGCGGCGGTTGGAATGTATTTTTTGGGAAACCGCTGGGCAAATTCCTCCCGCGGGATTTTAAGGTAAAAGGAACGGACATCCCCGATGCATTCCAATTCATATTGCTCAGTCGCACAAAAAAGTGCTCCCTGCGCCGTGTTGGATGAATGCACTTCGCCCAGTTGACGCACCTGCGATTTGCCGCTGTGAATGAATTGTACGTAGAAACAATCCTTGTCGAGCTTTGAGATATGCTTTTGGTTTCGACGGATGGTTTGCTGCGATACCAAAATATCAGTCAGGACCAAGTCACCAAAGTTTTTCTCGTGAATGAACCCTTTATAGTCTTCCGGGTCTGTTGCTTCGACGTCGACATGAACATAGCAATCACAGATCGCTGACCGCCAGGCATTATAGCGCTCTTCACGTGCGTATTGGTCCGTAGAAAATACGAATTCCATTTCCCCTCCCTTGGACCTCCCGACGGAACAATTATCCGCCACGCGATCCGGGATCCTCCAATCCCAAATACGCAAAGATCCTTATTTTATTACCCTGACGCTACTCTTAACGGTCTGGCCAGGCAAGGATTCCGCCAGTACATTCTCAGCAAACTTTCCTGCGCAATGGGAAAAGAACGCCCCTGCGCACCGCCCTAGGCTTGGCATTGCTGCACGCGATTCCTGATGAAGCGCGGCGCATGGGAGGATAATATGAACCTGATCGGGAGGCTCAGCCAAGAGCAGATCGTTTTTGGTCTGGCGGTATTGCTTTGTTTGGCTTTTACCATTTTCGTACCTGGATTTTTAACCACCAATAATCTGGTGATCCTGGTGCGGAGCGTCTCGATTCTGGGGATACTCGGCGTCGCCATGGGCATTGTTGTCATTGGGCGCGGCATTGATCTGTCGCTGGTGGCAGTAATGGCGATTTCGGTGGCCTGGTCGCTGCAACTGGTGTCCGGTGGCATGCCCCTGGCGCAGGCTTTGATATTCGGGTTGGCCTTTTCCATCCTGATCGGCGTCATCAACGGGGTGTTCATCGCCTATGTCGAGGTGCCGGCAATTTTTGCAACACTGGCCATGGGCACGGCGATCTATGGGTTTGGCCGCTATTTCCTGTTTGATCTGGATGTCATCTATTTCACGTCCGATGCCGATTCACTGCTCTGGCTGGGGGAAGGCACCGTTCTTGGACTTCCGGCACCGATCATCATGTTCATTGGGGTGTGCATTGCGGCGCATCTGTTTTTGAAATTCACCAAAAACGGCAGTTTCCTGCGGGCTGTGGGCGATAACGCCGCCGCTGCGCGCATTACGGGTGTGCCGGTGCGCCCGATCATCATCCTGCAATATATGATCTCGGCCTCAATCGGGTTCCTGGCGGGCTGCGTCACGGCCGCTTCGGTCGCAAGCATGAACACTCGCGTGGCCCATTCCACCTTTGTCTATGACGTCATTCTTGTTGTCGTTCTGGGTGGTATCGGTCTGTCGGGAGGGCGCGGCGGCGTCCGCAATGTCGTGGTGGGAACCCTGCTGATCGGTGTGTTGATCAACGGCATGACGATCCTGAACATCCAATACACCGTTCAGAACGTGATCAAGGGCGTCATCCTGCTGCTGGCCATCGTTATCGACACGCTTCTCAACCCCCGCGATGAGCAAACCGCCCAACAAGGGGACATTTAACTGTGGAGAAAAAGGGAGAAATAACAATGCGTTTTCTAAAAAGAGCTGCGCTGACTGCGCTGGTCGCATTTGGCGGAACCATGGCGGCAGCGGATGGGATAGACGACCCTGCACGCGCCTCCTACTACGATGCTTTCAAGGGCAAAAAGGTGGCCTATGTCCCGGTTGCGATGGGCTTTGACCTCACCGAAGGCTGGGCCATGGGGCTGCGGGAGGCGCTGGAGCCTTTGGGTGTTGAGTTTGACATTCGCGACCCGAACTGGAGCACCTCTGCGGGGGCGCAGGCCATCACCTCGCTGATCAGTGAAAAGCCTGATGTCCTGGTGGTTCACAACCCGGATGTGCAGTCATATGCCCGCCTTCTGAAAAAGGCCGAGGCCGCCGGGATCTATGTCGTACAGGTTAACATGCGGTCGAGCTATTCGACCGACGCGTTTATCGGCGCCGATTATGTCGGCATGGGAGAGCAGATCGGCGCACGGCTGGTCGAGAAATGTTCGCCTGCCAATGGCGGCAGCGGCAAGATCGCGATCACCCAAGGCGTGCTGACCGCCGCCGCCAGTGCCTATCAGATGAAAGGCATCAGCAACGTGCTTGCAAAGCACCCGGAAATTCAGCTGGTCTCAAATCAGGCCGCAGACTGGGATTCCACCAAGGCGCGCAATATCGCCGCCACCGTCATTCAGCAGCATCCTGATCTCTGCGCGATTGCCGGTTTCTGGGATGTGATGGACGTGGGCACCTCAGCGGCGATCAAGGAATCTGGTCAGGACGTTTATCTTTTGACCCAGGGTGGTGGCAACAAGACCGCCTGTGACGGGCTGAAAAAGGGCACCTATTCCGAAGTAGTGGTCTATCACGTGCCCGGACAAGCGCGGGATATGGCAAATGTTATCAAGCAGTTGCTGCAAGCCCAGCCCGAGCCGGGCGCGATCAAATCAGCCCTGTTCACGCCGCTTCAGTTCCTGACCAAGGATAACATCACTGAAGACAGCTGCTGGAGCCTTCCCGGCCAACAATAACACGCATGAATGCCAGCGCGGCCGCGCAGGTTGCCGCGCTGGTCTTATTAGGAATGAGGCTCGAGACATGTCGATGTCAGACACTTTGACACGCTGGCGCTACCGCGCCTTTCCTGACCATCTGTTGGGAGAAATTCTTTCGAAGAAATGGATCGACAACACGATCCCGCTCGCGATCCTGCTGATCGTCATCGCGGCTTTCGGAAGCTCTATCCCGGACTTTTTCGGCGTTGCCAGCCTTTCCAATTTGATGCGGGAATGGGGCGAGTTTGGCCTCCTGGTCCTGGCCCTCATGGTGGTGATGGTTGCCGGCGGCATTGACTTGAGCGTGGGCTCGACCTTTGCGCTCGGCAATATCGTGGCACTTGCGCTTTTGACGGTTGGCGGGCTTCCTATGCCTGCTGTGGTGGCGCTGACGCTGCTGGCCGGGGCCGCTGTCGGGCTGGTCAACGGTATTCTGGTCGGCTTTCTCAGGCTGCGGGCCTTTTTGACCACGCTGGTGACGCTGATCGTGGTGCGCGCCGTGGTCGATATGCTTTTGCTCAGCTACTCGGTCGACATTGCCGCGACCTTCATTGACTCCGAGCCGTGGTATTTCCTTGGCGAAGGCCTGCTTTTCGGGCTTCCTTTCAGCGTCGTGGTCACAGCGATCATTGCGTTGGTTGCCCATCTGATCTTCAGCCGCTCGCGGGTGGGCTGGTTCGTTCTGGCCACAGGCGGCTCACGCCGCTCCGCCCATAACGTTGGGATCCCCGTGCGCAGCGTGATCTGTGCCACCTACGTGGTGTCCGGCACGCTGAGCGCTCTGGCGGGCGTCTTCTTTGCCTCGCGCCTCGGAGGGGCGGGTGCCGATACTGGCATTGGGCTTGAAATCGCAGCACTGACTGCTGCCGTTCTGGGCGGCAACAGCCTTGGCGGCGGCCGCGGCTCGCCCGCAAAAGCTGTGATCGGCTCGATCACGGTGATGATCATGGTCAATGGGCTGGTGCGCCTCGGCGTCACCAGCGGGGCCAATTCTCTCTTGCTTGGCATGGTCTTGATGATGGCTGTCGCCATCGACGTGCGCTGGCAGCGCAACCGTCACAAGCTTTTGTCCAAGGTCTATGTCTCGCCAACCCACGCCGCGCTTCCCAAGGCACCGGGCACCGGTGCGGGCTCAGCCTATGCGCTGAACGACCGCCTGTCGCCGGTTGACCTGATCGGTCTGGGCGAGGTCGATGGGCCCGAAGATGTCATCCTTGATGAAGACGACAATCTCTATATCGGCAACCGCACCGGCGACATCATTCGCTTCCTTGCGCCGGACTACAAAAACCAAGAGGTCTTTGCGCATGTGGGCGGGCGTCCCCTGGGCATGGCCTTTGCCAAAGATGGCGCACTGATCGTCTGTATTGGTGGGATGGGGCTTTATAAAATCACGCCTGACCGCGAGATTATCAAGCTGACCGTGAGACCAACCGCACCTGGTTGTCGGTGATCGACGATTCACGCCTGCGTCTTGCGGATGATCTGGCTATTGCCCCCGATGGGCGGATCTTTTTCAGCGAGGCAACGACGCGCTACGAGATGCATGACTGGCCGGTGGATTGCCTTGAATCGCGCGGCAACGGGCGGATCATTTGTTATGATCCGAACAAGGGCACCACACGCACCGTCATCAAGAACCTGGTCTTTCCCAACGGCATTTGCATGGCGCATGACGACCAGTCCTTTTTCTTTGCCGAAACATGGGCCTGCCGGATCAGCCGCTACTATTATGACGGCCCCAAGGCCGTCCAGGTCGAAACCGTCATCCCCGATTTGCCGGGCTATCCCGACAATATCAATCGCGCCTCTGACGGCACATTCTGGCTGGCGATTGTCGGGGTGCGCACGCCCAGTCTTGATCTGGCGATGCAGATGCCGGGGTTCCGCAAACGCATGGCGCGGCGCATCGCCCCGGATGAATGGCTGTTTCCCAATATCAACACCGGCTGCATCGTACGCTTTGATGAGAATGGGAAAATTTTGGAAACCCTCTGGGACCGTTAAGGCGAAAACCACCCGATGATCACCTCGATACGCGAACACAAGGGGCGTTTGTTCATCGGTGGGATCACCAATAACCGGATCGGTTGCCTAAAGCTGGATGGCGTCGATCCCGAGTGGACCGTGCATCAGTCCTATTGGAGCAAATCATGATATCCCGGCTTTTGGACAATATTCTTGGCCGGGGAGAAGCGGCTGTAACGGTGCCGACGCTGGATGGCGCACTGCGCCCCAACCGGGCCCTGGACGAGGCTGCTCTGCGTCTGGCCCTTGACGATGTCGACTGCCTGGTGAGCCGCCCGGATGGGCTCTGGGCGTCGGCCGCGAACAGGCTGTGTTCTTTGTCAGGCGCGGAATTCGAAATTGCGCAGGAATTTGAGGTCGAGATTGCCGCTCTTGCCGCTGTCGGCGCAGATGGGCTGGCCGTAGCGCTGAGCAACGGCAAGCTGCATTTCATCGGGGGCGTGCAGGATGGCAAGGCCTTTGGCCCCTTTCCCGGCCTGAGCTGTATCACGGCGATGACCGCCCTGGGCGACACGCTGTATCTGACCAACGGATCCAGGGACTGTGGCGCACAAGACTGGCAGCGCGACCTGCTCCAGTCAAACGCCTCGGGCAGCCTGCACCGGATTGATCTGGCCAGTGGCGACAGCGCGCAGGTTCTGGATGGTCTGGCATACCCCGCAGGACTGGCGCTGGACGGTGATGAGCTGATCATTTCTGAGGCATGGCGTCACCGGCTGCTCCGCATCAACCTTGAAAAACCGCATGAGCGTCAGGTCGTCTGTGCCGATCTGGCCGGCTATCCCGGACGTCTTTGCGCGATGGATCAGGGCTTTGCGCTGTCGGTTTTTGCCCCGCGCAGCCAGCTTGTGGAATTTGTGCTGCGCGAACGCGCCTACCGCAACCGCATGATCGAGGCAGTGCCGCAGGAGTTCTGGATTTCACCGAAACTGCGATCAGGGCGGGATTTTTATGAGCCACTTCAGGGTGCCGGCGTCAAACAGCTCGGTCGGCTCAGCCATGGGCACCGACCCTCTCGGCCGGGCTCTGCGTGCGGCTTGATGCCGATCTGCAACCGGTCGAGAGCCTGCACAGCCGCGCCGATGGCCGCACCCATGGCGTGACCAGCGCGGTTGAACACAACGGTCAGACCTATGTGGCCGCCCGCGGAGACGGTGTTGTCGTTGCCACAGGGTTTGAGACCCAGAAAGGTACGTCATGACCCCGTTGATCGAGCTTAGAGATGGCACGAAATCCTATCGCGGCGTCCATGCTGTAAAGGATGTGAATTTTGACCTCCTGCCTGGCGAAGTGCATGCTTTGCTTGGAGAAAACGGCGCTGGGAAATCAACCCTGACCAAGATGATCGCGGGGGTTGTGGACCCGACTGCGGGCGAAATCTATCTTGAAGGCAAACGTGTCGAGATGCGCTCGCCGGCTGATGCGCTGAGCCGCGGGATTGCGATGGTTTATCAGGAAACCTCTTTGGTGCCGTCGCTCAGTGTGGCGCAGAATATCTATCTGACTGACCAACAGCACTTCCACCGGCTGCGCGGGCTTTACATTGCCGGGCAACAATTCCTGCAATCGCTCAATTTCAACGTTGACCCCACGGCCCTGGTGCAATCGCTTGGCGCCGGACAAAAGCAGATGGTCGAAATTGCCCGCGCGGTTCACCATCAGGCCAAGGTCATCATCTTTGACGAGCCAACGGCGACTTTGACGCCCGAAGAGAAGCATCAGTTCTTCTCGCTGGTGAAACGTCTGCGCCTGCGCGGCGTGTCGATCGTCTTTATCAGCCACGCGCTGGAGGAAGCGCTGGCGATTTCCGACCGGATAACAATCCTGCGGGATGGGGAATTGGTATTAACCGCACCTACCGCCGAGCTGGACCGCGAAAAGATTGTGCAGGCCATGGTTGGCCGCGCCCTGACCGAAGAGCTTTACGGCACCGCCGAGAGAGACATTCGCAAGCCCGGTAAAAAAATACTGAGCGTTCAGAACCTGTCGATGAACAATATCGTGCGCAACACCTCTTTTTCGGTGTTTGCCGGACAGGTGACGGGGATGTTCGGGCTGATTGGCTCGGGGCGGACCGAGGCGGCCAAGATTATCGCAGGCGTGGACAAGCGCGACTTTTTCCATGGCGGCCAAATCCGGCTGGATGGCCAGCCCGTGCGCTACCGTGTTCCCAGACCGGCTGTGAAAGACGGGATCATCTATGTCACCGAAGATCGCAAACAAGAGGGGTTCTTTGAAACCATGTCCATTTCGGAAAACCTGTACATGGGCGCGCTTGCCGGCGGTGTGACCAAATCAAAGACGGTGAATATGCGTGAGATGAAAGAGATCGCCCAGACCTGGACCGAAGCCCTCAGCGTGCGGGCGATAAACAACGATGCCCGCGTGATCGAGCTTTCGGGCGGAAACCAGCAAAAGGTCGTGATCGCCAAGGCTTTGGTGCAAAAGCCCCGGCTGATCATTTTTGATGAACCGACGCGCGGCGTCGATGTGGGGGCTATCGCCGAGATACATCAACTTATCCATCAGCTCGCCGAGGATGGCGTGGCCGTTTTGATGATCTCCTCTTACCTGCCTGAAGTCATGAAGATTTCTGACCGTATTCTGGTTTGTCGACAGGGACGTATCGTAGAAGAGCTGGACGGCAGCGAAGCCGATGAAGCCATGATTATGTATGCGGCGGTTCACTGATGTCCCAGCTGCGTCCAACCACCCGCCCGCTGCGCAAAGTCCGTGATATCAACGACATCCGCGCGATCGACGCCCTGCCCTATGATGACGCCGTTCCGGCGCGCAACATTTACGATTTGTTTCTGGCAACGGCCGCCAATGGCGGCGAGCGAAAGGCTCTGACGGTCCTCAACAGCCCAAGCGCCAGTGATGTGGGGCTTACGCTCACCCATGATGGGCTTTTGCAGGCTGTGACCGGTGCTGCCAATATGTTTCGCGGGCTTGGCATTACCCCGGACAGCGGCCCTGTCGCCTTTTTATGTCCGACCTTGCCAGAGTTTCCCGCCCTTTTGTTTGGGGCGCAGGTGGCGGGTGTTGCCAGCTCGATAAACTATCTTCTGTCACCTGAGGTGATCGCCGATCTTCTCACGGCAGAAGGCGCGCGCATCCTTGTGATCCCGGCGCGCAGTGCCGATGACATGTGCTGGAACAAGGCGCTTGAGATTGTGCCTCTCGTCAAATCGCTGTGCCATGTGGTGGTGCTGGGTGAGGCCGGGGATCTGCCCCAAGGCTTTACCCCGCTTGCGACGCATATGCGCACAGCGCGGCAGGACCAGCTTGATTTTCGCCCAACAGATGACCGCGACACGGTTTGTGCGATGTTTCACACCGGCGGCACCACCGGGCGGCCCAAGCTGGTGCAGCTGACCCATGGCAATCAGATCCACGCCGCTTTCAGTTTTGCGCAGGTCTTTGGCTATGACGAACAGGATGTGGTGCTGAATGGGTTTCCATTCTTTCATGTCGGCGGCACGATTACGGTTGGACTGTCCGTGCTGGCTGCCGGGGGGCATAATGTGATCCCGTCTCCCTATGGATTGCGCCAGCGTGCGGTAAATGAAAACTACTGGCAGATAGCGCAGGATTTTGGCGCAACGGTCGTCAATGGAGTGCCGACGTCTATTGGCGCGCTGTGCGAAACATGGTCACCGGATCTGGATCTCTCCTGCGTGCGCATGGCGGGGACGGGCGGCGCGATCAGGCCCGCCTCGGTCAGCGAACGGTTCATGACTAAAACCGGCATCACGATTTGCGAGACCTACGGGATGACGGAAACTGCGGCGGCGATTGCCTTTAACCCCGCCTATGGGACTGCCATCGCCGGAAGCGCGGGAATACGCGCGCCTTATTCTCAGACCCGCATAGTTCTGCCCGATGGCAACACACTGCGTCTGTGTGACCCCGGCGAAAGCGGTCTGGTTCAGGTGCGGGGGCCCCAGGTGTTCCCCGGCTATCTGGATGACATGCAAAACCAAGGCACGCTTGATGAAGACGGTTGGCTGACGACCGGAGATCTTGGCTATCTCTCTGATGATGAAAGGCTGTTTCTGACAGGGCGCGAAAAGGATCTGATCGTGCGCAGCGGCCATAATATCGACCCAACTGCGATCGAAGAGGTTGCCAATCGTTTTGCAGGGATCGCCGCAAGTGCTGCGGTCGCCATGCCCGACGCCTACGCGGGTGAAGTCCCTGCGCTTTTCTTTGTGGCGCGCCCCGGGGCGCAGATAGACCTCACCGATTTTTCGGCCTTTCTGAAAGCGCATATTCACGAAGGTCCGGCCTTCCCCAAGTTCCTAAAATGCATCGACGAAATCCCGGTGACAGCCGTTGGCAAGGTCTTCAAACCGCGCCTGGCCGACATGGCCATTGAGGAAAAGCTTCGCATCGAAACCGAAAAATCATGCGGTGCGGCGGCGGCGGTGGTCTCTGTTGCATTTCCAGACGCTCCCAAAGGGTCAAAGCGCGTGGACGTCAGCATTTCTGGCGCAACCCCCGATGGTTTACAGAAATTGCGTGCCGCGCTGGAGCCGTTGACGCAGGACTATGTGATCCGCGCAGAGGCGCAAGCCCAGGCTGAACAGGACGAACAGGCCGTGACCCTGACACTCGAAGGCCAGGTGGCGACGCTGACGCTGAACCGGCCCGCTGCGATGAATGCCATGTCACAGGAGATGATGACCGGGCTGGATCACCATGTCTCGGCATTGGCCAAAAGGCGCGATGTCCGCGTGGTGATTATCACCGGCTCGGGCCGGGCCTTTTCGGCTGGTGGCGATCTGATCGAATTTGAGCAGGCGCTTGCAAGCGGCAGTACGACTTTGGTTGACTATATGGCGCGCAATCAGGCGATCGTTGGCAAGATCGAGGATCTGCCGATGGTCGTGATCGCCGCAGTCGGGGGCGTCGCTGTGGCCGGCGGGCTGGAGCTCTTGCTGTGTTGTGACCTGGTCATTGCAGCGCAGGGCGTGCAGATCGGAGATGGCCATGCGCGCTATGCCATCGTGCCAACCGCGGGCGCGACCGTGCGTCTTTCAGAAAAGATTGGATCGGCACGCGCGGCTGAAATGTTTTACACTGGCAAGCTGGTGGGTGCAGAGACGCTCCGGGATTGGGGTCTTGTGAATGAAGTGGTTGACGGCAATGCGCTTTTGCAGCGCGCCAAAGACCTTGCTGAAGAGATTTCTCAATGCAGCCCCGAGGCTATCCGACGGATAAAGGGCCTTATTCATCCGTCCAGGAACACCTTGGTGCGATCCACACGCATGGATGCGGAAATCGAGGCTTTCGAAGCGCATACGGAGGGGCAGGATCTTGCAATCGGTTTGAAGGCCTTTCGCGAGAAACAACAGCCGCACTATTTGGGGCAGGACCCAGTAATTTAGGGTCAAGCCCCACTGTTTTAGGGGCTGAGCTCTGAATCATTGGTGTGCAAAGAGGGCGCTTCGGGGAGTGCGCACAGGGGGGTGCACAGGCATAATGCTGGATGCAACACGCGGACCAAAGGAACGTCCGGCCCGCGCAGCAGCATCACTGCAACTGCGCGTCAGGACGCGGCTCATTCACTCCAGGGATGGACATGTACGTCACGCCCGGAATGCGCCTGCATGATCTTCACCGCGACATCTTCCTTGTCTTTGGTGTCGACCCGCACCCATAGCAGAATACCGCCGTGCTCGATCTGTGTCGCATAATAGTCTTTGTGGTGCTGGCCGACACGTCGGGCCAGCAGGGTTCCAATCACGGCGGCAGGCACGCCTCCAATCGCGACTGCGGCGATGGATGCCGCAACTGTGCTTGCTGCCGTCAACATCGCAGCCATGGCAATATACGACCCCAGAAACATAAAGCCGCCCGCAATACTGCCTTCCAACTCGCCAATCGCTTCTTCGGACACAAAGGCGGCACGTGGGGCTTTGGGATCATCCTCAAGATCAGAGGCGCGCCAATAGGCCTTGCCAAGCTTTTCTTCCAGCGTCTCCTGCTTGCCGAGAAGACTGATATCATACCGGCTGAAGCCAACCATCCGCAGATCGTAGAATGCCTTTTGAAGATCCTCGAAAGTGTCAAAAACGCCAACCGCTTCCGGAATATTGATGGCCGTGATCTTATTCTCTGTGTCGCCCATAAAATTTCACTCCAATTTTTTCGACCGCTTTGCAGCCCACCCTAACGACACGCGCGTTAGCGATATTGATCCAAATCATGGCCGCGCCGCATCGCTTTGGTAATTACCTGAAACCAGAACGCATCTGTTCAGATGCATACACTTCGCCCACAAGACCATCGCCATGCAGCCCCGGTAAGACGCGGATTGTCCGGGCGCCTGCTGCGTTATGACCAAATAGTTGCGATGGGCGTCCAGCAGATCTCAGTAGATGTTGGCCTCAGATCGTGAAAGGATACGCCATGGTCCCCCTCCAACCTGTGCAACAACTGTCAGGGGCTGCACTGCGTTGCACTCCCTTACGTTTGCGGTGAAATATCAACCGATGCGGAGCAAATAATGACACAAGATCCCTATGCAGCACTTGGCTTGTCCAAAGGCGCCACCGCCGAGGAGATAAAGAAAGCCTACCGCAAGATTGCGCGCGTCAACCACCCCGACCTGAACCCTGACAATCCCGAGGCCGAGGAGCTGTTCAAGGATGCGGGTCGCGCCTATGACCTGCTTAAAGACCCCGAGCAGCGGCGCAGGTTTGATGCCGGGGAAATCGACGCAACTGGCGCCGAGCAAGCCCCACGTGGCTATTATCGCGACGAGGCGCGCAGGCCAGAAAACCCCTATACCCAAAACCGCTCGTCGACAGGGGGGGATCCATTCGGCGAAGGGTTCGATGCGGATGACTTTTTCGCCCAATTCGCCCGCAGCCGTGGAGCGGGTCAAGGCCGTGCATCCCGTGGTGACTGGCCGGGTGGTGACAGGTCAGGTCGTGACAGGCCAGATGTTGACTGGCCGGGCCAAAACACACAATACCGCCTGTCCCTGGCGTTTTTGGATGCGGCACGGGGCACCAAGACCCGGATCACCTTACCAGACGGCAATTCGCTGGAGGTCACGATTCCAGAAGGGGCGCGGGACGGGCAGACCCTGCGGCTGCGTGGCAAAGGCGAGGCCGGGCTGGGGGCAGGCCCAGCTGGCGACGCGTTTATCACGCTCGACGTCACCCCCAGTGCAGAGTTTGAACGCGATGGTGATGACATTCTGGTCACCTTGCCCATCTCCATTGACGAGGCAATCCTTGGTGGAAAAGTTCCCGTAAACACGGTGACGGGTGCCGTGAGCGTGACCGTGCCGCCCGGTGCGAGTTCCGGACAGGTGCTGCGGCTGAAAGGGCGCGGCGTTAAGGGACGCACCGGCAAGGGAGATCAACGGATTACGCTGCGCATTGTCAGCCCGCCCCAGATCGACGACGCACTGAAACACTTTATGGAGGGTTGGCGAAAGGATCACGCCTACAACCCCCGCGCAGGCAAGGAGACATCATGACCAATGCTTATGCCCCAGAGCAGGTGATCGAGAGCGTTGCCGCGTTGACCGCCGAGCGCCTGAACCATTTTGAACGCTTGCGTATCATAACCCCCGTGACCACGACGGAAGGCCCGCGCTATTACACGTTGGATGTGCGCCGGATTACGCTGCTCTGTGAGTTGACGGATGATTTTGATGAGAACGAGGATGCGCTGGTTATAATAATGTCGCTGCTGGACCAGCTACATGGCGCGCACAGCAAGCTGGACCAGGTGGTTCAGGCTATCGGAGCAGAACCCCCCGAAACCAAGGCACGGTTGTCGCAGCGCTTGCGTGATCTTGGCGGACTGGACTGAAGGTTTCGCGCTGGCAACACCTTAGCTGCGGCCCCTATTCTGTGGTGGATTCAGGGTTCGGAGTCGACCTCTAGACGTTTGACACACCTCAATGGGGCCCAACCAGGGGACGGGCGCCTGCCAGCCGCCAAAACCTGCATTTGCCGTAATTTCTTGCGCAGGACCGCTCGCCTTTTTGTGGATCATTGCAGACCCACCCTGGCACATCGCAGCCGTCGGGGGGGGGGCGGTTACATCATCGGAGCCCTAGAGAATGGGCAAGTCTTCGGCTAAGCTTTGTCTATTGTTTATTTTTCCGGGTGTTTCGGAGAGTGATTATGTCGAGTGTGAAAATTGAAGGCGACGAATTAAAAAAATTCATTCAGCTTGCTAAAAAGGGACCGCTGCCTTTTGGCTTCTGCCCAGGCAAGAAGGATCCCGACCACGTCCTCGCGATCCATCGCAGCAAGAAACCTGCGCAGCTGGGCAAGCTTGCAAAGGCGGAAGGCTCTGGCGGTAAATTTGCCTATGGGACATTTGTGGTCGAGGCCAAGGTGGCAGTCCTCACCTGCGAGCAAGCGCTGCCAGGGCTGGCTAAGAAACTAAAGAAATACCTGAAGACTCAGAAGATTCCACTAAATGTCGTTGTCCTGGATGCTCAGGGTCAGGAGCTTGAGCAAGAGGTCGAGCCCGAAGAGGCGGCGCAGCCAGAGGTAGCAGCTCCTCCCGCTTTTGAGGAAAAACCGGTCGCGGATGTGGCAGAGCCGGAGACCCTTGCGGATGAGGAGGACGAGGCTGACGACGACGATCCGATCACAGGGCAAACCCAAGGAGATGAGCTGAGGAAACTCATCCGTCTGGGTAAAAAAATGCCTCTGCCTTTCGGCTTTTGTCCGGGCGCGGATGTCGAGACTCATGTGATCGTAATCCACCGACGGAAAAAGCCAGCTATCCTGGGCAAACGCGCCAAGAGCTTTGGCGAGGGGGGGAAGACGGCCTTCGGGACTTTTACTGTCGCAGGTAAGGTCATGGTCCTGACCTGCGAGAGCGTCGTCCCCGCTATGTCCAGGACGTTGCGAAAGTACCTGGCCTTTCAGAACATCCAGATGAAGATTGTCATCCTGGATAGTGATGGCCAGAAGTTAGAACAAGACACGGATGATCTGCCAGAAGAACAGCTCCCCCTGGATGACAAGCTGAAAGCGGCCCTCGCCGAGGTATCCCGCCAGCTGGACGGCACGACCATTCCAGCCTCTGCCTCGGATCAAGAACGGCAGAAGTATCAGGCTGGCCCTCGATCGGCTGCGAGAGATGCTTGGGTCAGTTGCCACTCTCGCTGACCTTAAGAAGATCGTCACGACGCTCCAGGTCATTCGCACAAAGCTGGCGCAGCTCGCCAATGAGCAGGAGCCACCCGGATTGGACAGAAAGGCACTTTTGGCGCGACTTGACGGGATTGCACTGTCGGATCAGGCACCAGAGGAAAAGAGGCAGCGCTTCAAGGACGCGGTGGCGCTACTGCGTGCAAAGATCACCGCCGCCAGCACATCAGATGAGCTTGAGAAGTTTTCGGCGGCCGTAGAGCTTTTGCGCACCAAAGCCGCTGCCCTGGGGGCAAGCAAGCCCCAAACGAAACAACAGCTAAAGCCGCGGGTGCCAGATGGAGGCGATGAACCAGATGGAGGCGATGAAAAAGCGCCTGCGGTGATCGACGTTGAAACCGGCGACAGGGTAGAGGCGTTGAGCGCCGTAAACCTGGCCGAGAGTTTTCTGGCATTACGCAAGTCAAAAAAATTGAATGTCCTGCCCGAGGAAACAAGAGTCCTTGGAAAAATACAGGCCCGTTTTGTTCAAGCGCTGAAGGATGGAAACCTGGATCTGGCTGACTCAATCCTTATGGCTTTTGAGGCACGCGCTGATGGCAATCTGATACCTTTGGCCCAACTGAAGGGGGCCGATGTTACCGATGCGGAACACAGCGCCCTGATGGGGGTAACCGTTGCATTGCCGGAGGCAGAAATCGCTCGGCTGGAGAAATGGATCGAAGCCAATTACATGGCCGAAGAGACAGATGTCGATCTCACCAGCATGTCCCTGACAAACGAGCTGGGTGGTGAACGCTTGGCGGCCGCCCTCAAAGGCAAAAGCGATCTGGGAGCGCTGACGGATGACCAGAGCTATTTCCTGGCCTGTCGCGTGTTGCGTAAATGGCTTTATGCGCCAAAGACCGGTGAAGATGGAGCCGACGAGAACATCGAGGACCTGACCAAGGCCCTGGCTGACGACCCCGAATGGGCGACAAAGATGGCAGCGCTTTATTGGCAGACCTATGAGCGCAACAATCAATTTGAAGAAGGCGTAAGAAAGGAAGGCTTTGAACAGCGCGCACTCTCTTTGCTTTTGCTGGAAAACGGCATCGATCTGGCACCCAAAGAAATGACCAAGGAATTGGCCAAGCTCATTGGCGACAAGGGCTTGGCGGAATGGGCGACGGGCTGGCGCAAGAAGAAACCCCATTTGGGGCAGCCCTTGCCCTATGAGGATATCGTTGAACCCTACTTCGAACCGATAGAGAAAAAGCGGCAATATACTCTGATGGGGCAGGTAGCGGACGGGGCGTTGTCAGCAGAGGGAACGGATCAGTTCGTCTCTTTCATGTTCGGGGCAGCTTCGGAATATGACCTTGATGGCGATGCCGCGGCGCAGGCCAGTTGGGCCAGGCTGCTGGCCTCCACCGTTGAACGGACAAATTGCATCACCGCCAAAAGAAGGGATGGATTCGAGGAAACTCTCAAAAAACTACTGAAAACCGAGGGTGGTCGGGATCTGCTGTTCCGGCACAATGTCGAAGCGCCAATGCGGAACTGGGCTCTGGCCCAGCTGGCACCTTCCAATGACCCAAAGCACAGACCACTTGACCCGTCCAAACTGGAAGAGGGGTGGGAAAGCGACGCCGTTGGTCAGGCTTTTGCCAAGGGCAGCCTGGAGCAGGCGCAAAAGCAATTCCCGGAGCCGGTCAACTTTTCGGTAAAGGACTCAAAGGCTGCACTGGCCAATACCTTTGGCCAGGCCTTTGGCATGCCGTCGACGCTGCCCGTTGATCCGAATGAGACACCGGAACAGATGGAAGCGCGGCTCAAGGCTAATTTTGACCATCCCTACTATGACACGGAAAAGGCCCCGATGAAGGCCTTCTTTGAGTTTCTGGATGAGCAGAAAATGGATGCGGCCAAAATCACGCCAATCCCGATCACATTCATGAGCAACGAGTTGGGCACTGCGGTGTTCAAGGTGATGCGCCTGGAAACGCCCAACGGGCCGGTCTTCTTTGATCATCGAAATAATACCTTTGATTCCGCGCAAGAGTGGGAAGAGAAGAACAAACTGCCGCCCGGGAAGATCACTTATCCCAAGGACTTGCTCCTGGGAAATCCGGCCAAATCAATCTCGACCCCGGCCGATTCCACATCTGCCTGGATCTGGGACAAGCTGGACAAGGCTGCGATGGTTGCCGGCACTATCGCTGGGATCGCAGTTATCATCGGCACAGGTGGAACAGCGGCGCCATTGGTTGCGGGGGCAGCGGCGGTCTATGGCGGCGCTCGGGCGGGTATGGCGCTGGATGAGAAAGCCGAGCTTGGCCATGACCTCTCTGATCTGGGTGATCCGGAAATCCGTTCGCTTTGGCTTGAGGCGGGGTCAAGCGTTGTGAGCATCGGAGCCATTGGCGGCGGCATCCGGGCCGCCAGCCTGATCGGCCGGGGCAGCAAGATGAGCCGCGCAGGCGCCAATATCGTGGCCGGGATGACCTATACCGGCAATCTGGTTGATGCGGTGGCGATTGGCGACACTGTCAATACCCTGTCCAAAAACTGGGACAAGATGTCAGCGGAGCAAAAGACCCAGGCGCTTTTGTCTCTCTCCTTCCAGTTCGGCATGAATGCAGCGTCCAACAAGGCCAGCGGCAACCGGTTTGGCGACAGTTTCAATTTCCGCAAAACGCGGAATCAGCTGGAATATGGCACGCCCTTTGACGTCGGTCGCGATGCCAGCCTAAAGCCAGGCGAGATCGAAGTAAAATACGACCCTGCAACCAAGGATAACCCCTATCCCAGCGGTTTCCGGATTGCCTATGGCGGCGACAAGCCGCCAAGCCGTGACATGATGGCGTTGCACAGCCAGGCCGCCAGCGCCATGGAAGCCTCGGTACGGCTGCAGAAGCGCTACAAATCTATGGTGGCTAGGGGCGAAGAGCCCAAGGCTGGCACAGCCGCTTGGGAGGCCAAATTTGAGCTGACCAAGATTTCGGGCGAAGCCGAGCAGGTTCTCAAGCACCTGAAGAATACCGATCTGACCGCCGATGACAGGGTCCGGCTGCAGCAGCGGATGGATGAGCTCAACGTTGCGCTGATCGACGAACGTAGGCGGCTGGATGCCTGGCAAAAGGACAAAACTGTACAGGACGCCGGGCGTGGCAGCGTTGCGGCACCGGCAACCGGTGAGATGCAGCGTATCGATCTGAAATGGCGTGAGGCCCCAAAAGATCATGTCTGGGTTGCCGGGTCCGGGGGGAGCCCTATCTGCGTCGGCGCGATGGCAAGGGTGAGCGGATGTATTACCTCAAAGATGAGGATAAGTTCATCAGATTTGCCGATCGTCCTGATGCCGAAATGCGGGTCGTTGGCTCTGGCGAGAACGAGATGACATTCCTGGTGCGGGGCGATGGCAAGACCGCAGAAACCCATGCAACACTGCGCAAATACCATGTCAATGCAGAGCGTTCTGCCGACGAGCTAAAAGCGCAAAAGGACGTGGGCGGCAAAGGTCACGATACGGATGACGCCGGCCATATGGTTGGGCATAGGTTTGGGCTCGACAATGGCGTCGACAATCTGTTTCCGCAGGATGCCAATTTCAACCGCGGCGCTTATAAGACAATGGAGAATGAATTTGCGGCCTGGATTGACGCGGGTTGTGAAGTGCGGATGAGCGTGACCTTGAGCAGCTACAAAGGTGACAGGCCGCAGAAGGTTGAGGTGAGCTATGTCGTGGAGCATAAGGAGACCGGCAAAGTCGTGCATAGCGTCAATGAGCGCTTTGCCAATGATGGCAAGCAGACTTTCGAACGCCTGGACCGAACACAAATAGACCAACACATTGCTGACGAAACTTCGGGAACCAAATGAAATGGCAAATTTAACCCAATCGGAACTGGTCTTTGCAGTTGGCGAATTGATCGTGGAAGACCCAAAGATCGCCAGCAAGCCCTGGGATGCCCTGTCTCTGGTCGCTACTTTCAACAACAATAGCGAAAAACTCAGCGGCTATCGCTATTGGGGCGAGAGCGAATATGAAGCTGCTGAAATTGGCAACTTCGGGGATATCCTCGACAAGCTTCTGGAACTGCGCGACGCCATGGGAGATGAGGTCGATGGCCTTTGGGTGCAATGCCTCTTGCAGATCACCAAACCGGACTACGCCTTCCGTGTTCAGTATGAATACAGTGACCCCCAGCGCTGGTCTCCGCATGAAATGACTCCCACGATGCAAGAGTTTGCGGCCTCGCTACGCCCCAGCGAAAATGCCAAACTTTAATCTTGATCTGATCGGTCTGCAGAGATTAGCGCTGAGAGCAGGCCTCTGGCTGGGGCTGTTGCAGCAACCGCCTCTGGTCTGTGAGGTGGCCACGATAGAGACCATGATGCCGCGATAATTGCTGTGCAAGCGTCATCGTTTTCCGGCCACTGTTATCTTATGAGCCGTGCGGATGTATTTGCGCTACCCTTTGTCTTATGTCGATGTTGTGGACTTGTTGGCAGAGCGTGGGCTGGAGATTGATCGCTCCACGATTTACCGTTGGGCTCAGACATTTGGACCTGAACTGGCGTGTTGATGAAACCTATGTGCAGGTCGGCGCCGTGATGGAGACCAGTTTCGCAACGGACGCGCGTTTGCTGCCGGACAGCGGGCACCTATGACTGCTTCTGACAAATGCACAAATCGGATCAGAAATGTCTTGCTGTGCAGGAGCCATCGACACAGGCAGCTTCGCTGCATAGCGCACAAAGGTCCGCAAAGCGCAGACTGTGGTCATTGCAAAGTTTCGTTCCGAGCGAGCCGGGAAGGCCAGAGTGTTTGGTCGCTTTATCGGAATGAGCTTTCGCCAGCTACGAGGTCATGATCGTGCGCCCAGCAATACTCCAGAAATCGCTCGGGTTTCATAGGTTTGGAAAAAAGATATCCTTGCACACAATCGATCCCAAGATTTTGGGCAGCGTGTAGCTCGCTATTTTTCTCAATCCCCTCGATCACCGTTCTAAGACCTTTGGCCTTGCAGATTTTAACAATTCCGGAAACAATGTCTTGGCTTTGCGCGCTTTCTGCGACCCCACGGCCAAGGGATATGTCAATCTTGAGTTCGTCCAGCCCGAGCGTCAGCAAATGTTTGACACTGGTGAAACCCTCGCCAAAGTCATCAAGAGAAATGCGAATGCCTTTCTTGTGCAACTTCTCGATCGTCTCGTTGATTGCCGCAGAATCCTTGATCAACAGCGTCTCAGTGATTTCGATGATCAATCTATGCGGCGGCAGTTGAGTGAAAAACAGCACATCCAAGATTTCCTCAAAAAAGTCCTTTCGCTGAAAGTGCAATACAGAAATATTCACGGACACAGACATATATTCAGGCCAATCCATCGCGGCACTACAAGCTTCGCGCAAGACAAAACCTTCGAGTCCAACGATTTGACCTGTTTCCTCGGCAATTGGGATAAACACCGACGGAGGTATTGGGCCTAGTGTCGGATGCTGCCATCGTACTAGGGCTTCACATCCTTTCAGGCGGCGCGATTGAGAAAAATGAACAGGCTGCAGCTCGATATAGAACTCATTTCTGGTCAGTCCCTGTTCGATACTTCGCCGCAGATTTAAAGCCACATCGGCTTCTTGCTTCATTTCCTCATCATACGTCCTGTAGACACTGTTTGGATCTGACTTTGCTTTATAAAGAGCCATATCCGCGCGCATAATGGCGTCGCTTGACTGCAGGTCGTCCGCTTGCAACGTTGTGATGCCCAGGCTCACCCCAATTTGAACAACCCTATTTTGGGTATGTATCGGCTCGTCGAATTCGCATATCAGTTCTGCTGCTGCGTTTTTGGCATCCTCCAAAAGCAAAGCGTCCCGGAAAAAACGCCAAAAACTCATCCCCGCCC
>NZ_MWVJ01000045.1 GCF_002087335.1 Pseudophaeobacter leonis
GTTGCGACGACCCGTTGAAACCACACCGCAGTGCTGCCATAAGGAACAGCCATTGCATAAGGCGCAACTGCCGACTTAAATCAGTTCGTTCGGCTCAAGCGTCCGCTCAAGCATCCAAACCAGCCACATGTAGCCAATACCAGCCACAAGGCGCAAACTTCCCCGCGAATTTCACTTGACCCCCGCCCCGCGCATGTCAAGAACGGGGCATGAGCACGGCTAAACTGACAATCAATCTCGATGCGCTGGTGACCAACTGGCAAAATCTGAACGCTATGACCAACTGCGAGACCGCAGCTGTAGTCAAGGCAAATGGCTATGGGCTGGATGCGGCCCGGGTGGCCAAGGCACTGGCCAAGGTCGGCGCACGCAATTTCTTTGTCGCCGCCGCCGAAGAAGGCGTGGCGCTGCGCCGTGCCCTCGGCCCCGGCCCCGGTATTTCGGTGTTTTCCGGCCATATGGAGGGTGACGCCAAACTGCTGAAAGACTTCCAGCTGACCCCGATGCTGAATTCCCTCGACCAGATGCTGCGCCATTTTGAGGCGCTGCCGGGCCATGACTTTGGCGTGCAACTGGATAGCGGCATGAACCGCCTTGGCATGGAGCCCGCAGAATGGGGCGCCGTTCGCGACATTGCCCTGGGCCAAAGGCCGGTTTTGCTGATGTCGCACCTGGCCTGCAGCGATGAGCCCGCACATGCGATGAACGCGCTGCAGCTCAAGACCTTCCGCGACATGACCGATGGCCTTGAGCTGCCCCGCTCGCTTGCCGCAACGGGCGGGATGTTGCTGGGGCGCGACTATCCCTTTGACCTGTGCCGTCCCGGAGTTGGCCTCTATGGCGGCCGCCCTTTACCGAAGCGCTTCCGGTGGTGCAGCTTGACCTGCCGGTGATCCAGACCCGCGATGTTGAAGTTGGCGAAAGCGTCGGCTACGGCAATACCTGGGTGGCGCAGAGGCCCAGTCGCATTGCCACTGTGGCGGCCGGCTATGCCGACGGGTTGCAGCGTGCGCTGATGAATACCGGCATCTCGCTTTATGCCGGGACCACCACCTGCCCGGTTGTCGGGCGCATCTCAATGGATTTGATCACTGTGGACATCACCGCTCTTGCGGAGGGCCCCGCAAGCCTGTCTCTTCTCAATGAGGCGCAAACCGTCGATCACCTCGCCAATGCGGCCGGCACCATCGGCTATGAGATTCTCACCTCGCTTGGCCATCGCTATGCACGGACATATCAGGGATGAACCCGCTTAGTCTTCTGGCCCGCCTGGGCCGTGTGGCACTTGCAGCCCTCGCAGCCATTGGCCGTGTGGCGCTGTTTGCTGTCAGCACCTTCACCCATATGCTGCGCCCGCCCTATTATCCCCGCGAATTCGCCCTGTCGCTGTTGCAGATCGGCTGGCTGTCGCTGCCCGTGGTTGCCCTGACAGCCGTTTTCACCGGCGGCGCGCTGGCGCTGCAGGTCTATGCCGGTGGCGCGCGGTTCAACGCCGAAGCCGTGGTGCCGCAGATTGTCGCCATTGGCATGGTGCGCGAACTTGGACCGGTTCTGGTCGGGCTGATGGTCGCCGCCCGCGTCACCTCATCGGTTGCCGCCGAGATCGCCACCATGAAAGTCACCGAGCAGATCGACGCGCTGGTGACATTGTCCACCAACCCAATGCAGTATCTGGTGGCTCCGCGGGTGCTGGCAGCTCTGGTCACCGTGCCGGTTCTGGTTGGCATCGGCGATATCATCGGCATTGCCGGCGGCTACACTGTCTCGGTGCACAACCTTGGCTTTAACTCAGCCGCCTACCTGAAAAACACCGTTGATTTTCTTGAGCCCTTGGATCTGATTTCCTCGCTGGTCAAAGGCGCGTTCTTTGGCACCATCGCCGCCACCATGGGCTGCTACTACGGAATGCAATCGGGGCGCGGCGCCCAGGGCGTTGGCAGCGCGACCAAATCCTCGGTCGAGGCCGCCGCCGTGTTGATCCTGGCCACCAACTTTATCCTGACTGGGGTGTTCTTCTCGCTATGACACAGGCAAAAACATCCCCGTCCAACACATCCCACCCTATGATCAAGCTGGACAACGTCCACAAGGCCTTTGGCACCAACAAGGTTTTGCGCGGCATGTCTCTTGAGATCCCCAAAGGCAGCTCGATGGTGATCATTGGCGGCTCTGGCACCGGTAAATCCGTCGCCCTCAAAAGCGTGCTTGGCCTGATCACGCCGGACTCTGGTGAAATCTACGTCGATGGCAAGCCCGCCAACTCTGGGGACCGCGATGCCTTTCTGGCGCGCTTTGGCATGCTATTTCAGGGCGGTGCCCTGTTTGACTCGCTGCCCGTCTGGCAAAACGCCGCCTTTCGCCTGCTACGGGGGGCTCTGAAACGCCCGGTTGAAGAAGCCCGCGCGATCGCCATCGAGAAACTCCGCCGCGTCGGCCTCAAACCCGATGTCGCAGACCAACTGCCGGCTGAGCTGTCCGGTGGTATGCAAAAGCGCGTCGGCCTTGCCCGCGCCATCGCCGCCGAGCCCGAAATCATCTTTTTTGACGAGCCCACCACCGGTCTTGATCCCATCATGGCGGGCGTCATCAACGATCTGATCCGTGAGATCGTGGTCGAGATGGGCGCCACCGCGATGACCATCACCCACGACATGACCTCGGTGCGCGCTATCGCCGACAATATCGCCATGCTGCACGACGGCGTGATCAAATGGACGGGTCCGGTGGAACACTTGGATGACAGCGGTGATCCCTATCTGGATCAGTTCATCCACGGTCGCGCCGAGGGGCCGATTGAAGCCGTTCGATAATTGGGGTTTCTGTTTCTAATCCTTCTTTGCGGCCCTTTTGCCGGGGCCTTCGCCTCAATTTCTCTAGGAAGTCGGCTTAAAGGCCAGACACCTCTTCATCGAACGAGCCAACTTCTGATGGCCCTTCCAACGGTGTGCTTCTTTTCAATCCTGATCAGCCTGTTTCTGACAATCGGCCCCGGTCTTCCGTACATTTTCCTGGGAATTTCATTCGCTCTTGCCCCCGTGTTTTCGGCTGCGGTCTGCATCCTCTTGGTAAACGTTGTGCGACTGGGGTATTTCCGGCTGCATGCTTCAATCGCTTTGGTTCTCTGCCTGGTCACAACATATCTGTTTGCTGGTCTGCTGCTGCATGAACATGGCTACGACTGATACTGTTCATCTGGTCAGCCCTCAAATTCTCCCACCAAGGAAACCATGACAGACCAAGGCAAGTAACCTATCACAGACCACGGCAAGTAGCCTCGATTGGAGACAGAACGGCGCTGGCCGAGCCAAAACCAGCCGTGCTGATGGACACTCACAACGTTTCCCCCTTTTAAAAAAGTCGAAGAAAGCACAAGTCTGAGCAACCACAAAACACCGGATCCCCATGTTTCTACGTCTTCTCACTCTGTCGCTACTAATTCTCTACCCCGTAGCCTGGTTTGCGCCCCTTATGCGGGCAGGCCTCTTGCCGATCTTTGGCCTTTCGGAAATCTCGGTGGTGACCGGATTGCAAAGCCTCTGGAGCAGCGACATGGTGCTGGCGCTTATCGTCACTTTCTTTGCCATCTTCGCGCCCTACCTCAAAACCATCGGGTTGGCGCTGGTACAATGGGGACTGCTGGACCCCCGCGCCCAGCCGGTGCTGCATGTCTTGGGCAAACTCGCCATGGCCGATGTCTTCCTCATCGCGCTCTACATCACCCTGGCCAAAAGCATCGGCTACGCCACGATTGAAACCGCCTGGGGTCTTTACATGTTCAGCGCCTGCATCATCGCCTCAATCATCCTCCGCTTGCTGACAGAGCGCCACCTGCGCGCTGCGGCCTCTCAATGACGCTGCGCGCATAGAGCAGCGCCCTGTCTCAGGACGGAGGCTAGGCCAGGATTGCAGCAACAAAGCGCCAGTCATACTTGCACCCGTGCTTTCAGGGCAGTCCTGCCCCTGAAGCGCTTCTCAGCCAAATCTTCTCTTTCTTTCCTGGCTTTCTTTTCTGTTGCGCCGCGCCAGCGGCGCCAGGCCCAACCCTGCGGCTGGCTCTGCGGCAGCAGAGGAGGCCAAGGGGGCGGGAGCCTTTGCTTTTTTGCCGCGACAGCCCCCTTGAACAAACCCTGAACATCAGGCAGAGCTGCCCCATGGCAAAATCAAAGTCCTTCTCCTGTTCGGCCTGTGGCGCCGGTTTTTCAAAATGGTCCGGTCGTTGCGAAGGCTGCGGCGAGTGGAACAGCATTGTTGAAGACAAAGGTCTCTCCTCTGCAGGCCCCGCAAAAAAGTCCCTCGGCATCCGGCGGGGCAAAACCATCCCGCTGTCGGATCTCTCCACCGAAGAGACGCCACCGCCGCGCGCCACCTGTGGCGTTGGTGAGCTCGACCGGGTGCTGGGCGGCGGGCTGGTTGCGGCCTCGGCCATTCTGGTTGGCGGTGATCCCGGCATCGGCAAATCCACCCTGCTGCTGCAGGCCGCGGCGCAATTCGCGCAGGCTGGGGTGAAAACCATCTATGTCAGCGGCGAGGAAGCCTCGGCGCAGGTGCGTATGCGGGCGCAGCGTCTGGGGCTGGCACAGGCGCCTGTGAAACTGGCCGCCGAAACCAACCTGCGCGACATTCTCACCACGCTTGAGGCGGAAAAGCCGCAACTGGCGATCATCGATTCGATCCAGACCATGTGGGCCGACCATGTCGACAGCGCGCCGGGGTCTGTCAGCCAGGTCCGCGCCGCCGCCCATGAGCTGACGACCTTTGCCAAAAGTCAGGGGATTTCGATCATCATGGTTGGCCATGTCACCAAGGACGGCCAGATTGCCGGCCCCCGCGTGGTCGAACACATGGTCGATACCGTTCTCTATTTTGAAGGCAAGCGCGGCCATCAGTTCCGTATTTTACGGGCCGTCAAAAACCGCTTTGGCCCCTCTGACGAGATTGGCGTCTTTGAAATGACCGGCGCGGGCCTTGCCGAGGTCACCAACCCTTCGGCACTGTTCCTGTCGGGCCGCGGTGAGCCCTCGCCGGGATCCGTGGTTTTTGCCGGCATTGAGGGCACCCGCCCGGTGCTGGTCGAGATGCAGGCGCTGGTGGCCCCCTCGCCACATTCGCAGCCCCGGCGCGCGGTTGTCGGCTGGGACAGCTCGCGACTGGCGATGATCCTCGCCGTGCTCGAGGCGCGCTGCGGCATTCCTTTTGCCGGGCTGGATGTCTATCTCAACGTGGCGGGCGGCATGAAAATCACCGAGCCCGCCGCCGACCTCGCGGTCGCCGCCGCCCTGCTGAGCGCCCGTGAAGACGTGGCACTTCCGGCAGATACAGCAGTTTTTGGAGAAATATCGCTGTCAGGAGCCCTTCGCCCGGCCCCACAGACCGAAAACCGGTTGAAAGAAGCGCAAAAACTTGGTTTCACCTCTGCAATTGCCCCGAGTGGGGGCAAAGCCGTTTCGATCAAGGGTCTTGGCCTGCGCCAAGCCTCCGATCTGGCAGGTTTTGTTGGTGAGTTCTTTGGAGCCGGCTAGATTTGCCTAAATTTTATCGCAGGCTAACGGGCGAGGGACATGGAAGGTTTCACAATTATTGACGGGGTCGTAGCCCTGGTCATCGTATTATCGGCGCTTCTGGCCTATTCGCGCGGCTTTGTCCGCGAGGCCATGGCCATTGCTGGCTGGATCGCAGCAGGCATCCTCGCTTTTATGTTCGCACCACAGGTGGAGCCGCTGATGGCAGAAATCCCTGTGATAGGCGAATTTATCTCTGACAGTTGCGAGTTGTCGATCATCGCCGCCTTTGCCGCAGTCTTTGCTCTGGCGCTGATTGTCGTCTCGTTCTTTACCCCGCTGTTTTCCTCACTGGTGCAGCGCTCCGCTCTGGGCGGCCTCGACCAGGGGGCCGGCTTCTTTTTTGGCGTGCTGCGGGGCATCCTGCTCGTGGCGATTGCCTTCTTCCTCTATAATGTGGTGATGACCGGCCAGAATTTTACAATCGTTGACGAAAGCCGCTCTTCGGTGGTGTTTGAACGGCTGATTGGCAAGGTCGAAGATCGCAATCCAGAACAGGCCTTGGGCTGGGTGACACAACAATATGAGGCGCTGATAGGCTCCTGCGGATCCTAAGCGATTATTTGTTTACCAAGGTAAATCTGACACGATTTAGAAAGGGCGCCTTATCGGTGCCCTTTTTCTATGGTTCAGCAAAGGCTTCACAGGTTTATCCACAGACTGGCTCCTGATAGGTTAACATCCCCTGTTAACCATTAAGTTTTTGTTAACCAATAAGAATCACTTTTTCCAGATCTCATTGAGAGACTTTGATTCCGGGGCAGATTCTTAAAAAATCCTCAACCAGCAGCGGCCAAAGGTTAACAATCCTGAGAAAAATCGCATTTTGTCGCCAAAAAACGGCCCAAGATCGAAATTGGCCGCACCCCTGCCCCATTTCCGTCCCAATTCGGAGGCCACATAGGCTCAACACAGACGAACAGGCACTTTCGCTCAGAAGGACGACACCATGCTGCTGGATCATTTCAACACTTTCGCCGATTATCAGCCGGTGGGCCTTCTGTTGGACTTCCCTATGCTGCGCCCAGAGCCTTTGGTCCAAGCGCCTCAACGCAGCCGAACCGGTGGGTTCCTGCCAGAAACGCTGGTGGAAACCGATCGCGGCTTTATCCAGGCCCGTGACGTAAAGCCAGGCGATATGGTCTACACCTTTGATGGTGGATGTCAGGAAGTCGAAGTGGTGCGCCATGCGGTGCCACGCGTGACCACTCTGATGCACGTGCCTGCCGGTGCCCTTGGCAATGATTGCGACCTTGAGCTGCCCGCAGACCAAATGGTCGCTCTGGAGCTGGACGCGGTTGAACGCCTCTTTGGCCTGCCTTTGGTTCTGGTGAACCTGATTTCACTGGCTGGTCACAAAGGCATCAAGGCTCTCAGCCCCGAACGTCTGGGCCGCATCCACATTGAATGTGCCGAAGAAGAGCTGACCTGGGCCGAAAGCGGTATGCTGATGCAGGCCGGAACGGGCGGACCCGATGGTGCCTTCAAAGAGCTTTCCCTGTCTGAGACCCGGCAGATCCTGGCAAGCGAAGAAGGTCGGGCCCTGGCGCTGACCGGCCTTGCGCTTGAGAACGCCCGTTATCCCGACCTCCTGAAAGAGCTTTTGGCTACTCCTAAAGCCGCCGCCTGATCCCAGCCTTTTGCGCGCCCCAAGGCCAAGAGGCCTGCCGCCATTTGCCCCAACGCGCCCGCTCACACGCCCACCCGCACGCAAAAGATGCATTTGCAACCCGGACAGTGCGCCAAAGCAGAAACCCTGCCCGTAAAGAGCGCACAATATTCAACTGCGACGTCAGAACAAAAAATGACGCAGCAAAAACCCTGCTTTCTTCTGTATTCTGCTGGCCATCCAAGCTAGGAAGCCCCTGCAGAGCCGCGGCAAGGTCAGCGGATCTGCAGCAACCGAACAGCAACGCTACAGTGAAATTGGAGCCATTCAATGTGCGGGATTTTGGGGATCGCAAGCCGACAGGACGAGGTCTTTGCGGAACTTTACGATGGGTTGCTGATGTTGCAACATCGCGGCCAGGACGCCTCAGGCATTGTCACCTATACTGGCGAGTTCTTTCGTGAACGCAAAGCCAACGGGCTGGTCAAGGATGTTTTCAACGCCACGGACGCAGACACCCTGCGCGGCAAGGTTGGCATCGGTCATGTACGCTACCCGACTGCAGGCTCTCTCAGCGCCTCAGAAGCGCAGCCGTTCTTTGTGAATGCCCCATATGGCATCTATCTGGTACACAACGGAAATATCACAAACACGGCCGAGCAACGCGACAAGGTAACGGCCAAATACAGCCGTCATTTGCGCACCACATCGGATTCCGAAATCCTGCTGAACGTGCTGGCGGACAAGATATCTGACAGCATCAAAGTCAACGGAACCAAAGACCCCATCCGCAACCTTTTTGCCGGGGTAAAGATGACCATGGAGCGCATTCAGAGCGCCTATTCGGTGATCTGTCTGGTTGCCGGTGTTGGCATGCTCGCCTTTCGCGACCCCCATGGCATCCGCCCCCTGTCCATCGCTCAGCGCGACGCAAAGGGGGAGGGCGACGACTATGCCTTTGCCTCTGAGGACGTGGCCTTTGGCATCAACGGCTTTGAAAAACTACGGGACGTGAACCCGGGCGAGGCGATTCTCATCGACCTTGACGGCAACATGCACAGCTTTCAGGCAGTCGAGGGCAAGCTGACACCCTGTATTTTTGAATATGTCTATCTGGCCCGCCCGGACTCGATGCTGGATGGGATCTCGGTCTACAAGACCCAGCTGCGTATGGGCCAGACACTGGCTCAGCAGATCAGCGAGGCCAATCTTGGGATAGACAGCGTCATTCCTGTGCCTGATTCTGCCCGTCCCGTTGCGCTGGAAGTGGCAAACTCGCTGGGCATCCGCTACCGCGAAGGCCTGGTAAAGAATCGCTACATCGGCCGGACCTTCATTATGCCCGGTCAGGCCGAGCGGCAGAAATCGGTGCGCCGAAAGCTGAACGCCATTCCGCTGGAGATGCAGGGGCTCAATCTGCTTTTGATTGATGATTCCATCGTGCGCGGCAATACCATCCAGAAGATCGTTCAGATGTGTCGCGATGCCGGCGCCAAAAAGGTCTATATCGCCAGTGCCTCGCCACCGGTGAAATACCCCAATGTCTATGGCATCGACATGCCGACCAAACATGAGCTGATCGCGGATGGTCGCAACACCGACGAAATCTGCGAAGAGCTCGGTGCTGATGCGCTTATTTATCAGCGCCTTGAGGATCTGGTCTGGGCTGCAAAAGAAGGCAACACCGATATTGATGCTTTTGATTGCTCCTGCTTTGACGGCAAATATGTCACCGGCAGCGTCAGTGCAGACTATCTGGACTCGCTGGAAACCAGTGGCCGGGTCAGCGAGAAAATCAAAGACCTGCCGGCCCCCGGAGAATCCTGGAACAGCATGAAACTCGCCACCTGATCTCATCTGGTCTGCCGTACTGGGCGCATTTCCTTTCCTGCCTTTCGCCCCTCGCCTTCAAGCGGCTCCATCAGGGGTTTGAATTCGCGGCGCAAGCAGGCTAAGAGCAGCCCCAACGTCATTCGGGAGAGGCGCTAATCCAACAGGTCGGCGCCTTTCCTTTGTTTTTGCAGCCCGCCCGCGGGCCCCTCGAAAGATCCGCCCCTTGGATGCCCATCTCGCCCGTATGCTGACCTCCTCGCGCCAATGTCGCTGTTGCGGCGCGACTTTTTCGCAGCTGCTCAGCCTCAGCTGTGACCGTCCTGACATTGGCTCTGAGGATCTGGTCGTTCAGGATAACTCCGCCATTCTGGCGCAATCCGGCGATGTGCTGACAGATGACTTTTGCCGTCTTGGTGATCTGCGGTTCATCCGCGCGGTGCTGGCAATCCCCGTGACCGGCAGTGAAGGCGAAGAGTTCATTCTGGGCACCTGGGCCAATCTCGGGGTCGAGGACTTTGACGCCTATCTTGATCTGCTGGACATGCAGGAAACCGAAAGCCTGGGCAGTCGCCCCGCCTGGCTCTCCAACGCGATTCCGCCCGAAGATGGCACCCCCGTTGCCTGCATGCTGCACATGCGTCCTGAAGGGCAGTATCCCGAACTGCAGATCTCTGAGCCAAACCATCCGCTGGCCGCCCTGCAAAATTCAGGCGCCCAACTGGAAGAGCTGTTTGAGCTGCTGCATGCCTATGGTCATGATCTCGCCTCGCTGGTGTATGATTCCTGACTACGGCTGTCACAGCGCCGCCCTGCCGCCTTTGGTCTGACCCTTTCCAAAACAGCCGCCCAAAGCAGCCGCATTATTCGGAAGGCAGCAAAATTCCCCCGCCTTTTTCCACGCCTGCCTGCAAGGTTCCGCCGATCCCATCCACCACACAGCAACTGGTTGCCAACCGGGCTCGTAAGTCGGCCCCAAGGGGGCTATCTGCGCCCCTGGCCCGCAAGCGGAGCCAGCTACAGACCAGAGGCCTGCCTGCAGGCCTAAATACTGAGCTGAGTGTTCAGATCCACGAAATGCGCAAACGACGGCCCGGCTGTGCGGGCTGCTGCACCCACAAGAAAAGACAGTCTTAACCCACCAAACCTCAGATCACAGCGCCCCCGCGCACCTGCCCTTTCCCCTTATTACCCCGACACGCTGCCCTGTGCAGCTGACGGTATGGACTCCCAAATCTATGACAAACAGTACTGCTGCCTCCGGAACCTCAGACCTTGTGGCCCGCAAGGCCACTCAATCCAGCGCCCTGCCGCAAAACAGCCTCAGCCTGCTTGGGCTGTTTGGCTCAAAAGGCGACCTCAGCGCCATGGTGCGCCTGCCCAGCGGCCGCGTAAAAACCGTGCGACCCGGCAGCCGAGTCGCCAATGGCAAGGTTCTCGGCATCGACGCCACTGGCCTCGTGCTGGAGAAATCTGGTCGCACGCAAAAGTTGGAAATGCCCGGCAGCTAACACTCTCAGCCTGCACATTTCTGGCCACCAGCAGGCGAAAGAATGCACTGCTTTTCACACCTTTGCGGGGGGTCTTTTCAGCAGGCACAGGAGACGACCATCATAGGTCACGCGCCGCGGCGATAAGATGGAGACTTGACCCCTTCGGCCAAGCGGATCAAAAGGCAGCCCATGACACAGAAAATCGCTCTTATCACCGGTGCATCGCGCGGCCTGGGTGCTGCCCTTGCCGAAGCCCTTGCTCCGACGCACCACATCATTGCCGTCGCGCGGACAACCGGCGCGCTGGAAGACCTCGATGATCGCATTCAGGCGGCTGGAGGCTCTGCCACCCTGGCACCGATGGACATCACCGTTCCGGAGGCCATGGCCACCCTTTGCCGGGGTATTCATGATCGCTGGGGGCATCTCGATCTTTGGCTGCATACAGCGATCCATGCGGCCCCGCTCAGTCCGGCGACGTCAGTTGCGCCAAAAGACTGGAGCAAATCTCTTGCCATCAATGCAACGGCGCCCTCGGTTCTGATCCCCTATGTCGCGCCCCTGTTGGGGCAGACTGGCCGGGCCGTGTTTTTCGACGACCCCCGCGCTGGAGAGAAATTCTTTGGAGCCTATGGCGCCAGTAAGGCGGCCCAGATGGCACTGGCGCACAGTTGGCAGGCTGAAACGGTCAAAACCGGCCCAAGCGTGCAGATACTGCAGCCCAATCCCATGCCAACCGCCCTGCGCGCCCGTTTCTTTCCCGGCGAAGACCGCAGCCCCCTTACGGACATCCATGCCGAGGCCAGCCGCCTGCTGTCAGAAATTCTGAACTAGGGCAGGCAGCCTCCCGATACTAAGGCAGACAGCCACCCCATCCTTTCTCTTGTTGCGGACAGCTTGGGGCATACCCGCAGGCGCAGCCTGCCGGGCCCAAGGGGATCGACGCCTCAAAGAGGCTTTGATCCGCGCGGGAGCCCCCCCTGCTGCTTGTTTCACTCCTGAAACACGCCTGCACCCCTGTCTTGTCGAACGGGCACCTGTTGTCGCGACGCAATACCAATCCGGTCTGGACCCCAAATCAGGCCTGACGCCCAAATCAGGCCTGGTCGCCAGATCAACTCTGGCGCCTCAATCTGTGGCACAGCTACCCCCACCGGCCCGTGATTGCGTCTGCACGTTGGTCGAAACACTTGCCCCCTTTGCCGCCAGTGCCTATTCAGATCCAAACAACAGCCAGGGGATTTCATGCGCATTCTCATCACAAACGACGACGGCATCAGTGCACCCGGCCTTGTCGTGCTCGAACAGATTGCTCAGGACCTGGCGGGGCCGGATGGCGAAGTCTGGACCGTCGCCCCTGCCTTTGAGCAGTCCGGCGTCGCACATTGCATCAGCTATACCCGCCCCTCCATGCTCAGCCAGCTGGGTCCCAGACGTTTTGCCGCCGAGGGCTCGCCTGCCGACTGCATTCTGGCCGGTCTGCATGTTGCGATGAAAGGCGCGCCCCCCGATCTTGTGCTGTCGGGCGTGAACCGGGGCAACAACTCTGCAGAAAATGCCCTGTATTCCGGCACCCTGGGTGGCGCGATGGAGGCCGCTCTGCAGGGGCTGCCTGCTATGGCGCTGTCGCAGTATTTCGGCCCCCACAACAAAGATCTCGACACCCCCTTCGAGGCTTCAGCGCACCACGGGGCCGAGGTTGTGCGTAAAATTCTCGCCGCCGCCCCCAAGGCCGAGAAAGACTACCGGCTGTTTTACAACATCAACTTCCCCCCCGTCCCCGCCGAGGCCGTCAAAGGCAGTCGCGTGGTGCGCCAGGGCTTCCGGCGTGGCACTCATTTCTCTGCCGAAGAGCAGCTGTCGCCCAACGGGCGCCGCTATCTCTGGATCCGGGGCGGCGACCAGCACGTCCACACCGCGCCCAACTCGGACGCCAGCGTCAATCTGGATGGCTATATCTCGGTGACGCCGATGCGGGCGGATCTTACCGCACATGACATGCTCGACGGGTTCAAAGTAATCGAATGAGCGGTCCCGACCCGGAAACCAAGATGCAGTTTCTTTTCGCCCTGCGCTCGCGCGGGGTGACGGATAGCCACGTTCTGGAGGCCATGGAACAGATTGACCGTGGTCTTTTTGTCCGCGGCATCTTTGCGCAGCGCGCCTATGAGGACACACCGCTGCCCATTGCCTGTGGTCAGACCATTTCGCAGCCCTCTGTTGTCGGGCTGATGACGCAGGCGCTGCAGATCTCACCGCGCGACACCGCGCTCGAGGTTGGCACCGGGTCAGGCTATCAGGCCGCAATTCTGGCAAAACTTGCCCGCCGCGTCTACACAATCGACCGCCATGCCCGTTTGGTGCGGAAGCGCGGCTGGTTTTAAAAGCCCTGCAATTGCCCAATATCACCTCTCTGGTTGGCGATGGCAGCTTCGGGCTGCCGGATCAGGCGCCGTTTGACCGCATCATTGTCACCGCAGCGGCCGAAGACCCGCCGGGCCCCTTGCTGGCACAGTTAAAACCCGGCGGCATCATGGTGGTCCCCGTAGGCCAGTCCGACACGGTTCAGACGCTTATCCGGGTCCGCAAAAGCGATGATGGGCTGGACTACGATGAGCTGCGCCCAATCCGTTTTGTGCCGCTGCTTGAAGGTTTGGGCAAAGAAACCTGAAATCCGGCAAAGGCGCGCCGATTGTGCCATGGTGGGTAAAAAACCATTGACGACAGCCAATTTGTCAGCACATGAGGCCCTAGACCGGCACAAAGCCCGGTGGTAGCAAAACACGACAAAGAATGAGGACAGCATGACCACAGGCAGCCCAAAGCTACGATCCGCACGCGCTCGGATGGCGCTGGCCACTGTCCCCATGCTCGCCCTGCTGGCAGGTTGCGAAGGGCCGCTGGACTATGACCTGCGGGGCCAGATTGGCGGCTTCAACACCACCGCGGCCGCCCAGACGGCGACGACAAATCGCCCCGCCCCTGATGCGCGCGGCCTGATCACCTATCCCTCCTACCAGGTGGCCGTGGCTGAGCGCGGCGACACCGTCTCTGACCTTGCAAGCCGCATTGGCCTGCCCATCACTGAGGTGGCCAAATTCAACGGCATGCAGCCTGGGGACAGCCTGCGCAAAGGCGAGGTTCTTGTCCTGCCCCGACGCGCCCCCGACAGTCTGCCTGCCGTTGCCACCACCGCCTCCCCCGGAGCTGTTGATATTGCGGCCCTGGCCGGAAACGCCATTGAGGCCGCTCCCGCGACCTCGCCCAACCCCGGTTCTGTTACCACCACCACGATCCAATCGTCTCCAAAACCGCGGCCTGCGCCGGTTCAGAACGGACCAGAGCCTCTTCGCCATAAAGTGAAACGCGGCGAGACCGCCTATACCATTTCCCGCCTCTATCAGGTGCCGGTGAAATCGCTGGCGGAATGGAACGGGCTGGGCAGTGATTTTGCCATCCGCGAAGGCCAGCAGTTGCTGATCCCGCTCAAGGATCAAAAGGCTGCCCGCAGCGCGCCTGACGCCCAGGCGACAACCGCACCTGGGCAGGGCAGCGCCACCCCGACACCGCCAAGCGCCACCAAACCGCTGCCACAGGAAAACCTGGCGCCGGCAAGTGTTGCGCCCGCAAACCTGCCAACGGTGGATGTTCCCGCACCAAGCCGCCCCAGTCAGGCCGCGATGGCCTACCCGGTCCAGGGCAAGATCGTAAAAACCTATTCCAAGGGGCGCAATGACGGCATTGATATTGCGGCAGCGGCTGGCGCCTCGGTCAAAGCAGCCGAAGCCGGCACCATTGCGGCGATTACCAAGGATTCCCAAAACATTCCCATTGTCGTCATTCGCCATGACCCCAAGCTTTTGACCATCTACGCCAATATTGACAAAATCTCTGTCGCCAAAGGCGACAAGGTCAAGCGCGGTCAGGTTATTGGCACATTGCAGGACACCGCTGGTGCCACCCTGCATTTTGAGGTCCGCAATGGCTATGACAGCCTGGATCCGCTGCCCTATCTGAACTAAGGCGCGCGCTCAGGTGCATCGCGTGACTATGCGTCCGCCAGACAGCGTGTGAGAAGGCGCGCGAACGGACAGAGACGCAGTGCCTCTGCCCCTAACGCGCGCGCCTGAGGTGTTAGCGCAGCGCCACGCCGAGTCGGCCCGCCATAGCGGTAAAGAACTGCCATGCGACGCGTCCAGAGCGCGACCCACGGGTGGCTTGCCACTCGATCGCCTCGGCGCGCAACACCTCTGGGTCGACCGTCACACCATGGGCCTGGCAGTAGCCTGCTATCATCGACAGATACGCATCCTGATCACAGGGATGAAAGCCCAGCCACAGCCCGAACCGGTCGCTGAGAGAGACCTTTTCCTCAACCGCCTCGGAGGGGTTGATGGCACTGGAGCGCTCGTTTTCGATCATGTCGCGCGGCATCAGGTGACGACGGTTGGAGGTGGCAAAGAACACCACGTTTTCGGGCCGCCCTTCAATGCCGCCATCCAGCACCGCCTTGAGGCTTTTGTAGTGCTGATCATCATGGCTGAACGACAGATCATCGCAAAACAGAATAAAGCGATAGGGCGCCTGACGCAGGTGGTTCAGCAGACGCGTCACCGAGGGCAGATCCTCGCGCTGCAGCTCCACCAGTTTCAAATCGGGATGATCAGCCAAAAGAGCGCCATGGATTGCCTTGACCAGACTGGATTTCCCCATGCCCCGCGCGCCCCACAACAATGCGTTATTGGCCGCGTCACCATGGGCAAACCGCCGGGTGTTTTCCAGCAGGGTATCGCGCGCGCGTTCAATGCCGACCAGCAGGTCCAGATCAATGCGACTAACCTCGGCCACCGGCTCCAGACGGTCAGGGGCGACATGCCAGACAAAGGCAGAAGCCGCCGCAAAGTCCGGCGCGGCCAAGGGTGCTGGAGACATCCGCTCCAGAGCTTCGGCGATACGGGTCAAAAGGATCTGGTCCATCAGGGCTCTCCGTCGTTAGGTCGCCGATTTCAAACACGTTCCGGCAGAGCCGGCAAGGGTACGCAAGCAGGCAGGGTCTCAAAGCCGCACCTATTTCAGAAACCAAAGCGGGCGCGCCCTTCTGGACGCGCCCGTTTTTTTGTATTCTCATTCTCACAGAGTTACTTGACGTCCTCGTCCTCATCGAACTCGGCCATCAGAGGGTCTTCATCCTCATCGTCGTAATAGCCCTCTTCGCGCAACTTCTCTTCGCGTTTGGTCTCGACCCGGCGGACCAGGAAGATCGAGATCTCATAAAGACCATAGACCACAACAAAGAGGATCAACTGGGTGATCACATCCGGAGGGGTCACCAAGGCCGCCAGCAGCAAAATGGCAACAACCGCGTATTTCCGCATGGCTCCCAGACCATCTGCACTCACCAATCCCGCCTTGCCCATCAGGGTCAGCAGAACCGGCAGCTGGAAACACATCCCAAAGGCCATGATGAATTTGAGCGTGATATCGAGGCTCTCGTTCACCTTGCCAAAGAAGGTGATCCGCACGCCATCAGCGGTCTCGGGCACCACGGCCATATCCACCGCGATATCGCTTGGCACGTCCCCGGTCGCCTGCGACAGCAGATTTGCAAAGATCGAGCTGACATCGGCAAAGCCAAGGAAGAACTGCATCGCCAGCGGCGTCACCACCAGCTGCGCAAAGGAGGCACCCAAAAGAAACATAAAGGGCGAGGCCACGAGAAAGGGCAAAAATGCCCCCTTCTCTGTTTTGTAGAGCCCGGGTGCCACAAAGCGCCACAGCTGATAGCCGATCATCGGAAAGGACAGCGCAAAGCCAAAGACCATGGAGATGCGGAACAGTGTGAACAGATATTCCTGCGGTGAGGTATATTGCAGCGTCGGAGAGGGGTCACCCAGCGCCCGCAGGGTTTCCTCAATCGGTTTTACCAGAAACTGCAGGATCGGCTCGGCCACGATAAAGGCCAGGATGACCCCCACCGCAAAGGCCATTACCGCCCGGATCAGACGGGTGCGCAGCTCAGCCAGGTGTTCGATCAATGGCGCGGTCGAATCCTCGACATCTTCTGTCTGGCTCATGTTTTGGTCTCACTTCCCTCAGACGGCGCATCTGCACCGTTTGGCTGCTCTGGCGCAGTGTCCACCGCAGCCTCGGCAGCCTGAGCATGCTCAAGCGCCTCCGCGGCTTCACGTGCCTTGCGCTCGGCTGCAGCGCGTGCCGTTGAGGCCTGAATCTTTTTGGCCTCAAGCGCGCGTTCCACGGCCATTTTTCCCGTCTCAGATTCTGGCTTGTACGAGGTTGGATCAATCGATTTGGCCATGTCCTGTGCCGCCTCTTTGACCCCGTCCATTGCCGTGCTGACAGGATTGGTCGCAGCCTTAAGCCCCTTGGCCACGTCACGCACGCCGCTTTCGTCGGCCGCGTCGTTCATCGCAGAGCTGAATTCACGCGCCATGCCCTTGGCCTTGCCCACGAAACGGCCGACGTTGCGAAACATCACTGGCAGGTCCTTGGGCCCGACAACAATCAGCGCCACAACGCCAATAACCAAGAGTTCGGTTAGCCCAAGATCAAACATCAGCGCTTACGCCTTGTCTTTTTCGGGCGCTGTCTTGGCGGCTGGTGTCACGTCCTTGGCGTCAGCTGCGGCGTCTTCTTCCAGCTCAGCGGTGCCTTCGCTTACGCCTTTTTTGAAGGATGTGATGCCTTTGCCGACTTCGCCCATGAGCGAGCTGATCTTGCCGCGACCAAACAGAACCAAAACGACGACGGCGATAAGCAGCAGGCCAGGAAGGCCGATATTGTTGAGCATGTGAGTCTCCCCTTCACTTCAGCCAATGCGCGGTGCACCGGCTCACTATTCTCTGTCATCGGGTGTAAGTCGCCACCGCGCCAGAGCAAAGACCGACAGAGGCTCTCTGTTGCCAGAACGGAGGCAAAAACAGGCTTTTCCGCCCGGCGCGCGATCCAACTGACAGGTTTATGTCAGTTGCCCCCTGATAGGACCGCCCTATCAACACACAGGAGATTGATATGACCAACCACGTCGCCGAGACCGTTACCTTCAGATTGAATGCAGGCGTCAGCCCCGCGCAGTTCCTCGACCTCAGCAAGGCCAGCGAGGCCTTTGTGCGCGCCAATCCCGGCTTTGTCTTTCGCCGCCTCAGCAGCGGTGCGGACGGCAGCTGGACCGACACGGTGATCTGGCAAGACATGCAGACCGCGCTGCAGGTCGCTGAAAGTTTTGGAAAACAGGATTTTGCCCCGGCCCTGATGGCGGCAATCGCGCCGGATACGGTCTCTATTCGTCACGAGACCATTCACTGGACCATGGCCCCCAGCTAGGGAGCTGTCTTGACGCGGCCCCCGTCTGTGCGCCAAGGGTAGCCCCATGCGCCGCACAGACCGCCTTTTTGAGATCATTCAGATCCTGCGCGATGGGAAACTCCATCGCGCAAAGGACATTGCTGCCCGGCTGGAGGTTTCCAGCCGCACCATCTACCGCGACATGGACACTCTGGTGGCCTCTGGCGTGCCGGTGGAAGGAGAGCGCGGCGTTGGCTATCTGGTGCGCGAGCAAATCACCCTGCCGCCTCTGACGCTGACCCCCGAAGAGCTGGAAGCGCTGAACCTGGGCATGGCCATTGTTGCCGAAGCGGCTGATGCCGATCTAAAGGCGGCGGCGCAGTCCCTTGCCGCCAAGGTAGATGCGGTGCTGCCGGTGGCCACCATCGCTGAGGCCGATGCCTGGAAGTTCGCGGTCTCCCCTTTTGCCGATGCGGCGCGGGGCTTTGCCCATATGCCCCCCTTACGGTCCGCTATAGAGGCGCGCCAAAAGCTCGCGATGCAGTATCGCCGCCTGGATGGCACGCTGACGGATCGCATCATCCGGCCTTTGCATATGGAGTACTGGGGCCGTGTCTGGACCCTCACCGCCTGGTGCGAGACGCGCGGCGCCTTTCGCGTCTTTCGGGTTGATCTGATCGAGGCGGTGCGCGCCCTGCCCGAGCTGTTCACAGATGAGGCAGGAAAAACCCTGGCGGACTACGACCCTTACGCAAACAAGAGCTAACGATTGCCTGCCCCTTTAGCGCAGTCCTGCCGGTCGCCAGTGAATGGCCAGTCAGGCCCTGTTTAGGTTCAGGTCAGGCCGGAAAGACGAAACACCGGTTGCGCGGCACGGTCAGCCACATGACGCGGCCGACTTCGGGCAAAAACACCCGCGGCACGGTCACCTTCAGGATCGAGCCATCATAGTCCATCTGGAACTCCACCAGGCTTTCATGGCCCAGATAGCGCGCCCGCTTGACCACAGCGCGTGAGGGCACGCCATCTGTGGCCGTCGGCAGTGGTCCTTTTCCGCCCCGGTCAAAATCAATCCGGACATGTTGCGGGCGAAAAACGATCTCGACATCAGTGCGGTCCGCGATGCCCGGCGCCAGGAACTGACCGAAGGGGGTCTCGGCCAGCGCGCCATTCACCTGTGACTGCAACACATTGATATCGCTAAAAAACGCCACAGCGGCCTTGTCGTGCGGCCGCGTATAGACGTTGTAGGGCGCGCCCTGCTGCACGATCTTCCCATCCCGCATCAGCGCGATCTCGTCAGCCATCCGCATGGCCTCTTCCGGCTCATGGGTGACCAAAAGCACCGCCGCGTCTTCTTCTTTCAGCAGCGTGAGTGTTTCGTCGCGAATGCCATCCCGCAGGCGGTTATCAAGACCCGAAAAGGGTTCATCCATCAGCATAATGCGCGGACGCGGCGCCAGGGCACGGGCCAGGGCCACGCGCTGCTGTTCGCCGCCTGACAGCTGATGCGGAAACTCGTCGATGAACTGCGTCAGCGAGACCTTTTGCAAAAGCTCCTCTACGCGGATGCGTTTCTCGTCCTTGCTGCCTTTCAGGCCAAAGGCGACATTATCCGCCACGCTCAGATGCGGAAACAGGGCAAAATCCTGAAACATCAGCCCGATATGGCGCCGCTCTGGCGGCACACGAAACACCGTGTCGCAGATCAGCTGACCGTCGACATAGATCTCACCACTGTCCTGCATCTCGACGCCGGCAATCATCCGCAGCGTGGTGGATTTACCGCAGCCCGAAGGCCCCAGCAGGCAGGTCACCTGCCCGGCCTGAATCTGCAACGAGACATCATCCACCACGGCACGCCCAACAAAATATCGTTTGATATTGCGGATTTCGAGACGTGGCGGGGCTATGGCCTCACGCAGGGACGGCGGGGGGGTTCCTATGCTCATTCGGCCTCGCAAGCTTTCCGACTGGACCATCGGCTCCTGCGGCAAATACCAACCCCACTGCCGCCGCGCAAGTCCTCAGCAGCAGCCCGCCCATGCCCCGTCCTGTTCAAGCCCGTTGAAGGGAGAGTTGCCGCCGCAGCCCGCAAATATGCCGTAGTGATTAGAGAAATCACCAATGAAGTCGAAATGCGCCGCCAGACGGCTATCCTGCAGCATCATCCAGGTATTGCCACAGACGGCAAAGACCTTGCCGGTCTCGATCACATGATGATCATCCAGCCGCAGCCCATGTGGCGCATGTGGAATCGTGCCTTTGTAGACCACCGCCTGGCCGTAGTCCTCGCAGGCGGCCTCAAGCGCTGGCAGCTTGAACAGCCGGTAGGTCGCAGAGAGGAATTTCAGCGGCGCGACCCGGGCTTCAAGTTTCGGGTTCTCAATGGTCAGCGGCCGCGATGTCACCATACGCGGGTCGTGAAAACCGGCCCCTTTGGCCAGGGTGAGGAAATCATTCCAATACAGAGCGCCAGACAGGCACTCGCCATAGAGCACCTCATCACGCGCCATCTCAGCCGGAACCCGGCGATCCGCGTAGACGTCAGAGAAATACATCTCGCCGCCCTCTTTCAGCAGATGATACGCCCCCCGCAACACAGCGGCCTTATCGGTGGCCAGGTTGATCACGCAGTTGGAGACGATGACATCAAAGGAGCCCGGCTCCAGATCCAGCTCTTCCAGTTTTTCGATGTAGCCATGATGGAATTCCACGTTCGACACCTCATGCCCAAAGGCCTCGACATGAAACTGCTGATGCCGCCGGGCCACGTCGAGCTGCGCCGGTGTCATGTCGACCCCAACAACGCGGCCCTTTGGCCCGACCATCTGCGACAGCGCATAGACATCGCGCCCGGCGCCACAGCCCAGATCCAAAATCCGTGCCCCCTCCAGCGCCTCCGGGGCAATCAGCCCGCAGCCGTAGTAGCGCATCAAAACCTCGTCATGGATCTGCGACAGCACCGCCTTGACATGATCCGGAATATCGTCTGGCGTGCAGCAGGCATTGGTCTGCAAATCCTCGCTGCCCTGAAGCACCTCTCCATAGTAGTTCTGCACGGCTTCATGGGTCATAGGGCGGCTCTCCAAAGGGGTGGGACTGGGACAACTGGATCGGTTTCGCGGCTCGGCGCAGGCGCCTGCAGGCAGGCCACTACAGATCGGGGTAGCCCGCAAGATGGGGCTACCCCGTCAGGCCCAGCGCTACAAGGCGGCACAAGCGCTGCTAACGAAGCCGTGAAGAAATGTGCGCGCGCCTTGTGGTGCAGCACTCTGTTTTGCCGCAATTCAGCGGCCCTGCCCGGACGGCGAAATCTCAGTCAGGCCAGCAGCTCAAAACTGTTCTGCGCATGCACCTTCCCATTGACCAGGATCTGCAGCTGATGCGTTCCGGGGTGCAATTTGAAGGTCGTGGCGTCACCTTTCAGCATATGACGCTTGTCAATTTTCAACTTTCCGCCCTTAATTTGAGATTTCTTCATCTTGAAAACCTTTTGTGAACTTTTGCCCGCAGGCCGATGAAAGATAATAATATAGTCGACAATTACAGGCAGGTCATTCGTGCAAGTTACCTCAACTCCAAACTCAAGAGACTCTCCAATTCGGACATTCCCAGCCTTTAGCGTTAGTTTTACTGCGACCTCGGCATCCGGGTCAAATCCAAGCAAACGCAGGGCTCTGCCATGGCCCGCTTTAACCAGCCCCCGGCAGGCATGCGTGGTCAGCCAGGTCAGCTCATCACGCTGTTGGGCGCCCAACGCCTGCCAGCGCTCAAGGCGATCCAGAACCAGATCCGGGTCTTTCTTGGCAATGTCATTCAGGTGATTGGCAACCGAGCGTGTCACGTAGCGCGTTGGATCGCTGTGCAGATGATCAAGCAACGGCAGTGGGTCTGTCAGCGCCAGGCTAACGCCCTGCCCCCAGGGCAAACGCGGCCGCGTGCCCTCGCTCACCAGGCGGCGCACATGGTAGCTTGGGTGGCGCATCCAGTCCTGCATGCGCGTTAGCGTCACGGCCTGATGCTGGTTCAGAAAGGGCCGGATCGCCCATTCCATCGAAAAGCGCTGTGTCAGTTCGGCCAGCAGATCAAGCGCCAGCTCGGGGTGCCGTTCCAGCCCGCGCGCCACCACAAATTCACCCAGGGGGGCAAAGATGAAATCGCCAAAATCGTCATCGCTTTTTGCAGGATCCAGCGGCGGCGGCAGCGCCTTTAGCAGGATCGGCGCCACCTCGGGCAAGGGGCCCTGCAGGTGCTGTCCCAGCACCTCGGCGATCCAGTTGATGCGGGCCTTCAGCTCCAGCGGCAACAGCCCAGCCATTACGTCTGCTTCAAAACGGCCGGCCTGAAAATCGGGCGCGGCACTGGCAAAAAGACCCGCCAGATAGCGGGTCTTCTCAAGATTGAACAATTGGTCTTTCAGGGAATAGCCGCTGGCCATAGGCGCGCTCCGAATAACGAGAGTGTTTTGATAAAATGCCCGTTCGCCCCGCAGCAAGCATGTAGCAAGACAGTAGCAAACCTGCGGCTGGCTAGAGCGTCATATTGGGGGCCCCACCATCCAAAAGAATGTTTTGGCCCACAATAAACCCTGCGTGCTGCGAACAAAGGAAGGCACAGGCAGCGCCAAATTCACTCCGGGTGCCATAGCGTTTGGCGGGAATGGTTGCGGCACGTTGGGCCTGCGCCTCTTCCATGCTGATCCCCTGTTGGCTGCTGACGCCACTGTCGAGCGACACGGCCCGGTCGGTGGCATGAATGCCGGGCAACAGGTTGTTGATGGTGACACCACTGCCTGCAACCTGCCGCGAGGTGCCTGCCACATACCCGGTAAGACCGGCGCGCGCCGAATTGGACAGGCCCAGAACAGCAATAGGCGCCTTCACGGATTGCGAGGTAATATTGACCACGCGGCCCCAGCCACGCGCCATCATCCCCGGCAGCAAGGCCTTCATCAGGGCAATCGGAGCCAGCATATTGGCGCTGGACGCCTTGATGAAATCGTCACGCTCCCAGTCGGACCACATGCCCGGAGGCGGCCCGCCCGCGTTGTTGACCAGAATATCCACGCCCTGCGCCGCTGCGAGCAGTTTTTCCTGGCCCTCAACCGTGGTCACATCCGCCACAACCGTCTCGACCTCTACGCCATAGGTTTCGCGAATCTTCTGAGCCACCTCCAACAGCGCCGCTTCGCCGCGCGCATTCATCACCAGATTCACACCGGCTTCGGCCAGAGCCTCGGCGCAGCCGAGACCCAAACCTTTGCTGCTGGCACATACCAAAGCGCGTTTCCCTGCGATCCCTAGATCCATCCATCTTCTCCTCTGCGTCTTTTATGCGTTTGCCCAAGAGTGCACTGCGCCTGCCGCAATGGCCAGCCCCGAACACAATGGCCAGCCCCGAAAACCCAATCGCTGCCCGCAATGCCGCACACGGGTCCCGGTCCGGCCCCAGTCCGTGGTTCTGGCCCGTGACCCCGGCCCCGGAGCCCCTGACGACCAGCCTGCAGAGGCCGCTTTTTCAGCGGGGCCGCTGGGGCAAATTTACACTTTGTCAGGATTTCTGCTCGTAATTGTCGGTATCGTGCCATAATTCCTCTGTAACATCTGTCTCAGGGGATTTTGCAAACCCAGCATCCCGTCCGTGCCAAACCAATGATCAGCCTTGGGGGCTCTTTAGTGATAGCAACAGATCGCGCCATTCAATCCATCCCCGCCTACCCGGCGGAACAGTTTCAGGTCGAGATTGGCGCCAACATGGGCGACACTCTTGGTGTGCTGGATGAGCTGATGCTGGATGACATCTACCAGCTATCGCCCCCGGCACAGCCACAACGGCTCGCCCTGGCCAGCCGCTCGGATGGCAGTTTTTATGTCGCAGAGAACACCGATCTGGGCACGATAGGCGCCCAACTGCATCTCGACTGCTGCCTCACCCTGATGCCGCAGTCCGGTGACAATATCGAAGCTCTCGTCATGGTCGAGGTCGACAACGCCGGTCTGATCGCCGCGATTTACCTGTTGCCGATGGCACCGCTCAGCATCCAGCAAAGCTATACGCTGGTGCGTGCAGAGCAGCAGCCCGCCCGGCGCAAGCTGGCGCAGATGGCCTGTGTGTCCTTTACCCGCGGCACCCGGATCACCATGGCCACAGGGGCGCAAAAACCCATCGAAGACCTGCGCCCGGGAGACCGGATTTTGACCCGTGATGAAGGCGTGCAACAGCTGCGCTGGATCGGAGAAAGCACCTCGCGGGCGGTGGGACGCATGGCGCCTGTATTGATCCGCGCGGGGGCGTTGAACAATGCCGCCGACCTGCTGGTCAGCCCTGATCATCGCCTGCTGGTCTACAACGCCATGACGAGCTGGGCACCGGCTGCCCCGAGCTGCTGGTGCGAGCGCGGGATCTGGTCAACGGTGACACAGTCGTGGTGCAGGACGGCGGCTTTGTCGACTATTTTCAGCTGCTGTTTGACCGCCACCATATCGTCTACGCCGAAGGCATTGCCGCAGAATCGCTGTTTCTTGACGCCCTGACCCAACCTGCCCTGCCGGATGAGCTGCTCAGCCGTCTGGGGTCCAGCCACACCGCAGGGCAGCGCCGCGACAGCCATGGGCTGGAGGTGCAAAAAGCGCTGCTGAATCATCCGGATGCGGTAGCAATTCTGCGACGGTCTTCGCTCAGATAGGGCAATCAGCGCAACACGGCCCCAGCCGCCGCAGCCCCCCCCCGCAGCCACGGCGGGCTTGCGCAATGTGACTTTCTCCCGTGCAGGGGGGCTTTATCTTGCCTCACCCGGCAATCCAACCTATACGCGCGCCATGTTGGATACCGCATCAAACCGCCCAGACCTGCCGCCCGAGATCGCGCGGCGCCGCACCTTTGCGATCATTTCGCATCCGGATGCGGGCAAAACCACGCTGACTGAAAAGTTCCTGCTCTATGGTGGTGCGATTCAGATGGCGGGACAAGTGCGCGCCAAAGGCGAAGCCCGGCGCACAAGGTCTGACTTTATGCAGATGGAAAAGGATCGCGGCATTTCCGTCTCGGCCTCGGCCATGTCGTTTGATTTTGACGGTTTCCGCTTCAATCTGGTGGATACCCCCGGTCACTCGGATTTTTCCGAAGACACCTATCGCACCCTGACCGCAGTCGATGCGGCCGTCATGGTGATTGATGGCGCCAAAGGGGTGGAGAGCCAGACGCAGAAGCTGTTTGAAGTCTGCCGCCTGCGGGATCTGCCGATCCTGACCTTCTGTAACAAGATGGACCGCGAAAGCCGCGACACCTTTGAGATCATTGACGAGATCCAGGAAAACCTGGCCATCGACGTGACGCCAGCCTCCTGGCCCATTGGGGTGGGGCGCGATTTTGTCGGCTGCTATGACATGCTGCGCGACCGGCTGGAACTGATGGACCGGGCTGATCGTAACAAGGTGGCCGAAAGCATCGCCATCGAGGGGCTGGATGACCCCAAACTGGCCGAACATGTGCCCGCGCATCTGCTGGATAAGCTGCTCGAAGAGGTCGAGATGGCGCGCGAATTGTTACCAAAGCTGGACCCGCAGGCGGTACTCGAAGGCCATATGACCCCGATCTGGTTTGGCTCGGCCATCAACTCCTTTGGCGTCAAAGAGCTGATGGACGGTATTGGTAAATACGGCCCCGAACCACAGGTGCAAAAGGCGCAGCCGCGCAACATTGCGCCCGAAGAGAAAAAAGTCGCGGGCTTTGTCTTTAAGGTGCAGGCCAATATGGACCCCAAGCACCGCGACAGGGTGGCCTTTGTGCGTATGGCAAGCGGGCATTTCAAACGCGGCATGAAGCTCACCCATGTGCGCACCAAAAAGCCCATGGCGATTTCCAACCCGGTGCTGTTTCTGGCCTCGGATCGCGAATTGGCCGAAGAGGCCTGGGCCGGCGATATCATCGGCATTCCCAACCATGGCCAGCTGCGCATTGGCGATACCCTGACCGAAGGCGAAGCGCTGCGCGTGGCGGGCATCCCGTCCTTTGCACCGGAGTTGTTGCAGGGCGTGCGGGCGGGCGACCCCCTAAAGGCCAAGCACCTGGAAAAGGCGCTGATGCAATTTGCCGAAGAAGGGGCCGCCAAGGTGTTCAAACCCTCGATCGGCTCTGGCTTTATTGTTGGTGTTGTGGGGGCTTTGCAGTTTGAAGTGCTGGCCAGCCGGATCGAGCTGGAATACGGCCTGCCGGTGCGCTTTGACACTTCGCAGTTCACCTCGGCCCGTTGGGTCAGTGGCGACAAGCAGGCGCTGGAAAAGTTTGTGAACACCAACAAACAGCACATCGCCTATGACCACGATGGCGACATCGTTTATCTGACCCGGCTGCAGTGGGATATCGACCGTGTCGAGCGGGACTATCCTGATCTAAAACTGACAGCGACCAAGGAAATGATGGTCTAAGCCGCAATGGCGCCGAAACTAGACCTCCTGTTACTGACCTCCTGTCACTGACCTGCTGGCACTGACCTCCTGACAGGCGCGCCGTTCAGTCGGCGCGCCGCCTCTGGACTATATCGCAGAGGCCGGCGCATTATCCTGCCAGACCCAGAAACCAGCACAGGCGGAGCAGACCGTGGCAATACAAAATGGCAAAGCAAAATGGGGCATTGTCAGCACGATCAAGGCCCCGGCTGAGTCGATCCTCAACTTTGCCGCCTATCACCTTGAGGCCGGCGCCCACCGCCTGTTCCTCTATCTGGACGCCCCCTGCCCCGCAGCCCGCCCGCTGCTCAAGGCACATCCAAAGATCCGGGTATTTGACTGTGATGACGCCTCCTGGCAGCGCCGCCGCAAAGGTGGAAAGCCGGAAAAACACCAGGTCCGGCAAAGCCTCAATGCAACCCGCGCCTATCGCCGACAGGCCGGTGACATCGACTGGCTGGCGCATATTGATGTCGACGAATTCCTCTGGGCCAGCAGTCCAATTGCGCAAGTGCTGCATGGCCTGCCAGATACCAGCCTCTGCGCCCGCGCCCGCCCGATTGAAGCCCTCGCAGGCGACGGCACCGCCTTTAAGGGCTATGTTCCCAACGGGCCTGATCGCGGCGCCATCGTGGGACGGCTCTATCCCCGATACGGTGAACATTTGAACGGTGGATTTCTCAGCCATGTGCAGGGAAAGCTGTTTGTGCGCACGGGTTTGCCCGACATCACCTTGCGGATCCACAACCTTTTTCAAAGCACGGCCACGGGTTCAGGCGGCGACATCGAGAACCCCGGCCTGCAAGAGCTGCCTCAGGTCGATCTCTGTCATTTTCATGCGCCGGATTGGCAGCACTGGCTGGCCCATTACCGTTTTCGTCTGGAGAGCGGCTCTTACCGCGAGCCGCTAAAAACTGCGCGCCCCCGCGACAAGGGCGGCATCACCCTGCATGACCTCATGAAAGCAATTGAAGATGAGGAAGGAACAGACGGGCTGCGGGCCTTTTATGACGAGATCTGCAACGACAGCCCTGCGCTGCGCGACCGCCTGGAAAAAGAGGGCTTGTTGCGTGTTCGCGCCTTGCAGATTGCATCTGCCCGAATGAAGCATTTTCCGCAGTTTGCGCAAGAGACCTGAACCAGAGTGGCGCAAAACACCCAACCTCGAAGAGTTGGGCGCATTCGCGCTGTTTCAAGCCCCGTAGCGCACCCATTAATTGACGATCAAGCTAGATTTTGGTATGTCCCGGCAAAAGCTGAACGTTGTAGCACCGCACCTCTGTGCGGACCCAGCTTTGTAAAACACGCGCGGGCCAAATCAGTGTCCGCTAAAACGGACGCATATGACAAAATTTTCCGATCTGAATCTCAACCCCAAGGTCCTCAAAGCGATTGAAGAGGCCGGTTATGAAACCCCAACCCCGATCCAGGCAGGCGCTATTCCGCCCGCCCTTGAGGGTCGTGATGTGCTTGGCATTGCCCAAACAGGCACGGGCAAAACCGCCTCATTCACCCTGCCAATGATCACATTGCTGGCACGTGGCCGCGCCCGTGCCCGCATGCCGCGCAGCCTTGTTCTGTGCCCAACCCGTGAGCTGGCAGCCCAGGTGGCTGAGAATTTTGACACCTATACCAAACACTTAAAGCTCACGAAGGCGCTTTTGATTGGCGGGGTCAGTTTTAAAGAGCAAGACCAGCTGATCGACAAGGGCGTTGATGTTCTGATTGCGACCCCAGGCCGTCTGCTGGACCATTTCGAGCGCGGCAAACTGCTGCTCACGGGTGTGCAGATCATGGTGGTTGATGAGGCCGACCGGATGCTCGACATGGGCTTTATTCCGGATATTGAGCGTATTTTCTCGCTCACGCCCTTTACCCGCCAGACCCTGTTCTTTTCGGCCACCATGACGCCAGAAATCGAACGGATCACCAATACGTTCCTCTCCGCTCCTGAGCGAATCGAAGTGGCGCGGCAGGCAAGCGCCTCTGAGACAATCGAACAGAATGTTGTTCTGTTCAAAGCCTCGCGCAAGGATCGTGAAGCCAGCGAGAAGCGTACCGCGCTGCGGGCTCTGATTGATCTGGAAGGTGACAAGCTGACCAATGCGATCATCTTCTGCAACCGGAAAACGGATGTGGATATTGTTGCAAAATCGCTGAAAAAATACGGCTATGACGCGGCGCCTATTCATGGCGACCTCGACCAGAGCCAGCGCACCAGGACTCTCGATGGCTTCCGGGGCGGCGATCTGCGCATTCTGGTGGCCTCTGACGTGGCGGCCCGCGGTTTGGACGTGCCAAGCGTCAGCCATGTGTTCAACTTTGATGTCCCCGGGCACCCCGAGGACTATGTGCACCGTATCGGCCGCACCGGTCGTGCGGGACGCGAAGGCAAGGCGATCACCATTTGCTCTGGCCGCGATGAAAAAGCCCTCACTGCCGTCGAAAGCCTGCTGCAAAAGGAAATTGTACGGCTAGAGAACCCGGTAAAAAAGGCAGAGCCTGCCAAGCGCGCTGCGCCCAAGAAGGCCTCTGAAAAGCCGGAAAGAAGCTCTTCGCGGAGCAAGCCCACTGCCGTTACGGCCGACGTAGCCGTGGTAGAAGAGACGCCGAAAAAAGCTGATCGGGTTGACGCGACCCCATCCGAGGTGAGCAAGCCCGAAGCCCGTAAGCCCGAAGCCCGCAAGACTGAAGCGAGTAAGTCTGAAGGCAGTAAATCTGAGCCTCAGAAGGCTGAGAATAACAAGACTGCAGCGCGCAAATCGGATGGCGACAAGTCAGACAGCCGCTCACGCGGCCGCAAGGGTCCAGCAAAGGCCACTGGCAAGGCAGCAGAGGAGCCGCAGGCGCAAGCGAACTCTGGCTCCAAGCCCCAACGTGGACGCGGCGGCAAACAACAGTCTGGTCGTCGCGATGATCGCACGGTTGTCGGCATGGGCGACCATATGCCCAGCTTTATCGCCCTCTCCTTTGACGAGCGGCGCGCCGGATAACGCGCCGGATAGCTCCGTCGCCTTTAGGCAAAGACTTTGAACGACCGTGCCCTGTTGTGGTGCGGTCGTTTTTCGTTGTGCGCAGCCGTCAAAATGAACACTCGTTAAGGGCGGCTGTGTCATGTCTAGCTGACCGCGCCAGCCTGCATCTTGCACGCGCAGCATGCACCTTTGCGCCTGCAGCATGACGGCAATGCCAATTTGTCCGATGCAATGACACAGGAACGTCACTACATCAGCCTCATCCGAAATACGCCATAGACCGAGAATATGATGACCGAGTACCAGCCCGTTTCCCTCACCTACTCTGAAATTCAAGCCATTGAAGCCCGCGCGCATGAAATGCGCACGCAGGCGATGGCTGATATGATGCGCGCTTTGGGCCGTGGCCTGCTTGCCCTGCCCCTGAAAATTGCTGCACTGCTGCATCGCACCCGCGCCGCATAAGGCGCCGCAAAGACCGAATTTTTCCCGACGTACGACCCTATTTAAAATGCCCACCACTCACGAAAAACGCCCCGGCAGATCCTGCCGGGGCGTTTTTTTCGTTTATAGGCAATCGGTGCTTAGCGCATCCGGCTGATCACCACTGTGACCTCGGGCTTTTTACCAATTTCATTCTGGCAGGTCTGACGGGCAATCCGGCGCAACTCACCTTCAAGCTTGTCGTCATCCTTGAGGGTCTTGGCGCCTGCGCGCATCAGGAACTGGTTGAGATCCTCTTCCAGAACCTCGGTCAGCGCCGCATTCGAGGCCCCGGTCTCAGCCAGGCCTTTGATATCGCACCAGGGCTCGCCCAGTGGCTCGTCTTGCTCATCCAGGATCCGGGTCACAACCAAAACACCGTTCAGCGCCATGCGGATACGATCCCGCACAACTCCCTCCATGGCGCCAATCTTGACCGAGCCATCCAGATAGGTACGGCCAGTGTCGATATATTCCGCAACAGAGGGGCGCTTGCCAGAGAGGTTCAGCATCATGCCATTGACCGCGACAATGCTGGGAATACCCTTGGCTTCGCCCAGACGGGCATGCTGACGCAGGCGACGGTGCTCGCCATGCATAGGCACCAGCATATCGGGCTTCAGCAGCGCGTGCAGCGCTTCCAGATCTGGCCCATTGGCGTGGCCCGAAACGTGATACAGCCCTGAGCTGTCATCAACAACATCAACGCCGCGCTCAGAGAACTGGTTGATGATGCGGATAACACCGCGCTCGTTACCTGGAATCGTCTTTGAAGAATACAGGAACAGATCGCCCTCTTTCAGCTCCAGGCCGCGATATTTTCCGCGCGCCATCTGTGCCGAAGCAGCACGCCGCTCCCCCTGGCTGCCAGTGGTAATCAACATCAGGTTGTTGCGTGGAATATCACGGGCTTCTTCGGGAGAGTAGACTTTGGGGAAATCGGTTAAAACGCCGGTCTGGGTGGCGGCCTCAACCATGCGCAGCATAGCGCGGCCCAGCAGCACAACTGAGCGCCCGGCCCGGGTTCCGGCATCCGCCAGGGTTTTCACCCGCGCCACGTTAGAGGCAAAGGTGGTGGCCGCAACCATGCCCTTGGCTTCTCCGATCAGCCGGGTGATCTCATCCGGCAGATCTGACTCTGAGCGACCAGGTGTTTTGGAAAACACATTGGTGGAATCACAGATCAAAGCCCTGATGCCGGGTTCGGCGATCTCAGCCCACATTTCGGGGTCAAAAGCCTCGCCCACCAGAGGGGTCCGGTCCAGTTTGAAATCACCGGTGTGCACAACGCGGCCCGCCGGGCTGTCGATCACCAGGCCACCGCTTTCGGGGATCGAATGCGCCATCGGGGCGACGCCTACGGTAAAGGGACCCATCTTGGTCACTTCGGGCCAGGCGCCAATGGTTTTGACAACCAAAGGATCATGGCCGCGCTCTTCCATCTTGCGACGGGCCAGATTGGCCGTGAAGGCGCGCGCATAGATTGGCACGTTCAGCTGGCTATAGAGCAGCGACACAGCCCCAATGTGGTCTTCGTGACCGTGGGTAATGATGATGCCTTCCAGCTGGCCGACGCGTTCGCGCAGCCAGGTGATGTCGGGCATGATCAGGTCAATGCCGGGGGTGCTGTCCATATCCGGGAAGGCAACACCCAGATCCACCAGGATCAGACGTTCTTTTCCGGGGCGGCCATAGCCGTAGACATAGGCATTCATGCCAATTTCGCCTGCCCCACCGAGGGGAAGGTAGATCAATCGTTCATCAGTGCTCATTCAGGAGTACCGTTATCCTTGTTATATTTATGAATGATCTGGAGACCGTGCATAGTGAGATCATCCTCATATGCGTCGAACAGATCAGCAGCTTGCTGGAAAAGAGGCGCCAGCCCGCCTGTTGATATAATTTTCATCGGGACATCCCGCTCGGCTTTGATCTGGGCGCAGATCTCGCGGACGAGTCCCACATAGCCCCAGAACACGCCCGATTGCATGCAGGCCACCGTATTGGTGCCAATTACACGCTCCGGCTTGGAAATGTCCACATGCGGAAGTGCCGCTGCAGCCTGATGCAGCGCCTCTAAGCTAAGATTTACCCCTGGCGCGATCACACCGCCGACATAGGCGCCATCCTCGGCCACCACATCAAAGGTCGTGGCGGTACCAAAATCGACCATCACCAGATTGCCACCATAGTGATCAAACCCGGCAACCGTATTCACCAACCGGTCCGGCCCCACTGCCGTACCCCCATCCACCCTGACCGCAACAGGCAGCAAGCAGTCCGCTTTGCCGACGACCAGGGGACGTGTGTTATAGTACCGATCTGCCAGAACCCGCAGGTTGAACACCACCCGCGGCACCGTTGAGGAGATGATCACATCCGTGATATCCGCCTTGATGCCCTGCGCCTGGATCAGCGTGTTGAGCCAGACAAAATACTGATCGGCCGTGCGCCGCCAATCCGTCGCCGTGCGCCAGGTGCCAACAAATTTCTCGCCATCCCAGATCGAGAAGACGGTATTGGTATTGCCACAATCAACAGCCAGAAGCATTCGGTGCCCTTACGGTTAGAAAAAGATGTCAGCAGCGGGGATGTTCACCCGGCCTTTGGCGCTGTTTAGGACAAGGTTGCCCTCCGCGTCTACCGTCTCGAAGGTGCCTTCTGTCTCAGAATGGGTGGTACGTGCCGTAATCACCTCGCCCAGCTTGGCGGCGCGGGCCAGCCAGGCGGTGCGGATGGGCTCAAACCCGTAGGTGGTGAACTGCAGCTCAAAGCGGGCATAGGCCGCCGCCAGTTCGGTGAGAAACATCTCCGGGCTGACCTGTACACCGGTTTCAGACAGCAAAGACACCGGCCAGACAGCACCGGGTTCCAGCCATTCCTTCATCGGCGTTTCGACCAGGTTGACCCCGATGCCAATGGAGAGATAGGCAACACCCTCGCCACCTCCGGCGCTCTCCAGCAAGATCCCCGACAGTTTGCCGCCGTTCAACAAAACATCATTGGGCCATTTCAGCGCCAGACCTGTGGTTCGGCCTGTCAGCGCCTCACAGGCGTCATAGACGGCGAGTGCAGCCACAAAGCTGCGCAGGGCCACAACCTGTGGCGGCTCAGTGGGGCGCATCACCAGAGTGGCGGCGAAATTGCCAGCTGGCTCTTTCCAGTCCCGCCCGCGCCGGCCGCGTCCTTTGGTCTGGGCGCTTTGCCAGGATCCATTCCGGGCCAGCGAGATCCGCTGCAATCCGGGCGGCCTCATCCCGCGTGCTGTCCACTTCGTCGAGGATGCGCTTGCCGTAGCCGTCGGGCCAATCCGTCATTGTCTGTTCCCTTCAAGACAAAAAGGCCCGGTCCACTGGACCAGGCCTCTTGTTCGTAATGTCTAACCGTTCAGTTGACCAGTGTCGCGGCGGCTGCGGCCGCAGCCCCGTCAACACCAAACATATTGATAATGCCAAAGACCATCACTGCAGCCGATCCCATGAGAAAGACCCAAAGCACTGGTGATGTCGCACGATCCAGATCCTCGCCCTCCTCACCAAAGTACATGTAGTAGACAATCCGCAGGTAGTAGAAGGCGCCGATGACCGAGGCCACAACACCGGCAATCGCCAACCAGGCCAGACCGGCATCATAGGCGGCGCGCAGCACATAGAACTTGCCAAAGAAGCCCAGCATTGGCGGCACCCCAGCCAGCGAGAACAACAGGATCAGCATCGCCAGCGCCTTGCCGGGTTCGCGGCGTGCGTACTGATTGAGCGCGCCGATGTCGGTGATTGGCCGACCATCTTTTTGCAGCATCAGGATAAAGGCAAAGGTGCCGATATTCATCGACACATAGATCGCCATATAGACCAGCATGGCCTCAACCCCCAGTTGGGTGCCCGAGGCCAGCCCCATCAGCGCAAAGCCCATATGAGCAATCGAAGAATAGGCCATCAGACGTTTGATGTCGCGCTGGCCAATGGCAGCAACGGCGCCCACAAACATCGACAACAGCGACAAGAGCGCAATCACCTGGCTCCAGTCCGCCACGGCATTGCCGAAGGCGTCATGCATGACCCGGGCAAACAGCCCCATGGCGGCAATTTTTGGCGCGGTGGCAAAGAAGGCGGTGACAGGCGTCGGCGCGCCTTCATAGACGTCCGGTGTCCACATGTGGAAGGGCACAGCCGAGACCTTAAAGGCAAGACCTGAAATCAAGAGAACCAGACCAAACAGCAGCCCAATCGAGACCTCACCGTGCTGAGCCACCTGAATGATGCCCGCAAATTTTGTGGTTCCGGCAAAGCCATAGACCAGCGATGCCCCATAGAGCAGCAGGCCCGAGGAAAGCGCGCCCAGCACAAAGTACTTGAGCCCGGCCTCGGTGGATTTGATGCTGTCACGCCGCATAGAGGCCACAACATAGAGCGCCAGCGACTGCAGCTCCAACCCCATATAAAGCGACATCAGATCGCCCGCAGAAACCATCACCATCATGCCAACCGCGCTGAGCGCCACCAGGATGGGATATTCAAAGCGCAGCATGCCGCGACGCAACATGTATTCCTGGCCCATGACCAGGACTGCCGCGGCCGAGAGCAAAATGGTGACCTTGGCAAAGCGGGCAAAGCCGTCATCGACAAACATGCCACCAAAGGCTGCATGGGTGCCACTGCCATTGAAACCAATCCAGGCCCCCAGCACAGCCATCAGCCCTGCCGTTGACCAGACCAGCGTCGATGCCAGCTTATCCTTGCCGGTGTAGACCGCGCCCAAAAGCGCCGCCATTGCGTAAAGTGCCAGGATAATCTCTGGCAGGATTACGGAGAGATCAGCTTGGATCATCTGCCCATGCTCCCTTAGTGCGACGCAGTCTGGGGTGCCGCAGACAGATCCGCAGCAGCCAGAGACTGGTTAAAGTTGGCGATCAGCGCTTCAGTCGAGGGACTGATGATATCGGTGATCAGTGAGGGGTAGACGCCCAACAGAATGGTCATGAAAATCAGCGGCGCAAAGATCAGCCGCTCGCGGGTATTCATATCCTCGATTGTTTTCAGGCTAGCCTTGATCAGATCGCCAAACACCACCCGCCGATAGAGCCACAGCGCATAGCAGGCCGAGAAGATCACGCCCGAGGCCGCAACCGCAGCAACCCAGGTGTTTTTCTGGAAGGCGCCCATCAGGGTGAGGAACTCGCCAACAAAACCAGAGGTGCCCGGCAGGCCGACATTGGCCATGGTGAAGAGCATAAAGACCAGCGCATAGGCGGGCATGCGCACAACAAGGCCACCGTAGGCGTCAATGTCGCGGGTATGCATACGGTCATAGATCACACCGACACAGAGAAAGAGTGCGGCGGAGATAAAACCGTGGCTCAGCATCTGGAAGATGGCGCCGTCAATGCCCTGCTGATTAGCAGCAAAAATCCCCATGGTGACAAAACCCATATGCGCCACGGAGGAATAGGCGATCAGCTTTTTCATGTCTTCCTGCACCATCGCCACCAGCGAGGTATAGACCACGGCAATCGCCGACATCCACAGGACCAGATCGGTCATAACGTCGGTGCCGACAGGGAACATCGGCAATGAGAACCGCAAAAAGCCGTAGCCGCCCATTTTCAACAAGATCGCAGCCAGCACAACAGAGCCCGCCGTCGGCGCCTGCACGTGGGCATCCGGCAGCCAGGTGTGCACCGGCCACATCGGCATCTTCACCGCGAAGGAGGCAAAGAAGGCCAGGAACATCAGGGTTTGCATACCGCCAACCACATGAATGCCCAGCACATCAAAGCTCGCAGCTGAGAAGCTGTGGGTCAGCAGAGTTTCAATATCGGTGGTCCCGGCATCGGCATACATCGCCACCATCGCCACCAGCATCAGAACCGAGCCCAGGAACGTATAGAGGAAGAACTTGAACGAAGCGTAGATGCGCTCTTTGCCACCCCAGATGCCAATGATCAGGAACATCGGAATGAGGCCAGCCTCAAAGAACATGTAAAACAGCACCAGATCCAGCGCCATAAAGACGCCCAGCATCAGGGTTTCCAGCAGCAGGAAGGCGATCATGTATTCTTTGACGCGGTTCGTGACGTTCCAGCTGGCCAGAATGGTCAGCGGCATCACAAAGGTGGTGAGCATCACAAACAGCACCGAGATGCCATCAACGCCCATTTTATACTGCAGACCAAAGACCCACTCACGTTCCTCAAGGAACTGAAAGCCGGTATTGGCAGGGTCAAACTGTGTGTAGATCCCCAGGCTGACCAAAAAGGTGATCGAAGTGGCCAGCAGCGCCAGCCATTTGGCGTTGCGCTGCGCTGAGGCATCCTCACCCCGCATCAGCAGCGCCATGACAGCAGCCGCCCCGGCGGGGATAAAGGTCACAATAGAAAGCAGGTTGTCCATCAGTGGGCTCCTCCGCCGATCGACATCCAGGTGACGAGGGCCGCAATGCCCAGTACCATCCAGAAGGCATAGGTAAAGATGAAACCGGACTGTGCGCGACCGCAAGTTTGGTGAAGAAGGGCACAATGCCCATGGCGACGCCATTGAGGAAACCATCAATGACATTGCCATCGCCGCGCTTCCACAGGACGCGGCCTAGCGCCAGGGCTGGTTTGACAAAGATCGCGTCATACAGCTCGTCAAAGTACCACTTGTTCTTGAGGAACAGATACAGCGGCTGAAAGGTGGTAGCCAAACGACCCGGCAGGCTGGGGTTCACGATGTAGAACAGGACCGCCAGTATCAGACCACCAAGCATTGCAAAAAACGGCGCCGTCTTTACCTGCCAGGGTGCTGCATGCGCGTCTTCCAGCACGTGGTTGTCAGGCGCAAAGTAAAGTGCCCCCTCGCCCGGGTTTGCCAGCAAAGACATAGTGATGCTCTGCTTTGGCGGCAGCGTCACCGTGGCCTGCCTCTTCGCCGTGCTCATCCGTGGCTTCGCCATGGGCATCAGCCCCAGCTTCCGCAACAGGAATGCCGTAGAATTTGCCAACCTGATCGGCGTGGCCAAAGAAGCTGCCGTACCAGATCATGCCCGAGAAGACCGCCCCCAGCGCCAGAACGCCAAGCGGGATCAGCATGGTCATTGGGCTTTCATGCGCGTGGTCATGGGTGTGCTTGTCACCACGTGGCTTGCCAAAGAAGGTCAGGAACATCAGGCGCCAGCTATAGAATGACGTCATGAAGGCGGCAACCACCAGCGCCCAGAAGCCGAACATCGACCCGCCTGCATAGGCACTTTCGATGATCGCATCCTTTGACAGGAAGCCGGCAAAGCCGATGTGCGTCAGCGGAATGCCAACACCGGTGCTCGCCAGCGTGCCGATCATCATCGCCCAGTAGGCGTAGGGGATCTTTTTACGCAAGCCGCCGTAGTTATTCATGTCCTGCTCGTGATGCATCGCGTGGATCACCGAGCCGGCGCCCAAAAACAGCATCGCCTTAAAGAAGGCATGCGTGAACAGGTGGAACATCGCAGCGGAATACATCCCGACGCCAGCGGCCACGAACATGTAGCCCAGTTGCGAACAGGTCGAATAGGCAATGACGCGTTTGATGTCGGTCTGAACCAGCCCCACGGTGGCTGCAAAAAAGGCGGTGGAGGCCCCGATCACTGTGATGAACATGGTAGCCTGCGGCGCAAACTCCATCAGCGGCGACATGCGGCAGACCAAAAGACACCGGCGGTGACCATGGTCGCGGCGTGGATAAGCGCCGACACAGGCGTCGGGCCTTCCATCGCGTCGGGCAGCCAGGTGTGCAGGATCAGCTGCGAAGATTTACCCATCGCACCAATGAACAGCCAAACCGCCAGCAGGTTTGCCGCGTCCCATTCCGCCCAGAGGAAGGAAATCGTGTGACCGGCAACCTCGGTTGGGATGGCGGAAAAGATCTCTGAGAAACTGATCGAGTCTGTCATGAGGAACAGACCAAAGATCCCCAGCGCAAAGCCAAAATCCCCAACCCGGTTGACGATAAAGGCCTTCATCGCCGCGGCATTGGCGCTTGGCTTACGGTAGTAAAAGCCGATCAGCAGATAGGAGGCAACGCCCACACCTTCCCAGCCAAAGAACATCTGCAACAGGTTGTCAGAGGTCACCAGCATCAGCATGGCAAAGGTAAAGAACGACAGATATGCAAAGAAGCGCGGCTTGTAGCTCTCGCCCTCTTTCCACTGTGGGTCGTGATCCATGTAGCCAAAGGAATAGAGATGCACCAACGAGGAGACCGAGGTCACGACGATCAGCATCAGCGCGGTCAGACGGTCAAGGCGGATCCCCCAGGAGGTATCCAGGCTGCCGCTCTGGACCCAGGTCAGGATCTCGATCGAACGGGTGACGCCATCAAAGCTGATAAAGACAATCCAGGAAAGCAGCGCCGACAGGAACAACAGGCCTGTGGCTGTCATCATGGCTGCTTTTTCGCCGATGAATTTGTGGCCAAAGCCGCAAATCAGCGCGCCCACGAGAGGGGCAAAGAGGAGGATGGTTTCCATGATGCTTTAGCCCTTCATCATATTGATGTCTTCCACCGCGATCGTGCCACGGTTACGGAAGAAGCAGACGAGGATCGCCAGACCAATTGCGGCCTCGGCGGCGGCGACGGTCAGCACAAACAGGGTAAAGACCTGTCCCACCAGATCCCCGAGGAAGCTGGAAAAGGCCACAAGGTTGATATTCACCGCCAGCAGCATCAGCTCGATGCTCATCAGCAGGATAATCACGTTCTTGCGGTTCAAAAACAGCCCGAAGATGCCAATGACAAAAAGGGTCGCGGCCACAGTGAGATAATGTTCAATACCGATCATTGTTATAGCCCCTGCCCCGGTTTGACGTCCTTGAGTTCCATTGCCTTGGCCGGATCACGCGACATCTGCAGCATGACGTTCTGGCGTTTGACATCTTTACGATGGCGCAGGGTCAGCGTGATGGCGCCAATCATGGCGACCAGCAGGATCAGACCCGACAGCTGGAACAGCAGGAAGTATTGGTCATAAATGATAAGGCCCAGGGCCTCGGTGTTGTGCTGATCCGTTGGGATCGGCTGCGCCAGTTGCGCGGCGGCACCATGCGCCGTCTCCCATGACCCAAAGGCCATGACAAATTGCATCAGGATAACCAGGCCAATCAACAGCGCCAGCGGCATATACTGTGCCATCTCGGCCTTGAGGGCGGCAAAGTCCACATCCAGCATCATCACCACGAACAGGAACAAGACCGCGACCGCGCCCACGTAGACGATGACCAGCAACATGGCGACGAATTCCGCCCCCAGCAGCACAAACAACCCGGCCGAAGAGATAAAGGCCAGGATCAGCCACAGCACCGAATGCACAGGCTGACGGCTGATCACCGTGAACAACCCGCCCGTGATGGCGCTGATGGCGAAGAGGTAGAAGGCAAAAACGCTCATGTCTCATCGTCCCTTTTGTCGCCCATGACCTCTTGCGCCAACTCAAGCGCCCGGTTCATGGCCGGGATGCCGGCAAAGACCGACATCTGTCCGATCGTCTCAACGATCTCTTGTTTCTTCGCACCCGCCTCAACGGCGTGGCGCACGGTTTGACGCAGGGCTGTATCGGCCTGTGCGCCCTGGCATGTCAGCCCGGCCAGCGTCAGCAAAAGCCGGGTTTTGGCATCAAGACCATCCTTGTTGATGGTCTTGCCAAACATCATTTCCATCGCCTCTTTTGGCATCGTCGGCCAGAGGGCCTCGAACCCTTTCATGGTCATCGGATCCAGACCAGCTGCCAGATCCGGGTTCATGGATTTGAACATGTCCTGATACTGCGCCTGGGCCTGTGCCATCATGGCCTCAAAGGGGTTCTTTGCATCGCTCATCGGTAGGGTGCATCCAGTTCTAGGTTGCGGGCAATTTCTGCTTCCCAACGGTCGCCGTTCGACAAGAGTTTTTCCTTGTCGTAAAACAGCTCTTCGCGGTTTTCAGTAGCGAACTCAAAATTTGGTCCCTCAACAATGGCATCCACCGGGCAGGCTTCCTGGCAGAAACCGCAATAGATGCATTTGGTCATGTCGAGGTCATAACGCGTGGTGCGGCGGCTGCCATCTTCGCGGGGCTCCGCGTCAATGGTGATCGCCGGCGCCGGGCAGACCGCTTCACACAGCTTGCAGGCAATGCAGCGCTCTTCGCCATTGGGATAGCGACGCAGCGCGTGTCTCCACGAAAACGCGGGCTTAGCGGGCCCTTCTCGTGGGGGTAGTTGATGGTTGCCTTGGGGGCAAAAAAGTATTTCAGCCCCAGTTTAAAACCGACCCAGAAATCCTGCAGCAGGAAGTATTTGGCGGCGCGGGTGTAATCGATTTGAGTCACTCCGACTCCTCCCCTTTACAGATATTTCGCTCTACGAGCTTTGCCTTGGATCCTTCAAAAAAACCCATGAAAATCAAAGGCATAAAGGCAAGCACTTGACGTCTTGTCGGCGCAAAATTCGCTCGTGTCACCAGTTCTGTTTGATCATTTATAGTCAGCTCCGATGGGTCAGAGTTCAGCCTCTGATAATGGGAAATTATTGCGGCTCCATGTGCCGCTGCACAGTTTCTGTCTTCAGAGTTTTTTCCAAACTCTGCTTGAGCATCTTGATCAAGCTGAAGCAAGGCACACTCAGCGAGTTCCCCCATTGCAAGGCTCATTTCAATAAAGTCCGGTTTGGGCCACTTACCCTGTCGTATTTTTTTCATTGCAAGCTGTGGTATGGCAAGCTCCCCCCCATTGCTGAAGGTATAGACAGCAGCCCAAAATTCGCGTTCTTCAAACGAATACTCGCCCAAATCAGAACCACCGGAAAAAAATTCCGCAGTTTCCCCCCAAAGCGCATCCCATCTCGGTACATCTGCACTGATGCCGGTGATGGGCAAGGCCTTTGAGGCATTTGGTAATGACAGTGCCGCCTGAGCCCTTGTGGATTCATCCGAACAATGCGCCGCAAGTGCTTTATTGAACTGTTCCATTGGGGATTGCGCAGCTTGAGCAACTGTTCCCCCTGAAACAGCGACTAGCAATGCGAAAAATGCACTGATCGGGTTCATTCCTCAGCCTCCCACGGTCCAGCGGGCAAAGATGCCCCAGAACCAGTCAAATTTTGCAGCAAAGGCGACAAAGACCACCCAGAACAGCGAGAAGGGCAAAAAGACCTTCCAGCCAAGGCGCATCAGCTGGTCATAGCGGTAGCGCGGGGTGATGGCTTTCACCATTGCAAAGAGGAAGAAGAAGAAGGCCATCTTGCCGACCATCCACAGCACACCATCCGGCAGGCCTGGGATTGGCGACAGCCAGCCGCCAAAGAACAGCAGCGAGGTCAGCGCACACATCAGGAAGATCGAGATGTATTCACCCGCCATGAACAGCAGGAAGGGCGTTGCCGAATATTCCACCTGATAGCCCGCCACCAGTTCAGATTCAGCCTCTGGCAAATCGAACGGCGGACGGTTGGTTTCCGCAAGGCAGGAGATGAAGAACAGGAAGACCATCGGGAAATGCGGGATCCAGTACCAGTTCAGCAGCCCGAGATCGCCATCCTGTGCGCGCACGATATCGCCAAAGTTCATGCTGCCGGTCGAGATAATAACACCGACGATGATCAGACCAATCGAGACCTCATAAGAGATCATCTGCGCCGCAGAGCGCAGCGCCCCGAGGAAGGGGTACTTCGAGTTCGAAGCCCAGCCGCCCATGATGACGCCGTAAACCTCGAGCGAAGAGACCGCAAAAACATAGAGGATGGCCACGTTGATGTTTGAGAGAACCCAGCCATCATTAAACGGGATCACAGCCCAGGCCACCATTGCCAGAACAAAGGAGGTCAGCGGCGCCATGATAAAGACGGTGCGATCGGCACCAGCCGGGATCACCACCTCTTTTACCACGTATTTCAGCGCATCCGCCACAGATTGCAGAATGCCAAAGACCCCAACAACATTGGGACCACGGCGCATCTGCACAGCCGCCCAAATCTTGCGATCCCCATAAACGAGGAACAAAAGGGAGATCATAACAAATGCAACCACAGCAAGCACTTGCGCCAGTATCAGTACAGCAATGCCGCCTGGGGTGTTAAAGAATTCAGCCATAGGTCCTCACACCGTAGGTATTCCGTTTGCCTCGCAGTTTGCGACCACGACTTCAGCGTCGATGGTGCGCAATCCGCGCGGTAGGGAGGGCGATATCGTGTAGACAGCATCGGCTATCTGATTGCCACCCTCTTGTTTCATTTTTGTGCGCACATGACGCGCAAACCCATATCCCCGGATCAGCGCATATTGTGCGCACGCACATACGGCAAAGTCATCCCCATCCGCCCCCGACCGGGCGCCGGACATGACAACACGAAACTGCGCCAGATCGCCCTCTAGCAGACTGGTCTGCACCCCATTGTAGCCAGGGGTAAACCGGTCTGCCGAGCCACCGGGAACCTGCGCACAGGCCCCCAACAGCAGAGACGATATGAGTGCAAAGCGTATCACTCAGCCGCAATCTTTTCGGCCCGGCGGGCCTTTGCATTTGCCGACAGCTCAGCCATCAATTGTGATGCCCGCGCAATCGGGTTGGTCAGATAAAAATCATTTACTGCAGGCAAGAAAGCCGCCTTGCCCAGAGGGCCAAGATCAAGGGCGTCGCCTGTGTTCTCAACAACCTGATCGACGCGCGCCAGATGTGGCACCTCTTTGATCAGCGCCTGACGCAGCTGCGCCAGCGAGTCATAGCCAAGCGTCACATCCAGCTCAGCGCTGAGTGCGCGCAGGATCGCCCAGTTTTCCTTGGCCTCGCCAGGCGCAAACCCCGCCCGGAAGCTCAGCTGTGGGCGGCCTTCGGTATTGACGAACAAGCCATTTTCTTCGGTATAGGCAGCCACGGCGAGGATCACATCAGCGCGGTGCGCGCCGCGATCGCCGTGGCTGCCCTGATAGATCACAAAGGCGTCGCCGCCAATTTCGACCTCATCCGCGCCCAGGTTCTAGATCACCTCGGCGCCCTCGATCACAGCCTCCAGCCCGCCTTCACAGGCGGCCCCGATATCCATCGCGCCAACACGTGAGGCGGCGGTGTGCAGCACCATCAGTTTCGAGCCGGTCTCGGCAGCATACTTCTGCGCATGGGCCAGAACGGCCAGGCCATCGGCCTCCCGCAGCGCGCCCTGCCCCAGAATGACCAGCGTTTCCTTGTCCAAAGCACCGGAATGGTCGCCCGCGTGCAAAGCCTCCAATGCGGCGCGATCCGTGCCGAGGTGGCTGTAGTCATAGGTGAGATCAACCGGCTGGCCGATCAGGCCAATATTCGCCCCATTGATCCAGGCTCGGCGCAGACGCGCGTTCAGCACCGGAGACTCGCTACGCGGATCGGTTCCGATCAACATGATGGCCTTGGCACTGTCGATGTCTTCGATTGTGGCGGTGCCCACATAAGCGGCCCGGTTGCCCATTTGCAGACGCGCCTTATCAGTGCGACATTCAACCTGACCACCCTGGGCCTCAACCATCTGTTTCAGCGCAAAGGCCGCCTCGACCGGAACCAGATCGCCGATCAGACCTGCGGTCTTTTTGCCCTGCATCGCCGTCGCGGCAGCGCTCAGCGCTTCCGGCCATGTGGCTGGCTTTAGATTGCCATCGATGCGCACATAGGGGCGATCAAGGCGCTGGCGGCGCAGCCCGTCCCAGACAAAGCGGGTTTTGTCGGAAATCCATTCCTCATTCACGCCGTCATTGTTGCGTGGCAGGATGCGCATCACTTCACGCCCCTTGGTATCCACCCGGATATTGGCGCCAAGCGCATCCATCACATCGATGGTCTCGGTCTTGTTCAGCTCCCAGGGGCGGGCGCTAAAGGCATAGGGTTTTGACGTCAGCGCGCCGACCGGGCAAAGGTCGATGATATTGCCCTGCAGATTGCTGTCCAATGTCTCATTGAGATAGCTGGTGATCTCGGCGTCTTCGCCACGGCCGGTCTGGCCCATTTGCGAACTGCCCGCCACCTCGGAGGTGAAACGCACGCAACGGGTGCAGCTGATACAACGTGTCATCGCCGTCGACACCAGCGGGCCAAGGTTCAGATCGTCCACCGCCCGCTTTGGCTCGCGGAAACGCGAGGCATCAATGCCATAGGCCATGGCCTGATCCTGCAGGTCGCATTCGCCGCCCTGATCGCAGATGGGACAGTCCAGCGGATGGTTGATCAGCATGAACTCCATCACGCCTTCGCGGGCCTTTTTGACCATGGGCGAATTGGTCTTTACCTTTGGCGCCTGGCCCTCGGGACCGGGACGCAGATCGCGTACCTGCATCGCACAGGAGGCGGCAGGTTTTGGCGGGCCACCAACGACTTCGACAAGGCACATGCGGCAATTTCCAGCGATGGACAGGCGCTCGTGATAGCAGAAACGTGGGATTTCCACCCCGGCCTCTTCACAGGCCTGGATCAGGGTCATTGCCCCATCCACCTCAATCTCGGTTCCGTCAATGTTGATCTTGCGGAGGTCAGACATGGTCTATTTCGCCCTCAGTAACACGCCGATCGCGCTGTTTTTTTTGATTTCCGCACGACCAAACGCGCAGAATGTTTCTGAATCTTGATAGGAGACGCCGCTCGCGATGAGCTGGCGTTCACCCCTGGCCCGCATACGGGCCTTTTCAACGTCGGACTGAATATAGGCCCGAATTTCACTATCCGCATAGCCAAGCGCGTTTGCACGCGACCGCAGCCGCCGCAGCTCTCCCACGCCTTTTAGAAACCGGGCCGCAAGACTGTCACAATGGTCGGCAACCTCTTTGGCCATGGCGACGGCAAACAGCGGCTCTTCGATTTCAGGCACCTCGCGCAACGACGGCTTGGCCGCTGCCGCAGACAGAGGAAGGAGCAAGGCTGCAACCGCAGCCAGAAAGGCAATCCACGCATTTTTCATCGGTCTCTCCACAGGTTTGGAGAAGCCAGAACAGCCTAGTGTCACAGTGTTATGCAATAACGACTGCGCCCATGGGCCGGGATATGCCAAAATTGCGCTCACGGATTACATGTTCCCTGCAGCACCATAGTGTCCTCATCCAGTGGCAGTGGGGTCTCAGGGTCTTCGATATCGATGGCCCAGTCGATTTTGGACGAGCCGTAGTTTGCGATACAGTATTTGGTCCCGGCATAGCGGACCGCCTCGCGCGCGCCATCCAGTGAGGAGCGCGCATCATAGACCTCTGCCTCAAAGAGCGCCCGCGAGACCTTTTTGTCGACAGCAGATGCATCGGTGCGAAACGGCACGCCGTCAAAGACCGGCAGGTCTTTGCGGCTTTCGCCACAGCCAGCCAAAACGCCAGCACATGCAAAGGCAAGCGCTGTCATCTTGAGATTTTCTCGCGTCATATTTCCGCGTAACTGCTTCATTTCGCGGCCATCCCGCTTGTACGTCCGTTTTTTTGCGCCTTGATACGGTCTTCGATTCATCGCGGAAGTTACGGATCAAGCCCTGAATGGGCCAGGCTGCGGCATCGCCCAAGGCGCAGATGGTATGGCCTTCGACCTGTTTGGTCACATCCCACAGCATGTCGATCTCTTCCAGATCCGCCTCGCCCCTGACCAGGCGCTCCATCACCCGCATCATCCAGCCGGTGCCTTCACGGCAGGGCGTACATTGACCACAGCTCTCGTGTTTGTAGAACTTGGCCAGACGCCAGATCGCCTTGATGATATCCGTCTGTTTGTCCATCACGATCACCGCAGCGGTGCCGAGGCCCGAGCCCAGCTCACCGCGCAGGTAGTCGAAATCCATGATTGCGTCGCGCATGTTCTCACCGCGCACACAGGGCACCGAGGAGCCACCGGGGATCACCGCCAGCAGGTTATCCCAGCCGCCGCGAATGCCACCGCAGTGTTTTTCGATCAGCTCTTCGAACGGGATGCTCATCGCCTCTTCAACCACGCAGGGGTTGTTGACGTGGCCTGAAATGGCAAACAGTTTGGTGCCCGCATTGTTGGGACGACCAAAGCCCGCAAACCAGTCAGCACCGCGGCGCAGGATGGTCGGTACAACGGCGATGGATTCCACGTTGTTCACGGTTGTCGGGCAGCCATAAAGCCCGGCCCCCGCCGGAAAGGGCGGCTTCATCCGGGGCATGCCCTTTTTGCCTTCGAGGCTTTCGAGCAGGGCGGTTTCTTCACCGCAGATATAGGCACCGGCACCGTGGTGCAGGAAAACGTCAAAATCCCAGCCAGATCCGGCGGCGTTCTTGCCCAGCAGGCCCTTGTCATAGCACTCGTCAATCGCCGCCTGCAGCGCCTCGCGTTCACGGATATATTCGCCGCGCAGATAGATATAGCAGGTATGCGCCTGCATCGCGAAACTTGCGATCAGCGCGCCCTCGATCAGCGTATGCGGATCATGACGCATGATTTCGCGGTCTTTACAGGTGCCCGGCTCGGATTCATCGGCATTGATCACCAGATATGAGGGGCGACCATCGCTTTCTTTCGGCATGAAAGACCATTTGAGGCCGGTGGGGAAACCCGCACCACCCCGGCCACGCAGGCCAGAATCCTTCATGGTCTGGATGATCCAGTCGCGGCCCTTGGTGATGAGCCCCGAGGTGCCATCCCAATGGCCGCGCATTTGAGCACCTTTCAGGGTGCGCTCATGCATACCGTATAGGTTGGTAAAGATCCGGTCCTGGTCCTTCAGCATGTCTGCCTACCCTTGGTTTTCATTTTTACTGGCCTGACGCATGCGCCAGAGTTGCATTATGTTGACCGCCGCATAGATCAGCCCCGCAAGCGCGGCAAAATCAAACAGAAGCGCATAGCGGCCGGGCAAATTGATTGCCGGGCCAATGATCATCGTCAGGGCCAACCAGGCCAGCATGGTTCCGGCAATCACCAATGAGATGTGCCGCCCCTTTGCTGCGATTGCCCTATCCAGATCCGCGCTCATTCAAGTCCTCAAGTCAGTCCCTGCCCGGCCACAATAGCGCGGGCAACGGTGGTTATTAGTCGTCGTAGCGGCCGTCTTTTTTGGCCTTCTTGGCAAATTCAGTCTCGGTCACCCGCCGCCAGTTTGGCCGCCTGGTCGATCCAGCCGTCCCGTTTGATACGCCCTTTAAAGGTCAGGCGGCTATCAACCCAGGCCACTTCGGCCTCGCCCCAGGCTGCGATCTGGTCAAAGTGGAAAAAGCCCAGATCGTTCAGGGTCTGCTCCAGCTTTGGACCAACGCCCTTCAGCAGTTTCAAATCATCCGGCAGACCACCGCGCGCCTCTTTCAGCACCTCTGGTGCAGCCTCAGCCACATCCGCGACGGGTGCGGCTTTTTCAGCAGCGGGTTTTGCCGGTGCTGCCTTTGCCGGTGCTGCGGCCTTTGCAGGTGCCTTTGTTTCTGCTGCCTTTGCAGGCGCTTTTTTGGCTGGGGCCTTTTTCGCTGGCGCTTTCGCCGCCGGAGCTGCCTTTTTGGCCTCTTCGGCCTGTTTCGCTGCCGGTTTGGGCGCATCAGGGGCCTTTGGTGGCTGAGCCGCAGCTGCGCGTCCCGCAACCACACCGTCTTTGCCGATCCAAGGCGTCAACAGAGGCACCTCATCGCCCTGAATACGCTTGACGCTGTCGCCAATATCCGTCGCCAGCTGCGCCGAGACATTATACTGCGGCTTGCCGCTGTCATATTCAGTCAGCGAGGTCAGGCCCGATTTGGGCTCTGCCGCGTAGCGACCATTTTGTGGCCCCGGAACAACGGCTTTTCCGGCAGCAAGATCGTCAAGCATCTGGGCAAAGCCCACAGCCGTCAGATCCTCAAAATAGTCTTTGCCGATCTGAGCCATCGGTGCGTTGGCGCAGGCGCCCAGGCATTCGACCTCTTCCCAGCTGAATTTGCCGTCCGCTGACAGCATATGCGGCTTTGGCGCGATCTTGTCCTTGCAGACAGCGATCAGATCTTCGGCACCGCAAATCATGCACGACAGCGTGCCACAGACCTGAACATGCGCCACCGATCCGGTCGGCTGCATCTGGAACATAAAGTAAAACGAGGTCACCTCGAGCACGCGGATATAGGCCATGTCCAGCATGTCTGCGATATATTCAATCGCCGGTTTGCTGACCCAGCCTTCCTGTTCCTGCGCACGCCACAACAGCGGGATCACCGCCGAGGCCTGACGGCCTTCGGGGAATTTGGTCAGTTGCGCCTCGGCCCATGTCTGGTTCGCAGGCGTGAAAGCAAAGCTTTCCGGTTGTTCGGAATGAAGGCGACGAAGCATTAGCGGTCAATCTCTCCAAATACGACGTCCATGGTGCCGATGATGGCAGCGACGTCAGCCAGCTGGTGGCCTTTTGCAACGTGGTCCATGGCCTGAAGGTGCAGGAAGCCAGGGGCGCGGATCTTGCTGCGGTAAGGTTTGTTCGACCCGTCCGCCACCAGATAGACGCCAAATTCCCCCTTGGGAGCCTCAACGGCGGCGTAGACCTCACCGGCGGGCCCATGGGCCTTCGGTGTAAAGTTTGAAGTGGTGGATCAGGCTTTCCATCGAGGTCTTCATGTCCCCCCGTTTTGGCGGGCTCAGCTTACCGCGCGCCATCACATCACCGGTGGCTTCGCGCAGCTTGCCAATGGCCTGACGGATGATCGACAGCGACTGGCGCATCTCTTCCATCCGCACCAGATAGCGGTCATAGCAGTCGCCGTTCTTGCCAACAGGGATCTGAAACCCGAACTCATCATAGCATTCATAGGGCTGCGCACGGCGCAGATCCCAGGCCATGCCTGAGCCGCGTACCATGACACCAGAGAAGCCATAGTCCAGGATCTCTTGCTCGGACACCACGCCAATGTCGCAGTTCCGTTGCTTGAAAATGCGGTTTTCGGTCAGCAACCCGTCAATATCCGCCAGCACCCTGGGGAACTCCATCGCCCAGAGGTCGATATCATCCAGCAGATCATCAGGAATGTCCTGATGCACACCACCCGGGCGGAAATAGGCCGCGTGCAGCCGTGCGCCACAGGCGCGCTCATAAAAGCACATCAGCTTTTCACGTTCCTCAAAGCCCCAGAGCGGCGGCGTCAGCGCGCCCACATCCATGGCCTGTGTGGTCACGCTCAGCAGGTGGTTCAGAATACGGCCGATCTCGGAATACAGCACCCGAATGAGCGAGCCGCGACGGGGCACCTCAACACCGGTGAGCTTTTCAATGGCGAGACACCAGGCGTGTTCCTGGTTCATCGGCGCCACATAGTCGAGCCGGTCAAAATAGGGCAGGTTCTGCAGATAGGTGCGGCTTTCCATCAGCTTTTCGGTGCCACGGTCCAGCAGGACGATGTGCGGGTCACACCGTTCAACAATCTCGCCGTCGAGTTCGAGAACCAAGCGCAAAACACCGTGCGCCGCCGGGTGCTGCGGGCCAAAGTTGATGTTAAAGTTGCGGATGTTCTGTTCGCCGGTTACGGCGTCGTCAAATTTTGCACCGTCCATCATTTCGCCCCCTCTTTTTCATCGCCGGGAAGGATGTATTCGGCCCCCTCCCAGGGAGACATGAAGTCAAACTGGCGGTATTCCTGCACCAGGTTCACCGGCTCATAGACAACGCGCTTTTCGGCCTCGTCATAGCGCACCTCGGTATAGCCCGTGGTCGGAAAGTCCTTGCGAAGCGGATAGCCGCGAAAGCCATAATCCGTAAGAATACGGCGCAGATCCGGGTGGCCTGAGAACAGGATGCCGAACATGTCAAAGATTTCCCGCTCAAACCAGTTGGCCGAAGGGTGCACATCAACAATCGAAGGCCCCATATCGTCTTGGCGAATGGAAACCCGCAGGCGGATGCGGTGATTTTGATACATCGACAGGAAGTGGTAGACCGCATCAAGCCGTTTACCACGTTCGGGGTAATCTACCGCCGTGATGTCCACCAGTGAGGAGAACTTGCAGGTATTGTCGGCCCTCAGAAACTCAACCAGACCGACAATATCGGCCGGGGCCACATCAACGGTCAGCTCATCAAAGGCGATAGCCCAGGACAAAACACAGTCCGGCCGTTTGGCTGCGATCTGAGTGCCAAGTTCTTGCAATGCTTCAGTCATTTATGTCTCTCCAGCCAGATCGCTTAGCGCACCAGGGTGCCGGTACGGCGGATTTTGCGCTGCAGCTGCATCAGCCCATAAAGCAGAGCTTCAGCTGTGGGCGGGCAACCCGGCACATAGATATCCACCGGAACAATGCGGTCACAGCCACGCACAACCGAATAGCTGTAGTGGTAGTAGCCACCGCCATTGGCGCAGGAGCCCATCGAGATCACATAGCGCGGCTCGGGCATCTGGTCGTAGACCTTGCGCAGGGCGGGCGCCTTTTTGTTGGTCAAAGTCCCCGCCACAATCATCACATCCGACTGACGCGGAGAGGCACGCGGCGCGATACCAAACCGTTCGGCATCGTAGCGCGGCATCGAGGTATGCATCATTTCAACCGCGCAACAGGCCAGACCAAAGGTCATCCAGTGCAGGCTGCCAGTACGGGCCCAGTTGATGATGTCTTCACTTGAGGTGAGCAGAAACCCTTTGTCCTGCAGCTCGGCATTCAGGGCCTGGGTGGCAACCTCATTGTCGATCCCAGCGGTGTTGGCTCCGGTCATCACTCCCATTCCAGAGCTCCCTTTTTCCACTCATAGGCAAAGCCAATGGTCAGAACCGCGAGAAACACCATCATCGACCAAAAGCCAGTGTCGCTCATATCCTTGAAACCAACGGCCCAGGGAAAGAGGAAGGCAATTTCCAGATCAAAAATGATGAAAAGAATCGACACCAGGTAGAACCGCACATCGAATTTCATACGGGCGTCATCAAAGGCATTGAAACCGCACTCATAGGCGCTGACTTTTTCTGGGTCCGGATTGCGAACGCCGAGCACAAGCGCCGCCAATATAAGAACAATTCCCAGGCCGACCGCAACGACCAGAAACACCATAATCGGGAGATATTCCCGCAACATCTCTTCCACGAGTGGCTCCTTTCCGAGCGCGCGGATTCTCGCGCGCCGTCAATTGGCGTGTTGACTTGCGCATGTGTCTACTCCTGCCCCCCCCTATCGTCAACCAAACCAATGGCTAAGAAAGAGGCTTTCTGCACAAGTCGCGACCCTGCGGCATCACTTCACGCCATTTGGACCGGGAGGAGTTAATTTCTTATTATTTCCATAAGGAAAGGCGCCACGTATTTTCGTGGCGCCTTGTTAAACTAGCACAAAAAACGACATGCAAAATATTGGTTAACTCAGCCCTGCCAACGCGGCTTTCGCTTGGCAAAGAAGGCACCGATTCCTTCCGGAGCCTCGTCGCCTTCCCAGCAATCAACCAGAGCCTGAATGGTCATATCGATCACCGCATCATCCAGACGAGGGCCCAGATCGCGGGTCAGCTTTTTGGCGGCAGCAACGGCGCGCGGCGCACAGCTCAGGTAGGGGACAACCTCGGCCTCGACCGCCGCCGCCAGATCCGCGGCCGGCACGCATTTGGCCAAAAGGCCCAGTTCAACCGCTTCTGCCGCCCCAAAGAGACGCGCTGACATGAACACCCGGCGCGCACGGGATTCCCCCATGCGAGCAACCACATAGGGACCAATGGTGGCCGGGATCAACCCCAGCCTAGTCTCTGTCAGCCCCATTTTCAGATGATCCGCACCAATCGCCACATCGCAGACCGATGCCAGGCCAACACCGCCGCCAAAGGCATTGCCCTGGATGGCGCCAATCAACGGCTTTGGCAGCGTGTTGAGCAGCATCAGGGCTTCGGCCAGCACCCGCGCCTCGGCCCCACGGCTGGCGCTGTCGGCAGCCATTTGCTTTTGCATCCAGGTGAGATCACCGCCGGCACAAAAGCTCTTACCGGCGCCGGTCAACACCACCACGCGCACATCATCATCTGCGGCCAGCTGCCTTGCTGCCTGTTTCAGCTCCACCAGCATCTCGCCAGGCATGGCATTGTGCTTTTCAGGGCGATTCAGCCGCAGGGTGGCCACACCGCGGGCGTCGGTTTCAATTTCGATCATTTCAAACATCTCTGCTCTCCCAATTTCGCCAGACCTCTGCGGGTCCAGCTCAGTGACGCAGGCGCCCCACACCAATGGAGCGGCCCCGCGCCGGATGTGTTTCAGCCGCGCATCGCCCTGGCCATCTCTGCAGCCCGGCCCAAAACCGCGCGATCCAGCCCGGTCTCATAGCCAAGAGCGGTCAGGTGGTCGTGCACCGCTTCGGTCGCAACATTGCCTGCCGCACCCGGTGCGTAGGGGCAGCCGCCCAACCCCCCAACAGCCGCATCAAACCCCCGCACGCCCTGCTGCAGCGAGGCCTCGATGTTCACCAGCGCCCGCCCCGCCGTGTCATGATAGTGGCCGGCCAGTTGCGCTACCGGCACCCGTTTCGTTACGGCAGATAGCATTTTGCTGATCGTTTCAGGCCTTCCCTGCCCAATGGTGTCGCCAAGAGAGACCTCATAACAGCCCATAAGGTGCAGAGTTTCCGCCACCAAGGCCACCTGCTCGGGATCAGTTGCCCCGTCAAAGGGACAGTGAGTCACGCAGGAGACATAGCCACGCACCGGCAGGTTGATCAAAGCTGCCGCCTGCAGGATTGGTTTGAACCGCTCGATGCTTTCAGCAATGCTTGCGTTGATGTTCGCCTTGGAAAACCCTTCCGAGGCGGAGGCAAAGATCGCGATTTCATCCGCTTTGGCGGCAACCGCATCGCTATAGCCGCGCATATTTGGTGTCAGGGCTGCATAGGACACGCCCGCCGCCCGGCTGATCCCTGCCAAAACCTCGGCGCTGCCCGCCATCTGTGGCACCCACTTAGGGGACACAAAACTGGCCACCTCGATGCGGCGAAACCCCGCCTTTGAGAGGCAGTCCACCAGAGCGATCTTCTCTGTCACCGGGATCTCACGCGTCTCGTTCTGCAGCCCGTCGCGCGGACCCATCTCAAAGATCTCAACAGCCTGTGTCATGCCCCTGGCCCCTCTTTCATCTTGCTCTAAATACCTAAATTGACCAGCGCGCCCCGCAAGGCGCGCCGCTCAGTCAGAACCGCTACACCTCTTCCAGGCGGACAAGAGCCGCGCCGGCCTCCACCTGATCACCGTCAGCGGCCAGCACCTCGGCCACCACACCGTCGCGCGCCGCGAGCAATGCGTGTTCCATCTTCATCGCCTCCAGAATGGCAAGACGGTCGCCCTCCTTCACCGCATCGCCAGCCTTGGCAAAGACTGCCTTCACCAGGCCCGGCATTGGCGCCAGAATGACGTTCAGATCACCCCCGGCTGTGGCGTCCCGGTCAAGCGGATCTACCAGCTCAAAGCCAAGCCCATAGCTATCATAGACGGTGATGCTGGCCCCCGCTTGCGACACTGTGGGCAGGCTATGGCCGCCCAGATCCCAGGTGCTGCAAGCGGGGGCCGCAACAACCTCAGTCTCGCCAATGGTCCAGATCTGGCGATCCGGGCCGTCAACCGCAACCATGGCTTCAAACTCTTCGCCCTGATGCCGCAAATGCACCGAGCGATGCAGATCACCCCAAAGGGTAAAGCCCGTGTCCCAATCTGCCTCAATGAGATCCAGCGCCTGCATGGCCGCGGCAACCCGGTGGTGCGGCTGCACCTCGGGGGCTGCGACCAACGCGTCGAGATCGCGGGCAATCAGCCCTGTGTCCACCACACCGTTGGCAAAGCCCTTATGGGCTGCCAGCGCCCCAAGGAAGGCAAGGTTGGTGACGGTGCCGCCTACCTGGGTGGCAGCAAGCGCCTGTGACAGCCGTGACAGCGCGATTTCGCGGGTTGCGCCATGCACAATCGCCTTGGAGATCATCGGATCATACCAGGGGCTGATGGTGTCGCCAGCGCGCACCCCACTGTCGGCGCGACAGCTGGCCGGGAACTGCAGATGGGTGAGCGTGCCGGTGGCGGGCAAAAAACCCTTTGGCACATCTTCAGCATAAAGCCGCGCCTCAAAGGCATGACCGGTGATGCTGAGGTCGTCTTGCTGGGCGGGCAGGCTCTCGCCCGAGGCAACCCGCAGCTGCCATTCCACCAGATCAACGCTGGTGATCAGCTCGGTTACCGGGTGCTCTACCTGCAGGCGGGTGTTCATCTCCATGAACCAAAAACCATCGGCGCGCAGACCCTTGGCGCCGTCGACGATGAATTCGACCGTGCCTGCCCCCTTATAGCCAATGGCCTCGGCGGCGCGCACGCCAGCCTCGCCCATGGCCTGACGCATATCCTGCGTCATGCCCGGTGCCGGCGCCTCTTCGATCACCTTTTGGTGGCGGCGCTGCAACGAGCAGTCGCGCTCAAACAAATGTACCGCCCTCGAGCCATCACCAAACACCTGAATCTCAATATGGCGGGGTTGCTGGATGTATTTCTCGATCAGGACATCCGGATTGCCAAAAGAAGTGGTGGCTTCGCTTTGAGCACTGGCGAGTGCTTCGGTGAAATCTTCGGACCGCTCAACCAAACGCATGCCCTTGCCACCGCCACCGGCCACCGCCTTGATCAGCACAGGATAGCCAATGGCATCAGCTGCGCCCCACAAATGGTCGCTGTCCTGGTTAGCGCCGTGATAGCCGGGCACCACTGGCACACCAGCAGCCTCCATCAGAACCTTGGCGGCGTCCTTGAGGCCCATTTTGCGGATCGCATCAGCCGAAGGGCCGATAAACGCCAGACCAGCTGCCTCAACCGCATCAACAAATTCCGGGTTCTCCGACAAAAAGCCATAGCCGGGGTGGATGGCCTGCGCGCCGCTGCTCTTGGCCACGGCAATGATTTCATCGCCCAACAGATAGCTGTCTGCCGGCGCTGGACCATGGCCAATAGGATAGGACTCATCTGCCATGGCGACATGTTTGGCGCTCCGGTCAGCGCTTGAGTACACCGCGACAGTTTTTACGCCCAAAGCACGGGCAGTTTCCATCACACGGCAAGCGATCTCGCCCCGGTTGGCAATAAGGATTTTATCAAACATGGGAATGGTCCTTTGTCTGGAACGTCGGACCGAGGGCTCTGCCCCCGGACCCCCGAGGTATTTTAGGCAAGATGAAAGGGCGGGTGTTACATGCGAAAGACGCCAAAGCGGGTCTCCTCGATCGGAGCGTTCAGAGCAGCCCGGAGAGACAGGGCCAGCACATCACGGCTTTTGCGCGGATCAATGATGCCATCATCCCAGAGGCGTGCCGAGGCATAGAGCGGGTGGCTTTGCTCTTCGAACATATCGATGGTGGGCTGCTTGAACTGGGCTTCTTCTTCGACCGACCAGTTCCCGCACTGGCGTTCAATGGCGTCACGTTTCACCGTGGCCAGCACGCCTGCGGCCTGCTCGCCGCCCATGACAGAGATCCGGCTGTTGGGCCAGGACCACAGGAAGCGCGGCTGATACGCCCGCCCGGCCATGCCGTAGTTGCCCGCCCCAAAGGAGCCGCCCACCAGCATGGTGATCTTTGGCACATTGGTTGAGGCCACGCCTGGGACCATCTTGGCGCCGTGACGGGCGATGCCTTCGTTCTCATATTTGCGCCCCACCATAAAGCCGGTGATATTTTGCAAAAACACCAGCGGGATTTTGCGCTGCGAACACAGTTCGACAAAATGCGCGCCCTTTTGGGCCGCCTCAGAGAACAACACGCCGTTGTTGGCGACAATGCCGACGGGGCAGCCTTTGACATGGGCAAAGCCGGTGACAAGCGTCTCGCCGTAGCGCGGCTTGAACTCATCAAAGCGCGAGCCATCCACCAGACGCGCAATGACTTCGCGAATGTCATAAGGCGTGCGCAGATCGCCGGGCACAACACCAAGGATCTCTTCGGGGTGATAGGCGGGCTCTTCTGGAGAGGCCCAGTTCACCGTCTGTGGTTTGGAGATATTGAGCGACTGCACCGCGCGCCGGGCTAGAGCCAGCGCATGGGTGTCGTCTTCGGCAAGGTAGTCCGCCACACCAGACAGACGCGTATGCACATCACCGCCACCGAGATCCTCGGCCGAGACCACTTCTCCCGTGGCCGCCTTCACCAGGGGGGGGCCTGCAAGGAAGATGGTGCCCTTTCCTTAACGATAATCGTGACATCAGACATCGCCGGCACATAGGCGCCGCCAGCGGTGCAGCTGCCCATGACAACAGCGATCTGCGGGATGCCCTTGGCGGACATGCGCGCCTGGTTGTAGAAGATACGGCCAAAGTGGTCGCGATCCGGAAAGACCTCATCCTGTTGCGGCAGGTTGGCGCCACCAGAGTCCACCAGATAGATACAAGGCAAGTGGTTCTCTTCGGCAATCTCTTGGGCGCGCAGGTGTTTTTTCACCGTCATCGGGAAATAGGTGCCACCCTTTACCGTCGCATCATTGCAAACCACCATGACCTCTTGGCCATGCACCCGGCCAATGCCCGCGATCACGCCAGCGGCAGGGGCTGCGCCGTCATACATATTGTGGGGTGCCGTTGCACAGACCTCGAGGAAGGGGGAGCCCGGATCCAGCAGGTTTGCCACCCGGCGGCGCGGCAGCATTTTGCCACGGCTCTCGTGGCGGGCACGGGATTTCTCACCACCACCCAGTCGCGCGGCCTCTGCCACCGCGTCGATCTGATCCAGCGCCTCAAGATGCGCCGCGCGGTTCTGTTTGAAGCCTTCGGAGGAAGGCATTGCCTTGGATTGAAGTTTCATCTTAGCTTGTCACCTTGATTACAATGCGTTGTGGTTTTCGGGCGCTCTTCGCAACGTGAGGAAGAAAGACGTCCAATGAATTAGAACCATTGAGCAATTGGAGGCGCATTCGGCAAATCAAGTCCATAACATGCGCAACTTGAACGACAGATCTTAAATCTGCTCGATAGTCCGTTTCCTCAAAGCCGTGTTCCAGAATCTTGTCGTCTTCAGATTTCCTGCCCTTAGGCATGTGAATCCATTGAACTGCAGAAGTCATGGATTGCAGAATGCTGTCATCACTTGCCTCTCGCGTGATTTTCAAAGCATTTCCGACGACAGGCTGTAAGGCTCTTCCGTGTTTGAACGAGTTCACTACCTGTCTGTTGGCAAGTAACTGCGCCTCGGCAACAAAAAGCTCTCTATAGTCGGCCACCTCAGGGAACTGAGAATCCAACGCCATCATTGACGCGAACCACTCTTCGAAACTCGCCGATAGCTCCTCGCCTGCAAAATAAGTAGTCCGAGGTACCGAAGCCTGCGCGAGTTGCTGAACCAGGTCTTCAAGCTCAGATGGGTATAGGTGAGATAAGGCTTTCGGAGTTGGCCCTAGCGGGTGCCCCGAACAGAGCAACACGACAAATGTTTCGCTGTTAAGATATCTGAAATACCTCGCAGCCGCACCTCTGGTGGCCTCAAAACGGTCGGAATGGTCAGTTAGAAATTCACGATAGTCCGCGTCATCGTCTCGTTCGAACAACTCATCCAAGAACTCTGTGCCCAGTGGGTTCTGGAATTGCAGCAGCGTACGAACAAAAAAGTAAGGGTCAAAGGACCGAAGGAAACGTCGCTCTGCCTCCAGTTCGAGTTTCGAATATCGATGAAAATGCGTCGGCATTTTACCCCTCCCCCGCTGCCCGCGCCTTGAGCTCTTTGCGGATCACCTTGCCGGTCACTGTCATCGGCAAGGCCTCAACAAAGGTAATTTCTCGAGGGTAAGAATACTGGGCAAGCCGGTCTTTGACATGGGACTGTAGCTCTTGTTCCGTGACGGACACTTCAGGCTTCACAACCACATAGGCCTTGACGATTTCGGTGCGCAATGGATCTGGCTTGCCCACAACACCGACGGTTGCGACCGCAGGGTGCGTCATCAGGCAGTCTTCGATTTCGGCCGGGCCGATGCGATAGCCCGCCGAGGTGATGACATCGTCCTCACGGCCAACAAAACGCAGAAAGTCGCCCTCCCAGATGCCGCGATCACCGGTGACCAGCCAGTCACCGAGAAACTTGGCCTCGGTCTCGGCCGGGACGCCTCCAGTATTCCAGCATCATCGAGGCTGAGCCACGCCGTACGGCGACATCGCCCTCCGCATCAGTGGGATTACCCGCATCATCAATCACCGCCACGTCATGTCCCGGCACCGCCTTGCCAATGCAGCCAGGGCGCGGCGCATAGTCCACACCACAGGATGAGGCCACCATGTTGCATTCGGTCTGGCCGTAAAATTCGTTGATGGTCACGCCAAAGCTCGCCCGGCCCCAAGCGAGCATCTCTGCGCCCAGGGGCTCTCCCCCAGAGGCAACCGAGCGCAGACCGTCGAGCCCCTGCCCCGCCGCTTTCAACATGCGCAGGGCTGTCGGGGGAAAGAACACATTGCGCACGCCGCCGCGCCGCACCAGATCGGCGCAGGCCTCAGGGGTGAATTTATCCAGCCGTGCCGCCACAACAGGTACGCCCAGCGCAAGGCCCGGCATAAGCACATCAACCAGCCCGCCAATCCAGGCCCAGTCAGCCGGCGTCCAGAGGCAATCTCCCGGCTGCCCCAGATGATCATGGCTGATCGCCACCCCCGGCAGATGGCCCGTCAGCACCCGGTGCGCATGCAACGCGCCCTTGGGGCTGCCAGTGGTGCCGGAGGTATAGATCAGAATAGCAGGCGTGTCCGGCGTGGTCTCAGCAAAGGGCACCGCCTCGCCGCCGGGCAAGGACACCTGATCCACCATCACAGCCTCGGCCAGATCTCCCAGCAGATCAGCGCCTTCCGGGTCTGTCAGCACAAAGACCACCCCGGCATCCCCTGCCCGTGAGGCCAGCGCGTCGCGTTTGAACAGCTTGAACAGGGGCACCGAGATCGCGCCCAGCTTCCAGATCGCCAGATGCGCAGCCGCACACCAGGGCGACTGGCTGAGCAACACCCCAACCCGGTCTCCTGCTATGATCCGCGTCGTGAGATAGCGCGCCAATCCATCGACCATCTCAGCCAAATCGCCATGGCTGATATCGTGCCGTTGGGGCCCGGTCAGATCAATGATCGCCAGCTTGTCTGCGGCATGATCCATCGCCTGGGCCGCCATGTTCAGACGCGCGGGCAGCTGCCACGATCCATCCGATGCCAAACCCGGTGTATTCAAAGGCATTGTCATTCTTCAGATATTCCCAAAACGCATAGCTGCCATGCCATTTTTTCCTGCATTTCCAATGCGAAAGCAGCGGCTGTATTGATCCAAATCAGAGAAATGAATCGGAGTTGAGCGCAGACTGTCGGGGCAAATACAAGAAAAGGGATACCCCGCATGAAACGCACCGTTTCCGCTTTGGCCTTGCTCACCGCCTGTGTCACGTTCACCGGCTGTGTCACGCTCGCCGCTCCAGCCCTCGCACAGTCGCAGGGCGACTGGACCCTTGGTGCCGGTACCATCACCGTCACCCCCAAGTCCGACAACGGCACGTTGGCGGGCGCCCCCGCCACCATCTCTGACGACACCCAGATCTCTTTGACCGTCGAGTATTTCATCCGCGACAACATCGGGATTGAGCTGCTGGCCGCCACGCCCTTTGAGCATGACATCAACATCGGCGGCGCTTTTGCCGGGACTGCCAAGCAGCTGCCCCCCACCCTTTCGGTGAACTATCACTTCCCCACCAAGGGCAAAATCAAGCCGTTCTTGGGCGCTGGTATCAACTATACCACCTTCTTTGAGGAAGCCTCTGGTCTGGGCACCCTCAGGCTTGATGATAGCTGGGGCTTTGCCATTCAGGCCGGTGCCGACTGGCAGGTCTCTGACAATGGCGCGCTGCGTCTGAATGTGCGCTACATGGATATCGAATCCGACGCCTACCTGAACGGCGCCTCGATCGGCAAAGCCGAAATCGACCCGGTCACCATTGGCGTCAGCTACGTCCACAGTTTCTAATCCTTTGATCTGATATCTTATGGCAAGCCCCCCGGGCTTGCCGTGCTAATCAAAGCCCCTTGTTCAGCTGTGAACAGGGGGCCTTTTTGGTGCTTACATGGTGCCCATCAGCTCACGACCGATCAGCATGCGGCGGATTTCAGAGGTGCCGGCACCAATTTCCATCAGTTTGGCATCGCGGAAGATCCGGCCTACCGGATTGTCGGACAAGTAGCCGGCCCCGCCCAGCGCCTGCACGGCCTGATGTGCCTGCACCATGGCCTGCTCTGAGGCATAGAGACAGCAGGCTGCCGCATCCTGACGGGTGACAGTGCCTTTGTCGCAGGCCTTTGCCACCTCGTAGATATAGGCCCGCGCCGAGTTCATCGCGGTATACATATCGGCGATCTTTCCCTGCATCAGCTGGAAGTTGCCAATGGGCTGGCCAAACTGTTTGCGCTCTTTCAGATAGGGCATCATCTCATCCATGCAGGCGGCCATGATCCCTGTGCCGATGCCCGCAAGCACCACACGTTCATAGTCCAGCCCTGACATCAGAACCCGGACGCCCTTACCTTCTTCGCCCAGCACGTTTTCAAACGGCACTTCGCAGTCGTCAAAGATCAGCTCAGCAGTGTTAGAGCCGCGCATGCCCAGCTTGTCGAAATGCGGCGATGTTGAGAAGCCCTTGAAAGACTTTTCAATGATAAAGGCGGTGATGCCTTTGGAGCCGGCATCGGGATCCGTTTTGGCATAGACCACCAGCGTGTCGGCATCGGGGCCATTGGTGATCCAGTATTTGTTGCCGTTCAGCCGGTAGTGATCGTTGCGCTTTTCAGCCCGCAAGGACATCGAAACCACGTCCGAGCCCGCCCCGGCTTCTGACATTGCAAGCGCGCCGACATGGTCGCCTGAGACCAGACCCGGCAGGTATTTGGCTTTTTGCTCATCATTGCCGTTCAGTTTGATCTGATTGACGCAGAGGTTGGAATGCGCGCCATAAGACAGCGAGACCGAGGCACTGGCCCGCGCCACTTCCTCGACTGCAACCGTATGGGCCAGATAGGACATGCCCGCGCCGCCGAACTCTTCGGAGACGGTTATCCCGAGCATGCCAAGATCGCCCATTTCCTTCCACAGCTCTGGCGGAAACGCGTTCTTTTGGTCGATTTCCTGCGCCATCGGCCTGACGCGGTCCTGCGCCCAGCGGTGCACCATGTCGCGAAGCGCATTCACTTCATCACCAAGATCGAATTGCATGCTTGCGTTGAACATTGCGCGCTCCTTTTTTCCGAGTTATCTGCAAAATTATCTGAACACTTGTTCATTTCATACGGCGCAACGCCGATTCGGGTCAATCCCCCGCGCAAAATCTTGCGGCAGCATTCCCGCGTGGCCCGGCAAAAACGCCCTGACATCGACACGTACTCTCAGCCCCCTCGCACAGGAAAGGGCGGCAAACAAAAAGAGGCCTCCGGTCAGGAAGCCTCTGAATATCAGTATAAATCTGCGCGCATCTGCTAGGGAGCCTGATACACCGCCGCCACCTCGGCGCGGATGATGCGGGCGATCTGGGCGCAATCCGCAACACTAAAGGTCAGCGGCACCCGCATATCGACAATCCCCGCCAGAATGCGATCACTTTTGGGCAGGCTTTGAGGCGCGGCGTAGCGCCAGCTGTCATAGCGTGAGGTAAAGGCCACGGGCTCTGGCGTGCCAAACCATTTCAGCTCAACCCCGCGCGCACCACAGCGGGCAATCACCGCCTGCAGGTCTGCGCCGACCAGTCGAGCAGCAGAAACTGGATGGAAGAGCCAACATAGCTTTCGGCCTCAGGGCGCTCCACCAGGGTAAGACCAGGCAGGTCTCGCAGCCCGGCCTCAATCACCTGGTAGCGCTCATTCCAGCGCGCCACCTGGGATTTGAGGTCGCGCAGTTGCGGCCGCAGAATCGCGGCGCGCAGATTGTCCATGCGGCCAGAAATATTCGGGGTCTCGTATTTCACCGTCTCGAACACCTCAGGGGCCGGAGCCGCCAGATGGCGTTCATACAGCATATAGGAGCCAGAGAGCATGATGGCGCGCGCAGCCACCTCGGCGTCATCGGTGACAAACAGCCCGCCTTCGCCGGAATTCACATGTTTGTAGGTTTGGCAGGAGTAACAGCCCACGGCCCCCTGCCGCCCCGAGGCCACACCGTTCCAGGCCGCCCCCATGGTATGGGCGCAGTCCTCGATCACGACTATCCCGGCCGCGTCGCAGATCTGCATCAGACGGTCCATGTCACAGAGATGGCCGCGCATATGGCTGAGCATCAGAAAATCAGCCTGATCTGCCTTGGCTGCCAGATCCTCCAGATCAATTGTCAGATCCTCGGTCACACCGACAAAGACCGGCGATGCCCCAACCGAGGCAATCGCCCCCGGCACTGGCGCCAGGGTAAAGGCATTGGTCAGCACCTTGTCGCCGTGTTTCACACCAACCGCCCGCAGCGCTGTGGCCAGGGCATAGCCGCCCGAGGCCACCGCCAGGCAGTATTTCGCCCCAACCTGGGCGGCAAATTCCTGCTCCAGCAGCGCCGTCTCCCCCAGCTCTCCCTCGGTGACGTTGTAACGGTGCAAGCGGCCATGGCGCAAAACTTGCAAGGCGGCCTCGATGGCCGCGTCAGGAAGGGCTTCTTGCTGGGTGAAGCTACCGGTAAATTTCTCGCTCATAGGCTTTTGTGAGCCGCGTTTTGCACAGGGTCAAGGGGGAACAATCGGCGTGGGAAAACCCAAAACTCTGCTTTGGGATCACCCAATCAGGCGCGCCACCAGATCTGGCAGATCCTCATAGCGGTGCAGCAGGGCCTCGGGCTTCAGCGCCGCCACATCATCGCCTGCAGGACCAAAGGTCACCAGCACCGAGGGCACCCCGGCATTGGCTGAGGTGTTGCGATCGGTATCGCTGTCGCCAATCAAAGTGGTCTTTGCAGGGTCGCCCCCGGCGCGCCGGGCCGCCTCAAACAGGGGCGCGGGATCAGGCTTGCGCACTGGCAATGTGTCAGCCCCTATCAGCGAGGCAAAGGCATCACGCACCCCAAAGGACTGCATCAGCTGCTCTGCCAGGGCCTCGGGCTTGTTGGTGCAGATGCCAACACCGTAGCCCGCAGTTTTTAGCGCCTCGACCGCCTCCATGGCACCGGGATAAAGGTAGCTGTGGTGGTGAATGGCACCTTGGTAGGCCTCCAGCAGCATCGGGTAGTAATCATCGACCTTATGCGCCTCATATTGTCCGGCCCGTTTCAACCCGGCCGTCAGCATCATCTTGCCGCCGCGCAGGGCAGTGGCCGCGTCCTCGGGCTGGTTCAGCAGATCGCCAAGGCCCATGTGGCGAAAACAGGCATTGGCCGCCGCCAGCAAATCGCCGGATGTGTCCGCCAGTGTTCCGTCCAGATCAAAGATAACTGTGCGCATATTGCCCCCATTCGGCGTCTTTTCGCTGCCCTTTATTGCAAGCCGCAACCATCTTTGATGGCGGATTGGCTTGCACCCTTCCTGTTAGCGGATAGAACGGGGGCGCATAAAAGACAAAGAGAAAAGCAATTATGAGCACAGCCCTCGTTATCCTCGCCGCAGGCAAAGGCACCCGGATGAACTCGGACCTTCCCAAGGTTCTTCACCCTATCGCCCAGGCCTCGATGCTGGAACATGCTCTGATGGCCGGGCGCGCCCTAGGGCCTGCGCGGGTGATTGTCGTGGCGGGCCACGAGGCCGAGGCTGTGCGCGCAGCGGTGGCTGACATCGACGAAAGCGCCGAGGTTGTGCTGCAAGAAGAACAGCTTGGCACCCCCCATGCGGTGGTTCAGGCCCGCGCAGCCCTGCAGGGGTTTCGCGGGGATGTGGTTGTGCTGTATGGCGACACGCCCTTTGTCAGCAGCGAAACGCTTGAGCGCATGGTCGCCGCCCGCGCCAGTGCCGATCTGGTGGTCCTGGGCTTTCATGCAGCTGATCCCGCCCGCTATGGCCGTCTGGTGATGCAGGGCGACAGTCTGGAACGTATCGTCGAATACAAAGAGGCCTCAGAGGCGGAACGCGCGCTCAGCTTTTGCAATTCCGGCCTGATGGCCTGTGACGCGGATCTTATGTTTGATCTGCGGGCCAAGATTGGCAACGACAATGCCTCGGGTGAATACTACCTCACCGATCTGGTGGAACTGGCCCGCGCCGAGGGGCGCGCGGTCACGGCGGTGGCCTGCGATGAGGCCGAACGCTTGGCGTCAAATCCCGCGCCGATCTGGCACGCGCTGATGCGGTCTTCCAGAGCCGCGCCCGGGCAAAGCTGCTGGAGCTGGGCGTCACCCTGATGGCCCCCGAGACGGTTTATCTGGCCTTTGATACGGTGATTGGCCGCGACACGGTGATCGAGCCCAATGTGGTCTTTGGCCCAGGCGTCACCGTTGAAAGCGGCGCGCTGATCCGCCCCTTTTCGCATCTTGAGGGCTGTCACGTCAGCCGCGGTGCCAAGGTCGGCCCCTATGCCCGCCTGCGTCCCGGTGCGGAACTGGCTGAAAACACCCATATCGGCAATTTTGTCGAGATCAAAAACGCCGAGATCGCCGAGGGCGCCAAGGTCAACCATCTGAGCTATATCGGCGACGCCACGGTGGGCAAAGAAACCAACATTGGCGCCGGCACCATCACCTGTAACTACGACGGGGTGATGAAACACCACACAAAGATCGGCGCCCGTAGCTTTATTGGTTCCAACACCCTGCTGGTGGCGCCGGTGACACTGGGCAATGAGACCATGACGGGATCAGGTACGGTGGTGACCAGGGATGTCGAAGACGGCGCATTGGCGCTCTCGCGCACCCAGCAGGAAAACAAATCCGGCTACGCCTACAAACTGATGGACATGCTGCGCGCCAAAAAGGCCCGCCTGACAAAGGAGCCTGAATAATGTGTGGCATCGTAGGAGTCCTTGGCAATCATGAGGCCGCCCCCATTCTGGTAGAGGCCCTCAAACGGCTGGAATATCGCGGCTATGACAGCGCAGGCATCGCCACTGTAAACAAGGGTACGCTGGCGCGGCGGCGCGCTTTGGGCAAACTGGTGAACCTCAGCGATCTGCTGGTACATGATCCGCTGCCCGGAAAATCCGGCATCGGCCACACCCGCTGGGCCACCCATGGCGTGCCCTCGGTGAGCAACGCCCACCCACACCGGGCCGGATCCGTGGCCGTGGTGCACAATGGCATTATTGAAAATTACCGTGAGCTGCGTGCTGAGCTGGCCGGCATAGGCCTCGAATTTCAGACCGAGACAGATACCGAAACTGTCGCTTTGCTGACGCAACATTATCTGGAACAGGGCCTGTCGCCTGTCGCTGCTGCCAACCAGACGCTGGACCGGCTCCAGGGCGCTTTTGCCCTCGCCTTTCTGTTTGACGGTGAAGAAGACCTGATGATTGCCGCCCGCCGTGGTTCGCCCTTGGCGATTGGCCATGGGGATGGTGAGATGTTTGTCGGCAGCGATGCCATCGCTCTGGCGCCGCTCACGGATCGCATCACCTACCTGGAAGAGGGCGACCGGGTGGTGCTGAGCCGGACCAGCTTTGAGATCCGCGACGCCCAGGGGGCGCTGGCCAACCGCGCCATGAAGACCATCCAGATTGACGTCACGCAGGTCGACAAGGCCGGCCACAAGCACTTTATGGCCAAAGAGATTGCCGAGCAGCCAACGGTGATCGCCGAGGCCATCCGCCACTATCTCCCCGTGGGTGAAGACGCGGTGCATCTGCCTGGCGCTGGCATTGATTTCTCACAGATCGACCGTCTCACCATGGTCGCCTGCGGCACCGCCTATTACGCCTGCCTCACTGCCAAATACTGGTTCGAGCAGATCGCCCGCATCCCCGTCGAGGTCGATGTCGCCTCTGAGTTCCGCTACCGCGAGCCGCCCATTCCGGGCAAAACGGCCGCGCTGTTTGTGTCGCAATCCGGCGAAACCGCCGACACGCTGGCAGCGCTGCGCTACTGCGAAGGCAAGGCCGACAAGATCCTCTCGGTGGCGAATGTCGCCGAAAGCTCGATCGCGCGCGAAAGCGATTTGGCGCTGCCGATCCATGCCGGTGTTGAAATTGGCGTCGCCTCAACCAAGGCCTTTACCTGCCAGTTGAGCGTTCTGCTGATGCTGGCGCTCAAGGCCGCCACCGACCGCAGCGAGATCACAGCCGAAGATCTGCAGGCACATATCTCTGCCCTGCGCGGATTACCTAATGTGCTGGCAGCGGCTCTTGAGCAGAACGACAATATCCGCCAGACGGCGCAAAAGCTCAGCGAAGCGCGCGATGTGTTGTTTCTCGGGCGTGGGCTGATGTTCCCCCTCGCCCTTGAGGGTGCGCTAAAGCTGAAAGAAATCAGCTATATCCACGCTGAAGCCTATGCCTCGGGTGAGCTGAAACACGGCCCCATCGCCCTGATTGACAAACAAATGCCAGTGGTGGTTTTCGCACCAAAAGACCGGCTCTTTGACAAATCCGTCTCCAATATGCAGGAGGTCATGGCGCGCAAGGGCAAGGTTGTGTTGATCTCGGATGCGCCCGGCCTTAAGGAGGGCGGCGAAGGCACCTGGGAAACCATAGATGCCGCAGGTGCACGATAGCCTGACGCCAATCCTTTATGCGCTGCCAGCCCAGATGCTGGCCTATCACACCGCGGTTGCCAAGGGCACCGATGTGGACCAGCCGCGCAATCTTGCCAAATCCGTGACGGTGGAGTGACCTATGATTATTGATGATGCCCTGGCCGAGCTGAGTGCCGCGATTGAGCCCGGTCGCGCCGACCAGATGGTGAGCTACCACAAACAAAAACGCGTTGTTCTGGGCGTTCCAAACACTGCCCTGAATGACATCACCAAGGCCTGGCGTCAGGATCTGGACCTTGAGGCGCGTGTCACGCTGGCGGATGAGCTGTGGAAAAGCGACATTTTTGAAGCCCGGATCGCGGCGGCAAAACTGCTGACGCAGGCCCGGATCAAGGATGACGGCCCGGTTTGGGATCTGTTGCAAAGCTGGCTGCCCGACTTTGACAGCTGGGCGATTGCGGATCACGCCTGCATGGCGATGCAAAAACGTCTGGTCGCAGATCCGTCCCGGCTGGACGAGGTCGAGGCCTGGACCACAGCGGAAAACATGTGGACCCGGCGCGCGGCCCTTGTGGCCTGCCTGCCCTGGGCCAAGCTGAACAACCTGAAAGCTGACGATCAGGCGCGGCGCGCCCGTATTCTGGGCTGGGCCGCCTCCTTTGTACCCGACCGCAACTGGTTCCTGCAGAAATCCATCGCCTGGTGGGTGCGTGATCTCAGCAAACATGACGCCGAGGCCAGCCGCGCCTTTTTGGTCGCGCATGGGGTCGGTATGAAGCCCTTTGCCCGCAAGGAAGCCGCCAAATACCTCAAGGATCCCGTGGTCTATCCTGGCCTGGTTGCCACCGCAGCCCCTGAGGCTGAAACACCAGATGAGGCTGCATCCACGCCTGCAGAGGCACAGCAGGATCTGTAAGCTGCAAGCAACACAGGCTCAGCCTGCGTCAGCTTGCGGGCAGCACCTCTAGCGCAACCAGTTCGCTCAAAGGTGCGCCCAGGGCGCGCATGGCGCTGATCGACAGCCGTCCACTGCTGGAGCTGGAGCCGCTTGCGGGCTTCAGCGTCACGCGGACTTCTTTACCGTTGGAACTGCGCAGCAGGGCGACCTGCTCGGTGCTGACCAAAGATGTCTCCATCCACATCCCCGGCAGGGCAGGATCCCCGAGGGAGGCCACGGTGCTGGCCCGCCCCTGAAACCCAGGTGCTGAAACCGCAGCAACACTGGCTGTCCCAGTATCAGATCCGGTATCAGATGCAGTATTTAGGGCTGTGGCCCCTTCAGCCTGCTCTGTTACGGCACTGCCTTCGAACGCGGCACTGGGCTGCAATTCTTCTGTTGTAAGGGCTGATAGCGGCGCGCCGGGATCCCCTTGGGATGTTTGTTCAACACCGGCTGGTGCGCCACCGAGAATATCTGAATTCCACTGCAGCGTATTGCATGCACAGAGCAACACAACGGGACTAAGAGCAAATATCATCTGTTTCATCAGGTGAGACTAGCTTTGGCACAGGTCCATGACCAGTACCAAAACACAGTCCGCGAAACTGGCCCCGAGACTGGCCCCGAAACCGGCCCTGAAACTGGCCCCAAAACACAGTCTTTCCTTGCCCTAGGCCAAACAGAGCCTTAGCAAGGCTATATGAACGCACCTCTGATTGATCCCTTCGCACGCGCCATCACCTATCTGCGCGTTTCGGTTACCGACCGTTGTGACTTCCGCTGTGTCTACTGCATGTCGGAAAACATGACCTTTTTGCCCAAAAAAGAGCTGTTGACGCTGGAAGAGCTGGACCGGCTTTGCACCAGCTTTGTCAATCTCGGGGTGCAAAAGCTGCGCATTACCGGCGGCGAACCTCTGGTGCGCCGCGATATCATGACCTTCTTGCAAAGCATGTCCCGGCATCTGGAGACAGGCGCGCTGAAAGAGCTGACGCTGACCACCAATGGATCGCAACTGGAGAAATACGCCGAGGCGCTGTATGCGGCCGGCGTGCGCCGGGTCAACGTCTCGCTTGATACACTGGACGAGGAAAAATTTGCCAAAGTCACCCGCTGGGGACGTCTGCCTCAGGTGCTGCGTGGCATAGATGCGGCGCAAAAGGCCGGTCTGCGCGTCAAGATAAACGCTGTTGCCCTCAAAGGCTTTAACGAGGCGGAACTGCCCGCTATCACCCGCTGGTGCGGCGCCCGCGATATTGATCTCGCCTGGATCGAGGTCATGCCCATGGGTGAAGACATCGGCGACGAAAACCGCATCGGTCAGTTCTGGTCGCTGAAAGAGGTGCGGGCTGAATATGAAAACCACTATAGCGTCAGTGATCTGGCGGAACGCTCCGGTGGCCCGGCGCGCTATGTGCGGCTGGAAGAAACAGGCCAGAAGATCGGGTTTATCACGCCGCTCAGCCATAATTTCTGCGAAAGCTGCAACCGGGTGCGCGTCACCTGTACCGGCGAAATCTACACCTGTCTGGGACAAGAGGGCTCTGCTGATCTGCGCAGCCCCCTGCGCGCCAGTCAGGAGGGCTCGGACGTTCTGGAGAACGCGATCCGCGCAGCCATTGGCGACAAACCCAAAGGCCACGATTTCGACTATTCCCGGGAAAAAGTTGGCGGCACAATGACCCGCCACATGAGCCACACCGGCGGCTGAGCGCTACGAGATGCCCCAGAGCGCGCGCACGGCATCACCGACGCTGTTGTTTCACTGCTACCGTCTCCTGACCGGGCTGATCGCGCCGCTTGCCTATCGCAAGGTCGCGGCCAAACTGGCGGCGCAGGGCGTCAGCAAATCCCGTCAGCGGGAAAGACTGGGGCATGCCAGCCTGCCCCGTCCTGTACTGGCTGACAATGCGCCTTTGATTTGGTTTCACGGCGCCTCTGTCGGCGAAAGCCTCGCGGCAATCACCCTGATCAACAAATTGAAACCCCTACTGCCCGAGGCGCGGTTTCTGCTCACCTCTGGCACCGCCACCTCAGCCAGCATGGCGTTGAAACGGCTGCCGCAGGGCTGCCAGCACCAGTTTGCGCCGCTTGACACCAGCCGTTCTGTCGGCCGTTTTCTGACCCATTGGCGCCCGGATGCCGGCATCTTTGTCGAGAGCGAACTCTGGCCCATCACCCTTGCAGCCGCCAAGGCCTCCGGCACCCGCCTGGCGCTGGTCAATGGCCGCCTGTCAGAACACTCGGTCAAATCCTGGCGCAAAAAACTGCCGACAGCCCGCTATATCCTTGGGGTTGTTCGACCTTTTGCTGACGCAGAACGAACAGGTGGCGCAGGATCTTTTGTCGCTTGGCGCGCCCGCCGAGCGGGTTTTTCCCAGCGGCAACCTCAAGGCCGGGGCGGCTGCCCTGCCCCAGGACCCTGCTCTGGTGCGCGAGATGCAAACGGCGCTCTCCGGGCGCCCCCTATGGGTCGCCAGCTCAACCCATGCAGGCGAAGAAGAGGTCGTGCTGGCGGCCCATAAGCAGCTCTTGCAGAAACACCCCGATCTGTGCCTGTTGCTGGCCCCGCGTCACCCCGAACGCGCCGCCGAGATCTGCGAAATGATCGCCAAGGCGGGCCTCAGTTCTGCGCAGCGCAGTACCGGCGCCGCCTGTCGGCCTGACACGCAGGTCTATCTGGCCGACACGCTGGGCGAGCTGGGCAGCTGGTACGCGCTGTCCCCTATCGTTTTTCTCGGAGGCTCTCTGTTGCCCATCGGCGGTCACAATCCCTTTGTGGTGGCCCAGGCCGACGCCACGGTTCTGACCGGTCCCGGCTATAGCAATTTCACCGAGACCTTTCCGCCCATGATTGCAGCCGGCGGTGCCTTTGAGGTGACGGATGCAGCGACCCTGGCAAAGGCGGTGGCGCTCTGGCTGGATGATGCGCAGCAGCTGGCATCCGCCCGGATTGCGGCGCGCGACTTTGTGGAAAAGCAATCCGGCCAGCTCGACGCTGTCGTCAACCGCCTGATCACCGATCTTTGCCTGGGAGCACCCTGTGACTGAGCTTTTTGTCACCAATTTCAACAAGAACTTCACCGGGGTTTCTGCCACCGCTGCCAATGTGTTGCGCCAGCAGGTACGTCTGCACGACGTGAGGCTGGTTGGCCGTGCGCTGCCGCACTGCCCTGATCCCATCAGTCTGAAAATGGCGCGCACACTCTCACGCAGCCGGCCCGACAGTTACCCGTTTGCCATCTGGCATGTGCGCCGCAATACCGAGATGCGGGCCGCGATCTGGACACGGGACGTGCTGCGGCTGCCCATTCGCGTTGTCTTTACCTCGGCCGCGCAGCGTCGCCACTCGGCGCTGCCACGCTGGCTGATCTCCCGTATGGATGCGGTTGTGGCCACCACCGAAGAGGCCGCCGCCTATGTGCCGCATGTGCGTGCCGTTGTGCCCCATGGCGTCGACACCGCGAGTTTTTGCCCGGCCGAAAACCGCGCCAACGCCTGGGAGGCTCTTGGCTATGGTGGCACCCTGGGGATTGCCAGCATTGGCCGGATCCGGCCGGAAAAAGGCACCGATCTCTTTGTCGAGGCCATGCTGCAGCTGTTGCCGCAACTGCCTGGTGCAAAAGCGCTGGTGCTGGGCCGCGCCGCGCCGGAGCATCAGGTATTCCTTAAAGGCCTGCGCGACCGCGTCAGCGCTGCAGGCCTGGGCGACCGCATCCTGTTTCCGGGGGAAATCCCCGCAGCAGAGCTGCCCCGGCTGATGCGGGCGCTATCGCTGGTGATGCAACTGCCCCGCTATGAGGGCTATGGCATGGTGCCGCTTGAGGGCATGGCCAGCGCTGTGCCTTTTGTTGGCTCCGAGGCGGGCTACTACCGGGCCTTTGCCACACAGGGCAACACCGGGCTGACCGTGCCGCAGGAGGCGCCTCGCAGGCCGCAGCCGCCGCACTGGCGCTGCTGCAAGATCCCGCGCGGCATCAGGCCATGTGCCATAAGGCCCGCGACGTGGCCATCGCCAGTTTCAGCGCAGCGCGCGAAGCGCAGGGCATCGAAGCCGTCTATCAAGAGCTTTGGCGCAAAGGGTAACGGGGCGTATAACGCAAGCCCCCATAGATCCGCTACCTCGAAACGATCCGTTGCCTCAAAACAAAAAGCCGCAGCACGAAAAGAGGGCCTGGCATCCGCCAAGCCCCCTTCTTTTTGTTGCGTGTACCGAGCCTGAGCCTAATCAGGCTGCGGGCATACGCTGCTCAACGATCCCTGCCCACCAGCTGCACCCGGCAGGAATGGCTTCGTCGTTGAAATTGTATTCCGGGTGATGCACCGAAGCGCTGTCGCCATTGCCCACCAGAATATAGGCGCCGGGGCGCTCTTCCAGCATAAAGGCAAAGTCTTCGCCGCCCATCACCAGCGGTGCTTCTTCACAGCCGCCCGCGATATCCGTCGCCACCTTGGCGGCGAACTCGGTCTGCTCCTCGTGGTTGGCCATCACCGGATAGCCCCGATGATAGGTGACCTCAGCGGTGCCCCCCAAGGTGGCCGCAACGCCCGCGCAAATCTCCTTGATGCGCTTTTCTGCCAAATCACGGATGTCATTCGACATGGTGCGCACGGTGCCTTTCATCTGTACCCGCTGCGGGATCACATTGAAGGCTTTGGATGAGGTCTCAAACGACGTCACCGAGACCACGATCTGCTCAACCGGGTCCGCGTTGCGCGCAGCGATGGTCTGCAACGCCAGAACCGCCTGGGCGGCCATCACTGTGGCGTCGATGGTCTCGTGCGGTTTTGCCGCATGACCGCCGCGCCCCTCAAAGGTAATGTCGAATTGATCGGTGGCGGCAAAGAACGCACCCGAACGGATGGCAAAGGCACCTGTGGGCTCACCAGGCCAGTTGTGCATGCCGTAGACTTCCTGGATACCCCAGCGGTCCATCATGCCATCTTCGCACATTTCGCGACCGCCACCGCCGCCCTCTTCGGCGGGCTGGAAGATCAGCACGACGGTGCCGTCAAAATTGCGCGTCTCGGAGAGGTATTTGGCGGCGCCCAGCAGCATAGCCGTGTGGCCATCGTGGCCGCAGGCATGCATGGCGTTGGGGGTTTTGGAGGCATAGTCCAGCCCGGTGGCCTCGTGAATGGGCAGCGCGTCCATATCGGCACGCAGGCCGATCACCTTGCCAGCTGTGTCCGTCTTGCCCTTGATCACCCCAACAACGCCGGTGCGGCCGATGCCTGTGGTGATTTCATCGCAGCCAAACTCCTTGAGCTTTTCGGCCACCAGGGCGCTGGTGCGATGGGTCTCGAACAGGATTTCCGGGTTCTCGTGGATATCACGGCGCCAGGCAGTGATTTCTTTTTGCAATTCGGCAAAGCGGTTTTTGACCGGCATGGAAGCTCTCCTTGGTATTTGACATCCCCTGACACGTCAAAGCGCGCCTGTGGGATTGTCCTGAATGTGGTCGTGGTCGCCTCAGGTCTCAAGGTCTCAGGACTCAAGATCTCAGGCGACAGGTTTAAGGCCTCAGGTCTCAGGTCTCAGGCGGCAGGCATACGTTGTTCAATCATTTCGGCAAACCAGCTGATACCAGTTGGGATGGCCTCATCGTTAAAGTCATATTCGGGGTGGTGCAGCCCCGCAGAGGGGCCATTACCAAGGCGGATCATGGCACCTGGGCGCTCTTGCAGCATAAAGGAGAAATCCTCGCCTCCCATCGCCAGCGGCCCGGCGCCACATGCGCCCGCACCAGAAACCGTCTCGGCGGCAGCGCGGGCAAAATCAGCGGCTGCGGCGTCATTGACCGTGACCGGCACCCCCAGATGAAAGCACAGCTCAGCTGAGCCACCAAATGTCTGGGTGATACCGTCGACAATCTCTTGCAGCCGCACGGGGATCAAGGCGCGCACTTCAGCCGAGTGGGTGCGGATGGTGCCGCGCACCTCAGCCCGGTCCGGGATGACATTAAAGGCCTTTGAGGAGGTCTCGGCAGAGGTGATGGACAGCACACCCTGTAACACAGGATCCACATTGCGCGACATCACCGTTTGCAACGCGGTGATCACATGCGCCATCATCACAGTGGTATCAACGGTTTCCTGCGGCTTGGCGGCATGGCCACCACGCCGCTGCAGGGTCAGCGTGAATTCATCGACCGAAGCCAGGACAGGCCCGGCGCGAATGGTGAATTTCCCCAGATCCACCCCCGGCGCGTTGTGAATGGCGTAGACTTCATCAATGTCAAAACGATCCATCAGGCCATCTTTGCACATGGCCTCGGCGCCATTGCCGCCTTCTTCGGCCGGCTGAAAGATCACCACGGCCGTGCCGTCAAAATTGCGCGTCTCACTGAGGTATTTTGCCGCCCCCAGCAGCATTGCTGTGTGACCGTCGTGGCCACAGGCATGCATGGCCCCGTCAGTTTTGGAGGCATGCGGCAGACGGGTCTGCTCCTGCATCGGCAGCGCGTCCATATCGGCGCGCAATCCAATGGCGCGCCCCTTTGTGTCGCTGCGCCCCCGGATCACCGCAACAACGCCAGTGCGGCCAATGCCCGTCACCACCTCATCGCAGCCAAAGCTTTGCAGCTTTTCAGCCACCAAAGCGCTGGTCCGGTGCGTGTCATAGAGGATTTCCGGGTTTTCGTGGATGTCGCGGCGCCAGGCCGTCACCTCTGCGTGCAGATCTGCAATTCGGTTCTTGACTGGCATCGCGCGTCTCCTTCAGGCAGCAGGCATGCGTCGCTCAACAAGCTCAGCAAACCAGCTGCATCCCAGCGGTATTGCCTCGTCGTCAAAGACATAGGCCGGGTGGTGGCACATGGGCGTGTCGCCATTGCCGAGGAAAATATAGGCGCCGGGGCGCTCTTCGAGCATATAGGAGAAATCCTCGGAGGGCATGATGGGCGGCGTGTTCTCATCCACTGCAGTTCCCACCGCCCGGGCGGCCTCAATGGCGTAGCCGGTCTCGGTCTCGGTGTTGATCGTCACCGGATAGCCCGGCGTCCAGATCACCTCGGCGTTGGCGCCAAAGGCCTCTGCTGTGCTGGTGGCAACCCGACGCACCCAGTCTTCGGCAGAGGCGCGGTATTCTGTATCCAGCGTGCGCACCGTCCCCTCCAGTTTGGCCGTGTGGGCAATCACATTCGAGGCTGTACTGTCGGTGGCAAAGGTCCCCACAGTCAGCACCACGCGTTTGATCGGATCCACATTGCGCGACACAATAGAGTGCAGCGACACCACGATCTGCGAGGCCACCAAAGTGGTGTCGATGGTTTCATGCGGGGCTGCCGCATGGCCGCCCTTGCCGGTCACCACAATCTCGAACTCATCCGATGAGGCCAACAGAGCGCCGGGACGGATTGCAAATTCGCCGACAGGGCTGCCCCGGCATATTGTGCAAGCCGTAGACTTCCTGAATGCCCCAGCGCTCCATCAAGCCGTCCTGACACATGGCCAGCGCCCCCGCGCCGCCCTCTTCGGCGGGCTGAAAAATCAGCACGACTTTGCCGTCAAAATTGCGGGTCTCGGAGAGATATTTTGCAGCCCCCAACAGGATTGCGGTGTGACCATCATGACCACAGGCATGCATCACACCCGGTGTTTTCGAGGCATAGTCCACACCAGAGGCTTCGTGGATCGGCAGCGCATCCATATCGGCGCGCAGCCCAATGACGCGCCCCGAAGTGTTGGTTTTGCCCTCAATGACCGCGACCACGCCGGTTTTGCCAATTCCGGGCGTCACATCCGTCACGCCAAAGCCTTTGAGCTGCTCCTGGACAAAGGCGGCCGTCTTGTGCACCTCATACATGAGTTCGGGGTTTTCATGCAGGTGGCGCCGCCAGGCGGTGATCTCTTGCTGCATTTCGGCAAATCGGTTTTTGATCGGCACGGTCACAACTCCTATCATTTGAGATGATTGGTACAAAACTTAAAAAGCTTTGTCTACGCCTCTTACAGGTCCGGTCCCTCCGCCGACAAAAACGTGATGAGGTTTTTCTCTAACTGAGAGATATCAGTGTCTTGCAGCCCGCGTTTTATGTCATGGCGGATCGCCGCGAGGCGGGATTTTGCCGTCAGGATATAGTCCAGACCGGCATCGGTCAGGGTCAGACGCACCGTACGCCGGTCTTCATCACTGCGGGTGCGCTGCAGCAGACCATGATCGACCAATTTGTCGACATAGCGCCCCAAAGTTGCATCATTTATAGCCAATATCGAGCCATATACATTTTGCACCAGGCCCGGTTTGCGATGCACCATCCCCAAAACGCTGAGGTGACCTGCCGAAAGCCCAACCTCTTTGCCAATGGCCTCAACGTGTTGCGCAATCATGCGGCCAGCAATCTGCAGCAAAACCGCAAAATCGATTTCCTCATAGATCCCCTTGGGAAGGTCACTCTCACTCTTTGACATACTGATCTTTCAACAGGGCAACGGAACACAGGGCTACGGAACACAGGCAACACAGGGATAGCATAGCGCTGGCGCGACAAAGGACAAACAGCACACTATTACGCAAGGCGATCGACCAGCTGCGCCATGAACGCATGCCCGGCGTTGAACTGAGCCACAGTGACATATTCATTGGGTTGATGCGCCTGTGCAATATCTCCGGGGCCACAGATCACAGCCGAATAGCCCGCCGCCTGAAACTGCCCCGCTTCGGCGCCGTAGGTGACAACATGGGTGCCATTGTCCCCCGTCAGGCTCCGCACCAGAGTTTCGGCATCGCCCGCCTCTTCCGGAGCAAGAGCAGGCACGTCAAAGGCGCGTGTGACATCAATACGGGCATCGGGGTGAATGGCCTGCATACCGGCCTCGACCTCTTTCACCCTGGCCAGATAGGCCTGCTCCCACTGGGCCGCGCTTTCGCCGGGCACCACCCGAAACCCCATCATGAACCGACAGTCTTTGGCGGTGATGTTATGGGCGGTGCCGCCCTCGATCGTGCCAACATGACAGGTGGTAAAGGGCGGGTTGAACAGCGCCTGCAACTCCCCCGGCTCTTTTGCCTGGTTCTCGACGTTGCGCTGGTTGGCCCAGTCGATCAGCTTGGCGCCCTCCATGATGGCGTTGACGCCGGTGTGCAACAGCGAGCTGTGCACCTCAAAGCCCACGATATGCGTGGCAAAGCCATAGCCGCCATTGTGACCGGTGACCGCCTGCATCATCGAGGGCTCACCCACAATCACCGCCGAGCCTTTCGGCAGGTGCTGCTGCATCGCCTCGATCATAGGCGGCGCACCGGTACAGCCGATTTCTTCATCAAAGCTGAGCGCCAGCTGCAAAGGCCGCGTCACACCCCGATGATGCGCCGCCACCAGAGCCCAGATCGCCAGAGCGTCAAACCCTTTCATATCACAGGTGCCGCGGCCGAAATATTTACCGTCGCGTTCAACCACGGTGAACGGATCACTATCCCAGGGCTGGCCATCCACCGGCACCACATCCGTGTGGCCCGACAGCACAACCGCGCCCTCAACATCGGGGCCCACATGGGCAAAGACGGCCGCCTTATGCGGCTGATCCGGGTCAACCCAGCGATGCGAGGCAATGCCCTGCGCGCTGAGGTAGTCCTGCACCCAATCCACCAGCGGCAAATTGGTCTCGCGGCTGACCGTCGGAAAGCCCACCAAATGCTCCATAATCTGAAGCGGCGTCAAAACTGTCGTCATGGAATTCAGTATCCGCTGTCAGTGGTCAGGACAAAATGGCCTGGCTCCACCTCAAGATACTCCGAAGGCTCGGGGTGATAGTTCAGGTCATGAATTGGCGATGGGATCGGTTTGAAATTCAGATCCTTTTCGCTTTTGCGGCGATGGGGGTCGGCAATTGGAACCGCCTTCATCAAGGCCTGCGTATAGGCATGCTGCGGGTTTTCAAACACCCGGGCGCGCGGCCCCAGTTCTACAATCCGCCCCAGATACATCACGCCAACCTGATGGCTGACGCGTTCGACCACCGCCATGTCGTGACTGATGAACAGGAAAGACAGGCCGAGATCTGCCTGCAATTCCATCATCAGGTTCAACACCTGCGCCTGCACCGACACATCCAGCGCCGAGACCGCCTCATCGGCGACAATCAGTTTCGGGTTCAGGGCAAGGGCGCGCGCAATGGCGATCCTTTGGCGCTGCCCGCCGGACATCTCATGCGGGTAGCGGCGCATAAAGCTGCGCGGCAATTGCACCCGATCAAACAGATTGGCCACGCGGTCCTGCAGCTCAGAGCCTGTGGCCAGACCATAGTTGCGCAGGGGTTCTGCCACCTGATCCAGCAGCTGCATCTGTGGGTTCAGCGAGGCAAAGGGATCCTGAAAGATCATCTGCATGTCCAGCCGCGCCTTGTGCAACTCGCGCTGATTAAGGCCAAGCACATCGCGGCCCTCAAATTCAACCTTGCCAGACTGTGGCTCGACCAGACGCAGGATCGAGCGGCCGGCCGTGGATTTGCCACAGCCGGATTCGCCAACCAGAGACAGGGTCTGACCTTTGAAAACCTTAAAGGAGACGTCTTCGACCGCATGCACATTGGCCACCGTGCGCCGTAAAATGCCGCCCTTCACCGGGAAGCGCGTGGTCAGGTTTTCGACATTGAGAAGCACCTGGTCACTGCCCTTGATCGGTTCAATCTTCTGGTCGTCGACCCCCATCAGCTTCATCGGCTCAGGGAAGTCCCTTCCCCGCATCTCGCCCAGCTTGGGCACTGCTGCCAGCAGCGCCTTGGTGTAGTCGTGTTGGGGGTTTTCAAAGATCTCCTGGACGGTGCCCTCTTCGACCTTGTTGCCCCTGAACATGACGACGACCCGGTCTGCCATCTGCGCCACAACAGCCATGTCGTGGGTGATGAACATCACTGCCGTGCCTGTCTCGCGCTTCAAGCGGTCCATCAGCGCCAGGATCTCGGCCTGAATGGTCACATCTAGCGCGGTTGTCGGCTCATCCGCGATCAGCAGGCGCGGCTCGCAAGCCATCGCCATGGCGATCACCACCCGCTGACGCATGCCACCAGACAGCTCATGTGGGTATTGCTTCAGACGGCGCTCGGGTTCCGGCATGCGAACCTGGCGCAGCAGCTCCAGCGCGCGGGCCTCGGCCTCGGCCTTGTTCATCCCTTTGTGGACCCGCAGACCTTCGGTCAGCTGACGCCCCACCGTAAAGACCGGATTAAGAGCGGTCATCGGCTCCTGAAAGATCATGCCGATCTCGTTGCCGCGAATCTCTTTCATCACATCGCCCGGCGCCTGGGCCAGATCCAGACTGCCGCCCTCGCGGCGATCAAACACCAACTCGCCCGCAGCGATAGCGCCACCACCGAATTCAACCAAACGCATCAGCGACAGCGAAGAAACCGATTTTCCAGAGCCAGATTCGCCAACAACACAGACGGTTTCACCGGGGTGAATATCAAAAGAAACATCCTCGACGCCGACAACCGGGCCATCTTTGGTCTGAAACTCGACTCGCAAGCCCTTAATTTGTGCAATTGGTTGATCCAGCACCCCGGTTATCCCCTTATTTATTCGTCGTTACATGTCTCTGATGTAACGCTCGTCTATAGAATATCGACCGGGATGTAAGACCATCCCGGAAGTCCCGTCAAATCTATCTGGAAAAAATCCCGGGGGTAAGGCTTGCATTTTCCTCAAACTCTGTTTCGATACAGCCAGTATCTGCTTGGGGGCATGCGGTTGTAAATTAGTCGGCTTCGTTCTGAGAATGCCTAGTTTTCAACCAGTTCCAAGACACCTTGGGTAGAGCGACTTCATATCCGCAGCGATGCGGCAACAAGCCGGGCGTAAGACTGTCCGGCAAAAAAAGACACGTAATGTGTTCGACTAGGAGAGTGTAATGAAACTCAAAACCCTTTTGATGGGTGCCATCGCTTCGGCTGCCATCGCTCCGGCAGCCTTTGCCGAGCGCGGCGCTGACGGTCAGGTCAACATCATCTATTGGCAAGCGCCATCGATCATGAACCCCTTCCTGTCTGGCGGGACCAAGGACGTTGAAGCGGCCTCGCTGGTGATCGAGCCTCTGGCCCGCTACAATCAGGTTGGCGAAATGGTGCCCTTCCTGGCCGCTGAGATTCCAACAGTTGAAAACGGTGGCGTCAGCGAAGATCTGACCACGATCACCTGGAAAATCGCGCCCGGCATGAAATGGTCCGATGGGTCGGCCTTCACTGCAAATGATGTGAAGTTCACCGCAGACTATTGCATGGACCCCGAAGGCGGCTGTGCCCAGGTCACAAAATATGAAGGCGTCACCTCGGTTGAAGCCATCGACGATTTGACCGTCAAGGTCACTTTCGACAAGCCGACCCCCTTCCCCTATGGTCCCTTTGTTGGCGGCGAAAGCCCCATCATTCAGGCGACACAGTTTGCTGACTGCATGGGCGCCAAGGCGCCTGAGTGCACCGAGGCCAACTTTGCCCCTCTCGGCACCGGTCCCTTTGTTGTGGACGAGTTCAAGCCAAACGACGTGATCACGCTTTCGGCGAACCCAAACTACCGTGACCCGGCCAAGCCTGCCTTTGCCAAGGTCCTGTTCAAAGGCGGCGGCGACGCAACCGCAGCGGGTCGTGCCGTGATGGAAACCGGCGAGTTTGACTACGCCTGGAACCTGCAGCTGGCACCCGAAGTCATCGCGCAGATGGAATCGGCTGGTAAAGGCACACCCGTCGCAGGCTTTGGTCCGCTGGTTGAGCGCATCATGCTGAACAACACCAACCCTGATCCGGCGCTTGGCCCTGATGAGCGTTCGGTGATCCGTCCGCATCCTTTCTTGGGTGATCCTGCCGTCTACAAAGCCATGTCGCTGGCGATCGACCGTCCTTTGCTGGTCGAAATCGGCTACGGCAAAGCGGGTAAAGTCACCTGTAACTGGATCCCGGCCCCTGCTGCCGTGAACTCCGACACCTTTACCTGCGACAAGCAGGACATCGCGGCCGCCAATGCGATGCTGGACGAAGCGGGCTACAAAGACACCAATGGTGACGGCGTACGCGAAACCCCCGCTGGCGTTCCGATGAAGATCCTGTACCAGACCTCGACCAACGCCGTGCGTCAGGATTTCCAGGCTCTGATCAAACAGTGGTGGAGCGAAATCGGTATCGAATCAGAGCTGCGCAACCTCAGCGGTTCCGTATTCTTTGGTGGTGATCCCGGATCCCCCGACACCTTCCAGAAGTTCTATGCTGACGTTGAAATGTATGCCAACACCTTCAACGGCACCGACCCGCAGTCCTACCTGGCCAACGGTCTGTGCGACAAAGCGCCAAGCCCTGCATCGCAGTGGCAGGGTGAGAACATCTCGCGCTTCTGCAACGAAGAGTTCGACAAGCTGCATGCTGAGCTGACAACCACAGCCGGTGCCGCAGCACGTGCCGAAATCTCCAAGCGTCTCAATGACATCATCGTTGATAACGGTGGCATGATCCCACTGGTTCACCGTGGTCGTCTGTCGGCGCACGCCAACTCCCTGGGTGGCGTTGTGCTGAACGTCTGGGACAGCGAACTTTGGAACGTTGCCGACTGGCACCGCATCAAATAAGCGGCCCTAGCCAAAATGAGGCCCCGGTGAAATCACCGGGGCCTCTTGCCATTCGCGCCGCGTTCCGGTCTATCGCCGGACACATTGGCCAAGCGGAATCCCCCAGCGGCTCTTCCGCCTGCCCAGCTCAACAATAACACATTGCAAAAGGCGCACGCTCCATGCTGACCTTTACAATCAGGCGACTGGTCCTGTCGGTTCCGACATTGCTGTTCATCAGTCTCGTGATTTTCCTGCTGCTCGAACTCGCTCCGGGCGATCCGATGGCACAGGTTCCCCTCACAGTGCCCCCCGAAGTCAAAGAAAAAATGCGCGAGGCTCTTGGCCTTGGCCAACCTGCCCCCATCCGGTTCTGGAAGTGGCTGGTGCAGTTCTTCTGGATTGAACCCCAGTTGATGATTGACCATTATTTTGGCACAACCTTCTCGCAGGGTGACCTGCGCGTAATCTCCTGGCAGACCCGCTCACCCGCGATGGATATCGTCATCCAGCGGATGCCGCAGACGCTCTGGGTTGTGGGCACCGCCTATGTTGTGGCCATCTTTATCGCCCTGCCTATCGGCATCTATTCGGCCTACCGGCAGTACAGCTGGTTTGACCAGCTGGGCACATTTGTCTCCATGGTCGGCCTTTCCGTGCCGCCGTTTTTCTCGGGCGTGCTGGTCATCGTGATCTTCTCGGTGCAGCTCGGCTGGTTCCCGTCGATCTATGACACCACCCATGTGGTCGACAGCTGGGACAGTTTCGTGCACCAGTTGCGACAGATGATCATGCCCGTCATGGTTCTGGCGCTGCAGATCACCGCCCAGCTCAGCCGCTTTATGCGCGCCTCCATGCTGGACAACCTGAACCAGGATTATGTGCGCACAGCCCGTGCCAAGGGCCTCAGCGAATATGTCGTGGTCATGGTGCATGTGCTGCGCAACTCGATGATCCCTGTGGTCACCGTGATCGCGCTTGGTATTCCTGCGATCTTTGGCGGCGCCATCATCACCGAGCAGGTCTTCAAGGTAAATGGTATTGGCCAGCTGCTGATTGGCGCCATCCAGGCGAATGATCTGCCCATGGTACAGACGCTCACCTTTATCTTTGCCATCCTCATCGTGCTGTTCAACCTGATCGCCGATGTTCTTTACGGCATTCTAGACCCGAGGATCCGCTATGACTGATCTTAGCAATCCCATTCCCAGCAATCCGCCGCGCAGCCAGTGCCTTGATGTCTGGGACCAGTTCAAATCCCTCCGTGGCGCATTGATGGGAGGCATTCTGTTTATGCTGATCATCGCCTCGGTTTATCTGGGACCTCTGTTCTGGGACATCGAGGCCACCCATATCGACATCCGCGCGCGCAACCAAAGCCCCTCCTGGGCGCATCCCTTTGGCACCGATCAGTTGGGTCGCGACATGCTGGCACGTATGATGGCGGGTGGCTCGACCTCGGTCTCCGTTGGCCTCACGGCGATGGCGCTGGCGCTGGTGCTTGGGTCCTTTATTGGGGTTGTAGCCGGGTTTTTCAGGCGGCTGGACGGGCCGCTTATGCGACTGACCGACCTGTTCCTGGCCCTGCCGCTGCTGCCACTGCTGCTGGTGATGATGCTGCTGTTCCGCGAGCCGCTCAACGCGGCCTTTGGACCAGAGCAGGGGATCTTTATCCTCATCGTTTGCGCCATTGGCATCACCTCGTGGATGCCCACAGCGCGCATTGTGCGGGGCGATGTTCTGGCAATTAAGGAACGTGAGTTCGTCATGGCGGCCCGCTCCATCGGCACCTCCAACAGCAAGCTGATCACCCGGCATATTCTGCCCAACGTGCTGTCGCCGATCATGGTCTCTGCCACGCTGGGTATTGCCACCGCGATCATCACCGAAAGCTCATTGTCGTTCCTCGGCCTTGGCTTTCCGCCGGATTTCCCAACCTGGGGACGGCTGCTGTTTGATGCCACGGACTATCTGCAGCAGCACCCGGAACGGGTATTCTGGCCCGGTATGGCGATCTCGCTGACGGTGTTGAGCGTGAACTACCTGGGCGACGGCTTGCGCGATGCGCTGGATCCACGGATTCGCGCACGCTAGGCCCTGGTCCGCGATGTTCTGCGATCCAGGGCCCAGCCACCCTAGGCATGGCCCGGATCACTGAGACATATTCAAATAAGAACACAACTTTCGGCCGTCCCTTTGGGGCGGCCGGTTTGGTTTCGCCCATGCCACTGTGACCAGAACAGGTTTCTGCGCAGATACTGCAGACCAGAACATTTCCCCGCGCAGTCGCGCCAGATCCCGGTAGTTTTCGCTTGCTCAGAGACAGATTTCGCCCCATTTCGGGAAATAATTCCAATCCGCTCCAAAAGACAGGAGAGAGCGATGTTCGAGACACTTGGCTTTGAAGAGATCGGCCCCCGCGCAGTTTTCCTCTATTTTGCCCTCGCACTGGGGCTGGGCTTTGGCGTGCTGGCCCAGATCACCCGGTTCTGCTTTCGCCGCGCCCTGATAGGCGAGGACCGCCGTCAGGCTGCAGGCATCTGGGCGCTCGCCCTTGCTGTCTCTGTGCTGGGCACGCAGACGGCCGTACTGCAGGGCTGGATCAGCTTTGACGGCCACCGCCTGCTGGCCTCCGAGCTGCCGCTTTTGGCAATTGTACTGGGCGGCGTGATGTTTGGCGCTGGCATGATCCTGACGCGCGGCTGCATCTCGCGGCTGACCGTGCTGTCTGGCACTGGCAAACTGCGGGCTCTGGTCTGTGTCATGCTCTTTGCCATCACCGCCCATGCCACGCTCAAAGGCGTGCTGGCGCCGCTGCGCACAGCGCTTGGCAGCACGGCTGTTGCGCTGGGAGACTACGCCACGCTGGCAGCCCTGCCCGGTGGTGCGCCGGTGTGGAGCGTTTTGGTGGCCCTGCCTGCCCTGTGGATTGCGCTGCGGGCGCAAAACTCAACACTGGCACTGCTGGGCGGCGCGCTGATGGGCGCTTTGGTGCCGCTGGCCTGGGTCAAACCCGGTTGTGTTCTGTTTGACGAATTCGACCCCATCGCGATGGAGAGCCTGTCGTTTACGGCGCCAATGTCCGAAGGTCTGTTCTACGTGATTGCCGCCAGTGCTGTGCCTGCGGGCTTTGGCCCTGGTCTGATCGCAGGCGTTCTGATTGGCGCGCTGATCACGGCGCTGCTGCGCGGCCAGTTCCAGTGGCAGAGCTTTGAGAGCCCACGTCAGACCGGGCGCTATGCGCTGGGAGCAATCCTGATGGGATTTGGTGGCGTTCTGGCAGGTGGCTGCACCCTTGGGGCAGGACGGGCCGGGATTTCCCCCCTCGGGCTGGCCGCACCGCTTGCGCTGGCCGCCATTGCCCTTGGCGGGGTTGTGACGCACCGCTGCTGCACCGCCCTGCTAGCGCAGCGTCTTCCTCAGCCGCCGCACCGCAAGCCAAACAAGCGCCACAACCGGCAGAGTGATCAGGGCTGTGAGCATACCCTTGCTCATGTCCAGCATCGAAGACAGGGGATACATCAGGTAGGCGGCCAGCGAAACGGCGTAGTAGCTGATCGCCACCACTGACAGCCCCTCAACCGTGTGCTGCAACCGCAGCGCCTGATCGGCGCGCCGGTCCATACTGGCCAACAGCGCCTGGTTCTGCGCGCTTCGGTCCACATCCACCCGTGCCCTGAGCAGCTCACCGCCGCGCCGGGCCCGGTCTGCCAATGTGCCGATGCGTTTCTCGGTCGATTTTACCGTGCGCATGGCCGGCTCATAGCGCCGCAGCATGAATTCAGAAAACATCTGAAAACCTTCGTAGCGCGCCTCACGCAGCAGGCTGATGCGCTGATTGACCAGCGCCTCATAGGCGCCCGTTGCGCCAAAGCGAAAGGCAGAGCGTGCCGCCATCGCCTCCAGCTCGGCCGAGACCGAGAGCAGCTGTCGTAAGGTTTGCTCTGCCGGAACCGTGTCAGAGGTCATCTGGGCCATCATTTCGCTCAGATGCGTGTCCAGTGCGCCAATATCCGGACTGAGGCCACGGGCCCGCGAGAAGCCCAGCATCGACATGGCGCGATAGGTCTCAATCTCGCAGAGCCGCTGAACAATGCGCCCGATGCGCTGTGAGCCCGAGGTCTCATTGGCAAAGAGCGCAAACCGCATGTGGCCTGCCGGATCAATGCGAAAATCCCCCGCAACCACAGCGCTGCCATCCAGCACCTCGGCCACGGCCAGGCTCTCGGGGACAAACCACTCCTGCAGGGCGGCTTTTTTCTGGCTCTGCTGCGGCCGCGGCAGGATCCGCAGCATCAGCGACGTGACCCGCTGCCCAGGTGCCTCCTCCAGCCAGTCAGAGGGAAAGATGTCAAAATCCGCCGGATCAAAGGCGCGCGCGCTCGCGCCGTCGCCATAGAAAGTATAGCTGACAAATTCTGTGTGCTGCTCCCACTTCAGCGTATGCCGCCCCAGCTTCGCTGAGTGATGCGTGGCACCGGGCTGTGGATGCGCCGCCCCATGGCGGTCCAGCAGCGCCTTCAGATGCGCCAGATCCAGGCTGCGCTCCCGGTGGACCGCTTCCTTTGGTTGCTTCACAGCCAGATAGATGACTGTGCTGGGGCTTTGCATCGCCGGAAAGGGCCGCGCATGCAGCTCGTTTGCCAGCTCATAGCGCAGGGGGTGGTCGTGGATCGGGGGCATGGCGCAGGGTCTCCAACAAAGTAGCCTAGACCATAGCGAGCCTCAGGACGCCTGTACAGAATTGATTTATTTCAATGACTTAAAAGGATACCGAGGTATACAACAGGCTTTCTTCGCGCATTGCCCGCCAGTGCCGACCCTCGCATGGGCTGCACAGTGTTTGAGCAGACCGCAGGGCACAGGGTACAGGGTGCCGGATACAGGGTACAAAAATGGCGCGCCGAGTTTCCCCGGCGCGCCTGATCGGCAAAAATGTGATGAGCCGTTACTGGATCATCTTCAGCAGCTGATCCAATGAAGCCTTGGCATCGCCATAGAACATCCGGGTCTTCTCTTTAAAGAACAATGGGTTCTCGATACCCGAATAGCCGGTGCCCTGCCCCCGTTTGGAGACAAATACCTGCTTGGCCTTCCAGCACTCCAGAACCGGCATGCCGGCAATGGACGAGTTGGGATCTTCCTGTGCTGCCGGATTGACGATGTCATTGGAGCCAATCACGATCGCGACATCCGTATCCGGGAAGTCCTCGTTGATCTCGTCCATTTCCAGACCGATGTCATAGGGCACCTTGGCCTCGGCCAGCAGCACGTTCATGTGACCGGGCAGACGACCCGCAACAGGGTGGATGGCAAAGCGCCAATTCTTGCCTTTGGCACGCAGACGACGGGTCAGTTCCGCCACGTTCTGCTGCGCGTGAGCCACCGCCATGCCGTAGCCTGGAATGATGATGACGCTGTCGGCTTCTTCCAGCGCGGTTGCAACACCATCGGCATCACTTGCAATCTGCTCGCCTTCGACCTCCATCTGTGGCCCCGTCGTGCCGCCAAATCCGCCAAGGATAACGCTGATAACGCTCCGGTTCATCGCCTTGCACATGATGTAGCTGAGGATCGCACCAGAGGAGCCAACAAGGGCGCCCACAACGATCAACAGGTCATTGCCAAGGGAGAAACCAATCGCCGCAGCCGCCCAGCCAGAGTAGCTGTTGAGCATCGAGACAACCACCGGCATATCGGCACCGCCAATGCCCATGATCAGGTGGTAGCCGATGAACAGCGCCGCCAGAACCATCAGGAAAAGCGGCAGCACACCACCGGTGTTGAAATACCAGATCAGCGTGATCAGCGACAGTGCGGCAGCGCCCGCGTTCAGCATATGACCACCGGGCAATTTGGTCGCCGAAGAGGTCAGTTTGCCCGCCAGCTTACCATAGGCCACGACCGAGCCGGTAAAGGTGACAGCACCGATAAAGATACCGAGGAACAGCTCAACCCGCAGGATCGAGACCTCAACGCCATCTTTCTTGGCCAAAAGCTTGGCAAAGCCTTCCAGCGCCTGTTTCTGCTCTGCGTCCATGGCCATGACACGGCCCAGCTCGATATGAGCGATAAGACCCACAAAGACCGCCGCCAGACCAACCAGAGAGTGCATCGCGGCGACCAGCTCTGGCATCTGGGTCATTTGCACCCGTGTCGCCAACTGATAGCCGATGACACCGCCCCCCGCGATCAGCAGGATCGACAGCAACCACAGGCCCGAGCCGGGGCCGACAAGGGTGGCAAAAACCGCCAGCGCCATGCCGGCAATGCCATACCAAACCGCGCGTTTTGCGCTTTCCTGTCCCGAAAGCCCACAAAGGCTGAGGATGAAGAGAACCGCCGAAACAACGTAGGCGGCAGTTGTGAAACCATATTCCATCTCTGTGTCCTCCTTAAGATTTCTGGAACATGGCAAGCATGCGCCGGGTGACGAGGAAGCCACCAAAGATGTTGATACCGGCCATAAAGACCGAGAGCGCCGCCAGCACGATCACAAGGAAAGAGCCGGATCCGATCTGCATCAGAGCCCCCAGAATAATGATCGAGGAAATCGCATTGGTGACCGCCATCAAAGGTGTGTGCAGACTGTGTGCCACGCCCCAGATCACCTGGAAGCCAATAAAGACCGACAGCACAAACACGATAAAGTGCTGCATAAAGCTGGCAGGGGCCACCAGACCCACCGCCAGCAGCAGCGCACCACCCACGGCCAACAGAGTCACCTGATTCTTGGTCTGCGCCTTGAACGCCGCCACTTCTGCGGCGCGTTTTTCTTCAGCCGTCAGCTCTGGCACCACCTCTTTGGGTTTGGCGGCAATCGCCTGAACCTTGGGCGGCGGTGGCGGGAAGGTGATCTCACCACCATGGGTGACGGTGGCGCCACGAATGACGTCGTCTTCCATGTTGTGATTGACCTGACCGTCCTTTTCGGGCGTCAGATCCGTCATCATGTGGCGGATGTTGGTGGCATAAAGCATCGAGCTTTGCGCCGCCATCCGGCTGGGGAAATCCGTGTAGCCGATGATGGTCACGCCATTATCGGTGACGATTTTCTCGTCCATCACGGTGAGCTTGCAGTTGCCGCCCTTTTCCGCCGCGAGGTCAACAATGACAGAGCCGGGCTTCATCGCCGCAACCATCTCAGCGGTCCAGAGCTCTGGCGCTTCGCGGTTGGGGATCAGCGCGGGGGTGATCACGATGTCCACTTCGGGGGCCAGTTCCAGGAACTTCGCCAGCTGCGCGTCACGGAACTCCGGGCTGGAGACCGAGGCATAGCCACCAGAGGCGGCGCCATCGGCCTGCTCTTCTTCAAAGTCGAGATAGACAAACTCGGCGCCCATGCTCTCAACCTGTTCAGCCACTTCGGGCCGCACGTCAAAGGCCAGGGTGATCGCGCCAAGCGAGGTCGAGGTGCCAATTGCGGCCAGACCGGCAACACCGGCACCCACCACCAGAACCTTGGCCGGGGGAACCTTCCCCGCCGCCGTGATCTGACCGGTAAGAAACGACCAAAGTTATTGCCCGCTTCAATGTCCGCGCGGTAACCCGCGATATTAGCCATCGAGGACAGCGCGTCCATCTTTTGCGCCCGACTGATCCGCGGCACCATTTCCATGGCAACAACGCTGGCGCCTTTGGATTTGGCCAGCTCCAACCCTTCGGCGTTGCCGCCCGGGTTGAAAAAGGAGATCAGCGTCTTTTTCGAGTTCAGCCGCTTCAGCTCAGCCTCATTCGGCTGACGCACCTTGGCGATAATATCCGAAGCCTTCCACAGGGCAGCGGCGGTCTTGATCACCTCTACACCGGCCTCTTCATAGGTCGCATCGCTAAAGCCGGCCGCGAGGCCTGCTCCGCTTTCGATGGCGCACTCGTAGCCCAGTTTCTGCAGCTGACGCGCAGAATCCGGCGTCATAGCCACACGCGCTTCGCCGTTGATCACCTCTTTGGGTGTTCCAATTTTCACCTTGTCGGTCCCCCTCGTCCTGCCCGCCCCGGCATCTGCCGGGTACGGATCGCAAACATTATGACTATCTTGCGCAATATATTTGCGCAATGGTTTCGCTGCGTCGCCGCATAGAGCTGCCGCGTTGCCGCATTTCTGCACCAGTCAACAAAACTGACGTGGATTCTGCAACCGGCCCTCTGCACAGCCGATACCAAAGCATCGCCCCGCTCACAGCCACCGGCGTGTCTTTTGCTCATAGCGGGCCCAATCCGCCCGAAAACTGCGCCGCATCCTGTCTTCTTCGCCAGTGATGAATCGTTTTTCCAAAATCCAGGTCAGCGCCGGGATCAACGGCAGGGCCAGCACCGCGTCAAAATAGAGGATCAAACCGGTCAGGATCATCACATCTGCCAGGTAGATCGGATTGCGGCTGCGCTTGAAAATACCCGACTGCACCAGATGGCTGGGCGTCTCATGCGGCAGAATGGTGGTTTTCTGGCGGCGCATCTCAGTGATCGCCAGGCCAATCAGCACCAGCCCGCCGCCAACCAACAGCCCCCCCAGAAGGTCGGCCCAGACCGCGCCAAACCCCAGCCCCATCGGCAGATAGCGCGCCTGACACCAGGCCAGAGCCAGACAGACCATCAGCCAGGCCGGAGGAGTGTCGATCCATTTCATCAAAAGTTACTTTCATCAAAGCCAAAAACCGCAGGTTTCCGGCCGGTCGGCGGCACCCTTCCCGCATCCGGGCGCAAGGTCCAGAGTTTCGCCAGCCCCTGCTGGCAGAAAAGAACAGGATGCCTCTTTAGGGCAGCCAAACCACGACGGCGTCCCCAGAGGCAATATGAACCTGCGCCTCTGCGACAAAACGCGCCCGCTATTGCAGCATTGATCGGCTGTTATTCCCACTCCATCTCTTCAAAGACGCGGCCTGCGTTCTTGGTGGCCAGCTCTTCAAAGGTATCAAGCCCCCGCCACTGCGTCTGGTCGACGTAATAGGCCCCGGCCAGATCGCCGGCCTCGTCGATATGCGCGCCTATCTTGGCCCGCAAATCGGTGAGGTAGTCCAGGGTGTAGCGCCGCACCTGCGCCAGATTGGTCGGATGGCCATGTCCGGGGATCAGGTAGGTCGGCGCCATCGGCTCCAGCTTGTCGACCCAGGTTTCGATCCAGCAACTGGTGCAGGTATGGGGAAAGATGGGCAGCATGCGCTCGTGAAAGGCAATGTCGCCGGCAATCATGATTTTCCACTCGGGGATCCAGACCTGTACATCGCCCGGATCATGCGCCGGGCCCAGATGCAGCACCTCAATCGCGACGCCCCCCAGTGTGAGATCATAGCGCGCGTCAAAGCTCAGGTTGGCATGCTCCATGCGGGTGTCGCCTGCGCGATCCTTGTTGTAGCTCTGCATCCGCTGCAGGATGAAATCGCCATTCTTTTGTGTCTCGGCAATGGCGTCGGCATGGGCCAGCACATCGACGCCAAGATCGCGCCAATAGCCATTGCCCAAAACCGCATGGCCCTGACCGTTCTCGTTAATCACCAGCACCACCGGCTGATCCGTTACTGCCCTGATCTCGGCATGCAGCGCCGCCGCCAGCGCATTTGACGCACCACCATTCACCACCACCACCCCGGCATCGGTCACGATAAAAGACAGGTTGTTGTTATGGCCGGCATTTTCATAGGTCGGAGGCGCTGTGGCGCCAATTGCGGAAAACACATGTGGGATAACCTCGACCGGCTTTGCGTAGAGCTCTGATTGGGGGTATTGGTCTGCAATGTCTTCACTGGCCGCCACAGAGGTAGCAATGCTTAAACCGGACAGGCCTAGGCCCGCGAGCGTGGCAATGGACAAGATCTTCATTCTATATCTCCCAGGTGGAATCCAGCAGTCTGCGTCCGCAAATTATTCACACTTGCGAATATGATTGTAAATCCCTCATTCCGCTTGCGCCCCTGCCTGTGACGGAACGGCGCGCTTGCGCCCTGCCCTCCCGCCGATACTTTGGAAAAAAACTGGAGGAGTAGAGATATGGATTTGAGCGGAAAACACGCGCTTGTCACCGGTGGAGGCACAGGGATCGGCCTGGCAATCGCCAAGGCCCTGGCAGAACAGGGCGCGCAGGTGACCATCACCGGGCGGCGTCAGGAGGTTCTGGAAGAGGTGGCCACCAAGGGGCTTTTCCCGATGGCGATGGATGTGCGCGACGAGGATGATATCATCGCCAAGATCGCCGCCGCAGTTGAGGCCCGTGGCCCCATTCAGATCTGCGTCGCCAATGCGGGTGTCGCCGAGGGCCACGCCCTGCACAAGACCAGCATGGAGTTCTGGCGCAACATGATGTCGACCAATCTCGACGGCGCCTTTCTGACCATCCGTGAATCCCTGAAATCCATGCGCGGCACCGATTGGGGCCGGATCATCACCATCGCCTCTATTGCCGGGCTGCGGGGCCTGAAAGGCGGCGCCTGCTATACGGCCAGCAAACACGGCATGATCGGTCTGACCCGCGCCATTAGCGAAGAATACATGGGCACAGGGTTCACCGCCAACGCGATCTGCCCCGGCTACGTTGACACGCCCATCGTCGACCGCAATATCACTTCAATCGCCAGCCGTGCCGGGATCAGCGAAGAAGACGCGCTGAAGGTCATGGTCAATTCAAACCGCCACCAGCGCCTGATTGAACCCGAAGAGGTCTCGGCGGCCGCGCTGTGGCTTTGCGGCCCCGGCTCGCAGTCCATCAACGGCCAGACCATCGAGATTTCCGGCGGTCAGACCTGATGAAGCGAGCGGAATTCAACCTCTTTTGTGCGACCTTTCCGGCAGCGGAACATGTGGTGCAATGGGGGAATTCCGATGTGTGGAAAGCAGGCGGCAAACTCTTTGCCGTCTGCGGCTGGGCCGGTGGCAAGGATGCTTTCACCTTTAAGGCCGGAAAAATTGCCTTTGAAGTCTTGCAAGACCGTCCCGGTGTTCGTCCGGCTCCCTATCTGGCCTCGCGCGGCATGAAGTGGTTGCAGCACTTTGCTGAGCCCGGCCTGACAGATGCCGAGCTACAGGACTGTATTACCCTGTCCTATCAACTGGTCACCGCCGGGATCTCAAAACGAAAACGGGCCGAGCTGGGCATTCCTGACCCGGCTACGCAACAGGCCCAGGGAAAAAGCAATCTGCCAGACACTGGACAGCACCGCTGAGATCGGATACGGAATTCAAAAAGCTTTAAGCTTGAAGTATCCAACCCCACTCGGGAGAGTCCAAATGACCGATTTTGCCGCCACCAAGGCGATGTTCGAGCTGCCCGAGGGCATGATCTACCTTGACGGCAACTCGCTTGGCCCACTGCCTAAGGCGGCCAAGGACCGTGTCGCGTCGATGATCAGCGATGAGTGGGGCAAGATGCTGATCACCGGCTGGAACAAGGCTGGCTGGATGCAGCAACCCACCGCCATTGGCGATCGCATTGCTCGCCTGATCGGGGCTGAGGCTGGCCATGTGGTAATGGGCGACACCCTGTCGATCAAGGTCTATCAGGCAGTTGCCTCAGCGCTGGAGCTGAACCCAACCCGCAGGGTGGTGCTGTCAGATAATGGCAACTTCCCGTCGGATCTCTATATCGTGCAGGGGCTGCTCAAATCGCTTGGCGCAGACTATGAGCTGCGGGTGGTGAACCCCGAGGATGTCGCCGACAATATCACCGATGATCTTGCCGTTTTAATGCTGACCGAGGTGGATTACCGCACCGGACGCAAACACGATATGAAAGCCCTGACCGGGCTGGCCCATGCCAAAGGCGTGGTGACGGTTTGGGATCTGGCCCATTCTGCAGGTGCCTTGCCGGTGGATCTGGCGGGCTGCAAGGCGGCTTTTGCCGTGGGCTGCTCGTATAAATACCTCAACTCTGGCCCTGGTGGTCCGGCCTTTATCTATGTTGCGCCCCGCCACGTTGATGCGGCGCGCCCGGCACTGTCGGGCTGGCTGGGTCATGAGGCTCCTTTTGCCTTTGATCTCGACTATCGCCCAGGCACCGGCATTGAACGGATGCGCGTTGGCACCCCGCCGGTGATCCAGCTGGCAGCTCTGGCGGCCTCGATGGATATCTGGGATCAGGTTGATATGCAGGCGCTGCGCGCCACCTCCATCGCGCTTTGCGACCGTTTCATTGCAGGTATTGAGGCCAGCTGCCCCGAGCTGACGCTGGCCTCGCCCCGCGACGGAACAACGCGCGGCAGTCAGGTGTCGTTTGCCTTTAAGCACGGCTATGCGGCGATGCAGGCGCTGATTGCCCGTGGGGTGATTGGCGATTTTCGCGCCCCCGATATCATGCGCTTTGGCTTTACGCCGCTCTATATCGACGCGGCGGACGTGGACGGTGCTGTGGCAATTGTTGCCGATGTGATGAACAACCGGCTGTGGGACCAGCCGGAATACAAAATCCGCGCGGCTGTCACCTGATGCAATGCCCCGGCCCAAAGACCCTGCCGCTGTGTCGGCCGGTTGGCTGGGTGGCGCTGTGGCGTCGTCTGGCCCAATGCGGCACGTTAAATAAGAGGATCGTCGCCTTTCCCTGAGCTATAGTATTTCTAGGAAAGGGAACGATCCAATGAGTGCCCCAGATACCGCCGCAAAAACCTGCCCGTTCAATCCCGCCGAGGACGGCGCCCAGATGGATTTTGACGGCCATATGTCCTATGGGGACTACCTGTCGCTTGAGAGCATATTGCACGCGCAGCACCCCCACAGCGACACCCATGACGAAATGTTATTTATCATCCAGCACCAGACCTCTGAGCTATGGATGCGGCTGGCCATTCACGAGTTGCAGGCGGCGCGGGACAGATTGCTGCAGGGGGAGACCCGGCAAGCGTTCAAGATGCTGGCGCGGGTGGCACGGATCTTTGAGCAGCTCAACTCTGCCTGGGATGTGCTGCGCACCATGACGCCCTCGGATTATACCGCCTTTTGCGACGCTTTGGGCCAAAGCTCTGGTTTTCAGTCGCACCAGTACCGGTTGATCGAATTCATGCTGGGCAATCGCAACAAAGCGATGCTGAAACCACATGCCCACCGCCCCGATCTGCTGGCCCTGCTGGACGCCGAACTGGCGCAGCCCTCGCTCTATGACGTGGCGCTGCGCGCCCTGCACCAGAGTTTTGCCCTGCCGGACGCGGTGATCAATCGGGATCTGTCGGAGGCCTATCAGGTCAGTGACGCGGTTGAGGCCGCCTGGAGCGCGGTGTACCGCGCCCCTGAAGACCATTGGGAGCTTTATGAGCTGGCGGAAAAGCTGGTGGATTTTGAGGACTACTTTCGCCGCTGGCGCTCAACCATGTCACCACAGTGGAACGGATCATCGGCTTTAAACGCGGCACTGGTGGCACCGGTGGGGTGAACTACCTCAAACGGATGCTGGACGTGGAACTGTTCCCCGAGCTTTGGCACCTGCGCACCACACTTTGAGCAAGACGCAACTGGGAGCAAGACGCACAATACAGGAACGTACAACACGGGGACACACAACACGGGACGGTGAGACGCTGAACAAAGTGAGGGGGGGCTCCCGCCCGTCATCGCGCGTCTTACGACGCACTCTTCCCGTTGGGCCCCGCGCCGCGTTTCACGCGGCGCGGGCTGCGTCCAGCCCCCCGTTTACGCCATAAAACCCCATAGCCCCAATGCAACGGGGCCCAATGCGCACCGGGGGGCCAATGCGCACAGGGAGCCCAATCGTCAGCCCAGCGTCAACGCCGCGACAGGCCCCGGGCGCACAGGGCTGCGTAGGCTGCCACTCCGGCCTGATACTCCGCATAGGTTTCTGAGGTGTGCTTCACGCCTTTGAGACAGGCACAAAACAAGCCTCCAAGGGTGTCGGCATCACAGATCAGAACGACACGCCCCTGCCCCGCCTCGGCCACCAGCCAGGCCGCGTAAAGCGCCTGCAACTGCGCCTCGCCCCGTTTGATCATATCCCCGGCGACGCTCATACTGGCTTCAAGCAGCTCCATGCCATGCGCCGAAGACATCATCGCCTCCATCGTCTCACCGCCGTGCACCGCAAAGGCGCGATCCAGCTTTTCCAACAGCGTAGCCCCCTGTGCCAGTGCTGCGGCGATGTCATTGCGCGCCGTGTCATAGTAGATCTCAACAAGCGCGCAAAAGATCGCCTCTTTGTTTTTGAAGTGCAGATAGAGCGCCGGACGTGACATGCCCGCGCCGCGCGCTATGTCGTCCATAGATGCCTTGCGAAACCCATAGGCAGAAAAGCTCGCCCAGGCCGCGTCCAGGATGATCTGTGTTTTGTGATCAGGTGCAGAAATCTTCATGATCCGGTTCTGACAGTTCACCTAAATAATGTCAATTGACAGACTGACAGTTTTCGTGCATTTTGTCAAAGCCCCTTCGGACCCAGCAAAAAGGCCAGTCCCATGTCAAAAACCCTGCGTATCAATGGCAAGACTCATGAGGTGGACCTCCCTGATGATGTGCCGCTTTTGTGGGTGCTGCGCGATGAGATCGGCCTCACCGGCACCAAGTTCGGCTGTGGTGTCGCGGCCTGTGGTGCCTGTACAGTGCAGGTCGATGGCGAGGCCATGCGATCCTGCCAGATGCAGCTTGGCGATATCGAAGGAGACATTACCACCATCGAAGGCCTTGGCACGCCAGACAATATGGCCAAGATCCAGACCGCCTGGGTCGACCATCAGGTGGCGCAATGCGGCTATTGCCAGTCCGGCCAGATCATGCAGGCCGCCAGCCTGCTGGCCGAAAACCCCAGCCCTACCGACGCGGATATCGACGAGGCCATGCAGGGCAACCTGTGCCGCTGTGGCACCTATCCGCGTATCCGCGCCGCCATCCACTCTGCCGCCAAAATGATGCAGGAGGCCTGACCCCATGGCCAGCTTGAAAAAAATCGCCCGCCGCAGTTTCCTTGTCGGCTCTGCTGCCATTCTGGGCGGTGTCGCCTTTGGCACCTACAAATACCACCAGGACGCGCCCAATCCGCTGCAGCCAGCCAAGGGCAAGGCCATCCTGAACCCCTTTGTCTTTGTCGACCAGTCCGGGGTCACCCTGATCGCGCCACGGGCCGAGATGGGCCAGGGCGTGCACACCTCCTGGGCCGCTTTGATCGCCGAGGAACTGGACGTAGACCCCAATGCGGTCAATGTCATTCACGGCCCCGCCGCCAAGGCCTATTACAACAGCGCCATGCTGTCCGAAGCGCTGCCAGGGCGCGGCTATAACGCCAGCGAGTTGCAGCACTCTCTGGGGCAGATCGTGGGGAATTTCTCAAAATTCCTCGACCTGCAGGTCACCGGGGGATCATCCTCGATGCGAGACGGATTTACCCGCATGCGCATGGCCGGGGCCACCGCGCGAAACCCTGAAAGAGGCGGCAGCACAGAGACTGGGCGTCTCACGCGCATTGCTGGAAACCAAAGATGGCCATGTTCTGGCCCCTGGCGGCGTAAAGCTGGCCTATAGCGAACTAGCCGCTGAGGCCGCCGCAATCGCACCACAAGAGACCGAGCTGCGACCTGCGGCACAGTGGAAATACATCGGCAAAGCCGTGCCACGTGTGGATATGGTGGGTAAGGTCACCGGCACCGCCGGGTTTGGCGTCGACACCCGCATTGAGGGCATGCGCTTTGCTGCCATCAAACAAAACCCGCATTTTGGCGCCGGTATGCGCAGCTTTGATGCCAAGGCTGCAAAGGCCATGGCCGGTGTCGAACATGTCCTTGATCTTGGCGATGCTGTCGCCGTGGTTGGCACCAATACCTGGCTGGCACAACAGGCGGTTGATGCAATCTACGTGGAGTGGGAAGCTCCCGACTATCCAGAAACCACAGAAGCCATCTTTGCTGAGATTGCCGCCGCCTTTGACGCCGCGCCGAACTCTACCCTGCGTGACGACGGCGACGTTGACAGCCTGCCTGCGGGGGCTGAGCTCATTGAGGCCGAATACCGCCTGCCCTATCTCGCCCATGCCACCATGGAGCCGATGAATGCCACCGCCCTGTACACCGGCGATGCGCTGCAGATCTGGGCCCCAAATCAGGGCCCTACCGTGGTGCAAAAATCCGCAGCCGACCTCACCGGGCTGGACCCTGCGGCGGTGAGCGTAAACACCACCTTTCTGGGGGGCAGGTTTTGGCAGGCGTATTGAGGTGGACTACGCAAACCGTGCGGTGCAGATCGCGAAGCAGCTAAAGGGCACCCCGGTGCAGCTGACCTGGTCGCGAGAAGAAGACATGCGGCACGACTATTACCGCCCCGGTGCCATCGGCCGCTACCGCGCCGCCGTCAAGGATGGCAAGGCCCTGATGGTGCATGGCAAGATCGCCGCCCAGTCCACCACGCAGGAAGGCGCTGCGCGCATGCTGGGCCTGCCGATGTCCGGTCCAGACAAGGGACACGTCGATGCCGCCTTTAACCAGCCGCTGGCGATCCCCAATTTCCGCGTCGAAGGCTATATCGCCAAGCCAATGATCCCGGTCGGGTTTTGGCGTTCGGTGGCGGCCTCGTTCAACGGGTTCTTCTCGGACAGTATCATCGACGAGATGGCGCATAAGGCGGGGCGTGATCCGCTGGAGTTCCGGCTTGAACTCGCCCGTGCCGAATGGGAGCCTGCGGCACAAGTGCTGGAAGCGGTGCGCGAGATGTCCGGCTGGGAGGCCAAGACGCCTGATGGCGTTGGTCGTGGCGTGGCCTTTGCCTATAGTTTCGGCACCCCCGTGGCGCAGGTGATCGAGGTCGAGGACCGGGACGGTGACATCGCCATCACCAGGGCCTGGATTGCAGCCGATCTGGGTCTGGCGATTGATCCGCAAAACATCGAAGCACAGCTGTTCAGCGGCCTCACCTATGGGCTTTCGGCAGCCTGTTTTGGTGAGATCACCTTTGACGGGGGCGCTGTTGAGCAGGAAAATTTCCCGGATTATGACGCCATGCGGATGCCAAATATGCCGCGGGTCGAGGTCGCTGTGCTGCAAAACCAGAAACACATGGGCGGCGCTGGTGAACCGGGCACGCCGCCTGCGGCTCCGGCGCTGGCCAATGCTCTGTTCGATCTGACCGGCACCCGCGCCCGCGAGCTGCCGCTGAACAAGCACTTCAGCTTTTTGTAGCTGACCTTCCCCTCACTCGCAGTTTCCAGTTGGTGAGGGGCACTTTAATCAAATGAGGGGGTGGCTATCGCCTCCCCCTCCCAGTCATCTCGGGAATTAGCCCCTGGCTTGCCAGTCATGCACCGCCTGCCCAAAGGCGGTGAACAAAGGTCGTGAGACCGGGTCATTGGCGGCATCCCATTCCGGGTGCCACTGTACCGACAGGGTAAATCCGGGCGCATCTTTGACGTAGATCGCCTCTGGGGTGCCATCGGGCGCCACGCCGTCAATAACGATGTTTGCCCCAGGCGTCTTAAGCCCCTGGCCGTGCAGGCTGTTGGTCATCACCTCATCGGCGCCAAAGACTTTGCTAAACACCCCCCCGGGTGTCATCTTCACCGGGTGGCGCAGCGCAAATTTCTCTTCCAGCGTTCCGTCCGGAGGCATGCGGTGGTTCATCCGCCCCGGCAGATCGCGGATCTCGGGATACAGCGTGCCGCCCATGGCAACGGTGACTTCCTGAAAGCCACGACAGATGCCAAAAAAGGGCTGGCCGCGCTGAACGCAGGCCCGCACCAGCGGCAGCACAATCGCATCACGTGCCCGGTCAAAGGCACCATGGGCTGCGGTCTCAGCCTCGCCATATTCGCTGGGGTGCACATTGGGACGTCCGCCAGTGAGCAAAAAGCCATCAAAGCTTTCCAACAGCTCATCGACCGACAAAAAGCGCGGATCAGACGGGATCAGCAGCGGCATGCAGCCCGCCACCTCGGCCACGGCCTCAGAATTCATGGTGCCACCGGCATGGGCCGGGTATTGATCGTTGAGCAGATAGGTATTGCCGATAATGCCGACTTTGGGACGCGCCATGGGGACTCCGGTTGGATAAAGAACCACACAAGGCTAAGCCCTCAAAGCCCGGCCCGCAACCACTGCAGCGACGGAAGGCCGCACAGAACAGGCTGCGTAAATGCAGATTGTCACGTCACTCCCCACCTGAGGCTGCGCCTGCGACAGATGGGTGCTCTTTATCCACCGGAGAAACAGGCAGAAGGTCGTGCAAAAAAAAGCGGGCACCCTTGCAAAGGCGCCCGCCAATTTCTGGCAATAAATCTATGCGCGATCAGATTTCGCCAATGATCCCTGCCGCGTCAATGCCCGCCATCGCCGCGATGGCATCATTGTCAGAGGAGTCGCCAGTCACGCCAACCGCGCCAATCACAGTACCATCAGTGTCGCGCAGCAGCACGCCGCCGGGAACCGGGACCACCTGGCCGCCAAAGAGACCATTCACAGCTGTCATGAAATAGGCCTGTGCGTCAGCGCGGGCCATTTGCGCGGTCCCCGCCATGCCCAGCATAACGGAGCCGTAGGCTTTGGCGTGGGCAATTGCAAAGCGCCCCGGAGCCGCGCCGTCTTCACGTTCAAACGCCTGCACATGTCCACCGGCATCCAGCACCACGACCGAGAGCGGCTTCAACTGCAGTTCGCGACCTTTTTCCAAAGCCTTGAGGATGATGGTGCGGGCGGTTGTCAGGGGAATCGTCATGATTTTATCCTTCTGTCTGTTTGTCTGTGTCACATAAAAAAGGCCAGGCAGTTGGCCTGACCCTTTATCTGTCGTGCGGTTTAGCTTGCCGCCTTCAGCTCAAGACGGCGGGCATGCAGCACCGGCTCTGTGTAGCCAGAGGGCTGGATGCGCCCTTTGAACACCAAATCGCAGGCCGCCTGAAAGGCAATGCCGTCAAATCCGGGCGCCATCGGGGTATAGCTGGCATCAGAGGCGTTTTGCCCATCCACCACTGCGGCCATTTTCTGCATCGCCGACATCACACGGTCCTCGTCCACAACGCCATGGTGCAGCCAGTTGGCCAGCGCCTGCGAGGAAATCCGGCAGGTGGCGCGGTCTTCCATCAGACCAACGTTGGTCAGATCCGGCACTTTCGAGCAGCCAACGCCCTGATCCACCCAGCGCACAACATAGCCAAGGATACCCTGGGCATTGTTCTCGATCTCGTGGCTGATCGCATCCTCCGACAGGTTTTGCCCCTGCATCACAGGAATGCTGAGCAGATCATCCAGCGTACCCCGTGGCCCCGCCGCGCGCAGCGCATCCTGCTGTGCCAGCACATCGAACTGGTGATAATGGGTGGCATGCAGCGTCGCGGCAGTTGGCGAGGGCACCCAGGCGCAGGTGGCGCCAGATTTGGGATGGCCAATCTTTGCCGCCAGCATCTCGCCCATAAGGTCGGGCATCGCCCACATGCCCTTACCGATTTGCGCGCGGCCTTTCAGGCCACAGGCCAGACCGATATCGACATTGCGGTCCTCGTAAGAGGCGATCCAGGCGGTGCCCTTCATCTCACCTTTGGGCAGCATTGGCCCGGCTTCCATCGAGGTATGGATCTCGTCGCCGGTGCGGTCCAGAAAGCCCGTGTTGATAAAGGCGACGCGGGATTTGGCGGCCCGGATGCATTCCTTGAGATTCACACTGGTGCGGCGCTCTTCATCCATGATGCCAATCTTGACGGTATTGGCAGGCAGGCCCAACGTGGCCTCGACATGATCAAAGATACGGCAGGCAAAGGGGACCTCTTCGGGGCCGTGCATCTTGGGCTTTACCACATAGACCGAACCTTTCAGCGAGTTGCCGCCTTCAGATTTCAAATCATGCATGGCGATCATCACGGTGATCATCGCGTCCAGAAATCCCTCGCCCGCCTCACGGCCTGCGCTGTCCAGCACCGCCGGGTTGGTCATCAGGTGCCCAACGTTGCGGATCAACAAGAGCGAACGTCCCTTGAGACTGGCAGCCGCGCCCGCCGGGGTCACGTAGTCCAGATCCGGGTTCAGCACTCGGGTAAAGCTCTTGCCGCCCTTGGTAACCTCTTCAGCAAGATCGCGCTTCATCAGGCCCAGCCAGTTGGTATAGGCGACAACTTTGTCCTCGGCATCAACGCAGGCCACCGAATCTTCGCAATCCATGATGGTGGAGAGGGCGGACTCAAGAGTGATGTCATTGATCCCGGCCGCGTCTGAGGCGCCAATATTGCCGGCAGCGTCGATCTCGATCACCGCATGCAACCCGTTGTTTTTCAACAGCACCCGGCCAGGGGCCTCGGCATTGCCCACAAAGCCCGCAAGCTGATCCGCGTTCTGCAGCGCGGGAACCAATGCGCCATCGGTGACAGAGAGCCCGGTGATGTCTTCCCAGGAGCCACTGGCCAGCGGGAAGGTCTCGTTCAGGAAATTCCGGCCCCAGGCAATGACCCGCGCGCCACGCGCCGCATCATAGCCGCCCCCAGAGGGCAGATCCCCCATGGCGTCTGTGCCATAAAGCGCATCATACAACGAGCCCCAGCGGGCATTGGCCGCGTTGAGCGCAAAGCGCGCATTGGTGATCGGCACCACCAGTTGCGGCCCCGGCGTTGCGGCGATCTCAGCATCGACGTTCTGGGTGTCGATCTCAAAATCATCGCCTTCGGGGACAAGATAGCCAATGTCGCGCAAAAACGCCTGATAGGCGGCGGCATCCTGTGGTGCTCCGCGCTGTGCAATGTGCCAGGCATCAATCTGGCTCTGGATGTCGGCGCGCCGTGCCAACAGCGCCCGGTTCTCATCACCCATGCCATTGACCAGACCAGAAAGCCCGGCCCAAAAATCCGCTGCAGTCACATCGGTTCCCGGCAAAGCCTTGTTTTCAATAAAGTCCGCCAGTTCAGATGCCACCTGCATCCCGTCGATATTGCGCATGCCACCCATTGGTCTTCTCCTTGCCGGTTGCCGATTTATTTCCCGAATACAGGAAAAGTTTCCTATCGGCAACATATGCGGTAAAGATACTTTACCAATTTTGACGACGATCTTTCAAATCCAGTTTGCTAATCCTTGCTGTCTTCAAAAAGGCCACCTGCAAACCAGCTTGCAAACAGGGCAGGCAAATCAAAACAGCGCCGCACATCCGCACATCCGCCCGTGCACAGCGTGCATAGCGCGCATTTTCCACGACATGCGCTTGCCCGCAGCACAGCCATTGCCTACCACTAGGACAACCACAGGACCGAGGCGGCCATACCGGCTGTCTCACAGGTCGCGGACAGACGAGGAGAGCACGATGACGGCAGCGGCAACACCATCCCAACAAGAGACCCCCGAGACCTTTTATCTGAAGGACTACACCCCCTTTGGTTTTGAGGTGGAGAGTGTGGAGCTGACCTTCCGTCTTGCGCCCAGCGCCACACGTGTTCTGAGCCGGATCTGCTTTACGCCAAAACCCGGCACCGCAGACCCGCGGTTCTTTTTGCAGGGTGAAAAGCTCAAGCTGATCTCGGCCAGCATTGACGGCGCTGACGTGACGCCCGATCTGAGCCCCGAGGGGTTGAGCTGCGCCGTGCCTCAGACGCCCTTTGTCTGGGAATGCGAGGTCGAGATTGATCCCGCCGGCAATACCGCCCTTGAGGGGCTTTATATGTCGAACGGCATGTATTGCACCCAATGTGAGGCCGAGGGTTTTCGCAAGATCACCTACTATCCCGACCGCCCCGATGTCATGAGCACCTTCACCGTGCGCATCGAGGGCGAAGAAGAGGTCCTGCTGTCCAATGGCAACCCAACCAACAGCGCCCCAACCAGCACCGGGAAGAGCTTTGCCCAATGGCATGACCCCTGGCCCAACCCCGCCTAT
>NZ_MWVJ01000046.1 GCF_002087335.1 Pseudophaeobacter leonis
GGAAAAAACGCCAAAAAATCATCCCCGCCCAGCCGGTAAAGCTGGGTTCCTGACGGCATAACTTTGCGCAACGAACGGCTGAAATAACAAAGCACGGAGTCGCCAAAATCGTGACCATAGGAGTCGTTCAGCGCTTTGAATTTGTCCAGGTCCATCAAAATGATCGGTTGACCGGTAGAGTTGGTGCGTGCGTCGCATATTTCGGATAACATCTTGAGCCGATTACCGAGACCCGTCAGGATATCATGATGTGCAAGTCGCCATTGTTCCTGCTCAGAATTTCTTAATTCTGCAATGGTGTTGTGTAGTTTTCTTTGAAAAGTTCCAATGAACCAAAACGTTGCTCCAAGAATCAGAGGTGCCAGCAAGATGATGAAATGTAACGGGTTTGTTTTCAGTATATCCGGGAAGGATCCATATGATCTTTCCAGAACATAGGCGTCGAAAAGCAATGCGCCGATTGGAAACAGGGAACCAAACAGCACACCGACAAGCGACCATGCTAAAGGAAGCCGTTCTGGCGTGATAGGTGCTGGCAAAAACGATCCCCCTTAAACGACCCTTTCCGCAAAGATCGACACACTTGCAACTGGCATATACCGCTTTGGTTAAAGCACAGAACGGATTAAGGAACCTTGAAAACCTATTCGTTTTCCTTCTGTCGGCTTTTGTGCACAAAATGGTGACGAAGACTAATCCCTCAGACTGGATGTGATAGTCGAGAGCCATGGGACAACCGGCACAACCTATCTACAAGACGAAGAACTGGCCAGAATACAGTGCGGCACTGAAGAAGGACGTCTCCCCATTCTGTGCTCAGAGCGAAAGACTTGAGAGGGCTGACCGCTTCGCAAATAGCTGCAGCATCAATGGCATCTGACTTGCCACGTTTGACGTTTGGCTTCACATAAGCCGGTGCGATCAGCTTGACGTCATGTCCCAGCTTGATCAGTTCGCCCGCCTGACAAACGGTCTTGGCCAAATCGAGAACGATTGTTGTAACCCCCATTGGGTGGCTCCTCTTATAAGCAGTTCATGGCAACTGCACTATGGCGCAATGCGACGCCGCTTGATGCAGGAGCCATCCGCCCCATCCACACAGCTGACCTTCAGCAACCGGCTTTGCAAAGATGCTGTATTGGGGCTGATTGCGAGATATCAGTGTTGAGAATTGCCCTTTGGCAGGTGTTCCTGTGTCGTAGCCTTTGGCAAGCGTGATCTGTGCCAGCGGGTTTTACCCGCAAGATTTCTTTTCGAAGGCCTAATGTTTATCTGCACTCGCGCAACGGGCCTACCCGACTGCCTGCTCAAATCCCGAGCCGACATTGGTCGTGCACTAAGATGAATTTGCTGTGGGCAACGTGGCCTTGTCCGGTTGGTTCTGAAATGCGCGACCAAGCCGGAAAACAGAGATAGATAGAGGCCCGCAGAGACAAAAGACAAAGGCCCGCATTCCTGCGAGCCTTCCATTTGCTCAAGCTACAATTTTAGAGGCTGTCACAGATTGGAAATCGTGACTGCGGTACCATCAGCATAGCACAGCACCAGATCGTTGCCCTCTCGGTAGGCATGCACATTACTGGAAAAGCGCTTGCCATCCTTGGGGATGATTTTCACCACGGTATTGTCGACCATCTCGATCGTCTTGTGGCCAGATTTGGCAATCGTATGAACGTTTGAACACATAGGGGCAGCTCCTAAGTCATTGCGATCAGAGGCGGCACGATTTACGTCATCAGCGGGGGCTTTTCCGGGTGCTGTGCAGCCAGCTGGCGAAAAAACCGTCATCAGGACCGTGAGGTCCAGCGCTGCAAGGGTCATCGTGGCAGGAAAACACCTTCATTCGCTTCAAATCATTTGTGCCCGCTAATTCGTGGTTCGAGCAATAGAGTTTAAAGTGAAATACGACGGAAATGGGGCGAAAAGCCCCGTTATGGCGAGTTTTTGACACACAATTGGACAATAGACACCCAGAGCCAAGCGGGTCAAATTTGCCGATTGGAAACAAAGCGAACAGCCTTTGAGTACTGTTTCCTGGCGATGCGAGCCATTCGGGTTCTGTCGTGAAATTTAGCGCCGGACGATGTCGGACGAAACGGAGCGCTTCGTTGAGAACTGGTATACAGAGAGTGCCGCACATTGCTGACAGTCTCCTCGCCTTTGAACGCGTCTGGCGTCGCCTTGGCTTTGAGGTCTGGGTGAGATTGCTTCCGTTTCGCCAAACCTACTCACTCTTAAGTTGAGCATTAACGGCTGGTAGTCCGCAGCTTGCGTCAGTGTCCGGTTTTCGGGGACGCGCTTACACTGCGGAGCGCGCGGCGGGTGGGGGCCTGGTGTTCAAAACAGACGTCGCGGTCTTTGAGATTGGCTGCACGATAGAATCGTTTGTGTCGTTCCCGGGCTCAACATATCTGCGATTCCGCTGCGTGGATTAAGAATCGCTTGGCTCCAACCCGTTAAGAAGACGCGGGCACGAGGTACAGTCCGGCCCATTCGCGGCATTGATCGCCCGCGTCTTTGACGGTCCTGAGTCCTGCAGATGTTCGAAAATGTTCTGCAATTTGTGATGCCGCAATATGTGGTTAGTCTTTGATTTTAAGTGTGAAATCAGAAAATACGTATCGCTATAGGCGGTAAAACAGTAAGTAAAAAATTTGAAATAAACTGTAGCGGACGGGGCACAGTTAACAAAAAGTTAACGGCGAAAATGCCTGCCGCTTGTCCAATTTTGTTTCTCGTCCTTACATTCCAAGTCGAGCGCTGCATCAGATGGCGCCGAAATTGAGAGGCAGAACGATATGGCAAGGATCAGTGTCTTTGGCATTGGCTATGTTGGTGTGGTTTCCGCTGCGTGTCTTGCGCAGGACGGTCATGACGTCATTGCAGTTGATGTGGATCAGAGTAAAATTGATGCAATCAATGCGGGCATGTCCCCCATTGTTGAGGAAGGGATCGATGATCTTGTCCGCGACATGGTGGCCAAAGGCAAGCTGCGCGCAACCAGCGATTTTGGCAAAGCGGTTCACGAAACGGATATGTCTTTTGTCTGTGTCGGCACACCTTCGGCGGCTGACGGATCAGTTGGGCTGTCCTATGTCACCAGCGTCTGCGAAGACATAGGTAAGGCACTGCGCGAAAAGGACGTTTATCATTCGGTTGTGATCCGCTCGACCATTGTGCCGGGCAGCACCGAAGGCGCCTGCATCCCGGTGTTGGAGCAAACGTCTGGCAAAAAGGCTGGGGTTGGTTTTGGTGTCGGGTATTACCCGGAGTTTCTGCGTGAAAGCACTGCCATTGCTGACAGTTATGATCCCGGCCTGGTGGTGTTTGGCTTTATGGATGAGCCCACCGGCGCGTTTCTGGCAGATCTGAACAAAGACATGCCCTGTGCCGTCAACAAGGTCGATATTCGCACCGCAGAGATGGTGAAATACACCTCAAATACCTGGCGCGCGGTCAAGGTGACATTTGCCAATGAGATCGGCAATATCGCCAAGTCCTGCGGCATTGACGGTCAAAGCGTTATGGAAATCCTGTGCAGTGATAAAAAGGCAGCGATGTCGCCCTATTTCATGCGCCCTGGTTTTGCTTTTGGCGGATCATGCCTGCCGAAAGACGTGCGCGCGTTGCGCCACCTCGCCAGCCAGAACGATACACCGGCGCATTTGTTGAATGCTGTTCTGGAGGCCAACGAAGCGCAAATCGCCAAGGCTGAGGCCATGGTTGAAAAGAGCGGCGCTACGACAGTTGGCTTTGTTGGTATCAGCTTTAAACCGGGCACTGATGATCTGCGCGAAAGCCCCCTAATCAGCCTTGCGGCCCGCCTGATCGACAAAGGCATCGAGGTCAATATCTACGACCCCTTCGTCAAAGAAGCATATGACAGCGGTACGCCCGGGGCGGGGCGCGGCAACGAAACTGTGCCGAACCTCGAAAGTCGGCTGGTGGGCGATCTCGATAAGCTGATCAACGATGCTGGCGCGGTTTTGGTGGGCAACTACTATAACGAGACCATTGAGACGCTTCGAGAGGCGGCCAAAACCCAGATCGTTGTCGATCTGACCCGACTGCATCGCGATATGGTGTCGGATAAAAACTATGAAGGCATTTGCTGGTAATAGCGCAATGGTAATGGTTCTCACTCATACGGCGTATTTTGCGGTCATCTATCTGTTGGTGTCCCTTATCCCCCAGGGTTTCCTGGGGGAGCTGCATCATGCCTCCAATGCGGTGTTTATCATCGGATTCCTGGGGACCTGGCGCTATACTTGGGCGCTGACCAACTTTGCCCGGGCGGTCTGTTTTCGCCGTATTGCCTATCCAATCTGGAAGCGGCGCCACAACACGCGCTTTTGGGGCAGCAAGGTTAAATCGCACTGCTACTTTATGGTGACTACCTATATGGTGGACAACGAAGTGACGATCATGGTCTATCGTCGGCTTTTCGAGGCCGCATCGAAAGCCCGGGATGGCGCGACGATTGTGGCCTCGGTTGTGGACGGCAAAGATGAGCGTCTGATCCAGCAGCTTTATGCGTCTTCCAGGTTCGATATGACCAATGTCCAACTGGTCATCGACCGGATCAAATCCAGTGGCAAACGTGACGCTATGGAAAAAGCGCTGCGCATTTTGGCGGACAAGGCCCCAACCAAAGATGACATTATGGTGTTTGTCGACGGCGACACAGTGGTGCCGGTGGATATCTGGGCACAGGCTGCGCCGTTTTTCTCAGATCCGCGCATGGGCGCCCTCACCACCGATGAGGCCGCGATCATCGATAAACAAAACCTGTTCAAGGACTGGTTTACCCTGCGCTTTAACCAGCGTCAGGTGATGATGTGCTCCATGGGTCTGGGCAACAGGGTGCTGACTCTGACCGGGCGTATGTCTGTGTTCCGCGCCGCACTTGCGACAAATCCGGGCTTTATCAAAGGCGTTGGTTTTGACTTTCTTGATCACTGGCGCCTTGGTCGGGTGAACTTTCTGACTGGGGATGATAAATCGACCTGGTACTGGTTGCTGCGCAATGGCTATCAAATGGCCTATATGCCTGACATCCAGTCGCAATCTGCTGAAGACCAGCCGCGCGACACCTTTTACGACAGCGCCAAAACGCTGATGATCCGCTGGTTCGGAAATATGATGCGGACCAACGGGCGGGCACTGCGTGAGGATCCCCGCAAGATTGGGGTGTTCACCTGGTGGTCAATCCTCGATCAGCGGCTATCAATGTGGACGACGCTTGTTGGTCCGATTTCTGTAATTGTCGCGGCGATCACAGTCTCACCGTCGGTGATCCCGCTTTATATCGCTTGGGTTCTGGTGACCCGATACATGTTTTGTATCTTCATCGCCCTGTTTAACAAAGAATGGTTCCCTATCACGCATCCGCCGATCCTGTATTTCGGTCAAATTGTTGGGGCGATCATCAAAACTTTTGTTCTGTTTCGACTGGATAAACAGAAATGGACGCGGCAAGGCAGCGGCGGTTCGGGCAAGTCCATGGCATTGTACGACCGCGTTAAAGCATGGGAATCTTTTGCCCATCACGCGCTCGCCCTGTCATGGCTGACCATAGCCATCATTTTTCTGAACACATTCGAATAGGCACGACGAGGTAACCTGATGGCAAACGATGTTTTTCGACCGGCACCCTCTGACAGAGTTGATCAGCCCGAGCCAAGAGCGGGAGAATGGCGTCCGCTTGTGCAGCGTAGCCCGAGCATGACTTACAACTATGGAACAAACGAATCCGTTGCGCCGGAAGCCGGGCCCGAGGCGGCGCATCCTGGATCTCAGCCGCAACCAAAGCCAGGTCCCAGACAGGCGCAATCCTTGCCGGTAGATTTTGGCTATGATGATGAGCACCCGCTGTTGAAAGTGCCGTTTTCGCTGACCGTGGCCGGCCAGCGTTATACCGGTGAAAGCATTTCGCTTATGCAGATCCATGCACAGGCAGACGAAGGCCGGATGCTGGGCAATGGCACGCGGCATATTGCGATAATCAACTTCACTTTCGAGAGTTTTATTCTGACGTTGCGCCCCGAAATTACGGTGATCAGCGAAGACGTGCAGGGCAAATCGGTCTTTCAATTCACCAACCCCACCGGGGATCACTTGCCGCAGCTGCGCTACATCTTGAACAGCCATATCGGCGGGGGCTTTGTAACCCCTGACGGCATGATCAGCTATACCGGGCCGACCCGCCCCCCAAACCAAAAGGTGAGGCCGCGGGGCATTCACTTGTGAGGCGTGTGCGGTCAATTGGTGTGGCTGCCTTGTCGGTTTTGCTCATCGTTTTTGCGACTGGAGTGCTGCTCAAACGCTATACAACTGCCTATGAGATGCATCCGGTGTTCGTTGAGCAGGCCGGCCAAAAAATGCGCGCGACCGCAGCCGGGCAAATTTCTTACCTAAATCCTAACGCGGCCGAAGGTGAGGTGCTGTATTCGGTTAACGCCAATACTGGCAACGCGCTGAATTTCATGATGCCTTGTGACTGCGAAGCCGTTGTTACAAAAGGAATTTCAGAAGGCTCAACTGTCCTTCAAACCGACTTAATTCTGACAATTTTCGTTAATACTTCTTTAATCAGAGCACAAACGTTGATGAGCATAGAAGGGCTTAATCGGGCGATGAACGGAGACCGGGTCCACATGGATCTCAACGATGGGAGACGTATTCCCGTCGAGGTTATCGCCAGTGAGGCCACTACCGCAGCAAGCCTGCGTGGTGACCTCTTTGTCCCTGTCGAGCTTGTTTCTGCAGATGGTGCCCTATCAACAAAGGATATCGGCAAATCCGCAAGGCTGCGGTTGTCGAAGGGCCTGATGGGCCTTTGAGATTAAAGAGAAAGGCAATTGTAATGAGCACGATCTACCCACTGATCATTTGCGGCGGCAAGGGCACCCGCCTTTGGCCTTTGTCACGGACCGAAAGCCCCAAACAGTTTCAAAAAGTCAGTGGCCCCGATTCGGTGACCTTCTTCCAGGTTGCGGTGCAGCGCCATCGCGGGGCGATCTATCATGATCCTGTCATTGTCACCGGTGCCATTCATCGGGGGACCGTGGTGAAACAGTTGCGTGAAATTCAGTCCAGGGCGCAGATCATTTGCGAACCAGTTGGACGCAATACTGGTCCTGCCGTTTTGGCGGCTGCCTATGCGATTGCGCGCCAAGATCCGGATGCCCTGTTTGTGGTGGTCCCTGCGGATCATGTGATTGAAGGTCCTTTGAGCGAAACAATCGAATCTTGCATTCCTGCGGCGCAGGCGGGTCACATCATCACCCTGCGGTATCCCCCACGCTATGCAGAAACCGGGTTTGGCTATATCACTGACGCCGGTCCCCTGGCTGGGTTTGACCCGGTTCGACAGGTAGGCGGATTTGTTGAAAAACCACCTCAGGACGAGGCTCAGGCCCTGATTGACAGTCAGGCCGCGTATTGGGCTTCCGGATTGTCGATGTTCTCAGCCAAAACGATCATCGAAGAATACCAGAAATTTGATCCAGAGACTGCAGCGCATGTGATTGCGTCCGTGAGCATGGCTCTGAGACGCCAGAGGCGCTGTATCTCAACGAGGCTGATTTTATCGAAGCGGCAGCTGAGCCAACTGAAAGCGTCGTGTTTGAACAAACTGACCGCATTGCTTTGGCGCCGTTGAATGTATCGTGGAACGACGTTGGCAGCTGGTTGGCGATGTACAATATTTCGCAGCCCGACAAAGATGGCAACGTGCTGCAAGGCGACGTTATTGCGCTGGATTCTGTAAATACAATGGTGCGTACGGAAAACCGGTTGGTCAGTGTTGTCGGCCTGACTGATATCATCGTTATCGACACACCTGATGCACTGCTTGTGGCAAAAATGGATGAAACCCAGAACGTCAAAGCCGTTGTTGAACAGCTAAAGGCAAGCCGACGCACCGAGACAGAGGTTCACGCAGCTTTGAGCCCCGCCATGGTGCCGTTCCACAAACAAGATGAGCTGGAAGGATTGGTTGAAACAAACCGGTTCCACCTTGGTACCGCCGAAATTGAAGTGGGCCGGACAGTTCTGCTCGACCGTGGCCCGCGCAGCCAACTTGTCATCGTTGTGAAGGGCTCCGCTCATGCGTCTGGCCCCGGCTGGAGCAAGACAGCAGTGGAGGGGGGGCGTGTTTATGCAGACGAGACCGGCAAGGTTCGCATTCTCAACAGTGGCGATACCAAAGCGGAACTGTTGTTTGTGACACTTGAAAATGCGGATGCAAGCGCAGACTGCGGACCGATAGTGATCAATGGCTAGCGAGCAGGGGCAAAAAGAGATCCCGGCCTTTATGGCTGTGTTGATGTTGTGCGCCTCACTTGTGGTGCCCGGCCCCTCGTGGGCTGGGCCCGACTCTGCCCTGGTGGAGCTGGATCAGCAGCTCTCTGACTTTTCTGATGTTTTGACCCTGGACAGCGCAGCCGGGCGTTTCTCTCTGGGAGAGCTGATGCAGCGTGCGGGTCTGACGGGCCTGACCCCTGATCTGCCCTATCCGGGCCAAAACACGGGTATTTCAAAAAAACCCACTGACACCCCAACCCAAATGGCAACCGCAACCGCGGAAGGCTTTCGCACAGCCCTGGCCCTGTTGACGCAGGTGCATGGCGGGGAAGACAATATTGATATTCTGAACGCCCACCCCAATGGGCGCACCGAGGCACTGACCTTTCGCTCCGGGCTGGTGACCATGGATCATATCCGTGCCAGCCTGGCGCAGATCATTCCGCGGGCGCAGATGCAGAAGTGGGATAACACGTTGCGGGTGCCAATCATTCTTTGGGATGACACGGTGCTGCAGTTGGGGCCAGAGGATCACATTCAACTGAGCCGCAGCGACGGAGCCTTTATCATCAGTCTTGGTCGTGTCGACATCAATGGCAGCCGTGTCAGCGTCGTTGGCGATGCGCCTCCTGCCAGCAAGGATTTTGTTCCGTTTTTCACCATTGGCGGTGGCGGTGCCCTGCAGATGGACAGGGCGGTGTTTCAAGGGCTTGGATTTGGCAATACGCCTAAGTTTTCCGGCCTGTCGGTCGTGGATCACCCGCTTTTACCCTCTCTGGGCGAAACGCGGATTACAGACAGTTACTTTGACAAAGTTCTCACCCTGTCCCTGAGCGGAATTTCCCGGGCCGAAATCTCTGGAAATCAGTTCTCTAACATGCGCAACAATGCTCTGTTGCTGTCGACGTCTCCGCGAACCCGGGTGCAGGGGAACTTGTTCTTTGGCGAAAGCCCGACAAATGCCATTCGGGTTTTGCGCGGCTCGAACCACAGCAGGCTGACTGGCAATGTCCTGTTGCAAGGCGATCGCTCTGGCATCTTGGTGCAGGGACAAAGCAATCATGTTGAGGTGTCGGGAAACGTGATTTGGCGGCGTGGTGGCGGCGCGATCAAGATTTCCAAATCGCACTGCAGCGTTGTGCGCCAAAATGTGATCCTGAACAGTCGCCAGAAAGGCGTCGATATTCGCGCCAGCAATCAAATAACAGTTCAGGCCAACAGGATTAGCGGAAGCCGCAGTGCCGGAATTTGGGTTTCAAATCAATCCAGGCATGCGGTGACCTATGTGTCAGACAATATCCTGCGCCAAAACAAATCCGGGCTGTCCACAGCCACCGGCGCGCAGGTGATGCTGGTGGGGAATGATCTGTCAGATCAGCTGCCCCGGTTGATTGAGGGCGACATAGTCTTTCACAACCGGGCGGTTGCTACAAATCTGCGCGGCGCTGTTCCCATGATGATCTCTGCCAGCGCGGCGCAATTCCCTCCTCAGGCCAGCCTGGCTGACTGCGAGCCATGACCATGACAGGGCGTATTCTTCTCCTAGGTTTGTCTGTGCTTTGCGCAGGGGCTGCATCTGCACAAAGCATCCCGTTGCCGTTTTCTAGCGATATCGAAGCCTCGCGGATTGGTGTCATTGTTACGCCGGATCGGCGCAGTATGCGGGGGCTGTCCCCGTCGTTGGTTGTCGCGCGCAAACAAATGCATGCACACCAGCCAGTCAGTGACGCCAATCTGATAAAACTGAGCGAGGCCGGTGATGGCCTGGCGGCCCAGATTTATGTGCGCCGCTTGATCGCGTCTGGTGCTGCAGAGCGCGCGCCCTCAGATGTCGCGTATTACAGCGCTATCGCGGTTGAGACGGGTCGGGTCTGGACATTGCCCGACATGATCAAGGCGATGAAGCGTCTTGACCGCAATACAGAACCGCGCCCGCGTCTTCGTAAATACATTCAAGTGCTTTACCCATAAGCCTGGGCCGGAAATTCACTGGCTCTGGACGCTGTTGTTGCATTCAATGGCACGGGTCGGCTGTTTGGCGAGCTGAGCGAAAGCACGCGGGACAGGATTCTTGAGCAAAGCCAACGCAACGGGGATCGCATGGTTGAATTGCGCATGGCTATGGTCCTTTTGGAGCAAGCAGACTTAACCAAAACGCAGCAAAACCAGGCCAGGGCTCTACTGAAGCGCGCCCAGGCGTCGTCTCATCTAGGCGTCATGACATCGGCGCAAAACCTGATGGTGCTGCTGGAAAAGAACTACGCCGCAGATAGATAACTAACGAGATTACGGGTAGCGGGGGCTAGCTTATGACAGGTCAAATGGTCAAAGAAATGATGTGCGGCGCCAGGGCTCGGATCGCGGGGCTGATGCTTGCATTATGTTGGGCACCTTTTGCAGCGCAGGGGTCGGAATTTGCCTGCTTTGGGCTGATGAATTCCGCAACCACCCCCAGTGTCGAAGGCAGTGAGGGCATGTTTTATCTCACGACGCCCGATTTGATGATGTCGCATGAAATCACCAGGGAAAATGCCCAGGACCTGGCGAGGTTGTCTGATGTGCTTGCAGCGCAGGGCACAACTTTGATCTATCTGCCAACACCGACCAAAGCGTTGGGCCAGCCGCAAAACCTGCCGTGGTCAGCGACAGATCTGGGGGATGATGCTGATATTGCCGCCACCGTTTACGACGAAAACATTGAGCGTCTGAGTCGGCATCGGGTGCGTGCGCTCAATGCGCGGCATGTATTGGCGCGTGCTGCGACGGAGGCGCCCGTCTACTATGGGCCTGATCCGCGGCTGAATTTGCATGGGATGCGGGCCCTGGCGCAGGCGGTGGCAAAGGGGATAACTGAGTCACCCTCTTACGCGAACCTGCCAAAATCGGTGTTTCTCACAGGGGTGAGCGGCAAGGTCTCGATGCATTCAGATATGCGGCTGGATCTGCAAGAGCATTGTCAAAAGGACTTGCCTGTTCTGGTCCGTGACCAGGTATTGATGCGTCAGGGCAGCGCCCCTCAGGATCTGTTCAGCGGTGCCACCCCTATGCAGGTTGCGGTTGTCAGTTCAGCTGCTCTGGGGGATGGGGCACAGGGTTTCACCCATCATCTGCAACAAGCCACCGGCCTGTCTGTTGGCCAGTATAGCCTTGCAAAAGGCGGATCTTTGGCAGCGATGACCGCATATTTGACCTCGCAGCAGTTTCAGGAAAACAGGCCTGCGTTTCTTCTCTGGGAACAGCCGATTTGGCAAAATCTGGGTGAATTTGGCGACCAGCCGATGCGGGAGCTGATCACTGCTGCGGGCCCAAGTTGCGAGGTTCCCCTGCCGTTGCAGTATAATAAGGATCGCAAGCTTTACCAAGCCGATCTGAGCAGACTTGATCAAGCCAAACCCTATACTTTGTATTTCGACAATGACGGTGGGCAGGCCTGGGCGGCCCGGTTTATATTTACCGATACGGCCAAGCAAGTACGGGCCCGAACGATCTATCGCTCGCAGGATCAGGTCCTGGCAGGGCGGTTCTATATGCCGATGTCTGGATTTTGGCCCGGTGGGGCCAGCCATGTCGACATCCAATTGGGCGGCTCGTATGGCCGCAGTCCGACCCTGACTGCCTGCCTGCAAAAGGAGGCAAACTGATGTTTCGTAAGATCTCTGGACTGAGTATCGGCCTGTTTTGTGCCCTGATGCCTTTTGGTCTTCAGGCACGCCCTTTGGCGGTTGAATTTTTACCCCCCTATATTGCGGAACGTGACTTGTGCAATGCACCTGGCGCGCGTGAAGGAGAGGTTCATACAGAACATGGGCTGGGGGATCTCGATCTAACCGACGAATTGCGTCTGAATTTCCTGATACGGGACATCAATCGGCTTCAGCGGCAGGATGCGGATCGCTGGTTTGATTTTATTGACGCGCTGATTACCCGCCGCGCGCAGCTGGATGAAACCTTCTCCGGGGTGGGTGAAGAGTTTTCCCGAGTGGTGCTGCATCTCAAAGCCAGACGTCTCGATGAGCTACGCGACAGGAATTTGATCGGGCAGTTGCGCCCGCGCGCGGATGAGTTGTCCAACAATCAGCGCCTGATACTCGCCCGGTATTACCGCGATGGCATTCTGGTGCCTGCTGACCTGCCTTTTGCTCAGGAGATGTTGCGTGAGGCGGCCTATGGTGGCAATGCCCGCGCTTTGACGGAAATCGCCCGTATGCAAATGCGTGGTGAAATGCTCGAAGGCTGGGACGCCCCGCTGGACCTGACGGTCACCCTGGCCTTCGGTGGCTTGCTGGGCGAGCTGACCCCGAGTGTTTGCAAGCGCGCCGAGCGCATTGCCCAGGAGTATCTCAAGGGTGATCTTGTGGTTGCCAATCCAGATATTGCCTATGCCTGGCGCAAGTTTGCTGCCGATATGGGGGGCGTAGAGGCGGCATGGCGCGTCGTGGAATACCACCTGAACGCTGATGCGGATCGCAAAAACCTGGATGAAATGCGGATCTATTTGCGCCGTGCTGCGCAACTGGGACTGTCGCCGGATGATCGGATCACCAGCCAGTTGTTGGCCAGTGGCCTGATCCCGGCACAAGAAATCGAAGAGATTTTAGGCTTCAACTTCAGCCAGGACCGCCGACGGGTCCAAAACTCTATCATCCCGTATTTCGATCTTGGGGTGCGAAAGAATGATGTCGTTGTCAATAAAGACAGCCTTCGCCTGCAATATTTACGTGAACTCTCGACCATGCCCGAGGCGCCGGGTTTTGTCTTTGCAGACCTTGCCAAAGAGGTGATCTCGCGCAAAGGGCGCTGGGCCGGCGAGGCTGAGGCCATGAAGCTGCTTGAAGTTGCGGTTGCCCGTCGCGACGAAACCGGGATGCAGATGCTGGCGGGGTTGCTGATCCGGTACCGCGATGATCCGGTGCGGATCAACCGGGCAGAAAACCTGTTGCTTGATACCGTCTCACGTTTTGGCATGGCCAGTTCCATGCGGCGTCTAGAGGGGCTTTAATCGCTGCCAGGTGAATGATGCACCGCGAAAGGGCCCTGCCGATCTGTGGGCGCGCAACTATGCTGCTACGGGACATGTCGCAGCGCAGGTGTCGGCTAGCGATATTGTGACGCTGAGCCCGTTTCGGTCCCCCGAGATCCTGGCGAAAATTCAGACACAGGCCCTGCAAGGGCGGACGCAGGCACGCGCAGAGTTGGCGCAGCTTATGCAGTCTAATCCGCTGACCTCGGAGGCCGCGCTGCGGCTCTGGGCCAAGCGGATTTCGCCATCCGACAAGGCATTGGAAACCTTTGTGCGGATGGAAATGGAGCTCGCCAGAACGCCGGCAGAACGCGCGCTGGCGATTGAGTTTTTCCGCAGGGTTTATTTGAACAACGGCGTAACCTCCGCTTTGGATTTGTCGGTTGCCTTGCTGGAAGATCAAGCCCGAGAGCCTGAGGTGGCAAAAGACATCATCAAGATGCTGACTATTGCCGGGAACCGTGGCGAAGGGGCCTCTATCCGGTTGAAATCGCGGCTCTTGGCGAAAAGCACCAGCCCGGAAGACTATGCCGCCAGTGCGGCCATAATTTATGATGAATTCAAGGATGTGATCGAAGAGCGTGGCGATTTCCTTGGTTTGATATTTGCCATTCCATTTTTGCCTGAAAGCCGGGTGGATGACTATTTTGACCGCGCAGCATCCTTGATGGGCTGCGAAAACAAAGACGCTGATGAAATGGGCGATGCCTATGCTCTGCGCCAGGATCCGCAAATGGTTTATCATTGGCGGAACGTGGTGCTGGATTTTGACGGCGGGCATTTGCTGTCGAAACTGAAGCTGACTGACAATCAGGTCGACCTGTTTGATGCAGGATCTGCCCCGAATGTTCGGCAGGTCGTCGCGCGCAATCTGACCGAGGGTGAGCCCAATGCGGATATGCGCCGGTATCGCTTGACCGGGAACCCTGATTTGCCCGGATTTGATGCGCGGGCCGCAGCGCATCATTTGATGTCTATTCTGAATGTCGCCCGTGACGAAGAGCTGATTTGGGTGATGTCCAGCTATCGCACAGCCCATAAAGATGTGCGTGCGCTGGTTGATCAGCGCTGGGATATGACGGCCGTCTTGCGCAATGCAGCCAATGCCGGGGACAACAGAACGCGGTTTGAATACGCGATGTATTTGCGGGATAACGCCAAGACCCCTGATGATCTGAGCCAATCAACACAGTGGCTGAAAAAGGCGGCTGAAGGCGGATATGACGACGCGATGGTCGAGCTGGGTTTTGCATTGGGTTTTGGTCTGGGGACACAAAGCAATAAATCTGCGGCGCTGGATTGGCTGGCGCGCGCTGAAAGCCTGGGGCACCCACGGGCCGCCGGATTGGCGCAATTGATAGGGGCTTTCTATGGGAAATGACGCTTTTAAATCCCAGCAAGCCGGCGCGCTGGTCATGGGGCTGTTTTTGTTGATGATGTGTGGTGCCGACCCGGCCACAGCGACCGAGGAGCCAATTTGCGCCCCAGCGCCGCCGCCAGTTCAAAGCCTGTCCATTCAAAGCAGATATGAGGGCAGTGACGCCAGCCGTGCGACACTGAACAAAGAGGTGCAGGCGGAAACCAAGGCTTTGCTGAAGCCACTGGATGATTTCCTGCGTGATCTTTCTGCCGGGGTTGAGACCATGCTGAAGTCCGACGCCGATCAAAGGCCGGATCTGGCCGACTGCCTGATACCGCAAATGGCAGTCTGGGCTGAGGCAGATGCGTTGTCTGATCTTGGGACGCAAACGACTCAGTTGACCATCGGAGCCCGTCTGGCCGGTCTTGCGATCGTCGCAGCCCAAGCGGCGCATTATGCCACCGATGCAGACAAGCGAGAGGCCGTGGGGGATTGGCTTTCCCGCCGTGTCGGAGAACAAATGCGGTTTTGGGAAATCGCTCCAAGGGGGGCTGCCGCGGGGAATTTGCGTGCCTGGGCCGGGCTGGCCGCTGCAGCAACCTCTGAGCTGAACAATGACCCGGTCATGCGGTCTTGGGCCATTTGGTCGACAACTTACGTTTTGTGTTCTGTCAACCCAGATGGAAGCCTGCCACAGGAAATGAGCCGTGAAAAATTCGCGCTTCACTATCAGCTGTATGCTCTGAGCCCCTTAGTCACGTCCATCAAATTGCTGCAGCAGCAGGGCACTTCATTAGTCGAACAATGCGATGGGGCATTGGAGCGTGCGGTGCATTTTGCCCTGTCTGATCTGGAAACAGGTGCGCAGACTGAGGCGATTACCGGGCATGTGCAGTCCTTTTTTGATGGGAGCGCAGAGCTGAAGAAACACCATTTGGCGTGGTTGGAGGCCTACCTGAGCCTGACATCAGATCCTTTGGCCGAAGATTTCGCGGCCTCGCGCCGCCCATTGTCTTTTTCCAAACTAGGGGGCAACCAAACGCTGATCTGGGGGCATGTAAACCAGCACTAAAGCCCCCCCCAGCCAAGGCTCGCTGAACTGCGAAAACCTTGGCATTTGGTTGGATTTAATCAAGAGTGATACAGAGGACGTCAATTTCGAAGCTTAGAGAACAAAAGGAATGGGATCGTGAAACTGAAAAAATTCCTGACAGTCGCTTTAGGCACCGTTTTTCTGGGAGGGATGGCTGTATTTACCAGCGCTTCGGCCCAGGAAGTTCCCAAAATGAGAACTGAAATACCTGATGGAATAACCACCCCGGATACTATTGAGACCCAGTTGGGGGATCTGCAGTTTTTTGATGGTGTGCCGGATGCCCAATCTACTGATAAGATTTACAATCTGCTGGACTTCACCCACGCCTACCAGGCCTATTTGGATGGTGTCAAAATCGCCTCAATGGACGCGATGCGGCGGGGTATTCTTGAATTTGGCCCTGCCAATACAACAGTGCTTCAGTTCCAGGAATTGATGGATTCAAAGACGCTTTTTCTGACAGCGAACACAACCAGCGTGTACCAGATGGCCTGGCTTGAACTTGGCGATGAGCCAATGGTGATTGAAACGCCGCCTAATGTTTTAGGCTTTTTGAACGACGCCTGGTTTCGCTACGTGGTCGATTTCGGCAATCTCGGACCTGATAAAGGCAAAGGTGGCAAGTTCCTAATCCTGCCACCGGGCTATGAAGGCGAGGTGCCGGAGGGCGACTATTTTGTGGTGCCGACCAACACCTCAGGTCATTGGGTGTTGTGGCGCGGCTATCTTGAGAACGGGTCGACAGAGACAGCGATCAAAGCGACACAGGACCAGTTTCGCATGTACCCTTTGTCCCAGGCGTCAAATCAGCCTGAGATGACTTTTGTCAATGTATCCGGCGAGGAATTCAACACCATTCACGTGATGGATTCGCGCATGTTTGAAGAGATCAACACCGTTGTTCAAACAGAACCACTGATGGGAGAAAACCCTGAATTGCTCGGCCATCTTGCGGCAATCGGGATCGTAAAAGGCCAAGAGTTTGCCCCCGATGAGCGGATGCAAAACATCTTGGAGAAGGCTGCATCTGCAGGTGCGGTAACTGTTAAGTCCCTGATTTCCAAGCCTCGGGACGAACGTGCCTATTGGTATCCTGGTGAAAGCTACTGGCAGAATGCCTTTCCAGGCGGGGCCTATACCTGGGAGATTGATGGTGTTGCAGTGCAGGACTTCCGCTCAGCATTCCATTTCTATGCCACAGGCATAACGCCCGCGATGGCGCTCAAGCTTGTTGGCAAGGGGTCGCAATATGCCTTGACCTATCGCGATGCAATGGGGAACGCGCTGGACGGGTCCAAGACCTACAAGCTGACCGTACCGGCAAACCCTCCTGCAAAAGATTTCTGGTCCTTCACGCTCTACGACAACCAAACGCGATCTATGCTTCAAACGGACAAGCAATTCCCGGCCCTTGGCAGCAATGATGCAGGTGTTGTGACGAACGCCGACGGGTCAGTGGACATCTACTTTGGGCCAACGGCGCCTGAGGGACACGAAAACAACTGGCTCCAGACAATTCCGGGGAAAGGATGGAACACAATCATGCGGCTCTATGGCCCGCTTGAGCCCTGGTTTGACAAGACATGGCGTCCCGGAGAGATCGAACTGGTTGAGTAGTGGTGTGATGCAATAAGCGACGATCGGGCGGGCCACTGACTGTGGTCCGCGTTTGAGACCTCTTTTGCAGCCGCTGCGCTCACTGCGTCATGCGCAACTCTTCAAACGTTGGACCTCTCACGGGGCACGCTTAGACGGCCCACTGATCGGGGTTAGCTGTTTTTCGGCCTTGGCCAAATGGAAATCTCAGACGCCACGATTCAAGCGGGGCTAACAAATCAAAAACTGCACCTTCGGCTTACAGGACCAACCCCAATGCCCGATATGGCTCTCCTCGCACTCCGCTCCATAGTCCTGGGCGTTGTTCTTTTGGGAGCGTCCTGCAGCAGACCACCGCCCGTTGTCGGCATAGACAACCCAGATATCCCCGCACGCTCTGTTGTAAACGCCATCCACCACAAGGTCTTTGTGGCCACCACCCGGGAGGACAGCGAAGTTGTGGGCGCTCTGTTTTCAGAGCTCCGTGCCGCCGAGCTAGGCCTGGCAGCCGTCACTGTGTCGGTTCCGCCGCAGCACAAAGTGGGCGCGCTTGAACGTCCACAATCAATTCCGCCTAATCCTCGCAAAGAATTCGCTGTCATAGAGCCAACAATTTTTGAAAGTAAAGGCGGCTTTGTTGCAGCCCTGAACCATGAATTGCGTCAGAGGCGAGCTGGCGACAGAGACATTCTGTTCTTTGTGCATGGCTACAATACCACGACCAGCGAGGCCATCTTGCGGGTTGGACAGTTTGTTGAAGACAGCGGCTTCAAGGGGGTTCCGGTTCTCTTTACCTGGGCGTCGGCGGGGAAATTTTCGCGTTATGTCTATGATCTCAACAGTGCCCTTGTGGCGCGCCCACAGCTGCTGGAGGCGACACAAATCATTAGCCAATCAATCGCCTCAGAATACCATATATTCGCTCATTCGATGGGAGGATTTTCTGACGATGGAGGCCATAGTTGATGCGGCACAGGCGGGTGATTTCGACCAAACGGGTCGCTTGAGGAACGTGGTTCTGGCCTCTCCTGACATTTACTATGATCTGTTTCGCAGTCAGATCGGCCAGATCGACACGACCTTTGATCGCTTTTTTGTGCTTTTGTCTCACGACGACTACGCTCTTCGCGCCTCACGTATCATCGCGGGTGGAGTACCACGTGTCGGCGCCGCCGATGCAGAGGATCTGGCCCAATTGGGTGTTCACGCCGTTGATTTGAGTGAAATCCATGATCAAAACTCTGACAGCCATTCAAAGTTTGCCGGACGCCCGGAGTGTGCAGCTCCTTGGCCTGGGCCTGAACAAGGCGCCGACTCTGGGGGCAAGCCGGGTTTCACCCTTGGCGGAATTGATCCGGGATGTTCCGATCCGGGTCGTTCGGGCAATGGCCGAATGAAAGCCTACAGGCAGCTCAGACATATATCATATCGGCCGCTTGGTGCGGCCTGTAGGAACAGTGATAGCTATACCGGCCTCAGAAAGGCCGGTTCTGTGTCTGCGAAATGAGATCCAGCCATTGGCCCCAATAGTCTGCAAACCGCCTACTCTGGCCCGGCGCCGACCAATGCTGCGCCACGGACGCATATCGTGAAAGGCTCTGCGCGCCGTCTCATGGGCCAGATCACACCGGAGTGGCGTGTTTGTCCTGCGTTTTGCCCAATTCCATCAGCTTGGTCATCTCGGCTGCGTAGTCGTCTGTCGCTTTCTTGAAGAAATCCGTTTGAATTTTCTGGATCTCCGCAATGCCCTTTGCCTGCAACAGATCTTGCTGAGTTTGGATATCGTGCTTGACGCGTTCTGTTATGAAACTCAGCATTTCGTTTCCTACATTATTCATGGTTTCAAACCATTCCGGCCCAAAACCTGGCATCGTTTTCGCACTGGCATCCCGCATCGCTTCTATCAGATCTGTCACAGGCGAAACGGCATCTTTGGTTTTTTCATGCTTGGTCATTTTCAATCCTCTCACTCTGATTTCGCCCCATTGTACCATCCAAAACGATCTGAGCATTGATGTGCATCAATCCTCAAGCCGTTTTGCAATCTGTAGTTGAAGTGCGTCTTTCCAACGCCAAAGACAGGTCTCTTTCGGAACACTCGGTCAGAAGAGCCGCGCTTATAGCGCAATGCCGCCTGATTGAGAGTGTACGAATAACTGTGCCATTGCTGCGGATGCCAGGCGAGCATAACACCATCGGCGCGGCTGGTCAGAACGATGGGAATACGCGCGCCCAGAACGAGGCCTGCGGCATCGGCCCCGGCCAAATAGATCAGTTGCTTGGCGATCATGTTTCCCGCTTCCAAATCGGGTGCAATCAAAATGTCCGCAGCCCCCGCGACCTCGGTGTAGATGCCCTTCGTTTCAGCCGCAGCTTTCGACACCGCATTGTCAAAGGCCAGTGGCCCGTCCAGCAAGCCGCCGAGAATCTGCCCGCGCTCTGCCATCTTGCAAAGGGCGGCGGCATCCAGCGTCGCCGGAAGGCTGGGCGTCACGGTTTCAACCGCCGACAGCAAGGCCACCTTTGGCAGGGCAATCCCCAGGGCCAGTGCAAGATCAATTGCATTCTGCACGATATCGCGTTTGGTCTGCAGATCGGGAAAGGTGTTGATCGCCGCGTCACTGATCAACAGCGGTTTGGGGTAGTTGGGCACATCAAGTGCAAACACATGGCTCATGCGCCGTTCAGTGCGCAGGCCGCGCTCCTTGTTGACCACGGGCTTCAACAACTCATCAGTGTGAATTTTGCCTTTCATCAACATGCCGACCTTGCCTTCGCGGGCCAGTTTGACAGAGTGTTCGGCGGCCGCGTGACTATGGGGGGTATCAATGATCTCGATGCCGCTCAGGTCCAGCTGAGCCTCAGAGGCCGCGGCCTCGATCTTGGCCCTTGGGCCCACGAGAATGGGGTCGATCATGCCCTGTTTGCGCGCTTCCAGCGCTCCCTCAATCGACAGGACGTCACAGGGGTGCACCACGGCGGTGCTCACCGGCGCCAGAGCCGCCGTCGCTTTGATCAATTCCGCGAAGCGCGCGCCGCGCTCGTGGAGGGGGACCTCTGGCAGTATGACCCGGGGGCGGTGTATCTTTTGCGTCGGGGCCATGACCTGTGCCTGGCCCTCAATGACGGTCTCGCGGCGTTGGTTGGTGCACAGGCAGTCGAGGGTTACATGATGATGCGCCGCACTTTTTTCAGCGACAGTGATACGCACCGTGACGGTGTCGCCCAGACCAACGGCTGTTTTGAAGCTCAGGTTCTGATTGAGATAAATCGTGCCGGGGCCGGGCAGCTCGGTTCCCAACACGGCTGAGATCAGCGCACCGCCCCACATGCCATGGGCGATGACTTTGTGAAACATATCCGACTGCGCATAGTCAGCGTCCACATGCGCCGGGTTCACGTCGCCAGACATCACAGCGAACAATTCGATATCGCCCTGTTTCAGTGTGCGCGTCAATTCTGCGCTATCCCCAACCTTGATCCCGTCGAAGGTCCTGTTCTCGATATACTGCATGCGCGTTTGCCTAGCCTTTGTTTCGCCTCAGGTCTTTTTCGGACCCTGATCGGTGTGGTTGTGCTCTTCGATCTCTTCCGCGACGGCCTCAATCTCGCGAAACGCATCGCCGTCAGAGGCCTTGCCTTCGATGTGGGCAGCAGTTTGGCCGTTGATCTTCAGATCTGCATCGCCCCAGGGGTGGGTGTCGATCTCCAGTTTGTCACCATTGGCCGTTGAGGTGAAATGCTGCTCTGTGGCGCCTTTGCCAGCCGGATAGGTGAGATCCGGCTTCCAGCTAAGCGTTTTCTTGGTCATTTGTCGCTCCTTTTCATGCTCTCAGCGGGCCATGCCGCATCCCGCAGCGATGGACTGCTCATTTGCAATGCCTGCAATAAACCCGCGTGTGCCTGCTAAAAACCTGTCCTACATCTGCGGCTACGCCTGAAACACATAAGATCCCGGTGCGTCACAGAGTGGCGCATAGCCCTTTGCCTTTGCTCCCAGCGCAGGAGGAGCCGCCTTTTCGCCGGACCGTTCTGCGACCCAGGTCGACAAAACCGGCCACCAGGATCCATCAACAGGGGATGTTTCCTGCATCCAGCGATCAGGATCGGTATAGGAGGCGTCACTGTCTTTTTCCCGCACGCGGTAGTGTCGGTGGGCATGTCCGGGTTCCGACACGATGCCAGCGTTATGTCCGCCGCTGGTCAGAACAAATGTCACGTCCGTGTCCGACAGCAGATTGAACTTATAGACAGATTCCCAAGGTGCCACGTGGTCACGTTCGGTGCCGACAAGAAATACAGGCACGCGGATGTCAGAGATCGCGATGGGACTGTCTGCGACGCGATATCGCCCTTCGGCCAGATCGTTGTTCAGAAACAGTTGCCGCAGATACTCTGAATGCATCCGGTACGGCATGCGGGTGGCATCAGCATTCCAGGCCATCAGATCATTCATCGGGGTACGTTCCCCCATCAGGTAGTCGTGTACCACCCGCGACCAGATCAGGTCGTTTGAGCGCAAAAGCTGAAAAGCGCCCGCCATCTGCGTGGTGTCCAGATAGCCTTGATCCCACATCAGGTCTTCAAGAAGACTTAGCTGGCTTTCATCGATGAACAACATCAACTCGCCCGCTTCGGTGAAATCGATTTGGGTGGCAAGCAGTGTCAGGCTTTGTAGTCGCGCATCACCATCACGCGCCATGGCAGCGGCAGCTATCGACATCAATGTCCCGCCCAGGCAATAGCCCACCGCATGTATTTTTTGCCCGTTGCCAATGGCCTCGACGGCGTCAAGTGCATCCATGACCCCTGAGGAAACGTAATCATCCATCCCCAAATCCCGGTCATCTGCATCGGGGTTCTTCCATGAGATCATGAAAACGGTAAAGCCCTGCGCTGTCAGATACCGCACCAGAGAGTTATGCTCGCTCAAATCAAGAATGTAGTATTTCATGATCCATGCGGGCACGATCAGAATGGGCTCTGGATGGATCTTATCGGTGGTCGGCGCGTATTGGATCAGCTCCATCAGATCGTTGCGGAACACGACCTTGCCGGGTGTGGTTGCCATATTGCGACCCACTGCAAAGTCTTCGCTGCCAACGGGGCGTTGTCCGCTGCTGGCCCGGGAGAAATCCTCGATAAAGTTCTGCCAGCCACGAAAGAGGTTCATCCCACCTTGTTGCGCAGTCTGTTGCAGCACTTCGGGATTCGTCAGGGCGTAATTTGACGGCGAAAACACATCGAGTATCTGGCGTGAGGCGAATTCGACCACATTTTCATGCTGCTGCGTCACCCCTTCGACGCTGGTGGTTGCGTTGTGCCACCATTGCTGGTTGAGCAGGAAACTTTGATACATCAGGTTGTAGGGCCATTTTTGCCAACTTTCGTCTTTGAAGCGTCGGTCCTGCGGCAAGGGCGTGATGCAGGTGTCAGAGGAGTCGGGATTGCCAATACAATGGGCCGCATGATTTGCCAGTCGCCATGTTTTCTTCCCGGCCTTTTCCAAAAGCTCCAGGCGTTTGCCCGGAGCAGATGCCAGATGCATGGCCCAGTCAGAATAGGCCGAGGTCAGCGCAATCGGAGAAAGGCCCGCTGTAAATTTGGCCAAAGCCGCCTTTAGCCCTTTGTCCAACGCCTGCTCCATCGTGGTGTGCGAATGCGGCCTTTGGTCCCTGGCTGCCCCGGGCGTTGGACCCATTGCAGGGCGGCGGCGTGCCAGCCTTTTTCCGTAGAGTTTTTTCCTCCCGAAGGGATGTGATCTTTGCCATTGCTTGGACCTTTCTCAAACTATGGAATTTAAAGGAGAGCTATCGCTAAGTTCGTGACAACGGATTGATTTGGATCAATCAGCGGTTAGGCTGAGAGGGCTATTCCCGGTCATTTAGGGGCCAAAGACATGGTGTTCGCCGCATGCTTTGGGAGTTTTCAGGTGGGGTGCAGGTCATGAACAAGAAATGGCTCATCCTGTCTGCATATTGACGCAGGTCAATGCCATGCGGGTCAGTCCTGTCAAATGTGGCTCAAATCCAGGTGTGAATTCTGCTTGAACCTCAAACATCAGGCACCGCGGCAGACCATCGATGTGAACGAGACGCCCTGAAGATGCCACAGGCGAGAGCGCCGGATGCTTCAGTGCAAAGGAGAGAGCTGATGCCCACCGGTGTGACCGCAACAGACAATCTGTCGACCCAGGAGAAATCCGGCACATTGGGGTTGCTGCCCCTGACGGCCTTGGTGGTCGGCTCTATGATTGGTGGCGGGGTCTTCAGCCTGCCGCAGAACATGGCTCGCGGGGCATCCGCCGGAGCAATCACGATTGGCTGGCTCATTACCGGTATCGGCATGCTGGCCCTTGCCTTTGTGTACACGACCCTGTCCACCCGCAAACCTGGGCTTGATGCCGGGCCTTACTCTTATGCGCGAGCAGGGTTTGGAAATTTCGTTGGCTTCAATAGCGCCTGGGGCTACTGGATAAGCGCCTGGATCGGCAACGTATCTTACGTCGTTTTGATTTTTGGCGCGCTCAGCTATTTTTACGCCCCGTTCGGCGCAGAGGGAAACACCTGGCAGGCAATCATCGGCGCGTCACTTTGCGTATGGCTTGTTCATGCGCTGGTGTTGGTCGGGATACGACAGGCCGCGATCATAAATATGATCACAACACTTGCCAAGCTGGGGCCGATTTTCCTTTTCATCGTCCTTGCCTTTGTTGCGTTCAATATGCCGACCTTCAAGCTGGATTTCTGGGGCAAGGAAGCCCTGATACTTGGCAGCATTACGACCCAGGTTCAAAGCACGATGCTTGTGACATTGTGGGTCTTTATCGGGATCGAGGGGGCCAGTGTCGGCTCTGGCCGGGCGCGCAAGCGGAGCGACATCGGCAAAGCCACCATCCTTGGGTTCGTTACGGTTCTCTTGCTCTACCTGCTGGTCTCGCTGCTATCGCTTGGCGTTATGTCTCAGCCCGAACTTGCTGCCCTGCCTGCCGCCGCCTCCATGGCGAATGTGCTGGAGGCGGCGGTGGGGGCCTGGGGCTCGGTGCTGGTACGGATCGGTCTGGTGATTTCGGTCGCTGGTGCATTCCTTAGCTGGACTTTGCTGGCCGCTGAAATTCCTTTTCGCGCAGCCCGCGAAGGCATGCTGCCTGGGGTCTTTGCCAAGGAAAACGACAACGGGTCGCCGTCCGGTGCGCTATGGATCACCAGTGTCTGCGTGCAGATCGTCTTGATCGTGACGCTCTATGCGAATTCGACATATCTCGCTCTGTTTTACATCGCGTCCACCGCCATTCTGGTCCCCTATGTGTTCTCGGGGGCCTATGCGCTCAAGCTTGCAATGAGTGGCGAAAGCTATGATGCGCACGAGGGACGCGGCCGCGATATGGCCATTGGAGCCCTTGCGACGGTCTACGGCGCATGGCTCGTTTATGCAGCCGGACCTGCGTATCTGCTGATGTGTGCCATCCTCTATGCGGCCGGTATCCCAGTCTATGTCTGGGCCCGCAGATCCAGGGGCGAAAGAGCCTTTTCGCGCGTTGAAATCCTGATTGCCATTGGTCTCGTCGGAGCCGCCGGTGTTGCGGCCTATTTGATGGGGACCGGGTCCATCAGTGCTCTGTGACGCCCGCATTTACAAAGGAAAAACTGCCATGGACCATCAGGACAAACTGGGCGTGCATTCCGAAACCGGCAAACTGCGACAGGTGATCGTTTGCAGGCCTGGCCTGGCCCATCGTCGTCTGACGCCTGAAAACTGTCAGGAGCTGCTGTTTGATGACGTGTTCTGGGTCAAACAGGCGCAAAAGGATCACGATGTCTTTGCTGCGACAATGCGCAGCGAGGGTGTCGAGGTCCTGGACATTAATGACCTGTTGGCAGAGACGCTCGACATCTCCAAAGGCCGGGACTGGGTGTTGGATCACCGGATCACACCGGATCAGGTTGGGGTTGGTATGATGTCCGAGCTGCGCAGCTGGATGGATGAATTGTCTGGCGCACAGCTTGCCGGATATCTGCTGGGCGGGCTTGCCACAGACGATCTGGATTTTGAACCAACCGGGCTTTTTGGCAGCTATCTCGGCCGCCATGGGTTCATCCTGCCGCCACTGCCCAATGCCCTGTTCACGCGAGATAATTCGGCGTGGATTTACGGGGGCGTGTCGGTCAATCCGATGCATTGGGCCGCAAGGCGGCCTGAGACGCTGCTGAACACCGCAATCTATAAGTTTCACCCGAAATTTGCGGGCAAGACGACGATCCACTGGGGTGATCCCACCCTGGACCACGGGTTGGCGACCGTGGAGGTCGGCGACATTATGCCCGTGGGCAACGGCACCGTTCTGGTCGGCATGGGAGAGCGGTCTTCACCACAGGGGATCGGCCAGTTGGCCGAGGCGCTGTTTGAGACAGGGGCGGCTGAGCGCGTGCTGGCCTTCCGCATCCCCAAATCGCGGGCTGCGATGCATCTGGATACGGTCTTTACGCTGTGCGGCGGTGACGTTGTGACGACCTTCAAAGAGGTCGCCGATGAATTGATCTGCTATGACATTCGCCCCGGCGCGGGGCGCGCGCCGCTGGATTTTCGCCGCGACCCGCGTCCGATCTTTGATATTGTCGCCGAAGTGCTGGGGTACAAAAGCCTGCAAATTGTGTCGACCGGCGGCGACACCGCGGAAGAGCGTTCGCGAGAACAATGGAACGACGGCAACAATGTGCTGGCTCTGCGCCCCGGCGTGGTCATAGGCTATGATCGGAACGACGACACCAACGCAGCCCTTAGGTCGGCAGGAATCGAGGTTCTCGCGATCCCCGGTGCCGAGTTGGGTCGTGGCCGCGGCGGTGGGCATTGCATGAGCTGCCCCACTATGCGTGATCCTGTTTAACCCGAAAGGTGGCCCTGAATGGCTTATAATCTTAAGAACCGTCACTTTCTGACCCTGCAGGATTTCTCACCCCGCGAAATCGCGTTCCTGTTGAAGCTTGCGCAAGATCTGAAGGCCGCGAAATACACCGGCACCGAAGTGCCGTGCCTGAAGGGCAAAGACATTGCACTGATCTTTGAAAAGGACAGTACACGCACCCGGGTTGGGTTTGAGGTGGCGGCCTACGATCAGGGCGCGCGGGTTACCTATCTCGGGCCCACCGGATCTCATATCGGGCACAAGGAATCTGTTAAGGACACCGCGCGTGTCCTGGGGCGGATCTACAATGCCATTGAATACCGTGGTTTTGGGCAGAAGATCGTCGAGGAACTGGCCGCCTTTTCGGGTGTGCCGGTCTATAACGGTCTTACAAACGAGTTTCACCCCACACAGATTTTGGCTGATTTCCTGACCATGCAGGAGCATGTTGATAAGCCCTTGCATAAAGTGGCCTATGCCTTCCTGGGGGATGCAGGCAACAATATGGGCAACAGCTTGTTGATCGGGGGCGCCAAGATGGGCATGGATGTGCGTCTTTGTGCGCCCAGGGCCTGCTGGCCTGTTCAGGCGATCCGTGATGAGGCAGCGGCGATTGCCACAGAAACCGGAGCCCGGATTACCATCACCGAAGATGTGGACGCGGCCGTGAAGGGTGTCGACTTCATCGATACACGGATGTCTGGGTGTCGATGGGCGAGGCCAAGGAAAAATGGGCCGAGCGGATCAAGCTTCTGACTCCCTATCAGGTGAGCGCCGATGTGATGGCCAAAGCCGGTAATCCGAGGGTGTGCTTCATGCATTGCCTGCCCGCATTCCACAACGCCGAGACAACTGTGGGCGCCGAGATCAAGGCAGAGTTCGGCCTGGATGCCATGGAGGTCACCGAAGAGGTGTTTGAAAGCACGGCCTCCATCGTCTTTGATCAGGCAGAAAACCGGATGCATACGATCAAGGCGGTTCTTGTCGCCACCCTGGGAGACTGAGGTGCTGGTCGTCGCAGCCGTGGGCGGCAATGCGTTGTTACAGCGCGGCCAGCCCCTCACCGCACAGGCTCAGCGGGCAAACGTTCAGACGGCAGCCATTGCTCTGGCACAGATCGTGCGCGCCGGGCACCAGTTGATCATCACGCATGGGAATGGCCCGCAAGTCGGCCTGCTGGCTTTGCAAGGGGCCGCCTATAAGCCGGACGAAGTATATCCACTGGACGTTCTGGGGGCCGAGACCGAAGGCATGATCGGCTACCTGATAGAACAGGAGTTGGAAAATGTCCTTGGTCATGATCCTGCGGTTGCCACTTTGTTAACCCAGGTCGTTGTCGACCCAAAGGATCCCGCGTTTCAAGTGCCGACCAAGTTCGTGGGGCAGGTTTACGCAAAGGATGAGGCCGAGGCGCGCGCTAAATCCGCTGGCTGGACCATTGCGCAAGATGGCGATCATTGGCGGCGTGTGGTGCCATCACCGGCGCCCCTTGAAATTCCGGATCTGCGGGTTCTGCGGTTGCTGATAGATCAGGGCGTGATCGTGATCTGTGCGGGGGGCGGCGGTATTCCGGTGATCCGGCGCGCCGATGGCAGCATGATCGGGGTGGAGGCTGTGATCGATAAGGATGCCGCCAGCGCTCTGCTTGCAGCGAATATCGGCGCGGATGCCCTGTTGCTGCTGACGGATGTCGATGCCGTCTATCAGGATTTTGGCGCGCGCACTGCGGCGCCGATTTCTCATCTCACCCCTGACCAGGGGCGGGCCCTTGCGATGCCCAAAGGGTCAATGGGACCAAAGGTCAGCGCCGCCTGTGATTTTGCCGGTTTGGGTGGGGTTGCCGGGATCGGCCGCCTTGCCGATGCGCTGGCCATCCTTGACGGCAAAGCCGGCACACGTATCGTACAACAGAGCCGGGACAAGCTATGAACACCGAAACCGCCTCCAAACCAGATGCAGTGCTGCAGGGCCGCATCGCAGCCATTCGCGGTGGGGTTGTCGATGTGGAATTCAAAGGCAGGGTGCCGCACATCCACGATCTGCTCTATGCGGGACAGGTCGCGCTCGAAGTCGCCTCGTTGATGGGCAACGGTATTGTCCGTGCGATAGCAATGGCGCCTGTGCGGGGGCTGGGCCTGGGTATGCCAGTGCGCGCAACAGGGGGGCCGATAACGGTGCCGGTTGGCGAGGCTGTGCTTGGCCGGATGCTCAACGTGTTCGGCGATCCGATCGATGGCCGCCCCGCTGTGGAGGTATCTGAACGCCGGGGGATCCACCAAAGCCCGCCCAAATTGAGCGACCGGGTGCTGCAGGCCGAGATCCTTGAGACCGGGATCAAGGCGATTGACCTGCTGTCGCCCATCGAGCGAGGCGGAAAGACCGGGCTGTTTGGCGGCGCGGGTGTTGGCAAAACGGTGCTGATCACAGAGCTGATCAATAACACCGTGCAGCATCATACCGGTGTGAGCCTGTTCAGCGGTATTGGCGAGCGGTCGCGCGACGCCGAGGAGCTGTACCGCAAAATGGGCGAAGCCGGGGTGCGCGACAAGACCGTGATGCTGTTTGGCCAGATGAACGAGGCCCCCGGTGTACGCTTTTTGGTGGGCAAAGCAGCCCTGACCATGGCCGAGTATTTCCGTGATGACAAAGGCCAGGATGTGCTGCTCCTGATCGACAATATCTTCCGGTTTGTGCAGGCGGGATCCGAAGTGTCAGGCCTGATGGGGCGGATGCCGTCACGGGTGGGCTATCAGCCGACTTTGGCCACGGAACTGGCAGGGTTGGAGGAACGCCTTACCTCGACCAAGCGCGGTGCGATCACTTCGATCCAGGCGGTCTATGTGCCGGCAGATGATTTTACGGATCCGGCAGCGGCGCATATTTTCTCGCATCTGTCAGCCTCAGTTGTTTTGTCGCGCAAACGCGCCAGCGAGGGGCTTTATCCGGCGGTTGATCCGCTGGCCTCGGCCTCGGTCATGCTGACGCCTTCGGTGGTTGGCCAGCGCCACTACGACATCGCCCGCGCCGTGCGCCGCACCCTGGCGGAGTACGAAGAGTTGCGCGACATCATCGCGATGTTGGGGCTGGAAGAGCTGTCCTCGGCGGATCGTGCGACGGTGTCGCGGGCGCGGCGTCTGGAGCGGTTTTTGACGCAGCCCTTTGTCACGACGGAAACCTTCAGCGGCACCAAGGGCAAGATGGTGCCGGTCGCGCAAACTCTGGACGGCTGCGAGACGATCCTGAACCAAACCGAGTTTGATCTGCCGGAAAGCGCATATTACATGATTGGCAGCCTTCAGGATCTGGAGGAGGCATCATGACCATGGCAACCGACATGAGCGTGACCCTGCGCTTGCCGACCCGGACGCTCTATGAAGGGCGGGTAGAGCACATCGCTGCCGTGGCACCAAATGGTGCGTTTGGCATCTTGCCGAACCATATCGATTTCGTCACCGCGATTGTGCCTTGCGTCCTGACGCTGCGGCTGACGGACGGGACAGAGAAATTTTGTGGTCTGGACGAGTGGCTCCTGGTCAAGAAAGGTCACAAGGTTGACGTCATCGCCCTGCGCGGTGTGCTTGGCGATGACCTTGGGACATTGCAGGACACGGTCGAGGCCAGTTTTATCCGGATGGATGAAGAGGAACGGCAGGCACGGTCGGCCCTGTCGCGGCTTGAGGCAAACATGGTGCGCCGGTTCGCCGAATTGCAGAGGCCGTTTTCATGACCGGCAAGCCTGAAAAGCCGGTGGGCGACATTGCGCGCCAAGCCAAGCGGATGAAAATAAACCGTGACAACCCCGGCCCAAGCCCTCTGCGCGGAATCGGGACATTCGGGATGATCGGATGGTCAATTGCGGTGCCCACCGTTGGCGGCGCGATTTTGGGTCTTTGGCTCGATCGCGTCGCACCACAAGATTTTTCATGGACGCTTGCTTTGATCCTCGCGGGCGTCGTCATTGGCGGTTTTATTGCAGCGACATGGATGAACAAGGAAGGAGGCGGCAAATGATATCTTTTGATTTGACTGCAGTGGCGCTGGGCATGGCCATCGGTACTGCCATGAGTGCGGTATTTTTTGCGGGGCTCGCGTGGGGGATGCGGATAGCCCTGCGGTCCGCCAGACCCGTCGCCCTGCTTGCGCTGAGTGCCGCAATCAGGATTTCTGTCCTGCTGGGCATTGGCTGGCTTGTGGTGGCGCAGCGCGGGCCGTGGTCTCTGCTGGGATATGCTGCAGCCTTTTTGATGGTCCGCTTTATCACCACGACCATCATGAGCGTGGCCCCTGCCTCCGGAGACGCACAATGACCCTTTCTCCCGATCAAACCCTCATGTTCGAGATATGGGGCATCTCCGTAAACGCCACGATTTTTTACACATGGGTGGTCATGGCGTTGCTGACGGTTTGCGCCATCCTGATTACGCGCAATCTGCGCCCGGATGTGCCGCCGAACCGCTGGCGCACCATGCTGGAAGTCATCGTACAGGGGATTGAGAGCCAGATCGAGGACGTCGCAGGCCGCCGCGAACGCCATCTTTTGTACTATGCCGGCACGCTGTTCTTGTTTGTTGCGATGTCGAACCTGCTGCTGGTGATACCGGGGTTTGAGCCCCCGACGGCTTCCTTATCGACAACCACCGCACTGGCGCTGTCCGTTCTGATCGCCGTGCCGCTGTTTGGCATCAGCAGCCGGGGTTTGGGCGGCTATCTCAGAACCTATATTGAGCCGTCGTTCATCATGCTGCCGTTCAACATCATTTCGGAGTTTTCGCGCGGTATCTCGCTGGCCATTCGCCTGTATGGCAACATCATGAGCGGTGCTGTGATCGCGGCGATCCTGCTCAGTGTTGCCCCCTTCTTTTTCCCGGTGGTGATGGATGTTCTGGGCCTGCTGACGGGGCTGATCCAAGCCTACATATTTGCCATTCTTGCGACTGTCTACATTTCTGGCGCCACCTCCCAACCCTCTCCCAAACAAAAGGAAAACCCATGACAGATCTAGGCTTGATAGCTGGTATTTCGATCTTTACTGCGGGTCTGACCGTCTCTTTCGGCGCCATTGGGCCTGCCCTTGGCGAAGGGCGCGCAGCTTCAACGGCACTGAATGCCATTGCGCAACAACCCGATGCGTCGTCGACCATTTCGCGCACCCTGTTTGTGAGCCTTGCAATGATCGAATCCACAGCGATCTATTGCTTTGTCGTCGCCATGATCCTGATTTTCGCGAACCCATTCTGGACGGCTGCTCTGGAAGCGGCGCAGGCGGCTGGGAGCTGATTTATGTCGATCGACTGGATCACTGTCGCGGCACAAATCGCCAACTTCCTGGCGCTTGTCTGGCTTTTGAAGCGGTTTCTCTACCGCCCCATCCTGGACGGTATTGATGCGCGTGAGGTTGAAATCAAGGATCGGATGCAAGAGGCCGTTCATGCCAAGGCCGAGGCGCAGGCTGTAGCGCAGTCCTACCAAGACGAGCTGCAGGCGCTGAATGTCGCACAGGCAGAGATGACAGAAACGATCCGCAAGGCGGCTGAGGAACAGCGCGATGTCCTGCTGGCCGAAGCGCAGACGAGAGTAGAGCGCGAGCATGGCGCCTGGAGGGCGCATCTGGATGATGAGGCGCGCAAATATACCGCCAAGCTGCACCGCGTGGGGGCAGAGGCGCTGTTGACGCTCCTGCGCAAGGCGCTTGATGATTTGGCGGATCAGGAGCTGGAGGCGCAAATGACGCATCATCTGGTTGGGAAAATGAAACCGATGCTCCCGGAGCTGCGCCGTGCGGCGGGGCAGATTTCTGAGGCCGTCATAACATCGCGTGATCCGTTGTCAGAATCAGCGGAAGACGAATTGCTCGCGGAGATACAGGCCGTCTTTCCGCAAGTCTCCTTGCGGTTCGTGACGGATGAAGCGCAGGCTCCGGGGGTGGTTTTACGGATGGGTGGTGCGCAATTGGAGTGGACTGTCGCATCCTACATAGAGGGGCTCAGTGAGCTGATCGAAGAGCAATTGGCGGCGGTCGGCAACGTTGAGGCGCGACCTCATGGGTAGTGACGTGCCTCAAACAGCTCAAACGCCCGAGACGGTTCTGAACATGCTTCTTAACTCGCCGTCACCCGCTCCCCGGCTGAGTGAGATCGGAACAGTCGCCGAGGTCGGCGATGGGGTTGCCATCGTCGCTGGGTTGGAGCAGGCGTTATCAGACGAGTTGCTGCAATTTTCCAGTGGCGTGCAGGGCATTGTGCTGGACCTTGAGCCGGGGCGGCTTGGTGTCGTGCTGCTGGGGCCGTCAAGCCGTGTCACCATCGGTGAAAGTGTCGTGCGCACCCATAGGGTCGTCAGCACCAGGGTCGGTGACGCCCTGTTGGGGCGTGTGGTGAATGCCCTTGGCATACCCTGCGATGACAAGGGGCCAATCCGGGCGCAAACTGTCCGGCCAGTTGAGGCCGAAGCGCCGCAAATTTTGGACCGCCTGGCTATTTCGCGGCCGCTTGCAACGGGGATCAAGGTGATCGATGCAGCCGTGCCAATTGGGTTGGGACAACGCCAGCTCATTATCGGGGACAGGCAAACCGGCAAGACCTCACTGGCCGTTGATGCGATCCTCAACCAAAAAAACAGCGATGTGATTTGTATCTACTGTGCCATTGGGCAGCGTGGCGATGCGGTGGCAAAGGTGATTGGTGCGATTGATGACGGCGGCATGTCCGACCGCACAATTGTTCTGGCCGCAGGAGATGAGGACGCGGCGGGGCTCGCCTATGTGGCTCCCTATGCGGCCCTGACCATTGCCGAGCATTTTGCCGGTGAATGCAAAGATGTGCTGGTGATCCTTGATGACCTCACCCACCATGCGCGCTCCTACCGCGAGATTTCTTTGTTGCTGCGCCGCCCACCGGGGCGCGAGGCGTTTCCCGGTGATATATTCTACATCCATGCGCGATTGCTGGAACGGGCCGGGCAGTTCGCAAGCGGCGGGTCGATCACGGTTCTTCCGGTGGTTGAGACGCCGGCCGAAAACCTGTCAGCCTATATACCGACGAATCTGATCTCGATCACCGATGGCCAAATCTACCTGTCGCCACGGCTTATGCGCAAAAACCAGTTCCCGGCAGTCGATCTGGGGGTTTCGGTCAGCCGTGTTGGCGGCAAGGCGCAAACCAAGGCCTTCCGGTCCGTGGCTGGCAACCTGCGCGTGACCCTGTCGCAATTCGAAGAGTTGGAGGATTTTGCCCGCTTTGGGACCCGTCTGGACGATGAGACGCGGGCGCGATTGACGCGCGGCGCGGCGGTCCGCGCAGCACTGCGGCAGGCCGATCGGGATCCGATGCCTGCGGTGGAACAACTTGCTGTTCTTGTGGCCGCGATAGAGGGTCAGTTTGACGGTTTGAACGAGGCCGAAACCGGCAGGGCAGTCATCAGGCTAAGAAAGGCAGCCGCCCGCGATTTACCGGACCTGGTGAAACGCATAGCTGAAAACGCGTCCCTTACGGAGGAGGACCGCAGCCGGATGGTTGCGCTTGGACGTGCAGCGCGCGTGTATGCCGGAGGCGAGAATGGCACAAAGTCTTGAAGCCCTGGCGCGCCGCACAGCCAGTATGCAGGGTATCCGAAGCATCGTGCATACCATGAAAACACTGTCGGTAATCAATTCTGCGCCCTATGAACATGCGGCCCGCGCAATCGAGGCCTATCAGGATACCGTTCGGATGGGTCTGCACGCCTTCCTGAGCCAAACGGGCCCGATTGAGCCTTCTGCCTCAATGCCAAAGACCACAGTTTTAATCGTATTTGGGTCGGATCACGGGCTGTGTGGAAATTACAATGAGACACTGGCCAGCCATGTCTCGCAACAGCGTGCCTCGGCCCCGGATCAGGCCCGTGTTTTATGTGTTGGCGCCCAGATGGCGGCCGCCTTGCAGGATCGGGGGCTGGTGCCAGAGACGACGTTTTTTCCGCCTGCATCCGTGGATGGGATTGGGCGGCTCGCCAACCTGCTGTCCCGACATCTTGATGACATGCAGGGCGATGACGCAACCGGGGACATGGCCGTATCGCTCGCCTATTTCAGGCGGGATGGCGACAAGGGTCAACGACCAGAAATGATGGCTCTTTTACCGCTCGACCATGATCTGGTGCGCGGGCTGCAGGTCAAGCCCTGGGAGTCACGCAGCCTGCCGTCTTTCACCATGTCGTCTCACGCGCTTTTTAAGGCACTGATCCGGGGCCACCTGTTTGCCAGCCTTTTCCGCGCCGCCGCTGAGGCGCTTGTGACTGAAAACTCTGCGCGTTTGGCTCTGATGAGCCAGGCGGAGCAATCGGTGGATGATCGTTTGGAGGCGCTGACATCCGAGACACGGTCGGTGCGGCAGAGCGAAATCACGACCGAACTTCTGGATGTGATCATTGGGTTCGAAGCCCTGAAGAAAACCAAAAATACAACCGCAAAGTAACCTAGCAGGAGGCTCGAAGAGCCTCATCAGCCAGTCGCAGCCCGTGAACGCAAGGAAATATCAAAAATAAGTGCGCTTGCGTTGTTAGGCACAGTATGGGCCACCTCCCCCCACCGCCGCTCCTCCTTGCCCTAAACCGCTCGGGCGTCCTCGCGGCTGGCAGTCGGCTTGCGCCGCCTTAGCCGGAGCTCTGTAATCTTTGTTTCTCACTATTTGGGGCCAGACAATCCGCATTTGGGGC
>NZ_MWVJ01000047.1 GCF_002087335.1 Pseudophaeobacter leonis
CCGGTGCCGCCATTGGCGGTGCCCGCAAGAGCTATAAGCACACGGAACAAAACGCGCCGATGCGCTCAAACGCAACGCTCGAGGCTGTGGGCGGCACCGCTGTCTACCTCGCCTCGGATGCAGGCGCCTGCACCACCGGTGAAATCATCCGCGTCGATGGCGGCTTTCATGTGCTCGGCATGCCGCAGCAAGAGCACCTGTAACAGCAGCATCAGACCAGACAGAGACAAAAAGGGCGCCTCAGCGGGCGCCCTTTTCTATTCGGCTCAGTTTCTGTTCAGCCCAGTTTCTATTCGGCCGAGTGTGCAACGCATTAACCGATCGAGACCAGCTCGATGTCAAAGTTCAGGTCTTTGCCTGCCAGCGGGTGGTTGGCGTCCAGCGTCACGGTAGCCTCTGTGACTTCGACCACGGTGACCGGCAGAACATGGCCTTCGGGGCTTTGCATCTGCAACTGTGTGCCCAGCTCCAGCGGGATGTCATCGGGAATGCCTTCGCGCGGGATCGCCTGACGCGCCTCGGAATTCACCGGGCCATAGGCATCCTCTGCCGCAATCTCGAGGCGCTTTTTGTCGCCAACCTTCATGCCGGGCAAGCCGCCATCCATGCCCGCGATCACCTGACCCGTGCCGACGGTGAACTCCAGTGGGTCACGCCCCTCGGAGCTGTCAAAGACAGAGCCATCCGCCAATGTGCCAGTGTAGTGAATGCGAACGGTATCGCCGCTTTTTACCTCGGTCATGTGAGCTCCAGTTCCGGTACAAATTACAATGGCCGGCACCCTACAGGCCCCAGTGGTAAAGTAAACCCACACCAGGGAGACTAACGGGCTGACCACCGGAGACACACTGTGTCGCGGCCACAGACAAGGTTTTTCAACTGGTGCAAGTCGGTCGGCGCTGATCACAGGGAATTGTATCCATCACAAGTTCGCGCTTTGCGCCTCGGCCAGGCCCATGACAGGATGCACAAAAGGGAGAATTCAATGCCTATCACCACCTGTGTTTTTGATGCCTACGGCACTTTGTTTGATGTTGCCGCCGCAGCCCGCCAGGCCGCAACCGAGCCTGATTTTCCGCAACTGCAGGACAATTGGGCTGCTTTGGCCAATCACTGGCGGCTGAAACAGCTGCAATACACCTGGCTGCGGGCCATAACAGGCGCGCCCTGCGGCTTTTGGCAGGTGACGCAGGACGGGCTGGACTGGGCACTGGAGGCGACCGGGCTGGAGGGCGATGCAAAACTGCGCCAGCGGCTGCTGGATCTCTACTGGGAGCTGCAGGCCTATCCAGAAGTCCCCGCCATGCTGACGGCCTTGAAAAAGGCAGGGCTGCAAACAGCCATCCTGTCCAACGGCTCTCCCGACATGCTGACTGGTGCGGTGCAATCGGCCGGCATCGGCGCGCTGCTGGATGATGTGCTCTCGGTCGAAAGCGTCGGCATTTTCAAGCCCGACTCGCGGGTCTATGACCTGGAAGGCCAGCGCTTTGACTGCCGCAACGACGAGGTGCTGTTTGTCTCCTCCAACGGCTGGGATGCGGCCGGGGCGGCGGGCTATGGCTTTACCACCGCCTGGGTAAATCGCGCTGCTGAACCGGTCGACCGGCTGCCCTGGAAACCGAACCATATTCTGTCGGATCTCACGACCATTCCTGATCTTGCAACAGCCTAAAAGAGCCTTGCTTTATGAGCTATTTCACCACCACTGACGGGCTTTCGCTGTAATACAGCGACACGGGCACCGCGTCTGGCCAGCCGCTGATCTGTCTGGCGGGCCTCACCCGCGACAGTCGCGATTTTCGCTACTTCACCCCGCATGCGCAGCGCTATCGCCTGATCACGCTGGATGCCCGTGGCCGGGGCCAATCTGATTTTGATGATACCTACGAGAACTACAATGTGCTGCGCGAAGCGCAGGATGTGCTGGCGCTGATGGACCACCTTGGTCTGGAGCAACCCGCCATACTGGGCACCTCGCGTGGCGGGTTGGTGGCAATGATGCTGGCTGCCAGCCCCAAATCCCGCCTGTCGGCCGTGATCCTCAACGATGTTGGCCCGGTAATTCCTGCGGATGGCATCAATCGCATCATGCAGTATGTCGGCCGCCGCCCGGCTGCCAAAACCTATGACAAAGCCGCCGAAACCCTCGCCGCCCTGATGGCCCCTGCCTTTGTCGGCGTGCCCGCCCAGCGCTGGCGGGAAGAGGTCGAGGCCTTTTATGACGCCAGCGCGGGCGGCCTGATGCTGCGCTATGACCCGCGGCTGCGCGAGGCCCTGATCGCCCAGGCAGAGGCAGCTCCCACGCCGGATCTCTGGCCGCTGTTTCTGGCGCTTGAGGGCCTGCCTTGCGGTGTCATTCGCGGTGCCAACTCGGATGTGTTGAGCCATGAAACCTATCTGGAAATGCAAAGCCGCCTGCCAGCGCTGCAGGCCGTGGAGCTGGCGGGCCGTGGCCATGTGCCCTTTCTCGATGAGCCCGCAGCGCTTGCCTTGATACACTCTGTTCTGGTGCAAATCTGATGTCTTCTTTTGAAAAAATCCAGGCCGCTGCAAAACGCCTGCAGGGCCATGCCCGCGTCACCCCAATACTGTCCTCTCCCTTTCTGGATGAGATCGCCGGCCGGCGCGTTCTGGTCAAGGCCGAGTGCCTGCAACACACCGGATCGTTCAAGTTTCGCGGCGGCTGGGCGGCTGTCTCAGCCCTGAGTGACGCGGAGCGCAAAAAGGGTGTCATCGCCTATTCCAGCGGCAACCATGCCCAGGGGGTCGCCGCCGCCGCCAAGGCGCATGGGGTTCAGGCCGTCATCCTGATGCCAGCGGATGCGCCGCAGCTAAAAATTGCAAACACCCGCGCGCTTGGCGCTGAGGTGGTGCTCTATGACCGCGCCGGCGGCGAGAACCGTGATGCAATTGGCCATCAGTTGGCAGCGGATCGTGGCCTCATCCTGATCAAACCGTATGACGAGCCGGAAGTGATTGCAGGCCAGGGCACCACCGGGCTTGAAATCGCCAAACAGGCCGCCGCCGACGGGGTGACGCAGGCCGACGTTCTGGTCTGTTGCGGTGGCGGCGGTCTCACCAGTGGCGTGGCGCTGGCGCTTGAAGGCGTAGCCCCGGGCCTGCGGGTCCGCCCGGTAGAGCCTGAGGGCTTTGACGATGTGGCCCGCTCGCTACAAAGCGGCGAGATCCAGAGCAATGCGGAAATCTCCGGCTCGATCTGTGACGCCATCCTGACGCCGGCCCCCGGTCAGCTCACCTTTCCGGTACTGAAACGGCTCTGCGGGCCGGGGATTGTTGTCAGCGAAGACGAGGCCCTGCGCGCCATGGCCCTGGCCTTTTTGCGCCTGAAGATCGTGGTCGAGCCAGGCGGCGCAGTTGCGCTGGCAGCGGCTTTGTTCCACCCGGAAGAATTCAAAGGCCAGGCGGTTATTGCGCTGGCCACCGGTGGCAATGTTTACGCCGCCCTCTACCAGCAGGCTCTGCTCCGCTACGCCTAAAGCCACAGGCCCCTGTTGGTCCGGCTGAAACACGCAGGTCGCGCCTCCACTCTGGTCTGGGCCACTCTGGTCTGGGCCACTCTGTCGCATCAACGCCGCCAAGCAAAGTTTGCGCCAAAGCAGGCTTTACCCCGGCGCCGTACCCCGCGTAGATTGCGCCCAACACAGACCGGAGAAGACCACATGCAGATCGCAGACCTGGGCGATGTCCAGCTTCACTACCGCATTGATGGCGACCCCAATGGGAACCCCATTGTTTTTGCCAACTCCCTTGGCACCGATCTCAGGGTCTGGGACGATGTGGTGGCGCGGCTGCCTGCGGGGCTGAAGATAGTGCGCTATGACAAGAGGGGGCATGGGTTGTCCTCCTGTCCGCCTGCGCCCTATTCCATGGGCGCGCTGGTGCGCGACGCAGAACGGCTGCTGGATCATCTGAACCTGCGCGACTGCGTCTTTGTCGGGCTGTCCATTGGTGGCATGATCGCACAGGGGCTGGCGGGCAAACGCCTTGATCTGGTGCGCGCGCTGGTGCTGTCCAATACTGCCGCAAAGATCGGCACCGCCGAGATGTGGCAAGAGCGGGTCAAAGCGGTCCAGGACCACGGCATTGAACCTATGGCAGACACGGTGATGGAGCGTTGGTTCGCCCGCGATTTTCAGGCAAAACCAGAGCTGCAGCTCTGGCGCAATATGCTGGTTCAGCAGTCGCGCGCGGGCTATGCCGGCTGTTGCGCCGCCATTGCCGGGACCGATTTTTACACCCCCACCAGTGGGTTGCGCCTGCCCTGCCTGGGCATTGCCGGCTCCGAAGACGGTGCGACCCCGCCCGATCTGGTGCGCGAGACCGTGGATCTCATTCCCGGCAGCCAGTTCCACCTGATCCAGCGCGCCGGACACATCCCTTGCGTTGAACAACCCGGTGAATATGCCGCACGCCTCAGCCAGTTTCTGCGAGAGATAGGCCACAATGACTGATTTCCTTTTGATCCATGGCTCCTGCCACGGAGCCTGGTGCTGGCGCGACGTGATCCCTGCTCTTGAGGCGCGCGGTCACAGCGCCCGTGCCATTGATCTGCCCGGCCACAATGACGGCCGCGATCTTGCCACTGTTACCCTGCAGGAAACTGCCGAAGCGATTCTTGCCGCTTCAACGCCAGAGACCGTGGTGCTGGGGCATTCCTGGGCCGGCTATCCCATGTCTGCCACCGCCGAGATCGATCCCTCTGCGCTGCGCGGACTGATCTACCTCTGTGCCTATGTGCCGACCTCTGGCCAGTCGCTGATCGACATGCGCAAGGCCGGCCCGCGCCAGACTATTGGCGCGGCAGCGATCAAAAACCCTGATGGCGCCAGCTATACAATTGATCCTGCTGAGGCACCGCGCCTATTCTATCACGACTGCCCAGCCGAGGCCGTGGCCTATGCGCTACCCCGGCTCTGTGCGCAGGCCATTTTGCCGCAGGATACCCCGCTGACGCTTGGCAAAAACTGGCAGGATACGGCAAAGGCCTATATTCGCTGCACCCAGGATCAGACCATTCCGCCGGAATATCAGGCCGCAATGGTCACCAACTGGCCGCAAGGCTCCGTGCACGACATGCACTGCTCCCACTCGCCCTTTTTCGCCGACCCGGAAGGTCTGGCGGATCTGGTCGGGCACATCGCAAAGGACTTCTGATGGCGGCTTGCGTCTTTGACAGCCAGATCTATGGCGACCTCTTTACCTCTGGCGATGTGGGTCGCCTGTTCACCGATACGGCCGAGACCCGCGCCATGCTGCTGGTCGAAGGCGCGCTTGCCCGTGCCCAGGGGGCAGCCGGGGTCATCCCGACTGAGAGCGCTGCCGCCATTGGGCGGGCCGTGATGGAAGTGGCGCTGGACCCGGCCTCGATCCGCAAGGCTACCGGGCAAAACGGCGTGCCGGTTCCGGGGCTCGTCGCCGCCTTTCGCGCCGAGATGAACGCGCCGGAACATGCGCAGTATGTGCATTGGGGCGCCACCTCGCAGGACATCATGGACAGCGCGCTGATGCTGCGGCTGCGCCAGGCGCTGGCACTGATCGAGGATGACTTGCACCTGACGCTGGCCTCTCTGGGCAAACTGGCACAGACGCATGCCGCCCTGCCCATGCCCGCGCGCACCTATGGCCAGCACGCCACGCCCACCAGTTTTGGCGCAGTGGTCGACGCCTGGGGCGCGCCGATGCTTGACCTTCTGGCCGAGTTGCCCGCCCTGCGCAAAAACTGCCTGCTGATCTCATTGTCAGGTGCTGCCGGCACCGCAGGCGCCCTGGGGCCGCAGCCGCCACTGTGCGCGCCGGGATGGCCGAGGCTCTGGGTCTTAGTGATCCTGAGCGCAGCTGGCACAGCGACCGCACACCGCTCTTGCGACTGATGGAGTGGATGGTGCGGGTCAATCTGGTGTTGGGCAAACTGGGCGAAGACTGTATCGCGCTGGTGCAGACCGGTATTGGCGAGATTTCTCTTGGCGGTGCCGGCGCGTCTTCCACCATGCCGCAAGAACAGAACCCGGTTGCCCCCTCGGCCCTGGTGGCACTGGCGCGGCAGGGCACCGGGCTGTTGTCGATCCTGCATGGCAGTGCGCTGCAACAGCATCAGCGTGACGGGGCCGCCTGGTTCAGCGAATGGCTTTGCCTGCCGCAGATCGTGCTGGGCGCCGCCAGTGCTGCGCGCACCGGTCGCGACCTTTGCGCCGGGATCAGCCCCAATGCGCCTGCCATGACGGCAGCTCTTGCCTCGGGTCTGGACATGATCCATGCCGAGGCTCTCAGCTTTGCCCTGGCGGCAGTGATGCCGCGCCCCGAGGCGCAGGCCCAGGTCAAAACACTCTGTCGTGAGGCGGGCGACACAGGTCAGCCTTTGCGCCAACTGGTGGCGCGCGACTACCCGCAGATCGATGGGGATGCGCTGTTTGATCCCGCAGCTCAGCTCGGCGCTGCCCCGGCGGAAGCCTTGCGTTTTTGCGAGAAAGTCGCGGAACTGGTGTCCGAGTGAACTGACCCCGATGTGACTGACCCCAATGTGACCCCGTTGTGATCCTGGCGCGCCTGCAGACGCGTCGCGCCGGGGTTACTTCTCCCCGCCAGCAAGGACGACATTGATGCGCCTGCCATTGTTTTTTGTCCTCACCACCGTGATGATTGATGCCATGGGCATTGGCCTGATCATGCCGATCATGCCGAACCTGCTGCTTGAGGTGCAGGGTGGCAGCCTTGCGGATGCGGCGATCTGGGGCGGCATTCTCAGCACTGCCTTTGCGGTGATGCAATTCCTGTTCAGCCCGGTGCTTGGCTCCCTGTCGGATGCGCTGGGACGCCGTCCGGTGCTGCTGGTGTCTTTGTTCGTGATGACGCTGGATTATCTGGTCATGGCGCTGGCGGGCTCTCTTTGGTTGCTGCTGGTGGGACGCCTGATTGGAGGCATCACCGCCGCGACCCATGCCACCGCAGGCGCCTATATTGCCGATATCTCCAGGCCTGCGGAAAAGGCCGCCAACTTTGGCCTGCTTGGGGCCGCCTTTGGGGCTGGCTTTGTACTGGGGCCGCTCATGGGCGGGCTGCTGGGAGAGCTGGGCACCCGGGCGCCGTTTTATGCCGCCGCCGTTCTGGCCGGGCTGAACTTTGCCTTTGGCTGGTTCGTGATGCGCGAGACCGTGACGGACGAGACCCGCCGCGCCTTTGACTGGCGCGCGCCAATCCGCTGGGGGCCTTTCGTGCCATGGCGCGTATTCCTGGCATCACGGGGCTGCTCTGGGTCTATTTTCTTTATTCCGTTGCCATCTATGTCTACCCGGCGATCTGGTCCTATTTCACTGCCGAACAATTTGGCTGGCAGCCGCAGATGATTGGGATCTCGCTGGCGATCTATGGCATCTCCATGGCGCTCGTGCAGGGGGGGCTGCTGCGCTATATGGTCCGCTGGGTTGGCGAGCGCAGCACGGTGATCTGGGGGCTGGGATTTGACTTTGTTGCATTTGGCATTCTGGCCTTTATCACAAGCGGCAACCTGGCGCTGGCGCTGATCCCGATTGCAGCGCTCGGTGCGGTGGTGCAGCCTGCGTTGCAGGGGTTGATGTCGCGGGCCGTAGCCGACAATCAACAGGGCGAACTGCAGGGTGTCATGACAGCGGCGCATGCGCTGTCGATGGTTATCTCGCCTCTGATGATGACGGCCACCTTTGCCGTTTTCTCGGACAGAGACACTGCCTATTACCTGCCCGGAGCGCCCTTTCTGCTGGCCTTGGTGCTGATGGTAATCGGCACAGCTGTTTTTCTGCGCAGCCGCTCTTCCGTGACGTAAAAACGACGCGGGGCTGACGGTTTCCAGCTTGCAGCGAGTTTTGCTGCGGGCCACCGTGCATCAAACAGGGAGAATACCATGCAAACCATAAAAGCCGCCGTCTGCCATGCCTTTGGCGAACCCTTGGTCATCGAAGAGGTGCAACTGGCGGCCCCGCGCATGGGCGAAGTCGAAGTCACGCTGGACGCGGTGGCGATCTGCCATAGCGACATATCTTTTGCAGAGGGTGCCTGGGGCGGGTTTCTTCCCGCAGTCTACGGCCATGAGGCTGCAGGAATCATCTCTCACCTCGGTGACGGTGTCAGCGGTTTTGCCGTAGGCGACAGCGTTGTTGTCACCCTGATCCGGTCCTGCGGCAACTGCCCCAGCTGCGCAGGCGGCAAGCCCACGATCTGCGAAACCCCTTATGACCCCATCAACGACGGCCCCCTGAAAACCGCTGACGGCGGTGCTCTGATGCAGGCGATGACCTGTGGTGCCTTTGCCGAAAAGGTGGTGGTCGACCAGCGCCAGATCGTGAAAATCCCAGACACCCTCAGCAAAGAGGCCGCCTCGCTGATCTCTTGCGGTGTGATCACCGGCGTTGGGGCTGCGGTAAATGCCGGGCAGCTGCGGGCCGGGCAGGATGTGGTGGTGATTGGCGCCGGCGGCGTGGGCCTGAACGCCATTCAGGGCGCCCGCATTGCAGGCGCGCGCCGCATCGTTGCTGTCGACATGAGTGAAGAAAAGCTGGAAATCGCCAAAGAGTTTGGCGCCACCCACGGCGTGCTCGGCACGCTGAAATCCCCCTGGACAGCCGCCTTCAAGGCGCTTGGCGGCAAAGGCGCTGATCTGGTTCTGGTCACCGTCGGCGCCATACCCGCCTACGAGCAGGCGCTGCGCTACTTGGGGTATGGCGGCAAGGTCGTGATGATCGGCATGCCGCACTCTGGACAGAAAGCCACCTATGAGCCGGTCATCATGGCCGCTGTGGGCCAGGGTATGATCGGCTCTAAAATGGGCGATGTGGTCATTCAGCGTGACATTCCCTGGATGGTGGATCTCTATCAGCAGGGCCGTCTGAAACTGGACGAGCTGATTTCCGGGCGCTGGAGCCTGGAGCAGATCAATGAGGCCATTGCCGACACCAAGACGGGCAGCGCCAAACGCAATGTCATCCTGTTCAACCGCTAGGCAGACCCCAAGGGGCCGCCCTCTCTGCGGGGGAGGCCCCAATACTATTGACCGAGGACCACGCCATGAGACTGCAAGATCTTGAGATCATCGTCACCGCCCCGCCCGCGCCGGGCTGGGGTGGGCGGTATTGGATCCTGGTCAAAGTGACCACCGACACTGGCATCACGGGCTGGGGCGAATGCTACGCGTCAACCATCGGCCCCGAGGCCATGAAGCCGGTGATTGAGGATGTTTTTGCCCGCCACATGGCAGGCGAGAACCCCGAAAACATCGAGATGATGTTCCGCCGGGTCTATTCCTCGGGCTTTACCCAGCGCCCCGACCTCACCGTCATGGGTGCCTTTTCGGGGCTAGAGATCGCCTGCTGGGACATCCTTGGCAAAGACCGCGACCGGCCAGTGCATGCCCTGATCGGTGGCCGGCTGAATGACCGCATTCGCGCCTACACCTATCTCTACCCGCTGCCGCATCACGACATAAATGAGTTCGGGACCTCCCCGGAGCTGGCCGCGGAATCCGCCGTCGAGATGGTGCGCCAGGGCTATACGGCGGTGAAATTCGACCCGGCCGGGCCCTATACTTTGCGCGGGGGCCATATGCCCGCGATGCAAGATATCTCGCTCTCGGTCGATTTCTGCAAAGCAATTCGCGGCGACATTGGCGACAAGGCGGATCTTTTGTTTGCACCCATGGCCAGTTTACAACCGGCGGCGCCATTCGCCTGGGCCAAGCGCTGGAACCCTATGCGCCGCTCTGGTTCGAAGAACCCACGCCCCCCGACAATATCGAGGACATGGCCCGGGTGGCCCGCAACGTCCGTATCCCGGTGGCCACCGGCGAGCGCCTGACCACCAAGGCTGAGTTTGCCGCCGTGTTGCGCAGTGGCGCTGCAGAAATCCTGCAGCCCGCTTTGGGACGCGCCGGTGGTATCTGGGAGATGAAAAAGGTCGCAGCCCTCGCCGAAGTGTTCAACGCGCAGCTGGCGCCGCATCTTTATGCCGGGCCGGTGGAATGGGCCGCCAATATCCAGCTGGCGACCTCAATTCCCAATATCCTGATGGCAGAATGCATCGAGACCCCGTTCCATGACGCGCTGATCAAAGGCAGCCTCAAGGTCGAGGCGGGCTTTATCACGCCCCCCGAGACCCCCGGTCTTGGGATCACGGTCGATGAAGCTCTTGCCAGGGCGCATCCTTTTACGGGCTCTGATCTGCACCTGAACATGCGCGAAGCCCCCTGTGACTATCAAAACGGCAATAATTTCGCCGGAGGGGCGCCGCCGCTCGAAGGCTGATCTCTTGGTCGCAACAGGCGAACAGGTGCAACAAGCGGACAAGGGGGGGCTCACAACAAGGGGGGCTGTCTTACCTTACGAAAATAGGGCAATATAGCGGTATCAATCACCGCAGGATGTTGGACACGTGACCCTCCAGACCCCCGAACCCCTCGACGAGACGCCCACTGCCCCAGAGACAGCTGTGGGCGACGCAGGCACGCAGCCGGAAGCCCCAGTGAATATGGCAGAGCGCGCCGCCGAGGCCGCCGCTTTTCTCAAGACTCTGGCCCATGAAGGCCGCCTGATGATTCTGTGCCATTTGGGCACGGGAGAAAAATCAGTCGGCGCGCTGGAGGCTTTGCTGGACATGCGTCAGGCTGCTGTCAGCCAGATGCTGGCGCGTTTGCGCGACGAAGGCCTGGTGCAGACCCGTCGCGACGGCAAGACCATTTACTATTCTCTCAAGAACCCCAATACCGAAGAAATCATTGCCCTGCTGTACCGCCAGTTCTGCAGCCCGGACGAAGCAGGCCCGACTAAACAGGCCTGACTAAACAGGCCTGACTACACAGCTGCCTGTGCAGCAAACTGCACACTGATCAGTTTGCAACATAGCCCGCAACCACCTGCAGCAGCTTGAAGGCCGTATTGGCGTCGTTCTCCACCACGGCAAGGAATTCCTCTTCCCCGATCCGCAGACAGGACAGCTCGGTCTCGGCCACCATGCTGAGCGCGCGGGGCTCTCTTCGGATCAGACCCAGCTCTCCAACCAGATGGCCGGGGCCGACCGAGGTGATCTTGCGGTCCTCTTTACCCGGTTGCGGCAGGAACAGACCCGCCTCACCTGAAATGATCATGTAGACACCATCGCTGGCCGCATCGTCCTTCAGGAACACCACATCCCCCGCCTCGGCACTGTACCAGCGCGCCCCAAAGGCCAAAAGCCGCAGCTGTCGCCGGTTCAGGCCCGAGAACAATTCAGTCTGATCAAGTGCGCGCAATTTGCGCGCCAGATCCTGGCTGGCAGCGCTGTCCTCGACGATTTCCTGATGTGGCACATCACTGACCAGCCGCCCCTGACGCATCTCGTAAAAGACATCAAAAACATCCGCCCGCTCAAAGCCGGAATCGAGATACACTAGCGTTGTTTCGGGCAAAAGCCGCCGCAGGTTTTTGTGCACTGCGATTCTGGTGTCGAGATCATAGCTGGTCAGGGCCGCATCCAGCAGCAGGATATCCGGGCGCTTGATCGTCGCGCGCGCAAAGGCCAGAGGTTCGGCATAGCTGGCCGGCAGCCCCTGCCCGCCCAGTGCAATGGGCAGATCAAAGATCAGCTCCACAACCATATCGCGGGCGCCGTTTTCAACCAGCACATCTGAAATAAGCCGTCGCAGCTCATCCCCACGGGCGCCGGAACTGTCGGAGATCTTGCCGAAAAGCGCGTTTTCCAAAACCGTCAGACCCGGCGCGAATTGACCCTCATCAAGGCGCACGAAAATATCCGAGAGCGTCTCCATCAGCTCATCCGCGTGGCTTTTGCGGAAGGCGAGGATACGTGCTTTCATATCGTCCGTGAAGGCCGGGCCGATCTGGTCTGCCGAGATGCTGAAGGGCACGATCATCAGCTGTGCCAGCTCATGCCGTTCCAGCGCCACCGCCCCCTTGGCACGGGTCTTGTCGACCAAAGCCGAGGCGCGCTCATAGGCTTTGGTATCAAGGCCCAGTTTACGAAACAGCGGGTGATCCGTGCCGTCCAGGCCAAAGATCTGGCGCAGAATATCCACCACGTCCCGGGTCAGGCTGACCAGATCGTCGTCCAGTTTCAGCTCGCGCAGCCGGTCAAGGAACTCCACGTGCCGCTGCAGCGCTTCCTCGGTTATCGGCTCACTCAGCGTGGCATAGAGCAGGTTTTCGGCTACCGGCAGCGCCGGATTATAGACATCCGGTGCCAGCCCGTGCACCTGCCCGGCCAGACCGGCTTCGGCCACGGCGGCGCGCACTTTGGGACGCATATCGACCAGACACTGGGCCAAACGCGGGTGCCCCAGAGGATCAAATTTTTGTTCCATCCCACGGCGGAACAAGGCGCTGTCGGTGCCAATGCCCGCCAGCAGCTGCACCCACCAGTCGCGCAACTCATGCTCACTGGCAAAGCCCGCCAGTTCCGGATTCAGCCATGGCGCATCAAAGGGATCGGCGCTGTTGCCGGCCAATTGCGCCGCCTGAAATTGCTTTTGATCCAGGGCAGTGCCCCTGGGCCGGTGCAGCATCGGCATCATGACATTCTCGCCAAACGAGCCCTGAAACAGCACAGGCCGCGAGGTTACATGCCCTATGCGCAACGCCAGAACGGCCTGATGCAGCTCGCGCATATCCCGCCCCGAAACCGTCACCTGGCCTGTGGCGGGCAGCACCTCGCGGGTCCGGAGCGCTGCCAGGCCACCCCGATCTTCCTCTGAGGGCGCCGCAATGCCCATGACCTTTCCGGCCGGAAGGGTGGCATTCAGCTCTTCCAGCACCAGATTGCCATCGGCATCGCGCACATTGACACCGTCAAGAACCACATCGCCATTGAGACGCGGAATGTCTCCCGGCTCGCCCGACATCAACTCTTCGCGGACCATGCCAGGTGGTGCGAACCGTTCAAGGATCACATCCCAGCGCAGCGACATATCCTGTGTCTGGTTGTAATAGGCCAAAAGCTCTTTCCAGGGCGAGGCCAGATCTTTATAGGCCGCCAGAGCCGCCACCAGAGCGCCAAGCGAGACATCGCCCTGCAGCACAAGGTAGCCGCCAACGGCATAAAAGAAAAACGGTGTCAGATTGGTGATGAAGTTATTGAGGAACTTCATGAAGAATTTTTTCTGATAGATCTCAAAGCGGATGTCATAGAGCCGCCCCAGCCGATCCGTAATGGCGGCCATCCGGTAGCGCCAGCCGCCATTGATACGCAGGGTTGCAGCCCCGGCGGCACTCTCGCCGATCTCTGAAGCCAGTGCCCGCACCTCGTGGATACGGGTCTTGTTCAGCAGGTTGATCTGGCGTTGCAGCATTGGAATGAGCCAGCCCTGCAACGGGATCAGGGCCACAGCCGCCAGCCCAAACCAGGGGCTTTGGGTAAACAGGAAGAACAGAATCGTCAGCATCTGGCCGGCCTGCAGCACCGGCTGGCTGACCGCATCGCCCATCAGGCCGCCCATCGGCTCGCTCTCGGAGGTGATCATCGAGACCAGCTCGCCCTGGCTGACGCGTTCAAAATAGGGCTGGGGAAAGCGCAGCACCCGGGTGATCAACTTGTAGCGGAACCGCCGCAGCATGCGCTCGGCCAGCACCCCCTTCATGGTGTTGATGCGCATCTTCAACAGCCCATGGACCAGCACCGAAATCAGAAAACCGGCACAGAGAATCCACAGATAATCAAGCTTCTCAAAGCTATAGCCCAGGATTTCGATCCGGTCGCTCGCCGCGCCAATCGCATCGTTGATGATCCGTTTTGGCAGCTCCAGCGTCAGATACAATAGCGGGAAAAGACAGGTCGTGACCGCCAGCAGGAGCACTTGGTCGCGTTTGGAATATTTCCAGATGAAGCGGAACAGGGACGTTTCTATGGGACAGCTCCGGTTTGGCTGCAGCAAAAATTATTCTCTATGCCTAACGCGGATTACCCCCGGCAGGCAATGGCAGACGGGCGACAGGCAGATAGCAGGCGGGCAAAGGTCTATAGCCAGACGGATCCGTACAGGTGTGACCCAGGTCACTGTCCCGTTACGGCACCTGTGCTACGCAGTATTTGCCAGTCACAAAAAAAGCCCTATGGTTTCAGAGCAGCAAATTGTCACAGGGGAATGCTTTGCTAGGAATAGTCGGATCAGTACTGCTGTTGCTCTGCCTGTTGCAGATCAAACATCTTTTTGCTGATTTCTTTTTGCAAACCCACAAGATGCTGTCCGGCCGCAATGTATATCTTCACTCCGGACGGGCGCAGCATGCCGGGGTCCATGCGCTTGGCTCGGTTGTCGCTTTTGTCATTATGGGTGCACCCGTTGGCTTTATTCTGGCGATCTGCCTTGCGGAATGGGTGGTGCATTTCCACATCGACTACGGCAAGGCGCAGTATACCGAAAAGAGGCACCTGAACCCGCAGCAAGCGGTTTTCTGGCGTGCCATGGGCACCGACCAGTGCCTGCATCAGCTCACCTATATTGCGATGACTGCGGTCTGGGTCAAATGCGCCATCGGCTAGCCCCGGCTGTCGCGATGTAGTCGCATATCTGCACGACGCATTTTACGGCCTATTAGGGCACCACGGGTCAGGCGAAGACTGGCTAGGCCACCACTATTTAAGCCACGACTGGGCGATCGCGCTTGATGGTGCGCAGCACGACATTGGTCTGGGCACTGGCAACCGCAGGCAGACGGAACAAAAACCCCTCCAGAAACCGGTTGTAGGCCTCCAGATCCGGAGCCAGCACGCGCAGGTGATAATCCGCCTGACCGGTGGTCGCATAGCACTCCTGCACCAGCGGGCTCAACTCAACCGCGCGAATGAATTCGGCCAGTTTTTCCGGATCATGGCGCGTCAGATGCACATGCACGATGGCCTGAAACCCCAGCCCCATCGCCGGGGCGCTCACCACCGCACCATAGCGCTCGATCACGCCGGTCTCTTCCAGCACCCGCACCCGACGCCACAGCGCCGAGGCGGACATGCCAACCGTCTCTGCCAGCTCCGCATTCGAGATGCGAGAATCTTCCTGCAACAGCCGCAAAATGTGTCGGTCCCGGTCGTCCAGTTGATGCATGTCGCGAAATTCATCCAATTTGGGGTTGCTTTTTGGCTAATATAACCAAATCATCTGCCAAAACCAGCAATTCAGACAGATCTTTTCGGCAAAGCCGGAATATCCTGCCACAAACAGGCAGGCCCGCGCCCACTTTCCGTAAGGACGACCCCAAAATGACCAAGCTGAGCCACGATTTTCGCAGCTACAAACTTGAAGACCGCTACGCCATGGAGACGGGACGGGTGTTTCTCACCGGTACCCAGGCGCTGGCCCGGCTGATGCTGGATCAGGCCCGCCGTGACCGCACAGCCGGGCTCAACACTGCCGGGTTTGTCTCGGGCTACCGCGGCTCCCCCCTGGGCGCGGTGGATCTAGAATTCTGGCGCTCCCGCCAGCGCATGCAAGACAACGGCATAAAATTCATGCCCGCCGTCAACGAAGACCTTGGCGCCACCGCCGTTCTGGGCGCGCAGCAGGCCATTCTGGATCCCCATTGCGAGGTCGAGGGCGTCTTTTCCATGTGGTACGGCAAAGGCCCCGGCGTTGACCGCTCGGGTGATGCGCTGAAACACGGCAATGCCTATGGCTCGTCCGCCAAGGGCGGCGTGCTGGTGGTGGCAGGCGATGACCACGGCTGCGTCAGCTTCTCCATGCCGCACCAGTCAGACGTCGCCTTTTGTCCTGGTTCATGCCGGTGCTGAACCCGGCAGATGTCTCAGAGTTCCTGACCTATGGCGAATACGGCTTTGCCCTGTCGCGCTATTCCGGCACCTGGGTTGGCTTCAAGGCGGTGTCGGAAACGGTTGAGAGCGCGCGCTCGATCAACCTGCAGCCGGACCGTGATTTCAGCTATCCAGAGCTGCCCGCCTATCCGGGCGGGCTGCACATCCGCCGCGCCGACCTGCCCTCTCCCGAGATCGAGACCCGCATTCGCGCCAAGATCAAAGCGGTGCGCGCCTTTGACGAGGCCAACCCGATTGACCGGCGCATCTATGACGTCGAGGCGGCCAAATTTGGCTTTGTTACCACGGGCAAGGGCCATCTCGACCTGATGGAGGCCCTGCGGCTGCTGGGTCTGGACGAGGTCACCTGCCGCCGTCTGGGCATCGACATCTACAAGGTTGGCATGGTCTGGCCGCTGGCCCGTCCCGAGGCGCTGCGCTTTATGGGCGGCAAGGACGAAGTGCTGGTGGTTGAGGAAAAACGCGGCATCATTGAAAGCCAGCTCAAAGAATATTTCTACGACTGGCCCGGCACCAAGCCGAAAATGATGGTCGGCAAATACGACAGTGAGGGCGAGCCACTGATCCCCTGGACCGTAGAGCTGAGCCCCCTGATGCTGGTGCCGATTGTGCCCGCGCGTCTGGACGGGTTTTTCCCTGCTGAATCCCTGCCCGCCAAGGCCGCCGCCCTGCTGGCCCAACCACCAAAGCTGATCAATGTGCCCGGCGCCAATCGCACCCCCTATTTCTGCTCGGGCTGCCCGCATAACACCTCGACCAAATTGCCCGAGGGCAGCGAGGCCAAGTCCGGCATCGGCTGCCATGTGATGGCCAGCTGGATGGACCGCAACACCTCTGGTTATGCGCAGATGGGCGGCGAAGGTGTCACCTGGACGGCGGCCTCGCAGTTCAACGGCGGCAAACACGTCTTTCAGAACCTTGGTGAGGGCACCTGGTATCACTCGGGCTCGCTCGCCATCCGGCAGGCGGTGGCAGCACGGACTAATATTACCTACAAGATCCTCTATAACGACGCCGTCGCCATGACCGGCGGCCAACCCGTGGATGGCCCCGTCCGCGTGACCGGCATTGCCCAGACCTGCCGCGCCGAGGGCGTAGAGCGCATTGCGCTGGTCTCGGATGACATAGACAAGTTCAGCCGCGCCGACTTCCCTGTGGGCACCACCTTTCATGACCGTGCTGAGATGGATCTGGTCCAGCGTGAGCTGCGTGACATCAAAGGCGTGACCATCCTGATCTACGAGCAGACCTGCGCCACCGAGAAGCGCCGCCGTCGCAAGCGCGGCACGCTGGAAGATCCCAAGAAATTCGCCTTCATCAACGATCTGGTCTGCGAAGGCTGCGGCGACTGCTCGGTTGAGAGCAACTGTCTGAGCGTGGAACCAAAGGAGACCGTCTTTGGCCGCAAGCGCAAGATCAACCTCTCCAGCTGCAACAAGGACTTTTCCTGCCTGAACGGTTTTTGCCCCAGCTTTGTCACCATTGAGGGCGGCGCGCGGCGCAAAAAGCGGCCCGCCGGGCTGGATCGTGCGGCGCTGCTGGCGCAGCTGCCTGCCCCCGATCTGCCCAGCCTGGACAAACCCTTTGATCTGTTGGTCACAGGCGTCGGCGGTACTGGCGTTGTCACCGTGGGCGCGCTGATCACCATGGCGGCGCATCTTGAGGGCAAGGGGTCCAGCGTGCTGGACTTTACCGGGTTTGCGCAAAAATTCGGCACTGGTCTTAGTTACATTCGCCTGTCAAACGCGCCCGAACACCTGAACCAGGTGCGCATTGATCAGGCCGCCGCCGATGCGGTGATCGGCTGTGACGTGGTGGTGAGCTCAGCCCCCAAGGCCTCGGCGCATTATCGCGCCGGTACCAAGATAGTGCTGAACCGCGCCGAGATGCCCACCGGCGATCTGGTGCTGCGCCGCGATGCCGATCTGATGGCCGGTGTGCGCGAACAACAGATTGCCGCTGCCGTTGGCCCCGAAAACCTTGCGGGCTTTAACGCCAACGAAGCCGCCGAGGCCCTGCTGGGCGATGCGGTTCTGGCCAATGTCATGATGCTGGGGTTTGCCTGGCAAAAGGGGCTGGTACCGGTCAGCGGCATGGCTCTGGATCAGGCGATTGAGCTCAACGGGGTTGCGATTGAGAAAAACCATCTTGCCCTGGTAATTGGCCGCGCCATGGCTGTTGACCCTGCCCTGGTGTCACAGTTTTACACCGAGGCCGAGGAGACTGAGGAAACTCTGGAGCAGATGATCGAGCACCGCGCCGCCTTCCTTGCCGGCTATCAGGATGCGGATTACGCCCTTCGCTACACCGAAACCCTGGGGAAATTCCGCAGCCTGCTGCCCGTTGACAGCTGCGACGCGCTGACCGTGGCGGCGGCAAAATCCCTGTTCAAACTGATGGCCTACAAGGATGAGTTTGAGGTGGCCCGGCTGATGACCGGCGACCACTTCAAGGATCAGATTGATCAGGAGTTCGAAGGGGATTTTCGTGTCAATTATCATAGGGCCCCTCCCGTGTTGGCGCGCAAAAAGGATGCCCGCGGACGGCCCGTCAAAATGGCGTTCGGCCCCTGGCTGCGTCCGGCGCTTTCGCTGCTGACGCGCGGCAAACGCCTGCGCGGCAGTCGCTTCAACCCCTTTGGCTATCACGAAGAAGCCCGCCTGCACCGCAGCCTGCTGGCCTGGTTTGAGGCGGCGCTCACAACGGTTTCCACCCACTACAGCAGCGAAAAGCACAGCTCCTGCCTGCAGATCCTGAACGCACCGATGGAGATCCGCGGCTATGGCCCCGTACGACTGGACGCCGCCAAGAAACATCAAGCCAGCGCTGAACGCCTGCTCAAAACCCTCTGACACAGAAAATGGCCCCGCATGGGGCCATTTTTATCTGACTTTCGTCACAAGGCGCAGACGTCAGATATCCCAGTATTTCTTGGTGAAATCAGCAAATTCTTCCAGCTCCGACGCGCTTGGCTCACAGCCGGTAAAGACCTTGAGGTAGTAGGGCGTCATTTGCAAACGATGGGCGTGGCTCTCATTGGGCTCGGCCATGCCATAGCCCAGCTGCATGTAATACAAGACCTTGGCACGGGTCATCGCCTCAAGCTCGGCAAAGCCAAAGCGCATGAACATCTGGGTCAGCGCCTCGAGCCTGAGGGCATCTGAGCGGTCCAGCAGGCTGCGCACCTTACCGGAGCGGCGCGCCCAGTCCCGCACCGCAAAATCCAGCGCCGTATTGAACAGCGCCGGGTTGGCAATGCAGTGAAAAATATTCAGCACAGCGCCGGTGATGGCCTCGGCCGGAGCCTCAGCCCGGGCCACCATTGCGGCGGTATTGGTCTGCTCCCAGGTCTTCAACAGCGCGTCCAGCAGGTCCTGGCGCGATTTGAAATACCAGTAGAACGACGAGCGCGACACGTTCAGGCGTTCGGACAGCGCCAGCACCTTTACCTGCTCGACCCCATCCGTGATCAGCACATCCATGGCCACATTCAGCCAGTCGTCCCGGGTGACTTTGACATTGCCCACCAAAGGCGCGGCGCTGGGGTCGTCACGATGCAATACGGGCTTTGGCGGCATGGGATCACATTTCTGGCAAGGGCGGGCAGCACCACCCTGCTTTGAGCGCTGGATGTTGTCCAGTCTTGTCGCCCTGACGTCACCCCGACGCAGGGATTGCCCAGTCATGCCCAGTCCGAAATTTACAGTCGCACATATACAGTCACACACCCACAGTCACATCTGTGGGCTGTCACATCTGTGCGCTGGGGCGGGCCTTGATCGCCGTATACCAGGCCAGGCTGGCCGCGTTCTCTTCGGGGATGCGCTGTTTGATCACCCGCGCGAAGTCAACAAACACAAAGGCCGAGATATCTGCCAGGGTGAATTCATCACCGGCCAGATAGGGGCTCTCGCTCAACCGCTCTTCCAGCAATGCAAAAAAGCGCTGAGTGCGCGCCAGACCACGCTCGGCCAGCTCGGGGAGCTGGGCATAGTTGTCGGGGCCGGGAATGGCGCGTCCCTGAAAGGCAGGGTGCGTATTGCGCAACGCCTCTGCAATGGGGTGCCCGCCTTGTTGCTCCACAATGGCGTTCCACATCAGGACCAGACCCTTTTCGTCCGCACTGCGCCCCATCAGGGCAGGCTCTGGCTGATAGGCCTCAAGATAGGCGGCGATACCGAGGTTTTCTGTCAGCACCGCGCCGCTGTCTGTCACCAGCACCGGGATCGTGGCGCGCGGGTTCACCGCCCGAAACGCGGCGTCCAGTTGCTCGCCCTTGGCGATGGAAATATCGTGGCTTTCGGGCGCAAGACCCTTTTCTGCCAGAAACATCCGCGCCCGGCGCGGGTTGGGTGCGGTAGAACAATCATAAAAAATCATCAGCTGGCCTCCTTGGTCGCAGGCCAGCCTAGGGATCAGATACGGGCAACGGCCAGAGTGACCCTGCGTCCCATTCCAAATTGAGCCTTCTCCAAATTGAGCCCCCGCCTCAGGCGTCGCGACGGTAGATAAAACAGCGCCCCTGCACCGCCTCTGCTGGCAGTGGCATTTCGGTGAGGCTGTCAAAATACATCCGGCCAGACGAGACCATCAGGCCCCCTGTCGCCAAAAGCGGCTCTACCAGAGGAGAGATCAGCCGGGCAAAGGCGTCGTTCTTTTCGCGGTTGTGGCCGCCCAGATCGGCATGCACCAGGCTGGCCGTTGCGCCAAACCGCACCAGTGCTGCGGGCAGGGTGTCGCGCACATCGCCTAGGATCGTCAGCTCTTCTGGCGGCGTGCTGTCAGGATGCGAGGCCACGGCCCGCTCAAACACATAGAGATCGCGGTCTTTTACGTTGTGTTTCATGTGATGGTAGGTGCGACCATTGCCTAGCCCCAGCTCGAACACCGGGCCCGACAGGGCGGCGGTCTGAGCGATGCCAAAATCCAGACAGGCGCGCTGCGACACCATGCGATCGATAAAAAGGTCCAGTCGAGTGATCATGCCAGGTCTCCTTTGGCCAGCCAGCGGGCAGTGCGCGACGGCACAATTGCAAAAGCCAGGCCGCTCACCCACCCTGATTTGTCAGATCCCGGCACAAATGTGTAGCACTTGCCGCCAATCTCTGGCTGGCACCGCGAAAATGTGGCCATGTGGTGCCGCTGTATCAATATTTCTGCAGCAAACAGCAGCTATGGCAAATGGGGTTTGACTAGGCCGCAGGCCACGCGCGAAGGTGAAGACAAAAAGAACAGGGAAAACGGGACACCTATGACTGGACAAATTCAGCCTGGACCTATGCAGCACTGTGGGCCGCTCTAAATGGCGCCTTTGCTCTCGGTAAAGAACCTCAGCATCGGCTTTGGCAAGGGCGACGATGTTGTGCGCGGCGTCAGTTTTGATGTCGCCGCCGGAGAAACGCTGGCGCTGGTCGGCGAGAGCGGCTCCGGCAAAACGGTGACCTGTCGGGCCGTGCTGCGCATCCTGCCCAAGGCGGCGCAAATTCGCAGTGGCAGCGTGCTATTGCAGGGGGCTTCCGGCGGACTGATCTGGCGACACTGGGAGAGCGCCAGATGCGCGATCTGCGCGGCAATCAGATTGCGATGATCTTTCAGGAACCGATGCGCTCACTGTCGCCCCTGCACCGCATTGGCAATCAGGTGGCCGAGGTGCTCTGGCTGCATGGCCGCAAAAGCGAGTCTGAGGCCAAGAAAGAGGTGCTCACCTGTTTTGAACGCGTCGGCTTTCCTGACCCCGAGCGCACCTATAGCTCCTATCCGTTCGAGCTGTCCGGCGGTATGCGCCAGCGCGCCATGATCGCCATGGCGATGGTTGCCCAACCACAGCTTTTGATCGCGGATGAGCCGACAACGGCGCTGGATGTCACCACCCAGGCGCAGGTGCTGGGCCTGATGAAAGAGCTGCAACGCGACACCGGCATGGCGATGATCCTGGTGACCCATGATCTGGGCGTGGTGGCCAATATGGCCGAACAGGTGGTGGTGATGCACAAGGGCCGGGTGATGGAAGCCGGCGCGGCCGAGCCCCTGCTGTCAGCCCCGGCGCACCCCTATACCCGTGCCCTGATTGAGGCAGCCCCAAAGATTCCCGCCGCCGCAGCCCCGCAGCCGGTACCGGGCCGCTCGGACCTGATCCTTGAGCTGAAATCCGTCTCCAAAACCTATAGCATGCGGGCCGGAAAGGGCTGGAAGGCGCCAAGCCTGATCTTTGCCTGTCGCGGTGTTGACCTGCTGCTTCCGCGTGGCAAGACCCTTGCAATCGTGGGCGAAAGCGGCTCGGGCAAAACCACCGCCGCCCGCATCGCTCTGGGGGCCGAGCCGCCTGACGAAGGCGGCTCTGTGCTGTTTCGCCCCCGCGCGGGGGAGGCCGCCATCGAGGTGCACAAAATGGACCGCACCGCCCGCACCGCCTTTCAGCGCGAGGCGCAGATGGTGTTTCAGGACCCCTATTCCTCGCTTAGCCCGCGGATGCGCATCCTCGACACAATGACCGAGCCGCTGGAGATCCATCACATCGGCACCCAGTCGGAACGGCGTGAGCGGGCTGCGAAGATGCTGCAAACCGTGGGTTTGGGCGCGGATATGCTGCAGCGGTATCCACATGCATTTTCCGGCGGACAGCGCCAGCGTCTGTCTATCGCGCGGGCCCTGATGCTGGAGCCTTCGCTGCTGGTCTGCGATGAGCCAACTTCGGCGCTGGATGTCTCGGTCCAAGAGCAGATCCTGCGCCTGCTGGAGAAAATCCGCGACGAAAACCAGCTGTCCTACCTCTTTATCAGCCATGATCTGGCGGTGGTGGCGCGCATTGCCGATGAGGTTGCGGTGATGCGGCGCGGGCTGGTGGTGGAGCAGGCCACGCCCGAGACCCTGTTTCACAACCCACAACACCCCTATACCAAGGCCCTGATCGCAGCCCAGCCAGAGCCGGACATTCATCGCCCCATTAACCTAAAACTGGTGGCACAGGGCGCAGGCCGGCCGGAAGACTGGCCCGAAAAATTCAGATTCTCAGGCTTTGAAGCGCCGCCTCTTGTGCCGCTTGAGCCCGGACACAAGGTACGTTGCCATGTTTAAAGCCCCGCACTCTGTTCTTGCCCTGACCGCGACATTGCTGCTCGCGCCCCTGTTTGCCCCGCCGGCCGCCCATGCCGGACCCCATTTTGTCGAAAGCCCCTTTTGGCAGGACGAGGTGAGCAGCGGCAATATGCCTCCCGTCTCAGAGCGCTTGCCGGATGTGCCGCTGATGGTCGATCTGGCCGCCAAAGGGCGTGCCTTTGGCCAGCAGGGCGGCACCCTCAACACCATGGTGACCCGCTCCAAGGATATCCGCCAGATGGTGGTCTATGGCTATGCCCGGCTGGTCGGCTATACCGAAGACTACACATTGCAGCCCGACATTCTGCTTGGCTATGAAAACGAGGGCAACCGGCGCTACACGCTGAAACTGCGGCCCGGCCATCGCTGGTCCAGTGGCGATCCCTTCACCTCGGCTGATTTTGAATACTGGTGGAAAGATATTGCCAACACCCCGCTGCTGAGCCCGGCTGGCCCGCCGGATTTCCTCTATTCAGAGGGCCAGTTGCCGCAGGTCAGTTTTCCGGATGCAGCCACCGTGATCTATCAGTGGGACACGCCCAATCCGCAGTTTTTGCAAAACCTGGCCCAGGCGCGCCCGCCGTTCATTCTATCGTCCGTCAGCCTATCTGAAACAGTTCCACGCGGACTATGCAACGGCTGAGGCCCTGGCCGAAGAAGTCGACTATGCCCGGGTCAAAAGCTGGGCGGCGCTGCACAATAAATACGACAATATGTACAAGTTCGATCACCACGAGCTGCCCACCCTGCAGCCCTGGATCAATGCGACAGCCGGCAAGAAAATCCGCCATCAGTTCGTGCGCAATCCCTATTATCACCGCGTCGATACCCATGGCGTCCAGCTGCCCTATATCGACACCGTCGAGATGGAAATCGTCGCCGGCGGTCTGGTGGCGGCCAAGGCCAACGCAGGCGAGGCGGATCTGCAGGCGCGTGGCCTTGGCTTTCGCGACCTCCCGGTCCTGCGCAAGGGCGAAAAAGACGGCGCCGACTACACCACCTACCTCTGGGGGACCGGGGCGGCCTCGCAGATCGCAATCTATCCCAACCTGAATGTCGCGGACCCGGTCTGGCGCGCGGTTCTGCGCGATGTCCGGGTCCGCCGGGCGCTGTCGCTTGCGATCAACCGTAACGCCATCAACAAGGCGCTGTTTTTCAACCTGGCCAAACCGGGGGCGATGACGGTGCTGGAGCAAAGCCCCTTTTATGAGGCTGAGATGCGCGAGGCCTGGGCCGCGTTTGATCCCGAGTTGGCCAACCGCCTTTTGGACGAGGCCGGGCTCGGTGAAAAAGACGGCTATGGCATTCGCCGCCTGCCCGATGGGCGCCAGATGGAGCTGGTGGTGGAAACCGCCGGAGAACGCCAGGAGGTAGAGAATGCCCTGCAAATCATCACCGACGACTGGAGAGATGTTGCGTCAAGCTGGTGATGCGGCCGCTGGACCGCGATATTCTGCGCAACCGGGTGTTCTCGGGCACCACCTTGGCGGCGGTCTGGTACGGCTGGGACAATGGCCTGCCACAAAACTACACCTCCCCCGCCTATCTCGCCCCCACCGATCAGGTGTTTTTTGCCTGGCCCAAATGGGGCCAGCACTACCAGACGGCGGGTGCCGCGGGTGAAGCGCCGGATATGGCGCCGGCCCAGCGCCTGATGGAGCTGATGCATGAATGGGAAAATGCCTCTGATGACGAGGCGCGCGCCGCAGCCTGGCATGAGATGCTCAAGATCCATTCCGAGCAGGTCTATGGCATTGGCATTGTGGCGGGCGCACCGCAACCCGTGGTCTCTCAAACCGGCTGCGCAACGTGCCCCAAAAAACCATTTGGGCCTGGGAGCCCGGAGCGCATTTCGGGGTTTATCGCCCGGATGAATTCTTTTTTGAAGATGGTAAGGGCTGATGGGCATTCTGCGTTACGCCATCTACCGGTTTGGCACCATGTTGCTGACCCTCTGGGTGGTTTCCATTCTGGTCTTTGTCATCATCAACCTGCCGCCCGGCGACTACCTGTCCAATCAGATCGCCGAGCTGCGGGCCAGCGGCCAATCCGCCGGTGTCGCCAAGGCCGAATTTCTGCGCAGCGAATACTCCCTGGATAAGCCCCTGTGGCAGCAATATTTTATCTGGGCCGGGTTTCTGCCGGGCCCGCATGGGTTTTCCGGCCTGATCCAGGGCAATTTTGGCTGGTCCTTTGAATTTGACCGCCCCGTTTCTGAAATCGTCGGCGACAGTCTCTGGCTCACCGTTCTGGTCAATCTTGCGGCCGTTCTCTTTGTCTATGTCGTGGCCCTGCCTCTGGGCGTTCTGGCCGCCGCCCGCGCCCGCAGCTGGGTTGATTACAGCTCTGCCTTTGTGGGCTATCTTGGCCTTGCGACGCCCAATTTTTTGCTGGCGCTGATCCTGTTTTACTATGGTCATCGCTGGTTCAACCTGCCGATTGGCGGCTTGATGGACCCGGCGCTTGAGGGCGAGCCGATGAACTGGGAAAAGGTGAAATCCATCCTCATCCACCTGATTGTGCCGACCTTTGTCATTGGCACCTCCGGCGCCTCGGCGATGATGCAGCGGCTGCGCGCCAATATGCTGGATGAGCTGGGCAAACCCTATGTCGAGACCGCCATCGCCAAGGGCATGTCGCCGTCGCGCATGCTGGCAAAATACCCGCTGCGGGTGGCCTTCAACCCCTTTGTCGCCGACATCGGCAACCTGCTGCCCTCGATGATTTCCGGCTCGGTTCTGGTCTCGGTGGTGCTTGGCCTGCAGACCATCGGCCCCACCCTGCTGACGGCGCTCAAGACCCAGGACATGTTCCTGTCTGGGTTTGTTTTGATGTTTGTCGCCCTGCTGACCCTGATTGGCACCATGATTTCGGACGTTCTGCTGGTCTTGCTGGATCCCCGCATTCGATACGAGGGGCGTGACGCATGACCCAATTACCTGACGGACGCTATGTCGATGACGCCCCTTATGATCCCGCAGCCTCTCTGCAAGAGCTTGAGCGCAAAGATCTGGATGCCCCCAACTGGGTGCTGATCTGGCGCAAGTTCAAAACCCATAAGCTGGGGCTGATCTCGGGCACCTTCCTGCTGATCTGCTATCTTTTGCTGCCCGTGGTTGGCTTTATCGCGCCCTATGGCCCGAATGAGCGCAAAAGCGAACATCTGTTTTCGCCGCCGCAATCCATCAACCTGTTCCATGAGGGCAAATTTCTTGGACCCTTCATCTATCCGATGACCTCCGAGGCCGACCTGGAGACCTTTCAGTGGGTGTTCAAACCCGATCTGGACAACCCGCTCAAGCTGGAGTTCTTTTGCGAGGGCCAGACCTATAACATTGCTGGTCTGATCCCCTCTGACACTCATTTGTTCTGTCCCGCCGAGGGGGCAACTGTGTTCCTCTGGGGGTCTGACCGACTGGGGCGCGATATCTTCAGCCGCATCCTTTATGGCGCGCAGCTGTCGCTCACGGTTGGCCTCATTGGCATCTCGGTGTCCTTTGTTCTGGGGATCTTTTTTGGCTCTGTTGCCGGCTATTTCGGCGGCAAGATCGACTGGGTGATCAACCGCGTGATCGAAGTTCTGCGCTCATTGCCCGAATTGCCGCTCTGGCTGGCGCTCTCTGCGGCCGTGCCCTCAAACTGGTCGCCGGTGGCGGTGTTTTTCATTATCTCAGTGATCCTCGGGATACTGGACTGGCCGGGGCTGGCGCGCTCGGTCCGGGCCAAATTCCTGTCGTTGCGCGAAGAAGAATACGTGCGGGCGGCGGAAATGATGGGGGCCTCATCGGGGCGGGTGATCCGCAAACACCTGATCCCCAATTTCATGTCGCATCTCATCGCCTCGGCCACGCTGTCGATCCCGGCAATGATCCTCGGTGAGACAGCGCTCTCCTTCCTTGGCCTTGGGCTGCGGGCACCGGCGGTCAGCTGGGGCGGATGCTGAATGATGCGCAGAACCTGGCCTCGATCGAGATCTATCCATGGACCGCCATCCCGATGCTACCGATCGTGATAATCGTGCTCGCCTTCAACTTTTTTGGTGACGGGCTGCGGGACAGTCTCGGACCCCTATCAGCAATGAGCCTGCTGCAAGCCCTGCCTGCACCGGGCAGCTATCAGCGCACCGGTGTGGGGCGCTACGACAGCGCATATGATGTGAGCGCGCTGGCCAATGCCAGCTTTGCCGCCGTGGGCCAGCAGCTCGCCCTGTTGATGCAGGCCACAGGTCTCAGCGATGAGGTCCTGCCAGTGACCCTGCCAGTGACGGTGGATCAACGTCTGGCCTCGCTTTGGTTGGCTATAGTTTTGCCGCCCAGGGCTGGAAATTGCCAAGCCTCTGGGATCCGATCGCGGGCAACTTACCCCTGTCGCGATGGCTGGATCAGGTTGCACACAAACCTGCCACATCACCGCGCTGCCGCACTTGGTGTGCTGGGCTGCGCGGCGGATCCCGCAGCGGTGCGCCGCGCTGTTCTGTGCTGGAGTGGCGATGCGCTTGAGGCCGAAATCGTCGCCGCCGGAGGTGTCGCGGCCGCTATGCGCAGCCGTGCGGACTGGCTGTCCCATCCACAGGGGCAGGCTGTGGCAGCCGAGCCTCTGATCCACTGGGACGCAGCGCGCACCGTCACCTTAAGACCGCGTGCAGCCGCCAGTAGTGCCGCGCCCCTGCTTGGCCTGCGGGTGCTTGATCTGACACGCGTGCTGGCAGGTCCCATCGCCACGCGCACCCTTGCCGGGTTTGGCGCCGAGGTGCTGCGCATTGATCCGCCCGGCTGGGACGAACCCGGCGTCATTCCGGATATTTCCCTGGGCAAGACCATGGCCAGTCTTGATCTGCGCCAAGACGCGGACCGGCGGCGGTTTGAGGAGCTGCTGGCGCAGGCAGATGTGCTGGTGCATGGCTACCGTCCTGACGCGCTTGACCGGCTTGGGTTTGGCCGCGCAACCCGTGACAGCCTTGCGCCGAACCGGATTGAGGTAAGCCTTAGCGCCTATGGCTGGAGCGGCCCCTGGGCGCAGCGGCGCGGCTTTGACAGTCTGGTGCAGATGAGCGCCGGGATTTCTGATGCGGGCGCGCGTTGGGCTGGTGCGGACAAACCGACACCTCTGCCCGTGCAGGCGCTGGATCACGCCACCGGCTATCTGATGGCGGCCGCGGTGCTCAGCGCCCTGCGGCAGGCTGTGGTCAAAGGGGTAACCCAGACCGCCCGGCTCTCCCTTGCCCGCACGGCGGAACAGCTTGCCAGCCTTCCAGAGCAGACCACCGCTGCCCCCCTCCTGGGGCAAGCAACACCCGCGGACTATTGCAGCCAGCTGGAAGACAGCAGCTGGGGGCCCGCTCTGCGTCTTCGTCCAGCATTACTGGTCGGCGACGCAACCCAGATGCACTGGGACAGCCCGGCACAGGCCTGCGGCAGCGCACCCGCCCGCTGGTCAAACACCTAGTCACGGCTTTCAGCCAAACCAGACTTCTCCGCACTCGCAAACCTGCGCAACCTTTCCGCGCCGGGCCGCAGGCCCGGCGCCCGGCCCAACGCCAAACGAGGCGCGTCAGCGGATCGGATTGGGGGCGGGAGCCCCCCCTGTTGGGCGGCGACCTGTCAAGCCCTCACAACAGCCCTTTCCAACCCAGACGTCGCAGGGCTAGCGGTCGTCACCACCTCCATTGACGTCCATAAAATCCTCGTCAATTGCGGCCTGGACCGCGCCGGCCACAGCTTCTTTTTTATGCGCAGGCAGATCATCTGCATGCTCATCCGCCAGGCGTACTGTGACCTCACGGTGGGCAAATTTAATGCCTTCACGGGCAAAAATCTCGCGGATATCCTGATAGACCCGTTTACGCACCAGCCACTGATCGCCCGGCTTGGTCATGAACTTCACCCGGATGATCATCGCAGAGTCCTGCATCTCGATCACACCCTGCGATTTCAGGGGCTGCATAAAGCTCTCGCCAATTACCGGATCGTTCAGCAGCTCCTGCCCCAGCTTCTTGATCAGTTTGCGCACCTTTTCCACATCGGTGTCATAGGTCACCCGCAGCGGCAGCTTCATCATCACCCAATCGCGCGAGTAATTGGTCAGGACCTTGATCTCGCCAAACGGGATCGTGTGCAGCGCCCCCAGGTGATGGCGCAGCTGAAAAGACCGGACCGAGATTTTCTCAACGGTGCCTTTGACTTCGCCAATATCGATGTACTCGCCCTTGCGAACCGCATCATCAACCAGGAAAAACGCCCCGGAAAAAATGTCGCGCACCAGGGTCTGAGAGCCAAATCCGACCGCCAGACCAACCACGCCGGCACCGGCAAACAGGGGGCTCACATTAATGCCCAGCTCCATCAACACAATGAGAACGATAGACACCACCACCACGGCCAGAATGGCGCCCCGAAACAGCGGCAGCAATGTCGCCAACCGGCTGGCCCCGCCAGCACCGCCCTCATCGCCCAGCTCAGCCTCCGGAACATCACCGCGCTCCTTGTCGATCTTGCTGTCAATACAGACCCGCGAGGCGTGATAGACGATATAGCCCAGAAACAGAATGACAATGACATCGCCCATCCGTGTGGCGACTGTGCCCATCATCCATGCGGCCTCTGGATCCCAAACCATCACCAGGGCATAGGCCCCAACCAGGAAGGCAAGCATGCCCGCCACCCGGCGCGCCAGATCCTCAAAGTTGGCAATAGGATGCCCCTGGCTCTTGGCCATCGCCTCGATTTCTTCCTCGGAAATCACAGCGACCTCGCCGTCTTCGCCGGCAGCCAAAGCCTGCTCAGCGCTCACCGGGGCTAGGATCTCGGGCAGGCGGCGACGGCGGGAGAAGGCCTCGATCCCGTAGTTGATGACACCGTAGACCACCAGGATTGAGGTCAGGACCATATAGGTTCCAGCCATCAGCGGCACCGGCACATCGCGCTCCAACACCAGATCAAACGCGAGCTGAAACCAGCCAAAGACGATATAGGCCAACACCAGGGGTGCCCAGACCATCGACAGAACACGCAACAGCCAGGAACACTCGTCCTTGCTGCGCCCAGCCCGGATCGCCAGCGTAATTGCCCTGGCATTCAGGCCGACCAAGGCCAGGTTCCCCAAGGCCCCCACCAGTGCCAGCAAGCCATAAACCAATGCATAGACATTGTAATTCAGGCCGAAATCCCCCACCCAGGTGGAAAATATCAAGGTTGAGACGTCATAGGCTGCCAGTATCGAGGCCGAAATATAAAGCCGTTTGGCATCCCGGTCAGAAAACACCGGCATGCGATACTGGCTGAGATAGGGCGACAGCACCATACGCCACAAATCCGAAACTGTCCGGATAACAAAAAACGCCGTGTAGATCGCCGTCACGGTGAATTCGACCGAGCTGTCCCCTGAGGGGCCAAAAATCAGATAGGAGGCCGTCAGGGCAAAGATCATTGCAAACAACGTCCCTCCAACCCCCATCAGAAAGCGGAAGACGAGAAACGGCATCTTCTCGTAGTATCCCACGGGCTGCGCTTTGATCCGGGCCACCACAAAGCGTTTTGCAATCCGTTTTCCGTAGATTTCCGTCGTCAGCCAAATCCCAATTATCAGGAACAAGACACTCCAGCCCAGCACTTCGACATAGGTCATGATGCGCCCGTCCGGGCTGGTTTGGCGCAGAATGTATTTCATCTCAAAGATAGAATAGGGCAAGGCCTCCAGACGGCTGCGCAGCTCTTGACGAAAAGACTGAAACTCCGACTGCGCCTTCATCAGCGCCGAAGCCCCCTCCATCTTACGTGTCGCAGGCGTCTCTGGCTCTGGGTCCCCGGTGGTCCTGACGGTGCCACTGCCGTCAACAATGATCACCCCAAGGCCACTCTCAGCCGCCAGTTCCACCGCCCGGGCAACCGGGTCTGTGGCAACAGTCTCCTGCGCCTGCACCATCTGAGGCGCTGCCATCGAAAACAAGATGAGCAAAAAACTCAAACAGCTGAACTGGAACAAACGCTGGATCATAACAAGACTGGCTCCGTATAGGGTCGCGTTAGCCTAGCGACAGGGCACCCTCTTCGCAATTGCATGCCGCAGGATTATCATGCGAGCGGTGCCACGGCTTTCTGGCCCCTTCGCTCTACAGAAAAGGCGCAAGATCGCTACTAGGCTCCAAACTGCGCCGCGCCCTTGATTGGCCAAGAGGGTCCCACCTCTCCTGTGCCCGCCTGCTATGCCTCCCTCCTGTGCCTTCTTCCTGTGCCCGCCTCCACACGTCAGAGTTATCCGGCATACCCCAGAGCGCACGCGAACCTACGGCATACCTGTGCTGAAATGTCAGTCCGGGCCAAAGGATTTGTCCCTCATGCGCCATTTCCATTGAAAATCGGATGTTTCCAAGGCCCCCCCCCTTGATTTCAGCACCCTCCTATTGCACCAACCCTTTGTAGCGCACCTGCAGGCTAGCCAATGATACCGACCCAGAACACATCTTCCGAGCGAGACCAGATGCCACGCGGACCACGGGTGATGCTGTATAGTCATGATGCTTTTGGGCTCGGGCACCTGCGCCGTTCGCGCGCCCTGGCGAGCGCCATTACCACCGCAGATCCCGCCGCCCCGGCGCTTATTCTGACCGGGTCGCCTGTGGCGGGGCGGTTTGCTCTTTCCCAGCCGCGTCGACCATATGCGCCTGCCTGGGGTGATCAAACGCTCTAATGGCAGCTATGCCTCGCGCACAATGGGCATGAGCATCGAAGAAACCACCGAGATGCGCAGCGGGCTGATCCGCTCTATGGCAGAGCAATATGAGCCGGATGTGCTGATTGTCGACAAAGAGCCCACAGGCTTTCGCGGGGAGCTGCTGCCGGCGCTCGAGGTGCTTGCCGCCCAGGGGCGGACCAAGCTGGTGCTGGGGCTGCGCGATGTGCTTGATGAACCAGAGGTTCTGGCGGCGGAATGGGCCCGCAAAGAGGCGATCCAGGCCACCGAGGCCTTCTATGACGAAATCTGGGTTTACGGGCTGCGCTCGATCTACGACCCAACCAAGGGGCTGGGTCTCAGCCCTGCGGTTCAGGACCGCATGCACTGGACCGGCTATCTACGCCGCGACCTGGGGCCGCTGGATGAACCCCCAGAGCAGCCCTATGTGCTGATCACCCCCGGTGGCGGTGGCGACGGTGCCATGATGGTGGATCTGGTGCTCTCGGCCTATGAACGCGACCCCGATCTGGCGCCGCGCGCCGTGCTGGTCTACGGCCCCTTCCTGTCAGGCGACACCCGCGAGGCCTTTGAGACCCGCGTTGAGGCCCTGCAGGGCCGGGTCCCCCCGGTTGGCTTTGAATCGCGTATCGAAACCCTGTTCTCTGGCGCGCAGGGCGTTGTCTGCATGGGCGGCTACAACACGTTTTGCGAAGTGCTGTCCTTTGACAAACCCGCCGTCATCGTGCCGCGCACCACACCGCGACTGGAACAATGGATCCGCGCCAGCCGCGCCGAAGAGCTCGGGCTGGTAGCCATGCTGGACGAGCGCCGCGATGGCTGGACCCCCGAGGCGATGAACCTCGCCATCCGGACCCTGGGCGCGCAAAAGCCCCCCTCGGCCGCCTTTTCAGACGGGCTGCTGGACGGGTTGCTGGACGGGCTCGACTACGTGACCCAGCGCGTCTCATCCTTGCTGGAAGGCACGCCCCGAAAGGCCTCCGAATGAGCCATACGCCCCCCGGCCTTCTCCCCGAGACGCCCGCCCCGCCGCTGCGGTTCTGGTCAAGGGCTGGCCCCGCCTTTCAGAGACCTTTATCGCCCAGGAGCTGGTGGCGCTTGAGGCCGCCGGGCAAAGCTTTGAGATCTGGTCGCTGCGCCACCCGACGGATGTAAAACGCCACCCGCTGCACGACCGTTTGCAGGCGCATGTGCGCTATCTGCCAGAGTATCTCTATCAGGAACCCGCCCGCGTCTGGCAGGCGCGCGCGCGCGCCAAAACGCTACCGGGCTACGCCGAGGCCTATCGCATCTGGCGCGCCGACCTGCGGCGTGACCCCAGCCGCAACCGCATCCGCCGCTTTGGTCAGGCCTGCGTTCTCGCAGCCGAGATGCCCGCCGAAGTGCTGGGTCTTTATGCGCATTTCCTGCACACGCCCTCCTCGGTGGCACGCTATGCTGCCATCATGCGCGGCCTGCCCTGGAGCTTTTCGGCCCATGCCAAGGACATCTGGACCTCACCGGACTGGGAGATTTCCGAAAAGCTCTCAAGCCAGCATCACGGCGCCGCCTTTGGCGCCACCTGCACCGGGTTTGGCGCGCGGCATCTGCAGCAGATGTCGGATGACCCGGCCCGCATCGACCTGATCTATCACGGGCTGGATCTGGCGCGGTTTCCAGCGCCACCTGTGCGACAGGACCGCCAGGCACAAGATCCGCTGCGGCTGATGTCCGTCGGGCGTCTGGTTGAGAAAAAGGGCTTTGACCGGCTGATCGCCGCGCTGGCCCTGCTGCCGCAGGATCTGGACTGGCACTGGACCCATATCGGCGGCGGCGGTCTGAGCGATCTGTTGCAGGACATGGCCGAGGACGCCGGGATTGCCCGGCGCATCACCTGGTGCGGCGCCTGCGACCAGCCCGAAGTGATCAAAGCCATGCGCGCCTCGGACCTTTTGTGCTGCCCAGCCGGGTGGCGGCAGATGGCGACCGCGACGGCCTGCCCAACGGGTTGATGGAGGCTGCGTCACAATTGCTACCCATCCTGTCGACGCCGGTGTCCGCCATCCCGGAATTCATCGACAGCGGCACCCATGGCTTGCTCAGCGATGACGCGCCCGCAGCGCTGGCGGCGGCGATTGTCACGCTGGCGCAGGATCCAAAGAAGACCGCAGATATGGCCGAAGCGGCACTGCAGCGCCTGCGCCGCGATTTTGGCATGGATCCCGGCATCGCCCAGCTGGTCACCCGGCTGGATGCCATGCTGCAGGGCTCATGAGCGACGCAACAGACCCCGCCACCGCTGCTGGCCCTGAATTTGCCCCGGATCATGCCCCCCCTCTCGGCACCGCCAGGCGGGTCGCCTTTTACGCGCCGATGAAATCCCCCCGCCATCCGGTGCCGTCGGGGGATCGTGAAATGGCACGCAACCTGATGTCCATTATCGCTGCAGGCGGCGCCGGGGTTGATCTGGTCACCGAGCTGAAGATCTTTGACAAAGCGGGCGATGCCAGCCTGCAGGCCACCCTGCGCGACAAAGCCGCCTTTGAGGCCCAGCGCCTGATAAAAGAGATGCCGCCGACGGATCTCTGGGTCACCTATCACAACTACTATAAGGCGCCGGACCTGATCGGGCCGACTGTGGCGCGCGCGCGTGGCATTCCCTATGTGCAGATCGAAAGCACCCGCGCCGCCCGGCGCCTGCAGGGGCCCTGGGCCGGATTTGCCCAGTCTGCCCATGCGGCTGCCGATGCCGCCGCGCTGATTTTCTATCTCACCGCCAATGATCTGATCACGCTTGAACGCGACCGCTATCAGGACCAGTCGCTGGTTTCGCTGCCGCCCTTTCTGCCAATCACGTCCCTGCCCAGGGCGGGCACTTTGACAGGGCCTGTGCGCACAACTGGCCCAATGCTCACGGTTGGCATGATGCGGGCCGGAGACAAGCTGGCCTCTTACGAGATCATCGCCGCCTCACTGGCCGGGCTGACCGGTGACTGGCAGTTGCAGATCGCCGGCGATGGCCCGGCCCGCGCAGAGGTCGAAGCCCTGATGGCGCCCTTTGGCAGTCGCGTCACATTCCTGGGGCAGCTGTCCCGCGACGCCCTGGCCGAGATCTATGCGCAGGCCAGCCTGTTCCTGTGGCCCGGCGTCAATGAGGCCTTTGGCATGGTCTACCTTGAGGCCCAGTCCCACGGGCTGCCCGTGGTTGCACAGGACCGCCCCGGCCTGCGCGATGTTCTGGCGCCCGGTGACTACCCGGCGCCAGATCTTGGCGCCACAGCGCTAAGCACCCAAATTCAAAAACTTTTGAGCGCAGCCGAGCTGCGGCGACAGCTGGGTGCGCAGGCGCGGGAAATGATCGCTGCTGACCACCTTGCCCCGGCCGCAACCCAGCGCTTTTGGTCCGCCGTTGCCCCGCTCATGAAGGAGATCCCATGATACGTCTCGCTCTCTTACGCCACGGCCACACCGCCTGGAACCGGGCTGGCCAGATTCAGGGCCGCAGCGACATCCCGCTGGATGACATGGCCCGGACAGAACTGGCCGGTTTTGCCCTGCCTGCCCCCTGGGACGCGGCTGAGCTCTGGTCCAGCCCCCTGAGCCGTGCGGTGGAAACGGCCAAAGTGGTCGCCGGGCGCGCGCCTCTGACCGACCCTGCCCTGACCGAAATGTTCTGGGGTGACTGGGAGGGCCAGAAAGGGCTGGAGCTGAAGGCCGACCCCGACAGCGGGTTTCGCGATATTGAGCACTGGGGCTGGGACTATCGCCCCCCCGGCGGCGAAACCCCGGCAGAGGTCTGGGCGCGGATCAGGCCCTGGCTGGCGACGCTGCAGCGCGACACGGTTGCGGTCTGCCATATCGGCATCATGCGGATGATCCTGGCCCAGGCCTATCACTGGGATTTTGACGGCCCCGCCCCCTTTCGGATCAAACGCAACAGGCTCTTTGTCATCGAGGTTGCAGGCGAGACCCTCACGCCCTGGCCAGAGCCCGTTCGCCTGACCAAAATCGCCGCGCCATGAAGGTTATGATCGTGGTCACCCATCTGCTGGGCACCGGCCATCTGGCGCGGGCGCTCACCCTTGGGCGCGCCTTTCTGGCGGCTGGCGACACGGTGCAGATCGTCTCGGGAGGCTTTGCCGCACCGCAGCTCAACACCCAGGGCATCGCGATTGTGCAACTGCCGCCGCTGCGCTCAAACGGGGTGAATTTCAGCCAACTGCTGACACCCGATGGGGCACGCGCGGATGACGCCTATCACCTGGCACGTCAAAACGCGCTTTGTGCTGCCTTGCAGCAGATGCAGCCCGATGTGCTGGTCACCGAACTTTACCCCTTTGGTCGCCGTACGTTGCGCCATGAATTTCTGGCGCTGTAGCGGGCGGCGGAGACACTGGCAAAGCCGCCCAAAATCCTGGCCTCGATCCGCGCCATTCTGGCGCCGCCGTCCAAACCGGAAAAGGCCGACAAAGCCGATGCGGTGATCGCAGAGTTCTATGACGCCGTGCTGGTGCATTCAGATCCACAGGCGGTGCCGCTGGAGCTCAGCTGGCCGGTCTCTGACATGCTGGCCTCAAAGCTGCGCTATACCGGTTTTGTCGCCCCCCCTGCAGCGGGCCCACACCCGATGCAGCAGGTCAGGGTGAAATTCTGGTGAGTGCTGGCGGCGGCAGTGTCGGCGATGAGATCTACCACTGCGCCCTTGAGGCCGCCCGCCTGATGCCGAGCCATCCCTGGCGTCTTTTGGTGGGTGGCAGTGACGCGACAGCGCGCATTGCCGCTCTGCGCCAGATCGCCTCCCCCGCCAGGGTTGAGGCGGCGCGGCCGGATTTTCGCCAGATGCTCAGCCATGTCGCCGCCTCGGTCAGCATGTGTGGCTACAATACCGCGCTGGATCTGTTGCAGGCAAATACCGCCTCCGTGCCCTGTTCCTTTGATGCCGGCAGCGAAGTGGAACAGGGCCTGCGCGCCAAAAGCCTGACGCCACTGGATTGGATTGAGGCCCTGCGCACCGCCGAACTGACTCCACAAAGCCTGATTGCAGCCCTGCAACGGGCCTTGGCGGCCCCCCGTCGTGTGGCAACCCGGTTTCAGTTTGACGGCGCCCGGCGTTCCGTTGACATTGCCCATGAGCTGGCAGGAGAGCCCCTATGACACCGGACTGGACTGCGCTGGATCTTGAGCTGTCGCGCTGGCGGGACATCGGCTTGACGCTGCCGCTCTGGTGGCGCGACGATGACGCCATTGCGCCAACTGCGGCGCTGGATCAGCTCAGCGCATTGGCACAAACCCTGGCCCTGCCCGTGCATCTCGCCGTCATTCCCAGCAGCGCGACACCGCAGCTTGCCTCCTATGTCAGCGCCCACCCCGAGCTGATCCCCGTGGTGCATGGCTGGTCGCATAGCAACCTGGCCGCAGAGGGTGAGAAGAAATGTGAATTCCCGGCCCATCGGCCGGTTGAGGCGGCCCTGGGCGACATAGAGGCCGGGCTGGCCCGGCTGCAGGATCTGTTTGGCGCCCGGCTTGAGCCGATTTTTGTGCCGCCCTGGAACCGTATCGCAGCAGATCTGCTCCCCTGGATGGCAGGCGCTGGCTTTGCTGCGCTGTCGACCTTTACGCCACGCACAAAGGCCAAGGCAGCACCTGGACTGGCGCAGATCAACACCCACCTGGACCCGATCAACTGGAAGGGCAGCCGGTCACTGGTTGCACCGGATCAGCTGATCACGCAGGTAAGCCGGCAGTTGCAGGCGCGCCGCCTTGGCACAGCAGACAATAGCGAACCCTATGGCATTCTCACGCATCACCTGGTGCATGACACAGCCATCTGGGAGTTCACCGCGGCGCTGATTGCGCGCCTGATGCAGGGGCCGGCACAGGTCTGGCAGTTTGACAAAAGGATGATTTGAAATGAGCCGACTGGATTCAATGCTGCGCCGCTTTACGGCGCAACGGGACGGGCTGAACTGGGCTGCCCAAGAGATCGCAGGCATCGGCGGCGATGTGCTGGACATGGGGCTGGGCAATGGCCGCACCTATGACCACCTGCGCGAGATCCTGCCCGACCGCCGCGTCTGGGTCATCGACCGGGTGCTGCAGTGCCACCCCTCCTGCGTGCCGCCCGAAGCGGATTTTCTGCAGGGCGAGGCGGTGCCGATGCTGGAGCGTCTTATGGCTGAGGGTCACAAGATGGCCTTGGCGCATTATGATTTTGGCTTTGGCGTCAAAGAGCAAGACGTGGCCCAGGCCGCAGCCATGTCGCCGGTTATCGCCCGCGTGATGACCAAGGGCGGCATCGTGGTCTCGGGCCAGCCGTGGTTGGATTTGAAGAGCTGAAGGGGCCTGAGGGCATTCCCGAAGGGCGCTATCTGTTTTATCGCGCCTGAAGGCCCTGACGCGGCTTCTCTGGCCCGTCCGCACAGCTCCGTCTGATCTGGCCCGTCCGATCTGTCCACCCTTTCTCTCTGGTGGCCTTTTTTCGCATCCTTCTCCCCAGCATATGTTGCCGGGGAGAAGAGTTTCACCTGTGAAACCGCTAGGCCACGCGCTGTCCGCGCGCCCAGGGGCCGCGCAGTGCGGGGGTGTTGTCTATCAGCGTAAACCGGATCAGGTCGGCGCGTTTTCCCACCTCAAGCCGCCCCCGGTCGTCCAGCTCAACAGCCTGTGCCGGCGCCTGCGTGACCGTCGCCAGCCCCCGCGCCATATCGCCCCAGACCTGCCCCAGCAGCACCGCCGACATCAACAACGCCCCCGGCACATAGTCCGACGAGATAATATCCAGCAGCTCAAGCTCTGCCAGCTCATGTGCAGCCACATTGCCCGAGTGTGAGCCGCCACGTATCAGGTTGGGCGCCCCCATCATCACCTTGATCCCATGGGCATGGCAGGCGCGTGCCGCCTCTACCGTGGTGGGGAATTCCGCCAGATGAAGCCATGCGCTGCAGAGGTCGCGACCTGCTCTGCGGTGGTGTCATCATGGCTGGCCAGCACCGCGCCAAAGCGCCGGGCTGCCGAGACCGCCTCGACCTCGTGCAGATCGCCATAGGTGTCGCGCAGGGTTTTCAGGTGGGCGACATGCGCTGCAAAACCCGCGTCATCCAGCCCGTGTTTGCCTTTGACATAGGCTTCCAGCTTGGAGAGATCGCGAAACTGGCGCTGCCCCGGTGTGTGATCCATCAGTGAGACCAGCCCCACCCGATCTGCCTCACCAAACTCTGCCAGCTCCTGGACCAAACTATCTGAACAGACCTCGGCCCGCAGATGCAGGAAATGCGAGATCTTCAGGGCGTCTTTGGCGCGCAGCTCAAGCATCTCAGTGGCCAGCCCGCGCGCATAAGAGCCATAGCGGCTCTCTTTGCGGCTGACAGATCCCACCCGCATGGCGTCAAATACCGTGGTGATGCCAGTGCCGGCCAGTTCCGCATCATGCGCCATGATAGCGGCAGCATGGGGCCAGTCGACCTTGGGACGCGGCTGGATATGGCGCTCCAGGTTATCGGTGTGCAGCTCGATCATGCCGGGGCACAGGTAGTCGCCATCACAGTCCACCGCGCCTTTGGGCACCGCAGCACCGGTAGCGAGATTGCCAATATCGCCATCGCAAATTCTCAGCTGCCCACGCAGGGTTGCGCCGGGCAACACCAGGGTGGCATTGGCAAGGATCAATTCATCTGTCATCTGAACTTCACAACTTTCGAGCTATAGGAACGGCCATGTAAAGGAGGCCAATGTGACATTCACGCGATACGCGATCTATTATGCTCCGCCAGCCGACGCGGCCTGGGGAGGGTTTGCAACCAGCTGGCTGGGATGGGACATGCAGGCGGGGCAGGTAGTCGCCCAGCCCGAGGTCACCGGCCTCAATCTTACCGGCCTCGATCTTGCAGCCATCACGCAGGTTCCGCGCAAATACGGCCTCCATGCAACGCTGAAGCCGCCAATGCGGCTTGCCGAAGGGGGCAACCTGACGGACCTGCAGGCGGACTGTGAGGCGCTGGCGGCACAACAGGCGCCGGTGACGCTTGAGGGGCTGCATCTGGCGCGGCTGGGGCGGTTTCTGGCCCTGCGCGTCACCGGCAATGAGACCGCCCTGAGCAGCCTTGCGGCAGCCTGCGTGCAGGATCTGGACCCGTTTCGCGCCGCTGCCTCCGAGGCCGAGCTGGCCAAACGCCGCGCATCCGGTCTCAGCCCGGCGCAGGACGCGAACCTCTTGGCCTGGGGCTACCCCTTTGTGCTGGATCAGTTCCGCTTTCACATCACCCTGACCGGCAAGCTGCCCAAGGCAGAGCTGGCTGCCGTTGAGGCGGCACTTGCGGCGCATCTGATACCACTGCTGCCCAAACCGTTGGTGATCCGGGACCTTGCCCTGGTGGGAGAAGACGACTCCGGTCGGTTTCACATGAACCAACGCTATACCCTCACTGGGCCGCAAGACGCAGCCGCTGCGGAATAAATCACCGCCCGGGCCGCAGCGACCGCTTGGCTCAGATCGCCACTGTTGTCGATCTGGTGGAGCCGCCGCAGCCCCGCAGGCAGAGGTTGGCGCGCGCGGGCAAGGCGACGTTGAACCTCGGCGCTGTCTTCGCGCCCGCGCTTGGTCAGCCGCTCTGCCAGAACACTGGGGGATGCGGTGACCGACAGCACCACCAGCGCGCCAAAAACCTGCTGCGCCTGCAACAGCACGCTGCGTGACAGATTGACCAGAACGCCCTGGCCATTGCCGCGCAGATCTTCAATCTGACGCGGGATACCGTAGCGCAAACCATGGGCAGACCAGTGCAGCGCAAACTGCTCTGCTGCCACCAGATCGGCAAAACCGGCCTCTGTGACCGCGCGGTAGTCCTCGCCACCTGCCTCAGCTGCACGGGTCACCACCCGCTGCATCACATGCAGGCTCGGGTCAGCCGCGGCCAGCGCCAGCATCAGGCTGTCCTTGCCTACCCCGGAGGGGCCAACAACGGCGATCACAGGTCCCTTGGTGTCAGTCCCTGTCATACGGAGACCTGCGGCGTGAAGGATGAGACATCGATAAATCTGTCGCAGACCTGATCGCGGGCTGCCTCGTCGTGGAAGATCCCGATGATTGCAGCCCCGCGCGCCTTGGCGCTCTCAACCAGGGTCAGCACCGTGGCGCGGGTTTTTCGCATCAAGACTGGCCGTCGGCTCATCCAGCAGCAGTGCCGGATACGCGTAGGCAAAGCCGCGCGCGATATTCACCCGCTGCTCACCGCCCGAGAATGTCGTTGGGCTCAGCGACCACAGCCGCTCAGGAATGTTCAGCTGGGCCAGCAGGCTGGCCGCCTTGTCACGCGCCGCCTCAAGCGGGGTGCCCACAGCCAGCAAAGGCTCGGCCACCACATCCAGCGCCGCCACACGCGGCACCACCCGCAAAAACTGGCTGACATAGCCAAGGGTTTCGCGGCGCCGCGCTATGATGTGACGCGGGGCTGCCTGTGCCACATCCAGATCCCCCACCATGACCCGGCCTGCGGCCGCAAGATAGTTACCATAAATCAGGCGCATCAGGGTCGACTTCCCAGCGCCCGAGGCGCCCACCAGACCAACGCATTCCCCTGCGCCCACCGTGAGGTTGACCCGTTCCATCACCGGGATCACCGCACTGCCTTGATTGTGCAAAGTGAAACTCTTGCTTACGTTTTCAAGTTCAATCATCGTCTTTATCCTTCAGACCTGCAGCACCGAGGAAACCAGCAGCTGGGTATAGGCATGTTGGGGGTCATCCAGCACCTGGTCGGTAAGACCGCTTTCCACCTCATGCCCGTCTTTCATCACCATCAACCGGTCCGCCAGCAGCCGCACCACCGCCAGATCATGGGTCACGATTATGGCGCTCAGCCCCATCTCGCGCCCCAGTCCGCGCAACAGATCCAGCAAGCGCGCCTGCACCGAGACATCCAGACCGCCCGTGGGCTCATCCATGAAGACCAGTCGCGGGCCGGTCACCAGATTGCGGGCGATTTGCAGGCGCTGCTGCATGCCACCAGAAAAGGCCGAGGGCCGGTCATCAATGCGGCTGTCGCTGATTTCAACGCGGCCGAGCCAGTCAGCCGCCTGCGCGCGGATCTCACCATAGTGAGGCCCGCCCACAGCCATCAGCCGCTCGCCAATATTGCCGCCTGCCGAGACCGACATGCGCAGCCCATCACGGGCCGGCTGATGCACAAAGGCCCAGTCGGTGCGCCCCAACATACGGCGTTCTGGCTCGGACATTTTCAGCGTGTCTTGCGGCCCATCGGCGCGGGTGTCGAAAATCACCTCGCCTTGATCCGGCGCATGGTAGCCCGCCATGGCATTCAGCAGCGTCGACTTTCCAGAGCCACTTTCGCCAACGATACCCATCACTTCACCGGGGTAGAGATCAAAGCTGACGTCCTTGCAGCCGATCCGGGCGCCATACATTTTGGTCAGGGAGTTCACCTGTAACAGCGGTGTCATGTCCTGCGCTCCTACTTCTTTGATCATCACGCGGCCTCCTCGCCCAAACGGCCCACATGGCCCGCGGCGCGGCGGCTGCGGCAATAATCGGTATCCGAGCAGACAAACATCCGGCTGCCCGCATCGTCCAAAATCACCTCGTCGAGATAGCTGTCCCCGGCGGCACACAGATCACAGGCATGATCCGCCTTGCTGGCCTCAAACGGGTAGTCCTCAAAATCAAGGCTCACGACGCGGGTATAGGGCGGCACTGCGTAGATGCGCTGTTCACGCCCGGCGCCAAACAGCTGGATCGCCGCCATCTCAAGCTTGGGGTTGTCAAATTTGGGGATCGGCGAGGGATCCATCACATAGCGATCCTCAACCTTCACCGGATAGGCATATGAGGTCGCAATATCGCCGTGCTGGCTGATGTCCTCATAGAGCTTCACATGCATCAGGCCATATTCCTCAAGGCTGTGCATCTTGCGGGTCTCGGTCTCACGTGGCTCGAGGAACCGCAGGGGTTCGGGAATGGGCACCTGATAGACCAGCACCTGATCCTCGCTCAGCTCCGCCTCGGGGATGCGGTGACGGGTTTGGATCACACTGGCCTTGGTGGTTTCCTCGGTAGTGGCAACCCCGGCGGTGCGCTGAAAGAACTTGCGGATCGAGACCGCATTTGTGGTGTCATCAGCGCCCTGATCAATCACCTTGAGGGTATCATCCGGCGTCAGGGTCGCCGCTGTGACCTGCACACCGCCCGTGCCCCAGCCATAGGGCATCGGCATCTCGCGGCTGGCAAAGGGCACCTGATAGCCCGGCACCGCCAGCCCTTTCAGGATCGCCCGGCGGATCATCCGCTTGGTTTGCTCATCCAGGTAGGCAAAATTATAGTCAGACATTGTATGTCCTTTCACGCAACAGGTGGGCAGCTGAGGGAGGTCCGACATGACGCCGCTCAGTGATGCGGGCAGTGATACAGTGAAATTCGCTCATTCCGCGGCCTCCCGTGCTGCCATCTGTTCGGCCAGATCCTGTGCCTCCCGGCGCAGCTTGCGCACCAGTTCCAGCTCTGACTGGAAATCGACGTAATGCGGCAGTTTGATGTGCTCCAGAAAACCCGTCGCCTGAATATTGTCGGAGTGACTGAGGACAAATTCTTCGTCCTGGGCTGCAGCACCCAGATTGTCCTCCCCCAGCTCTTCCCAGCGCAGCGCGCGGTCAACCAGCGCCATGGCGATGCTTTTGCGCTCGGACTGACCAAAGACCAGCCCATAGCCACGGGTGAACTGCGGCGGCACGGTTTTTGAACCCTTGAACTGATTCACCGTTTCACATTCGGTCAGCTCCACCTCGCCGATCTCGATGGCAAAGCCCAGCTCGGGGATCTCCATCTCCACCGGCACCTTGCCGATGCGCAGCTCGCCAACAAAGGCATGGTTGCGCGCATAGCCGCGCTGGGTGGAATAGGCCATGCCAAGGATAAACCCCTCATCGCCGCGCGCCAGCGACTGCAAGCGCACGGCACGCCCGGCAGGAAAGCTCATGGGCTCACGCGTCAGATCCCCGGGCGTGGCCTCTGAAGCAGGCTCGCGCTCAATGATATCCTCGCCCTGCAGAAATTCGGTGATATGCGGCGTCACCTCCATACGAGGCGCGGCAATCGGCGCCTCGGGCACCTCGCCATCGGCGGCCAGTTTGAAATCCAGCAAACGATGCGTGTAGTCAAAGGTCGCCCCCAGAACCTGGCCCCCAGGCGCGTCCTTAAAGGTGGCCGAGATACGACGGTCACAGGCCATCGCGCCGGTGTCTACCGACTGGCTATAGCCAAACCGTGGCAGGGTGGTGCGATAGGCGCGGATCAAAAAGACCGCTTCGATCAGATCACCGCGCGACTGTTTGATCGCCAGCGCCGCCAGATCCGGATCATAGAGCGAGCCCTCGGCCATCACCCGATTGACCGCAAGGCTCATCTGTTCGCGGATCTGTTCAAGAGAAAGCTCGGCCACGGCCGTGTCGCCACGGCGTTCTTCGGCCAGCCAGGCATGGGCATTGTCGATGGCGCGTTCACCACCTTTTACAGCTACATACATGGCGTCAGTCCTTTGCCAAAATCGTGGTTGAACGCGGCAGCGCCGCCAGCTCCGGCCCACAGGTGAAAAAGAAATCCACCCCGAGAGGGAACTGCATGGCATTGCTCTGACAGGCGGCGATATCCGGCAGGGCCAACTCTGCCTGCTTTTTGATGCCCGGCCCCGTGAGGCTGGCATTTGCACGCGACAGGCCGGGCATCTCGACAATCAGCGTCGCTGACCGGTCGGGATATCGGAGGTGCCAATGCGAAATTGCGGCAGAGGCATCAGCGCCTCCCAGCTGCCCAGCGCAAAACTGGCCAGCTCTGGCGCAACAATTGGCGCGCCGGTGTGAAAGGCGATCCATTCACGCAGGGGCGCACTGTCAACATCGCGGGCCAGATAGACCCCGGTTTCGGGATCACACAGGGTCAGCAGCAGCACCCCTGCCGCCACGGAAATCCCGCCGGGGGGCTGCGCACCTGCGACCTCGTGACGGCTACCGGGGCGCGCCATGGCCTGCATCGCGGCGCGAAACCCATGCGCTGCATCAATGGCCGGGGGGGCAAAGCCACCGCTAAAGATATTGTGCTCTTGCTGTTCTGACATCAGTCCTCTCCCCGCACCATTGTGAAGAATTCAACCTTGGTGGCGGCGGCCTTTGCGGCGCGGGCTTCTTTGCGGGCCTTGCGTGCCGCCTGTAGTGGATCCAGCACTGCAGCGCGCAGAGCCTCGGCCGCCTCGGTCTGCATCAGGGCATCCACTTTTGCGGCGATCTCTGCCTTGGGTTTTGAGCGCCCCTGCACATAGGCATGGCCAACCGTGCCATCCGCCAGCGTCAGCGCACAGCGGGTCACGGTCATCTCACCCAGATTAAATGGCGCCCCGGCACCGCCCATACGGCCACGCAGCATCACGCCGCCGGCCTCAGGGGCGCGCAGCCAGTCAAAGGCCGGGTCACGGCCAAAGGAGGCCCACAATCGCGTGAGTTCACCCGCATCGGCCTGGGCCAAAAGGCTCATCCAGGCCTTACGCGCGGGAACGGAAATTTCTGTCTTCATCTATCAAAGCCTCTTGGCCGGGTTGTCTACATCAACTATACAACTAGACAAATCATAGCGAAGCCACCCGCAGATGCGCAATCGAAACCTTGTGAAAGTTTAGTGACATGGCTCAGAGCCCGCCTGGCAGTGGCCGCACATCCGTGTGGAAATCCATCTCGATCACGCTGACCGATGATATCGCGCAGGGGCGGTATCGCCCTGGGGACAAGCTGCCATCAGAAGCCCAGCTGGCGGCCCGGTTTGGGGTCAACCGCCACACTGTCAGGCGAGCATTGGCCGCGATGGCGGATCAGGGGTTGGTGCATGCCCGGCGCGGTGCAGGCGTCTTTGTCGCAGCAGCGCCCACCGATTATCCCATCGGCAAAAGAGTGCGGTTTCACCAAAATATTGCGCGTGGTGGTCAGGCGCCAACCAAACAGATCCTGATGCTGGAAACCCGCATCGCCTCTGCCTCAGAGGCTGAAGCACTGCATCTTGAACCCGGTGCACTGGTGCATGTCTACGATGGGCTTTCGCTGGCCGATGGGCAACCCATTGCCTTGTTTCAAAGCATCTTTTCGGCGCAGGCCCTGCCCGATTTGCTGACCGCTCTGGCCCAGATGCAATCGGTCACAGCCGCGCTAAAGTCCTGCGGGGTTGAGGATTATACCCGGGCGGAAACCCGCATCACCGCCAAGCTGGCCACCGCCACCCAGGCGCTGCATCTGCGGATCTCTGAAGGCGCCCCCATCTTGCGCACCACCGGGGTCAACATCGACACAGAGGGCCGCCCCGTGGAGTTTGGCCGTACCTGGTTTGCCGGGGATCGTGTCACCCTGACGGTTGATGGGCTGGAGGGGTGAGCCCGCGACCTGACAGCTAAAACCCGCCCAAAAAAACGCCCCCGCAAAATAGCAGGGGCGCAGGTTGTCGTTGCTAATTTTTACTGTTTGGCGTTGAACACAAACAGGGTTTCGCCATTGATCTTATAGGCATTGATCAGCTCTTTGGCCTTGTCCGAGGTCAGCCAGGCTTCCAGCTTCATCGCCAGATCGTTCTTTGCATGTGTATGCTTTTCAGGGTTCACCGGCAGATAGGCATATTGGTTGAACAGCACCGGGTCGCCAGCAAACAGCAGGTCCAGCGCGCCCTTGTTGCCAAAGTTCAGCCAACTGGCACGGTCGGCCATGATATAGGCCTCCATCCCCGACGCCGTGTTCAGAGCCGCCCCCATGCCAGCGCCAACCGCGCGGTACCAGCTGTCAAAACCCGCAGGGTCCAGTTCAGCGGCTCGCCACAGGCTCAACTCTTTCTTGTGGGTGCCGCTGTCATCGCCGCGGCTGACAAAGGGCGACGCGGCTGTGGCGATCAATTGCAACGCTTCGGCCGCACTTGTGGCTGCCTGCACGCCTGCTACGTCGGATTTTGGCCCGATAAAGACAAAGTCATTATACATGATTTCCCGGCGATGGGTGCCATTGCCGCCGGCCAGGAATTTCTCTTCAGCCTTTTGCGAGTGCACCAGAATGGCGTCGACATCGCCGGCTTCGCCAAGGCGGATCGCCTGTCCGGTGCCCACCACCAAAAGCTGCACATCAAGATCCAGATCAGCCTTGATTTCAGGCAGCAAAATTTCCGCCAGACCCGAGTTGTGGAAAGAGGTCGTAACCGCCAGTTTCATCTCTTCCGCCACTGCGGCACCGGTCAGAACAAGGCTCGCAACAATGCCCAATACAAACTGTTTCATTCAACTATATCTCCTCTGAGAAAAGCATGCCCCTGTGGGGTCTTTGGTCCGGCAAAGAACGTCTTGGCCGGGGTGAATTCGTGAATGCGGCCCTGCAGGACAAGGATCACCTCATCGGCCAGCCGCTGCGCCTGGCCCATATTGTGGGTCGACATGATCAAACGGGTTCCCTCAGCCGCAGCCTGCTGCAGGATCTCTTCGATCTCGCGGGTGGCGCGGCCATCCAGTGACGCGCAGGGCTCATCCAGAAACAACACATCCGGCTCGCGGATCAGAGCCCGTGCCAGCGCCAGCTTTTGCCGCTCACCGCCAGAAAGCAGCGTTGCCTGCCGACCCAATGCATCGCCCAGATTGATCCGCTCGGCCCAGACAGCCGCCCGCGCCCGCGCCTCTTTGCGCCTGACACCGATCAGCTGCAGCGGATAGGCAATGTTATCCACCACCGAGCGCCGCATCATGATCGGCGCCTGAAACACAAAGGCCTGCCGCCGCTGCGCCTCCTCGCGAAGAGCAGCCCCAGTCCAGCGCGCCGCCATTCATCCGCACAATGCCATGCAGCATCTTCAGCAGCGTGGTCTTTCCCGCGCCGTTAGGCCCAATCACGATACTCGTGCCCTGGCCGTTGAGCGTTAGGTCAACCGGCCCCACCAGCACCTTGCCGCGTCGCCGCACCAGCGCCTGTTTGGCAACCATGGGAAACATTTGCCCCGACATCACCAGCGCCCCTCGGTTTCGGTATGGCCCAGCCAATGGATTGCAAGATTGACCATAATCGCCATCGCGATCAGCACAAATCCAAGCCCCAGAGCCATGGCAAAGTCTCCCTTGCCGGTCTCCAGCGCGATGGCCGTGGTCAGCACCCGCGTTGCATGGTCGATGTTGCCCCCAACCACCATAATCGCGCCGACCTCACCAATGGCGCGGCCAAACCCCGCCAGCGCTGCCGTCAACAGCGCCCGGCGCCCGTCCCACAGCAGCGCCTTGACGCGCTGGACCTGCGAGGCATTCATCGAAATCAGCAGATCGTGGTAGTCGCTCCACAACTCACGCAGGGACTGATGCGCAATCGAGGCCACCAGCGGCACGATTATGATGACCTGTGCAATGATCATGGCGGTCGGGGTGAACAACAGTCCAAACACCCCAAACGGGCCGGACCGCGACAGAAAGACATAGACGATCAGCCCCACCACAACCGGTGGCAACCCCATCAGGGCATTCAGCACGGCAATCGTCGTGCGGCGCAGGCGAAACCGGCGCACCGAGAGCAGCGCCGCCAGCGGCAGCGCAATCACCGCGGCAATCGCCAGCGCGGTCAAAGTGACCCTCAGCGAGCGCAGGGTGATTTCCACCAGATCACTGTCCAGAGTCACCACCAGCCAGAAGGCCCGGACCATACCGTCCAACAGATCAGTCATCGCGGATGGTTTTCTCCTCGCTTGGGTTGGAGGTTAGCCACCTCCTGCCTTGTCGATTCAACTTCAATATGAGGTTCAAAATCACAGGTTTGTCATCAACAACAGAACTATTTTAACGGCCGTGCCAAAAGGGACAATTTGTCTAGGCCCCCTAGGCGCCCCACCTCTTGACGGGTCAGTTTTGGTACTTATATCTAGCTCAACTTTGGCATGAAGCGCGCCGTAGAATGGACAACATACTGGTCAAATACGACCCCAACCAGGCATTCGCAGTTTCCTTTTGCCGTCAGAATGCGCCGATTGACCCCAATGCGCGCTCACCGCGCGCCAAATCACCGCACCGGCTGCGCTATTCCCCCAGGCTCACTTGCGTGCGGGTATTGAACGTGAAACAAGCCGCAGCCAAAGTTTCATCCTGAACACTACTTTGAGGACCAGCCATGTTTGATCTGCTCACAATGCGCGATCAGCTCGCCGCCCATTATGATCTGGCACCCAACCCGGATCTGGCCCAGGAGATGTCAGAAGACTACGCGCGGATGAAGCGCGTGGTGTCGCCCATCGACTGGGCGATGCATGCGCCCTATGTCGCTGCCATCAAGGCCCTGAAGAAAAAACGCCACGCCGTTATTCTGGCCCACAACTACATGACCCCCGAAATCTATCACGGCGTGGCCGATGTGGTTGGCGACAGCCTGCAACTGGCGATCGAGGCCACCCGCGTCGAGGCCGATGTCATCGTGCAATGCGGTGTGCATTTCATGGCCGAGACCTCCAAGATCCTCAGCCCCGACAAGATCGTGCTGATCCCTGATATGGACGCGGGCTGCTCGCTGGCCGAAAGCATCACCGCCGAAGGCATCGCCGAGATGCGGGCAAAATACCCCGGCGCACCCGTGGTCACCTATGTGAACACCACCGCCGAGGTTAAAGCCGCCTCGGATATCTGCTGCACCTCCTCCAATGCGGCCCAGATCGTGGGCGCCATGGAGAGCGACACGGTGATCATGACTCCGGATCAGTATCTGGCGCAGAACGTGGCCAAGGATGTGCCGCACAAAAACGTCGTCTGGTGGGAGGGCTCCTGCATCGTGCACGAGCAATACAGCGCCAAGGACCTGCGCGAATTCCGCGAATGGAACCCCGGCACACGGCTGATTGCCCACCCCGAATGCCCACCGGATGTCGTGGCAGAGGCTGATTTTTCCGGCTCCACCAGTGGCATCATCAAATATGTCACCGACGAGCAGCCGGAGAAGGCCCTGCTGATCACCGAGTGCTCGATGGCCTCCAATATTGCGGACAGCCTTCCACAGGTGGATTTTGTCGGCCCCTGCAACATGTGCCCCTACATGAAGATGATCACGCTGGAGAAAATCCTCTGGTCGCTGCACACAATGTCCGAGCCGGTCGAAGTTGACCCCACAGTGGCGGAAGGGGCGCGCCAGGCGGTGCAAAAGATGATTGATATGTCGCAGAAACTGGGTATCTGACGGGTGCCTGCAGTCCCCGTGACATCCCAGCGACCGGAGCTGCGTCCATGACCGCCCCTCTCACAACCGAGCGCATCGTCATTGTCGGCGCCGGACTGGCCGCGCTCTATGCCGCGCTGGAGCTCGCGCCGCGCCCGGTGCTGATGATCTCGCCGGAGCCGCTGGGCCTGGGCGCCAGTTCAGCCTGGGCGCAGGGGGGCGTTGCCGCCGCCATGGCAGCCAGCGACACGCCCGAGGCCCATTCCCGTGATGCGCGCGCCGCAGGGGCTGGCACTGTTGATCCTGAGGTGGCCGAGATGGTCACACAGATGGCGCGCCGCCATATCCTTGACCTCACAGCACTTGGTGCGCCCTTTGATCGCGACCCCCACGGCAACTATGTCATGAGCCGCGAAGCCGCTCATTCTGCCGCCCGTGTGGTGCGTGTCAAAGGCGACCAGGCCGGCTATCAGATCATGGAAACCCTGATCGAGGCTGTGCGGGCCACCCCCTCGATCCAGGTGCTTGAGGGCACCGAGGCTCTGCGGCTGGAAACCCACACGGACCTGAACAGCGAAAACAAGACTGTCACCGGGGTGTGGATCCGGCGCTCTGATGCAGCTACACAGCCGGTGCTGATCCGCTGCCCCGGTGTTTTGCTCGCCGGGGGGGGCTCGGGCGGGCTATATGCCCATACCACCAACCCACCGCGCATTCGCGGCCAGGTCATTGGGCTGGCGGCCCGTGCCGGGGCGCGCATTGCCGATGCGGAATTTGTCCAGTTTCACCCCACAGCGGTGGATTGCGGCGAAGATCCCGCCCCCCTTGCCACCGAGGCGCTGCGGGGTGAAGGAGCAACCCTGATCAACGCAGACGGCATCCGGTTCATGCGGGATTTGCACCCAGACGCTGAACTGGCGCCCCGCGATATTGTTGCGCGCGCCATCTTTGCCGAAACTCAGGCCGGTCGCCGCCCCATGCTGGACACCCGTGCCGCCCTCGGTGCCGAGGTTCTGCAGCGCTTTCCCGCTCTGGCTGAAACCTGCGCACGCGCAGGCATAGATCCCGTGGCGCAACCCATTCCTGTTGCGGTGGCGGCGCATTATCATATGGGCGGCATCGAGACCGATCTGCAGGGGCGCGCCAGTCTGGACCACCTCTGGGTCAGTGGCGAGGCGGCCTCAACCGGGTTGCACGGTGCCAACCGGCTGGCCTCAAACGGACTGCTTGAAGCGCTGGTCTATGCCCGTCGCGCTGCTGCAGATATCGCCGGCACCCTAGCACCCGTCACTTGTGAAGCGGTGCCAGAGTACTCCCCAGAGCGCCCACCAGAGCTGCACCCCAGCTTTGCCCCCGGCGGGCGCGAAATGGACGCAGACGCGGTTCAGCGCCTGCGCCAGACCATGACCAACCATGTGGGGATGCGACGCGATGAGGCAGGCTTGCAGCAGGCGCTGATCATCCTGTCTGATCTCGAGATCACGCAGGCCGAGGATGAAGCGTTCCTCAACATGTGTGCCACCGCGATCCTGATCACTGCCTCAGCCCTACAGCGCCGTGAAAGCCGGGGCGGACATTTCCGCGACGACTTCCCGCAGCCCGACCCCACCTTTGCCCAGCGCAGTCATATCACCCTGACTGAGGCCCGCAGTATCCAGACCCGGGTTCTGCACAGCGCCCGGCCCACTCAGCAGGCCCCCCGGAAGGATACCCAATGATCCGTCACACCCCCCTGCCCGATTTGCTGCTAGAGCCCCTGGTGCGCGCGGCCCTGCATGAAGACCTGGGCCAGAACGGCGACATCACCACCCGGGCGGTGATCCCGGCCTCGGCCCGCTATAAGGCACGTCTCAATGCGCGCGACAGTGGCATTGTCTCTGGCATGCAGATTGCCCGCATTGCCTTTCATCTGGTGGACCCTGGCCTTGCGCTGACCATCACGCGTCAGGACGGGGATACCTGCGCGCCGGGGGACACCCTGATGACCATTGAGGGCTCGGCTGCGGCGATCCTCTCTGCGGAACGTGTGGCACTTAATTTTGCTGGCCGCCTGTCGGGTATTGCCAGCCTCACAGCTGGCTTTGTCGCCCAGACCAAAGGCACCCAGACCCGCATCACCTGCACTCGCAAGACCACGCCGGGCCTGCGCATGGTGGAAAAACAGGCGGTGATCCATGGCGGCGGCTTTAACCACCGCTTTGGCCTGTCGGATGCCATCCTGATCAAGGACAACCACATCGCCGCTGCGGGCGGCATCATACCGGTCCTCACCGCCGCCAAGGCCAGCGTCAGCCACATGATGAAGGTCGAGATCGAGGTCGACACCCTGGCGCAGCTCGAAGAGGTGCTGCAGGTGGGCGGCGCCGATGTGGTGCTGCTGGACAATATGAGCACGCCAGATCTGATCCGCGCGGTTGAAATGACCCGTGGCAGGCTCGTCACCGAGGCCTCGGGCAATATGAAGCTGGACCGTATTGCTGAGGTCGCCGCCACCGGCGTCAACTATATCTCTTCCGGCGCACTCACCCCTTCGGCGCAGACGCTGGATCTGGGACTGGATTTAAAAACGCAGGTCGCAAAAAGATCAGGCGCAGCGACGCCTGATCTGAAAGCCTTTAGAGGAAACCCCGCGGGATGGTTTCTTGCCATTCCTTGACCAGAACTTCGGCGCCCTCTGCGCCTTCACGCGCTGTGACCCGGCGCAAGAGATGGAAATTCTCGGCATCACAGGTCATCTTGTTCTCGGTTTCGATTGTGACCTGCCAGTCGTCGCGGGCAAAAGTGAACTGCCAGTCGCTGGCAAAGACCGCCGATGCCGGGTCATCCGGGTGGATCGCATAGTGCATCGAGACATGGCTGCCCACCTCAAGCCCGTGGTAGGGATCAATCGCCTTGCCGTAGTCATCAAAACTATCCAGCACCAGCGTGCCATCCTGCAGCACCTGGGTGTTTGAATGCCCACCGGGCGGGCGCAGAACCTCTGCCTGCAGGGTTTGTTAGTCGGGGGGTGCTCCGGGATTTTGTGGCGCGATCTCTGTGGTGACACGCCGCTCTGGCAGGATCAGCTGGCAGCCCTCCAGATACAGCGTCACCTCCGCCGCCTCGGGCGCAGGCCAGACCAGCGGCCAGTAAGAGGTCGACAGCGCCAGCCGCAGCTGATGCCCCGGCCGCAACTGATACGCACATTCATTCAGCTCGATCTCGGCCTCATAGCGCTGCCCCGGCACCAGCAGTTCTGGTGCCACGTGACTGTCACGATGGGTGAGGTTCAGCGGCCGGAAGGTAATGCGCTGCGACACCCCCGTGGGGGCAACATCGCAGAGCCGCGCCACTAGCTGCGCCACAGGTTTGTTGACAGAAAAACTGACCCGCAGACGCGGCCGCCCCATGATCTCCAACGGGTCTGCCAGCGGCGATGTGTCAAAACTGCTCCCCTGCGCATCATCCACTGCCTGATCACCGGGCAACTCGTTGTCAAACCGCATACCGGCGCAGAAATAGCCCGCCGCCTGCCCCAGCGTCGCCGGGTTGCGCACCACCTCGGTCTCTGTCGCCGCCGCCCCAGTCGCCGCCCCAGTCTCCGCCGCATCCACAAGACCGGTTGCGCTGAGATGCATCACCCTGTCGCGGACATTGGGCGAGGGCCACTGCGCCTCGGCCACCCAGCGCCCCTGACGGGGTTTGTTCTGCATGGTCGGGTTAAAGTGTTCCTGCATATAGGTGCGATAGTCCGGCAGCTCTGCCGCGCCGCTGTCCTCGTCGCGCAGGTATTGGTCAAACCAGGTCAGGACTTCGCCATGGAAATCCGACGCATCCAGTTTGGCGATATGGGCGTAGCGGTGCTCCCAGGGGCCAACAAGCGCCTTGGCGGGCACCGTCAGATTGGCCGCCAAACGGGCGAGGGCGTTGACATAGGCATCGGCCCAGCCGGTGATCGCCAGCACGGGCGCCTTTATTGCCGCCCAGTCTTCGCAGACCGAGCCATGTGTCCACTGTGCGTCGCGGGTCTGATGCCGCAGCCAGTCAGCGGCCATAAAGGGCATCTCTTCCATCCGCCTGATCCAGTCCTGCCGCCAGTCTGCACGGTGTTTCGGGTCTGCCGGGCGCGACTGATAGGCGAACATCTGGCTGCCCCAGTTGGCATTATCGCTCAGCAGACAGCCGCCCATATAGTGAATGTCACCCGCATAGCGATCCGTGGTAGAGGCCACCGAGACCACCGCCTTAAGCGCCTCGGGTTGCCGGAAGGCCAGCTGCAAGCCGTTGAAGCCCCCCCATGAAATTCCGATCATGCCGATATTGCCGTCACACCAGTCCTGCGCCGCATCCAGGCCAGAACCGCCTCACCGTCGCTCAGCTCTTGTTCGGAGTATTCATCATCAAAGCAGCCTTCGCTGTCGCCGGTTCCGGAAATATCCACCCGAATGCAGGCATAGCCTTCGCTGGCAAAAACGGTGTGGGTGGTCTCATCGCGCGGCGCTGTGCCGTCGCCTTTGCGATAGGGCAGATATTCCAGAATGGCCGGCACCGGTGTCTCGATTTGCGGCAACCACATGCGGGCCGCCAGGCGACGTCCATCGGGCAGCGTGATCCAGGTGGTCTCAATCAGGTCATAGGCACAGGACATCCGCTGGGTCTCTTCTTAAAGGGGCTTTCAAGCGCAGCCTCGCGCACTGGCTGGCAAAAGAAAAGTGACAGAATGCGCCTCGCTGTCCGCAAAAAATAATATGCAAAAATTTTGCCCGGAGCTTTCGCAGCCTATGGCCACACCACATAGCGGTCGCAAGAACCGGCCAGGCCGCAAGGGCAGGCCTCTGAAGGACCGGTCTGAGAGGGGTGTTTTACAGATTATTTCGGCAGCTTGGGGGCGGATTTCTCCAGCGCCAGCTCCGCATCCGAAAACTTCCACGGTCCACGCACGCCGGGAATGCCCTCGGGGGTGATCTTCATTTCGCGGTGCAAAACCTGCGGATCCTCAAAGGCCTGACCCACGGTGTTGATCGGCCCTGCCGGAACCGTCGCCGCCTCAAGAGCTGCCAAAAGCTCTGTCTGGCTCCTGCCCGCCACTACGGCCTCTAACAGCGTGGTCAGCGCCACCCGGTTTGCCACCCGCAGCTGGTTCGAGGCAAATCGCGCATCCGCTTTGATGCCCGCCAGCCCCAACACCTCGCAAAGCCGCTGAAACTGGCCGTCATTGCCCACCGCCAGAATGATATGGCCGTCCTGCACCTCCATGACCTGATAGGGCGCGATATTGGGGTGTTCATTGCCCAGCCGCGTTGGGCTCTCGCCAGTGGCCAGATAGTTCATCGCCTGATTGGCCAGCACGGCAGTGGCGCAATCCAGCAGCGACATATCAATGTGCTGGCCGCGCCCGGTGGTATGGCGTTGCTCCACTGCGGCCAGAATGCCAATGGTGCCGTAGAGCCCGGTGACCACATCGGTGATCGCCACGCCTACTTTTTGCGGCTGGCCATCCGGATCACCAGTGATCGACATCAGGCCCGACATGCCCTGCAGCAAAAAGTCATAGCCAGCCCGCGTGGCATAGGGGCCATCCTGACCAAAACCGGTGACCGAGCAATAGATCAACCCGGGGTTCAGCCTGGCGAGGCTATCATAGTCGAGGCCGTATTTTGCAAGACCTCCTACCTTGAAATTCTCGATCAGAATGTCGGCGTCGCGCACCAGATCGAGTACTGTGGCGCGGCCAGCATCGGTGCGAAAATCCGCAACCACGCAGTCTTTGCCGCGATTGGCCGCATAATAATAGGCGGCCGTCTTGTCACCATCGCGCTCAATAAAGGGCGGGCCCCAGCTGCGGGTGTCATCGCCGTCGGGGCTTTCGACCTTGATCACCTCAGCGCCAAGATCCGCCAGCGACTGGCCAATCCAGGGGCCAGCGAGAATGCGCGCCAGTTCAACAACCTTGAGGCCAGAAAGCGGGGTCATGGGCAGTGCTCCTTTGGAGAGGTCACTCGCCTCTCGATCCGTCTTACCCGCTGCTTAGCCCATCTTGCAGCGGCGCAACACTAATTTGATCCCGCGCGTGACTGTCAGGCCCCGCCTCCAGGCCATGCCTCCAGGCCCCGCCGCTCATTTGCCCTTGATCCGCACCGTGAAACTGGTGCGCGCACCGGGAGGAGGCGGTGGGAAAGGCGCCGCGCGCCGCACCTGCGCCAGCGCTATGCCATCGAGCTTACCAGAGCCGGAACTGCGCGCCAGACTAACAGATGCGACGCCACCGCCAGATGTGATGGAAAAGCGCACCAATGCCTCGCCGCGCACATCGGCCCGCCGTTTGGCACGCTGAATGCGCCGCATCACCAGCCCGGCATAGTTGCTGGCCGCAGCATTGCCCTGCACCTTGGCACTGCCGCCTGTGGTTTGGGCCTGCCCGCCCGGCTGACTGCGGGTTGAGCTCGCCACGCCGCGCGTTGCATTCACATTCCCATTGCCCCGTGGTTTTGCACTTGTTTTCTGAGCGGACTTTGGCGCAGGTTTCGGGTCAGTGCGGCGCACCACCTCGGGCTTTGGACGCTCTGGCGGACGCAGGGATTCGGTGACCGGAGGGCTTTGCGGCTCTGGTGGCTGCACGTTGGCCTCAACAGGCTGGGTCGCCGCAACAGGATCGGCGGCCATCTCGGGTTCTGGGGTTGCCAGCGGTTTCTGAATTGCAACCGGCTGTTGGGTTTGCACCGGATCCGCAGCTTGCGCCGCTGGTGGCGTTGGCAAAGGTTCTGGCGCGGGGGCGGCGTCCTTGGTCACACTCGGGTCCAGGGCCTGTTCAATGACGGGTGTAACCCCCTCCAGCACCTCAGCAGAAACCTCGACCGCTGTTAGCTCAGGCGGTTTCGCGACAACCGGCTCAGGCTTGGTCTGCGACAGCACAAGCGGCACACCGCCCGCCACGGCCTGAATTGGGGTCACAGGTTTCACCAGTTCAACTGGTTCTGGCCTCTGTACCGGGGTGGGTTTGGCAACCGTGACCTGTGGCGTTTGCACCGGTTGAATGGGCGGCATTGGCTGAACAGGCTGGACTTTGGGCAGCTCCTGCACAGCAGGCGCCACCTCGGCCTGTTGCGGGGTTTCGACACCTGCGGCCATATTGGCAAAACTGCTGCCCTGGGCCGCAAGGGCCGTATTGCCGCCTGCCTGCTCAACAGGACTGGTTTGGTTTTGCAGCGCAAATGCGGCGTGCAGGCCCAGCGCCAGGGCCAAAGCCAGAATACCCGCAAGAAGCGACTGTGGCACCTCAAGCGCCGGGGGGGCGATCTGCACCGACATGTTCAAAGTGCCCTTTCGGAAATCAGCACCACCCGCCCGGCCCCGGCCGCGCGCAGCGCATTGCCAATCTGCACCAGATCTTTGGCCGGCAGGGCCCGGTCCGGAACGATTTTCACGGTTTCACGTGCCTCGGGTGACAGCCCTGCCATGTAGCTCTGGGCATCGACAACAGCGGCGCCACGCAGCGACAACCGTCCATCCGCATGCACCACCAGCGTATCGGGGGGCTCGCGCCCTTCGAGATCAGCGGTTTCGACCAGTGCCAGATCCTTGTCGATCGGAGGCGCCAGCGTGCCGGCAATCATGAAGAAGATCAGCATCAAAAATACGATATTGATCAGCGCGATTGTCGGCTCTTTCTGGGTCAAAGCAGGGGCTTTTAGCTGCATGCGTCAGCCCAGTACTACGGTTTGCAGCTTTTCCACCTGACGCAGAGCGGCCAGCAGATCCACCAGCCGCTGTGACGAGGCCTCTGCATCCGGGCTGATGAGGACAAGATGGCCCCGGCTGTCCTGTGGCTGGCTGCGCACCAGATCGGCGATGCGCCCGAGATCCACCGACTGGCCATGCAGCGGCAAATCTTTGGCCCCAAGGGTGACAAACAGTTTCTGGCGATCATCGGCCGCCGCGGCCTTGCCTGCCGCCATCAGCTCAACCTCGCCAAATTTGGAAAAGGTCGAGGTCAGCATGAAAAACAACAGCAGCAAAAAGATCACATCAATCAGCGAGGTCATCGACATGCGTCCCCGCCGCGGCCCCTGCAGCTTAACCGGCATGCGCCAGCGCTCCCTGCAGCGGATCCTGTTTTGCGGCGCCCAGAGTATCCGCAGTCAGACCCGTCTGGGCCTGCTGCGGAGCAAAGCCCACCCGAAAGGCCCGGTTTGCAAAGACACGCTCGCGCTGCATCCGTGCCGTCAGCCAGCTGAGCACCAGTGAGGTCGGCATCGCCACAGCAAGCCCCGCCGCCGTGGTCAACAGCGCCACCCAGATGCCGCCTGCCAACAGGGAGGGGTCCACAGAAGAGCCCGCAGACTGCAGTTTTTGGAAAGCTTCGATCATCCCGATCACGGTGCCAAAAAGCCCCATCAGGGGCGCCAGCTGCGCCACCATATCCAGGGCTCCAAGCCCCCGCTCCAGACGGGCAAACCGGTCTTCGGCTTCGGCATCAACCCGGGCTGACAACTCAGCCGTCTGATCGGCGCTCAACGCCATGCGCAGAACCGGGCTGAGATAGGAGCGGCTTTCATTCAGCGCTGCCAAGGCTGCGGACTGGTCGCCAAGGTCCCAGGCGGCGACAGCTGCTGCCAGCTGCCGGTGGCGCCCCACCCGCGCCGCCTGGTATTGCCACAGTTTGTAGAGCACCAGCGCTGCTGTCAGCACTGAGACACACAAAAGCAGCAAAACGACAGGTCCCCCAAGATCAAGAACACGCATAATCGCATCATGGATCAGGGTCATCCCAGCAACTCCATTCCGGTCCGGCTGATCAGGGTCAGACCCTGACTGCACGCACCGTCATCCAGACCGGGTGCGCCGCAGGTTTCGGCGCCATTGATCAACACCCGGCTGATGTCGGAACAGGCCTGGGGGAACTGAAACTGCCGCACGCGCAGGCGCCGGGCAGGAAGACCCTGGAAATCCAACAGGGTCAGACGGGACCCCTGCCCCGCCGCATCGAACAGAACGGTTTCATACACCGCCTGATCAATATCCCCGTCATGGCCATTGGTCACCACAAAGGAGAGCTTGCACGTTGCCCCGACATCCTCCGCCGCACTCAGCTCGATAGAGATACCTGAGGCGTGATCTTCGGTCTTTGCCGTGGTTTCAGCCCAGGCCCCGCCTGCCCCCCCTGACAACACACAGGCTGTCAGGACGAGGGTTTTCATGCTCGGATGTCCCATTGGTTTCCTCTCGTTTCAGATCAGAAGGTTTTTGCCAAAGTCAGCTTGAAATTGCGTCCCGTAGCATATTCGGTGGCAAGGTTTGGTTTGTACTGACGATCAAAGGCGTTCTCGATGCCAAGACGCACTTCGGTCCCTTCCAGCACGCCGCTCTGAGGGCGATAGGTGGCGCGCAGATTGCTGACGCCGTAGCCGCCCAGGTTTTTGTTGCCATTTTCGGCCACAACCTGCTCCCAGCTCAGATCCCAGGCCTCACCGATGCGTTTGCCGAGGGTCAGACGGGCTGAGTTGGCAGGAGCATTGCTCCAGTCAGCCGAAACACCTGTCGAAGAAAGGGAGTCATAGTCGCCGTAGGCCGCGTTCAGATCGACATAGAGACCGCTGGCCATCGCATAGGTAAGCTCAAGCTCGACACCGCTGCTTTCGACTTCGCGGATGCCCGAATAGGAGGTTACATCCCAAAGGTCGGTGACAAAGATATTGGCCTTCACCTGCAGCGAGTCGTCGCCGGTAAAGACATCGCTGGTGGCATAGGACGCACCAATCTCATAGGTTTTGGATTTCTCCGGTTGCGTCATATAGCTCGCGTTGCTCAGGTCATCGAGAATAGGCAGGTTTTCGGTATAGGCCGCACTGGCAAAGACGGCCAGGCCTGAGTCAAACTCGTAGCGTGCGGAAATTCCGCCCATCAGTGCCGAGTTGTCATAGCGGTCGCCCTGATATGTCGCAGCACCCTTGATGCTCTGATCTTCCCAGCGCAGGGCAGGACTGATGGTCCAGTTATTGCCCATATCGATGTCATCAACAATGAACAGCGCAATCCGCTCATCCGTGCCGCCTGGCACAGAAACGCTTCCCGAGGTCGGGCTGATCTGGCTCTCCAGTCGGTTTTTGCTGATCCATTCAACCCCGAACCGCAGATCATGCGAGGCGGCACCCGTCTGGAAGAACATGGCGTTTTTGACCGTCAGCTTGTCGATGCTGTAGTCGTGATCGCCATCCAGCAGGTAGTCGGCAAACCCACCGGGATTGGTCGGCTCACTTTCAATGTAGATATCGGAGTAAGAGTACTGAACCGTCAGGTCGATCAGGTCATTGTCGACCGGGTTGTACTCATACTTCAGGGTGGCAATTTCGGACTCGGTCTGACGGTTCACATTGCCAAAATTGACAACGTTAAAGGCATCATACGGAGCGTCGAACTCGTCCGTTGCGGTCTTTTGATAGCTGAAGGTCAGCCCATGCTCATTGGCATCGCCAAAGGTGTATTTGATCTTGGCCAGACCAGAATAGGGCTCTGTCGCAGTATACTGGACCAGGTTGCCATTGCCGTCTTTATAGGCGTCGGTGTCGCGCTTGGTATAGTTCAGCAGGACTTCGAAGTTTTCCATCGGCTGCCAGGCAAGGATCGAAGAGCTGTGATAGCCTTCGCCATTGGAGGAATAGCCAAGGGTCTGACGGAAACGCAGACCAATTTCGCCGCCGGTAAAGTCCGACGCGTCCTTGGTCTCAAACTGCACCACACCGCCAACGATGCCGGAGCCAAATTCAAAGGTCCCCACCGTGCCGCGAATGACGGAGACGCTTTTGTACAGCGAAGGATCGGTAAACAGCTGGGTGCCGATGCGATAGATCTCTTCGGAACCGGTTGTCACACCGTCAATGACGATGGCAACTTGTTGGTCAGTGCCATAGGTGCCGTTGGCGCCAAAACCACGAATGTTGAACCCCGAGCCCTCAGGGCGCGAGCCGTTCACCAGCGCAACGCCAGGAACGGAATCGATCAGCTCGGCAATGGTGCCCCCTGCCTGTCGTCAATCTCTTCCTGATTGATCACCGTCAGTGGCACCGCAGTGCCGATCTGCACTTCGCGTTTGCCCTGACCCAGCTCAACAGTGCCCAGGAACTCTTCATCCTGGGTCTCCGGCGGCACTCCGTCTGTCAAATCCTGCGCCATTGCGCCAGACCCGATTGTGCCTGCCCCGAAGGCCAGCCCCAACACGGAAACGGTCCCCAGCAAATGCTGCGTCAGCCGTAAATTCGCCATCTCATGTCCCTTTGCATCTTTGGTCTTTTAACCGATGCTTGCAGGTTGGGCTGGCGCGGTAATTTCTGGTGTTTCTGTTGGAATCTATAAATTCCACTTGAGCCTGATAGTAAAGGTGATAAAAACAGTCAACATAAATTATGAACTGCTGAACTGGCAGTTGCCAGCCTGTATCCTGCGCCATCAATGACTGCGTAATGTATAGAGCCAGCCCTTTCCCGCACCAACACATGCAACTCTGAAAGGGCCCTTACATGAGCCTTCCTCTCCCGCTGGAGCCGCAGGCTATTCGCCAGCTGCGCCATGATAATGCCAAAATGCGTGACCGCGATTTTGCCGCTCAGTTTCAAATTTCCGAAGCCCAGCTTGTTGCCGCTTATGTCGGTGAGGGAGTGACCCGTCTCAATGCCGACATTGACCTGATCTTTCCCCGGCTGGCCGATCTGGGTGAGGTCATGGCCCTGACCCGCAACGAGTCCTGCGTCAACGAAAAGGTTGGGGTCTACAGCAACTATCACCCGGGCAAACATGCCTCTATGGTGCTGACCCCAGAGATCGACCTGCGTCTCTTTCCCCGCCATTTTGTCTCGGCCTTTGCGGTAGAGCGCAGTGGCGACAAAGGCCCCCGCCGCTCGATCCAGTTCTTTGATGCTGCCGGCGACCCGGTGCACAAGGTCCATCTGCGCGAGGCCTCCGATGTTGCGGCCTGGGCTGCACTCGTCAGTGATCTGGCTCTGGCCGAACAGGCGGCGCATCTTGATGTCGCCCCCCGCGAGGCCCCCGAGGCGGCAAAGGCAGATCCCGCCAAGGCAGAGCAGCTGCGCGCAGAATGGGCCAAGATGACCGACACGCATCAGTTCCGCCAGCTCACGGCAAAACTCGGCATGAACCGTTTGGGTGCCTACCGCATTGCCGCAGAGCCGCTGGCACGCGCGCTTGCGCCTGAGGCTGTGGATATGATGCTGCAGGCGGTGCGCGATCAGGGCACTGAGGTGATGATCTTTGTCGGCAATCCGGGCTGCATCCAGATCCACTCAGGGCCAGTGAAAAACCTGCGCCGCATGGGGCCATGGCAAAATATTCTCGACCCCGGCTTTGATCTGCACCTGCGCCTGGATCACATCGCCGAAGTCTGGGCCGTCAACAAGCCCACCAAGCGCGGTGCCGCCATCTCGGTTGAGGCTTTTGACGCCGAAGGCCGCGCCATCCTGCAGGTCTTTGGCCGCCGGACAGACGCCCGGGACCACCGCCAGGACTGGGACCAAATCGTCGCGGCCCTGCCCTCAACTTCGGCCTCAGACAGCGCGCCTCGTGACACTCTTCAGACGGAGGCTGCCCAATGAGCCCGTTTTCCATGCTGCGGGCTGGTGTAAAAACCAGCCTCTCCCTGGCGCTTTTTGCCCGCA
>NZ_MWVJ01000048.1 GCF_002087335.1 Pseudophaeobacter leonis
GGCGCCTATAAGCCCGATGCTGGCTATGACGTGAACACCCCAATGGCCGACCCCATGACACTGGCCGATCCCGACATGCCCTGGTTCTCGGTCAAAGAAGCGGTGCTGCCCTTTGCCCGCCTTCCCCGGCGTTGACACATTGCTGGGGCCAGAAATGCGCTCTACCGGTGAGGTCATGGGCTGGGACCGTGATTTCCCCCGCGCCTTCCTCAAGGCGCAGATGGGCGCGGGTATGGTGCTGCCATCTGAGGGCCGTGCCTTTATCTCGATCAAGGACGCCGACAAGGGAGCCCCCATGCTGGAAGCCGCCAAGGTGCTGCTTGAGCAGGGCTTTACACTGATGGCCACCAGTGGGACGCAGAGCTGGCTGGATGGTCACGGCGTGAGCTGTGAGCTGGTCAACAAGGTCTATGAGGGCCGTCCGCATGTGGTGGACCTGTTGAAAGACGGCCATGTGCAGCTGCTGATGAACACCACCGAGGGCGCGCAGGCGGTTGAGGACAGCAAGGAAATGCGCTCGGTCGCGCTCTACGGCAAGATCCCCTATTTCACCACCGCCGCCGCCTCAAATGCGGCCGCCCTAGCGATCAAGGCCCAGGCCGAAGGCGACGTTGAGGTGAAGAGCCTGCAGGGCTAGACCTTTCCGGCGACACGAAACAAAAGGAGCCCTGGAGTATCTCCGGGGCTCTTTTTTATGCTCACTTCTGATTGGAAGACTGCGCGGAGTTTTTTCTACCGCTTGCAGGTTGGGCTTACAGCGGACGCCCCCCCATGTTCAGGCGGCGAACGGATCCCGGTTCCCCCCCCTGGACACCGGGGACACCGGGGACACCGGGGACACCGGGGAAAACCAATGGATCCGGTTCACATGCAAGCTGATCAGAACACCTGTTTGCGACTGAGATTTACCGCCCGATCACCGACAAAAGGTCAGGATTGATCACCAGATTGCGCACGCCATGGGCGTGATCTTCGTCAAAGGTGTTGTAAGAGAGCCATTTGGCCACCGACTGAATGCTCACCTTGGCAACCTTGGGCCGCACGCCCCAGCTCACCTGAAAGGGAGATCCCTTTTCATTGTATCCCGGCCCTGTGGTTGACCCCGCGTATTCCACCGCACGCCCGGTATCGGTCGGAATGTTGACGGCCTGCGTCAGACCGTTTTGCTGCTGAATTCGGGTCAGTTTGATGAAATCCAACGCGGTCTCGTCATTGACCAGCACATAGACCTGCGCCTCGACCCGCAGCTGTGGGTTCTTGATCGCCTCGCTGAGGCAGGAGCCCAGGGTTGGGCCCGGATCAACCGCGCCGTGGTGTGGACATAGTGCACCTCAATGGTGTCTCCCGGCACCAGGCTGCCGTGTTCGGTTACACCGACCTCTTCGTCCAGCGGCGCCAACTCCGCCGGAGTCAGCACCCCTGAAGATTTGTAGCCACTGCCATAGCCATGACCGTCACCATTGCCGGCATAGGTCGTGAACTCGCCGCCGCGATGCTCGGCATTCTCATGGAAATGAATGTTGCACAGGTTCATCTCGGTGTAGGGAGGGGCTGCTTCAAACGCCACGTGATTTGCCCCGGCTCGACTGTCTATATCACGCGGAGACTGGGGCCCAAAGCCTGCAAAAAGAGTATTCTCTGACAGACGCTTGCGTTGCTTTTCAACAACGGAGTTTGGCACGGCTTCTACCTCATGCCCGCTGGAGGCAGCAAAGGCACTGCCAGTCATGGCGGCCCAGGAAAATAGAGACACAGCAATCATAGATGTAGTTGTTTTCATTGAGAGTTCCCTCAGCGGTTACTAAATCTTACGACGTCCTTAATTTGCCGACCAGTATACCTGTAAGCTTTTAGATTTCCGCTTTGTCCCATAATTTTAGGAAATTTTTATGATACTTTTACGGCAGCTTTTACGGCAGGAAGGGCGGTGAGAAAGAGGCTGGGAAGAAAGGGCGTTCCCTCCGCCCTTCACCAGATCCAGCGGTCATGAACTATTTGACCTGCCCCTGATGCTTGGTGTCAACTGAAACAACGGTTCTGCAGTAGCAAAGGAACGCTCATTATGCGCCTGACCATCCTTCTTATGACTCTCGTGACGCTTAGCGCCTGTGGTGTGCCCTTTATTCCCCTGATCTGATCTTGACCGGATCTGGCCGACCTGAACCAAGAGTGAAAAGGTGTAAAAAAGGCCCCGGATTGCCAGGGCCTTTTTCTGTCATGATCAGCGATCTCAGGCGGCAGCCAATCTGCGTTTTTCGTCCCGGCCAAAAAAGATCAGGTAGAAAACCGGCGCTGCCACAAGCGTGAGCACCGTCGCAAAGGCCAAGCCCCCCATAATGGTCACCGCCATCGAGACAAAGAAGGCATCCCAAAGCAGTGGGATCATGCCCAGAATGGTGGTCACTGCCGCCAGCATGACGGGACGCAAACGCGAAACCGAGGCCTCAACAATTGCGTCGCGCAACGGCTTGCCCTCGGCGCGCACCAGATCAATCTCCTCGACCAGAACAATGCCGTTCTTGATCAGCATGCCAGACAGGCTGAGCAGACCCAGAAGCGCGGTAAAGGTAAAGGGCAGCCCGGTGCCCAACAGGCCAATGACCACACCGTTGACCGACATCGGCACCAGCAGCCAGATGATGATGGGCTGGCGAATGGCGTTAAACAGAAAGACCGAGATCATCACCATGATCAGCGCCGTCACCGGCAGCTGCTTGCCGAGGCTTTCATTTGCATCGCCCGAGCTTTCATGATCGCCACCCCATTCCATGCTGTAACCTGCTGGCAGGTCCATTGTCTCGATGGTGGCCTGAATTTCAGAGAACACAGTGGCCGCCGTCAGATCAACCGGAATATCAGCCCCCACGGTGAGCGTTGGAACCCGGTCACGGCGATGCAAAAGGGTGTCTTCCAAATCCACATCGACACCGTCGATCATCTGCTCCATTGGCAGGAACTTTTGCGCGGTATTGGAATAGACCACCTGATCCATGATGTTATACGGGCCGTCCTGAGGCCGCCGAATAACAATGGGGATCAGGCGCTCCTGCTCACGAAACACCCCGGCCTGCAGCCCGTCCGTCGAGAACATCAGCGTATCGGCGACATCTTCGCGCGCGATCCCGGCGGTTTGGGCCCGCTCGGTTGCATAGCGCGGCGTCAGCACCAGCTCGCGCTCGCGCCAGTCCTGCCGGGTATTGAGGATGTTTGGCGATGCCGCCTCAAGACGCCGCATCGCCTCCTCGCCCAATCGCCGCAGCACCAGCGGGTCGGGGCCGGAGAACCTGACCTGGATAGGATCGCCGCCACCGGGACCAAACACCAAACGCTTGGTGCGGAACTCGCCTTCTGGAAACTGCGCCTGACCAAAGGCTTCGAGATCGGTCTGCAGCGGTGGTATCGCCAAAAGGTCCGCCGTACGAATGATCATATGACCGTAGCTCGGGTTGGGTTTCTGACCATCATAGGTCAGCATAAAGCGGGTCGCTCCCTGCCCCACAAAGGTGGTGAATTCAACCACATCCTGCCGCTCTGCCAGCCAGTCCTCGATCACTGCCAGGTGGGCAGAGGTGGTCTCGATTGTGGTGCCCTGGGGCAATTTGTAGTGCACAAAGAACAGCGGCGTGTTGGCGTCAGGGAAGAACTGCTGTTTGACCGTGCCAAAGGCCGCAAAACAGACGGCCGTAAGGCTGATCAGACCAGCAACCACCAGCCAGCGCAGTTTCAGCGAGATCCGCAACAGAGCCCCATAGGCCCGAAACAGCAATCCGCCGTAGGCATCCGCCGCGTCCTCATGGCCCTGCTTGAAAAAGTAGTGCCCCAACAGAGGAGTTGCGGTGAGGGCCAAAACCCAGCTGAGCAGCAGCGAAATTGAAATCACCGCAAAGAGAGAAAAGAGGAATTCACCGGCAGAATCCGGGCTGAGTCCAATCCCGGCAAAGGCCATAATCCCAATCACCGTCGCTCCCAACACAGCGGGATCTGGGTCTTTGAGGCAGCATCATGCGCGGCCTCGCGAGAGGTCCTGCCACGGTGCATAGCGATCTGCATACCCTCGGCCACAACAATGGCGTTGTCCACCAACATCCCCATGGCAATGATCAGCGCCCCCAGCGAGATCCGCTCCATCTCGATTGAAAACAGGTTCATGAACAGCAGGGTACCAACAACCGTCAGCAGCAGCGTGGTGCCAACCACAACAGCCGCACGCCAGCCCATGAACAGCGCCAGCACAGCCACAACGATGACCACCGAGGTCGCCAGATTGACCAGAAAATCATTGGAGGCCTTATCCACCACCAGATGCTGCTGATAAATCGGCAGCAACTCAACGCCAAAGGGGATCTGCAAATCAAGCTCTGCCAGACGCGCATCAACCCGCGCGCCGACTTCGACGATGTTTTCTGTTGCAAGGCCCGCAATGCCCATCGTAAAGGCCTCGACGCCATTAAAACGGATCATCAGCTCAGGATTGCTTATGCGCCCCCGGTAGACCTTGGCCATATCGACCACATTGATCACCTCGCCCTGCGCGCCAATCGACAGACCCGCGATTTCGGACACGGTGTCAGAGCCTTCCGGCGCACTAATGCGCGTCTCAGTTTGGCCGCTGTCCAGAAAACCCCCAGAGCGCACGGTGTTCGAGGTTGCAATCGAGCCGGCAATCGCACTGATCGAGATGTTCTGATTGACCGAAATCGCCATGTCAGGTTCGACGAAGACCGCCTCATCCGGCAGGCCGGTGATCTCGACATCCGCCACCCCGTCCACGGCCAGCAACTCACGCCGTAAAAAGGTCGCCAATTCGTGCTTTTCAGCATCGCTGTAGCCTTCGGTGGTCACAGCATAAAACAGGCCAAACACATCGCCAAAGCTGTCGTTGACAAAGGGCTGCGACACCCCGTCTGGCAAGCCGCGCGACGCATCCTGGATTTTAGCCCGCAGGTCCGTCCAGATCGCTGGCAGTTCGGAGCCATCATATATGTCATGCATCTCCACTTCGATCAGCGAGTTGCCGGGGCGGTTGATCGAGGTGATGGTTTTCACCTCGCCCATTTTCTGGATCGCGGATTCCAGCGGCTCCGTCACCTCGCGGGCGACCTGCTCGGCGCTGGCACCGGGATAGACCGTGACAATCACGGCCTGTTTGATGGTAAAGGCGGGATCCTCCAGGCGTCCGAGGTTTACAAACCCCCAGATGCCGCCAAGAAGGGCCGCCAACATGATGATCCATGTATAGAGAGGGCGGTTGATTGACGCGCGTGCGATATCCATGCTCTCAGCCTCAGTTCGTAAAGCCGGCAAACCGGCGGACCTTTTGTCCGTCGATCAGGGCATTGCCGCCGGTGGAGCCAACTTCCTCGCCGCCCTCAAGACCTGCGGTGATGGCAAAATCGCCATGCTGGGTCGCCTGCAGCGCTCTACCGCGGTCCAGGTCACGATCCCTTCATCGCCGCCTTTGGGCGAGAACACCATGACGCCTGCCTTCTTGTCATGAGAGGTCACAATGGCAGAGGAAGGCACCAGAATGCCGCGTTCGCCGGTATCAACCGCGACCCGCACAGAGGCCGAGGCCCCCGGCAAGATCTGACGGCCTTCGGGTGGCGACATGCGGAAGGTGACCCGAAAGGTCTGACCGATATTGCTTGCCTCCGCTTTGAACTCAAAGATCTGCAGCGGGTATACAATATCGCTCCCCGGGAATGTGGCGGTGGTCGAGACATTTTCGCCGCGATCTGCCTGCTGAAACAGGATCTCCGGCACATCCACATCAATATGCAGCTCTGACATATCGTGCAGCCGGACAATCGGAGCCCCCGCCGCCACGGTGGTGAAATTCTCCACCTCGCGGTTTGAGACCAATGCATCAAAAGGCGCATTCAGGGTGGCGTGGTTCAGCGCGTATTCGGCGTTGCGCAGGGCAACCTGCGCCAGGGCGGCCTGGGTGGTCGCATCCTCAATCGAAACTGTGCTCACAGTCCCCTTCAACCGCTCCATCCGGGCGACGGTTCTGTCCGCCTGCTCCTTTTGCAGCCTGGCCTGTTCCAGGTTCAGCTCAAAGGGTTCGAGATCAAGCTCAGCGATCAGCTGCCCGGTGGGCACGATGACGCCTTCGGTGACCGGAAAGCGCAACACCTGGCCGGGAACCTGAAAGGCCAGATCAACAGTCTGTGTGGCTGCCACCTGGCCAAAAAACTGCCGTTCCAACAGCCGCGCGCCCGACTGAGTGGTCAAAAGCTTTACCGGTTTGAGCATCTCTTCGGCAGAGACAGCGGCCGGCAAAATCACAACCGACAGCGCAAGTGCCGCGCCTGCCACAGCAGGCATCATCGCCGTGGTGAGTTTTTGCATAAGGTGCATCTTCTACGTCTCCTTGCCAGGCCGCTGCTCTGCAGGGCCTAAAATTTCTTGATGAATCTTTCCGGATAATACAGCGAATTCCTGAATTTCCTCTGCATTCAAGCCGCAAATCTGGCGAAAAGCATCGCCTGCCCGTTTCTCGAGCTCCAAACGCAGGCTGCGCCCCTTTTGGGTCAGTTGCAGCCGAAAGGCGCGCCGGTCCTTTTCATCGCGCACCCGCAACGCCAACCCCTCTTGCTCCAGCCGGTCGGCCGCCGATGTAACCGTCGACGGCACCATCAGAAGAATCCGTGCAAGCTCCCCCATCCGGCGGGGGCAATCCAGCTGCATCAGCAGGAAGCATTCGACCCGCCCAAGCCCGCCGGTGAACTCTAGCTGCCCAAAGGCCTCATCAATGCGCCAATACAGCGCAAAAACACCCCGTAGGGCGTGAATTTCTGCAGTGATTTCTTCGGCAACAGGTGAGTCTGCGGTGTGTTTTGGCATCTGGCTGGCGCTTTTGTGCGTGATTCCCTTGCTATACTTCACCCCATGAACCTTTCATGTAATGAAGGTCACACTTCGCGCAGAGAAGTGTCCTGCCAATTCTTTGTGAAATTTCCCCGAGGAAACCCGGCCACGAACCTTGACCTTTCCGTAGCAAAAGCGTCACAAATATAGCCACACTAACCCCCATAGGTCCTGAGCCATGTATACAGCCGCAATCACCGGCACCGGGGTTTTCACCCCGTCGCAGATCATCACCAATGCTGAGCTGGTCGAGGCCTTTAACGCCTATGCCGACCGGATCAATGCTGAAAATGCCGAGGCCATCGCCGCTGGCACCGTTGAGCCGCTGCCGCATTCCTCGGAAGAGTTCATCTTTAAGGCCTCCGGGATCGAGCAACGCTATGTGATGGATAAAGCCGGTGTTTTGAACCCCGACCTGATGTACCCGCAATTGCGCCAGCGCGACGATGACGAGCCGGGGATCATGGCCGAGATGGCTCTTGATGCCGCCCAAAAGGCCCTGGAACAGGCGGGCAAGACGGCGGCAGATGTTGATCTGGTGATCTGTGCCGCCTCCAACATGGAACGGGCCTACCCCGCCGTTGCTATTGAAATACAAGATCTTTTGGGCATCAAGGGCTTTGCCTTTGACATGAATGTCGCCTGTTCCTCGGCCACCTTTGGCATTCAGGCTGCCGCCGATATGATCCGCTCGGGCAGCATTCGCTCGGCCCTGGTGGTGAACCCTGAAATCTGTTCCGGCCACCTAGAGTGGCGCGACCGCGACTGCCATTTCATTTTTGGCGACGTCGCCACAGCGACCCTTCTCGAACGCATCGAGGACGCAAAGGGCCCCCATTTTGAGGTGGTCTCCACCCGCTGTGCCACCGAGTTTTCCAATAATATCCGCAACAACCTAGGCTTTCTCAGACGCTCGCGTCCGGATGGCGTCGAGGACCGGCGCGACATGCAATTCATGCAAAACGGTCGTAAAGTGTTCAAAGAGGTTCTGCCGATGGTGAGCAAGCACATCGCAGACCATATGCGCGACGAAGGCATTCAAAGTGATGAGCTAAAGCGGCTCTGGCTGCATCAGGCCAATAAATCAATGAATGATTTCATCGGTAAAAAGGCTCTTGGCCGCACTCCTGCCCCGGGTGAGCAACCCAATATCCTGCAGGACTATGCCAACACCTCCTCTGCGGGATCAATCATTGCCTTTTCAAAATTCTCCGAGGATCTGGGCGAGGGCGATCTTGGGCTGATCTGCTCTTTTGGGGCCGGCTATTCCGTTGGCTCGGTCATCCTGCGCCGCCACAGTTCCTGATCACAGGGTCTGATCGCAAGGCCCGATCACAGGGTCTGATCAGGGGGGCTGACCAAAAGACGGTACAAGACCAAAAAAGCGCGCCAAAACATTGGCGCGCCCTCGATCTATAAAACCTGAGCCCACGCCCGGTTTTCTAGGTTTTCTGTGACACGCGCTCGTGCACGGCCTCTACAGATTCCATGCGCTCTGAATAGCGATCAACCAGGTAGTCTTTGCGCCCACGGGTGAGCCAGGTGAACTTCACCAGCTCCTCCATCACGTCAAAGACCCGGCGAAAGAGCGGCCCTTCCGGCAGGCGGTCACCCTCTTCAAATTCCAGCCAGGCCTTTGGAATAGAGCTTTGATTGGGAATGGTAATCATCCGCATCCAGCGTCCTAGAATACGCATCTGATTGACCGTATTAAAGCTTTGAGAGCCACCTGATACCTGCATCACAGCCAGCGTTTTACCCTGCGTGGTACGGATGCCGCCCTTTAGGGACAAAGGCAGCCAGTCGATCTGCAGCTTCATGACCGCGCTCATGGCACCGTGGCGTTCGGGGCTGGACCAAACCATACCTTCGGACCAGACAACCAGATCCCGCAGCTCTTGCACCTTGGGGTGATCGGCGGCGGCACCATCATCCGGCAAGGGCAGTCCTGAGGGATCAAAAATCCGGGTTTCACAGCCCAGGAGCTGCAGAATACGCGCAGATTCTTCAGCGACTTTGCGCGAATAGCTCACATCGCGCAGACTGCCATACAGCAACAGGATTCGCGGCGGATGTTGCGGATCATCGGGATGCGCCAAAGCCGCAACATCGATGTCAGATACAGCCGCAGAATTGACTTGCGGAAGGTCTTTCAGATCCAAGAGTCAGGTACTTTCTTCTTCAAGATGCAATTTCATGTCCAGCAGCACATGCTGCAGCAACACGGTTTCGCGCAGCAGCCGCTTTGCCTCATTCACGGTGATAATCCCGTCTTCGATCGCGGTTTGATATTCGCTCATCAAAAAGGCAAATCTCTGGCTCAAGGCGATGACATCCGCGTTGACGCCCCCCTTGCGGTTAGAGCCCCGGTCCGTGCCCTCAGGGCAATTGGGATCATAGGACAGCGTGATGTTTTTCAAATCAGCCAGCGCCAGGGTCACATGCGGAAAGGAGGCTTCTTTTTCCAGTCTGGCCACAGCATCCACCGGCATAAAGCGGTCCGCGTGCTCTGCATTGTCGGAATAATAGCGCCCCAATGTCGCCTTCGACTTCCCGGTGATCTGGCAAGCGGCCTCGATCCCCACGTCCTTTACAAGCGCCTCTGTATGCTTTTTCAGATATGTACCAATCTCTGCCATAAGTTCTCACCAGGTATGCCGCGCCAAAGGGGAAGGAAGGGAATAATTTCCCATGCTGATGTTGTAATGTATTTGTTATCTTAGCGCCATCCCTCAGGTTTTCAGGGATTTAACTAGTAACGGACGTGGCATTTTTCACCTCCCTGGTGTTTCGAAGCTGGCTTAGTGAGTGGGCCATGCTTCAACACGGAACTGTTTTCCTTCCGTGCGTTTTTAGTGGGCGAGTTGTTTTGCCCAGTACCCTTCTTGGTGTGCCGGCTTGTTTTCCGGATTGCCCTTTGGGTAACCAGGAAGGGTGCAATTCACCTGACGCAGGCCGCGATCACAGCGCCAGAGGCAAAACCCCATAAAACGCGCTTGTCCCGCTTCAGTCCCGCACCTGCCCCGCACTAAAAACGTCCCCAAAACGCCCCAAGTCTCTGCAAGGATTGCCAAGGCTATTTTTCTGTCCAAACCGGCCTTTTGAAGCGCCGCCCCCCCTTGCCGCCCCCGGCTCTGGCGCGATAAATGGAGCGCATGGCAAAGCTCTATTTCAACTACTCGACCATGAACGCGGGAAAATCGGCGGTCCTCTTGCAGGCCTCGCACAACTACCGCGAAAACAACATGGATACCTACCTGCTGACAGCCCCATCTCGACGACCGGGAAGGCAAGGGTAGAATCGCGTCCCGCATTGGAATCAGTGAGGTCGCCGACACATTTGCCGCCGACGAGGATCTCCTCGCCAAAGTCCGCGCCCGCCTCGCGCGCGGTGAGATCGCCAGTGTCTTTGTCGATGAGGCCCAGTTTCTGACACCAAAACAGGTCTGGCAGTTGGCCACGGTGGTGGATGATCTTGGCGTACCCGTGCTTTGCTACGGGTTGCGGGTTGATTTTCAGGGCCATCTGTTTCCCGGCTCCGCCACATTGCTGGCACTGGCGGACGAGATGCGCGAAGTGCGCACCATCTGTCATTGCGGCAAGAAAGCAACCATGGTGATCCGCCAGGATGCTACGGGACGCGCCATTACAAAAGGCGATCAGGTTCAGATCGGTGGCAACGAAAGCTATGTCTCGCTATGCCGCCGCCACTGGCGCGCGGCGGTAGAGGGCGACGGCTGAGGCGACCGCCAGCCGCCGCACCACCTGTACCTGAGGCTGGGCCTTAGTTTCCCTGCTGCACGGCTGGGCTGCCCGGTTGCATCGCCAGGCTGCGCTCAAACCGGGTTTAGCAGCGCCTTGCCAGCCGCAAAAGCGGCGACATTGTCCAGGGCCATATGCCCCATGGCGCTCCGCACCTCATCGGTCGCAGTGCCAAGATGCGGCAACAATGTCACGTTGTTGAGGTCACACAGCGCCTGTGGCACCTCTGGCTCGAACTCATAGACGTCCAGCCCTGCGCCGCCAATGCGCTGGTCCTGCAGCGCGGCAATCAGCGCCTCTTGCTGCACCACTTCGCCACGGGCGATATTGATCAGATGCGCCGTCGGCTGCATCACAGCAAGCACGGTCTCATCCACCAGATGCCGTGTCTCGGCCCCCCCCGGAACTGAGACCACCAGAAAATCCACCTCAGCCGCCATCTGCATCAGATCCGGCATCCGGGTGGCCGCAAACCCCGGGTTTTTATCGCTGCGCGCGATATAGGCAACCTGCATGCCAAAGCCAAAGTGGCACCGCCGGGCAATCGCCTCGCCAATGCGGCCCATGCCGATGATCCCCAGCTTTTTGCCGGTGACATGCTGTCCCAGCATCTGGGTCGGGTGCCAGCCGGGCCAGTTGCCACTGCGCACCAGACGCTCGCCTTCGGCGGCACGGCGCGCCGACATCAAGATCAGCGTGAGCGCGATATCTGCGGTGGCATCCGTCACAGCCCCCGGCGTGTTGCTCACCTGCACCCCATGGGCGGCGGCCGTGGCCACATCGATGTGATTGAACCCGACGCCAAAATTGGCCAACAGCTTGCAGCGCGGCGCAGGCACCCGAGAAAATATCTCTGCGCCAAAGGCATCGCCCAGTGTCGGCATCACCACATCATAGTCCTGCAGCGCCCGCACCATCTCATCCTGGCTGAGCACGGCAGTATTAGCACGGATCTCAACATCAAATTCGGCGCGCGCGCGGGCCTCGACCTCTGCGGTCATCGGGCGTGCGATCAATAGGTTCATCGTCAATGCATTCGGCCTCCCAGCGGCACCGGACCGTCTGGCCCGATGAGGCGAATTTCGCCTGTCTCATCCGGCAGTCCCAGCACCAGGACTTCGGACATGAATTTGCCAATCTGACGGGGTGGAAAGTTCACCACCGCCATCACCTGTTTGCCTACAAGGCTCTCTGGTGTGTAATGCGCCGTGACCTGCGCCGAGGTTTTTTTCTCGCCAATCTCGGCGCCAAAATCGACCCAGATCTTGATCGCTGGCTTGCGGGCCTCGGGGTAGGCTTCGGCGCGAATCACCTCGCCGACGCGAACATCCACTTTCATAAAGTCATCAAAACTTATCTCAGCCACGCGAAAGCTCCTCGGATCGGTTGGCGGCAGCGGCAACGGCCCGTTTCAAAAGGTCAGGAAAGCCGGTTTTGTCGTCCATCAACACCTCCAGCGCCGCCTGCGTGGTGCCATTGGGACTGGTGACATTGACACGCAGCTGGCTTGGGCTCTCATCCGAGGCCGCAGCCAGCGCCCCTGCCCCGGCCACAGTTGCCTTGGCCAGTGTCAAAGCAAGCTCTGCGGGCAGACCCTGGGCCTCTCCGGCAGCAGCCAGAGTTTCGATCAGATGAAACACATAGGCAGGCCCCGAGCCACTGACGCCGGTGACCGCATCCATCTGCGCCTCGCTCTCCAGGCGGACGGTCTGACCAATGGCCGCGAGCAGCTCTTCGGTCATATCAAGATTGGCAGCGGTGGCGCGGGCATTGCCGATCAAGGCGGTGATACCCTGCCCAATGGCAGCAGGTGTGTTGGGCATGGCGCGCACAATGGGGGTCTGTTCGCCCAGAATGGCCTCAAAGCTGGCAATCGACGTCCCGGCAGCGACCGAGACAAACAGCGTCTCGCCATTGCCCAGCGCCTGCAGTTTCGGCAGGGCGGCTCCCATCATCTGGGGTTTTACCGCGATCAGCACCAGGGCCGGCACGGCGGGCAATTCCACATTGATATGAACGCCCGTGCCCTTGAGCCAGTCAGAGGGGTGCGGATCCAGCACCCAGACCGAGGAGGCAGGCAGTCCGCCCTCAAGCCAGCCTGCCAGCATGGCTGAGCCCATCTTGCCGCAGCCCAGCAAGACCAGCCCGCGTGTTTCGATATCTGTTGTGGTCATTCTGTCACCGCTCCCCGGTTTATTATCTTTGCCGAGGTATAGGTTTACGCCCGCCCGTAGGCCTCTGCAATGGCAACGTGAATGGCGTCTTGTGGCGAACGATTTGCCCAGGTGGTGAGCTGGATCGCCGGGTAATAGCGTTCCGAGTTGGAGACCGCCGCATGGATCATCGCATCAATCTGCTCGGAACTCGCCGACTGCCCGCCCGCCAGGATCAACCCATAGCGATAGAGCATCACCTTGTGCTCTGCCCAATAGGTAAAGCCACCGGCCCAGCATTGATCATTCATCAGATTGATCAACTCATAGAGCTGCGGGATCTTCGCCTCAGGGGGCTCCATCTCGTAGCTGCAGACCAGGCGCAGGGTTTCCTCATAGGCCGACCAGGCCAGCGTCAGGGAATAGGTGCGCCATTGGCCCTCGACCGCCATGGCAATCTGGTCATCGCCAATGCGGTCAAAATCCCAATCGTGATGGGCGGCCAGGTTTTCGACAATGTCGATAGGATGGATTTCATCCTCCAGAAGATATTCGGAAAGGGCCATAGTCTCACCTCTCTGCTCACCAGCTGTCAGGACAGGATTTGCCCCCTACAGCTAGGTTTCTGGTCAATGGACCGGGGAGCATCCCCATATCCATACTATATATGGTGGCAAGGGGGGTAGACTCTGGCAACCCTTTATTTGGGGATATCTTCAATAAGTTGTGGATGAAAAGCATTCACCCGCAAGATATCGGTTTTATTGCGGAGGGCTGCGCCGTGAGAGAACAGCCCGGATAGGGCCTGAGATTTGGGCTGGGGTGGGGGCTGCGGAGGACGTTGAGTCGGCACCCTGACGCGACCGGGGCCGCTGATTGTGCAGCACGCGTTAGCAAACCGCTGCGCACGCCCCGGCGGGCGCAGCCATAACCCTAGATCTATCTCCGATCCGGGCACCGTCTGAGACCAAGGCACAACAGCACGTGCCCTGATCAAATGTAGCTGCGGTTCAGCCCTGTGTTTCAAGCGCGTCAAGGCGGGCTTTGAGAGCCTCATTCTCTTCGCGGGCTTTTTGCGCCATGGCACGCACCGCGTCGAATTCTTCGCGGGTGACAAAATCGCGATCGGCCAGCCAGCGGTCCATCAGGCCTTTCATCGCGGTTTCCGCCTCGTCCTTTGCGCCCTGGGCCACGCCCATCGCATTGGTCATCAGCTGAGAAATATCGTCCATCATCTTATTGCGGCTTTGCATTGTCTTCTCCGTATCAAGCTCACTCCCTATATGGGGTGGCAAAGGGTCTGCGGCAAGCCGTTGACTTCTCATCTCGCGCTCAGGCATTCAGGACACCATGCAGGCCATTATCCACTTCCCCGAAATTTCGCCCGAGATTTTCTCGATTCCCCTGTTTGGTATGGAGTTTGCCCTGCGCTGGTATGCTCTGGCCTATATAGCGGGCATCATCATCGCCTGGCGGCTGGCCGTGCTGGCGCTGAACGCGCCGCAGCTTTGGCCCGGCCAAAAGGCGCCGATGCGTGCAGAGCAGGTCGAAGATCTGCTGACCTGGATCATCATCGGTGTGATTCTCGGCGGGCGGCTCGGCTTTGTGCTGTTCTATCAGCCGGGGTATTACCTGACGCATCCTGCCGAAATCCTGCGCATCTGGCAGGGTGGTATGGCCTTTCACGGCGGCTTGATCGGGGTGATCCTGGCCTGCTGGGCCTATGCCCGCCGTCACGGCATCTCAAAGATCCAGATGGCTGATCTGGTGGCCTATACCGTGCCCGCAGGATTACTGCTTGGGCGCCTGGCGAATTTCATCAATGCCGAGCTTTGGGGCCGTCCCACCGATCTGCCCTGGGGCGTCGCCTTTCCCGGTCAGGCAGCGCAGGACTGCGGCCAGGCCCTCGGTGCACTTTGCGCCCGCCACCCCTCGCAGCTCTATGAGGCCGCCATGGAAGGCCTGATCCTGGGGTTGCTGCTGATTTGGCTCACCTGGCGGCGGCAGAGCCTGCAGCACCCGGGCCTGAACCTTGGCGTGTTCCTGGCCGGATATGGCATGGCCCGCTTTGTGGTAGAATTCTTTCGCCAGCCCGATGCGCAGTTTGTCAGCCTCGGCAATCCACTGGGGCTGGCCTGGCATATGGGCGGATACGGGTTGACCATGGGGCAAATCCTGTCGCTGCCGATGATTGCGCTGGGGCTTTATTTTGCCCTGCGCCGCAAGCCCAAACAGGACCAGATGGTATGAGCCCCCTGCTGGAGCAACTCAGCAGCCGGATCAGAAGTGATGGCCCGATCAGCCTTGCGGATTATATGGCGGAATGCCTGCTGCACCCCGAGCATGGCTACTACACCACGCACAGCCCCTTTGGCGCTGCGGGCGACTTCACCACCGCGCCGGAAATCAGCCAGATGTTTGGTGAGCTCATAGGCCTGTCGCTGGCGCAGTGCTGGCTGGATCAGGGGGCGCCAAGCCCCTTTACCCTGGCCGAGCTCGGGCCCGGACGTGGCACCCTGATGGCAGATCTTTTGCGCGCCACGCGCCACGTGCCCGGCTTTCACGCCGCCCTGCAGCTCTACCTTATTGAGGCCTCGCCAAACCTGCGCGCCACGCAAAAAGAGGCACTCAAAACCTATGAGATCCACTGGGCCGACAGCGTCGATGCGCTGCCCAAACAGCCGCTGTTTCTGGTGGCCAATGAATTTTTTGACGCCCTGCCCATTCGCCAGTTTGTCCGCGACACAGAGGGCTGGCGGGAAAAACGCGTCGGGCTGGCCGATGGTAGTTTGACCTTTGGGCTGGGGCCGCAAGCGCCACAACCCGCGCTGGAACACCGCCTGCTGGATACCAAACCAGACGATCTGGTTGAGCTGAACCCGGGCCTCGCGCCGATCACCGCCACCCTGGCCCAACGCATTGCCAGCCATGGCGGCGCTGCACTTATTGTCGACTATGGCGACTGGCGCTCACTGGGCGACACCTTGCAAGCGCTCAAAGCGCATGCGCCAGCCGATCCGCTAGACGCCCCCGGCACCGCCGACCTCACGGCGCATGTGGATTTCGAGGTGCTCTGCACCGTGGCGTCCGGGGCAGGCTGCAGCCACAGCAAACTGACGCCACAGGGGATCTTTCTGGAACGCCTTGGCATCCCAGAGCGCGCCCGCGCGCTTGCCGCCAAACTGGAGGGGGAGAGCCTGGAAAACCTGATCAGCGCACATCGGCGCTTGACGCATCCGGAGGAAATGGGAAACCTGTTTAAAGTACTCGGGCTCACCCCCGCTAACACCCCTCCGCCACCAGGATTGCTCTCATGACGCTGGAAATTCTGACCTCTGATCTTTTGGGCCCTATCCACCACGGGTTCTTTACCCGCCGGGGTGGCGCCTCTTCAGGCATCTTTCAGGGCCTGAACTGTGGCCTGGGGTCCAGTGATCAGCGCGAAGCGGTCTCGCTCAATCGCGCCCGGGTGGCTGAGGCGATGCGGGTGGCGCCCGCTGGCCTTGTGGGGGTTCACCAGGTGCATTCGCCCGATGTCGCCGTCATCACCGGCCCCACTACAGACAACAGCCATACCACCGACCTGGCCTCTGACACGGCCTCTGGCCCAGCCTCTGACCCAGCCTCTGACCTGGCCTCCAACCGCACGCGCGCCGATGCCATGGTGACAAAGACACCCGGCGTGGCCCTGGCTATTCTGACCGCAGATTGCCAGCCCGTTCTTTTTGCCGATCACGAGGCTGGCGTCATTGGCGCCGCCCATGCCGGCTGGCGCGGCGCACTTGACGGGGTGCTTGAGGCAACACTGGACGCCATGGAAGCCCTGGGCGCCGACCGCGCCAATACCCATGCCGTTATCGGCCCGGCAATCTCGCAACGCGCCTATGAGGTCGGCCCCGAATTTTTTGAAGACTTCCTGCAGCAAGATCCCGGCCACGCCCGCTTCTTTGCCAATGGAGAAGGCGACCGCTTCCTGTTTGATCTGCCAGGGCTGGGGCTGCACCTGCTGCGCCAGGCCGGGATTGGCCAGGCAGACTGGACCCGCCACTGCACCTATAGCGATCCGGACCGGTTTTATTCCTACCGCCGTACCACCCACGCAGGCGAGGCCGACTACGGAAGGTTAATTTCCTGCATTACTCTTTAGGCACGGATCTGGGCACAATTGCACTGTTCTCGCCACATTCAGCCGCTTTCCGCACCACTGCGCAGAGGCATTTTATCAGCAAATTTAGATAAATTTCAGATACTTAAATGAAATTTCAGCTGTGAGGTGCCACGTCTGGCAATCCAATCAGCTCCATTTCAATTCCACCTCCAAGCCATATTCAGGGCGCAATGATTACCGATACTGAAGCCAACGGAGCGCATGCAAAGCCGCTCCCCTCAGGTAGGATATGCCCCATGACAGCCAGCACCCGCTTCATAAAGTCAGTGATTTCCACTGCAAAATCAGAGACTACAGAGATGCCCTGGTGCCGCGGCGCGACACGCCAGGCCTTTGTCGCATCCCGACGCGCGCGCCCTCATCCGCAATCTGAGGCACAGCCTCTTAAGCAGGCATAACCGGGGCGCAGCCCCTCTTTTGGACCAGCGGATACAGAGACACACAGCGCCAAAGAGCGCGTTGCTGATGGACAAGGCAAGTGGACTGAGCCCCGGCACTGGACTGCGCCTTCAGCGCACGGTGACCCTTTTTTAGGCAATAGCCGCCACAGTCTGAGAGAAAGACCCCTTTGCGGAGGCCTCGCTTTGAGCAGCAGCGTCTCTGCATCGTGCCATTGAGAGACAAACAGCAGGGCACTTTGGTGCACAATATTGAGTATGCAAAAGTCAGTTCTACCGCCCAACATCTCTGCCTCCCCGTTGGGCCAAAGCGGATTGGCGACAGCTCGTAATTCACCAGGAAAGGTCTGGATCAGATGACACTCCCGCACTCGCTGCAACAGGCAGCTGCCATGGCGACGGAGACCAGCGCCCTCCTGCAGGACCCTGCAGCGCTGCGGCTGACGTCCAAGCCGCAACTGCGCCGCTATGAGGTGAGTAGTCTGCTGCCCAATGGGACAATCGCCGAGACCCGCCATATCGCTCCGGCGCTGCCCCTGTTTGAAGACGCCTTTTGCGCCTTTACCCGGGGATCTCTGGTCGACACATCGCAAGGCCCGGTCGCTGTTGAAGACCTGCTGCCGGGCGACGAGATCATGATACAGAATGGCGACTGCCAGCCGCTGATCTGGAAGGGCTCGACCAGCCTGGTGCCCTCAAAGGCCGATGCCCGCGGGCGCAGCCATCGCCTGACCAGTTTCATGGCGGACAGTCTGGGTTTGCAAAAGCCGACCTCCTGCGTTGTGGCAGGACCAGCTGCCCGGCTGTTGCGGCTGCCACCGCATATGCGGGTCCGCCCCGAGACACCCCCGCTGCTGACGCTGGTGCAGGAATTCCAGGACGGCATGAATATCTTTGAAACCGCGCCGCCCACTGTCGTGGATCTGTTCCATCTGTGCCTGCCTAAACATGCGGTGATCAAGGTGGGAGGTCTTGAGTTTGAGACCTATCATCCAGGTCCGGACGCGCTCAAGCTGGTCAGCTACGCCATAAAAACGCTGTATCTCAACCTGTTCAGCCACGTCGATTCCCTGAACGGCTTTGGCCCGCTGCTCTATGAACACGCCACGCCGCTGTCGAATGGTCAGTATAGTGTTTGAATAGTGTCTGAGTCGCATGATCGCTCGTATCGCACCTGCTCGGGCGATATGGGCGATATGGGCGATATGGGCGATCAAAGCCGTAGAAGTGTCTTAAAAACAACGACCTGAAAAACCGCGCCCGTATCCCAGCCCTATCCGCACCCGTATCCGCGAGGTCGCCGCAACGCGCCCAGACCTGCCGCGTAAATTCAGGCTTCGCGCAGCAGGCGCTCTTCCAAAACATCAAAGGGCACCCCAGGCTCATCCTTGGCGCCGCGAATGACCAGTGAGGTTTTGACGCTGGCCACATTGGGCGTGGTCAAAAGATCGCCGGTCAGAAAGCTCTGAAAGGTGCTGAGATCCGGGGAACCCATTTGAGGATAAAATCCACCTCGCCGTTCAGCATGTGGCACTCGCGCACCAAAGGCCAGCTGCGGCATTTCTCTTCAAAGGCAGAGAGTTCTGATTCGGCCTGGCTTTCCAGCCCCACCATGGCAAACACCTGCACCTCAAAGCCCAGCTCGCGGCCGTTTACCTCGGCGTGGTAGCCGCCAATCAAACCGGCCTCTTCCAGGGCGCGCACCCGGCGCAGGCAAGGTGGCGCTGAAATACCAACCCGTTTCGCCAGCTCAACATTGGTCATGCGCCCATCGGCCTGCAACTCCGAGAGTATCTTGCGATCAATCGGATCAAGACGGGTTGTGACCATGTGTAGAGCTCCTGTCAGATTGCGTTTCTTATAGCACCACTGCGGCACTGCGCAATATTATTTCACAGCAGCGCAATAATCTTTGCTTCAAACGAGTTCAAGCCCGAAACAGGGCACCTGCCACCCCTGCCCGTCAGACCCACACCCCTCGCTAAAGGCCCCTCTCAAAGACCCCTCGCAAAGGCGCGACATTCGTGTTGCGCCCTTTGGCCCCATAAGGGGGTTTAAGAGCCGCCGGGCTGTCGCTATATGCAAGCCCTGACGACAGCCACACCAGCCACAGTGCTGATATGCAGTGCTGATATACTGTGCAGACTAGGGGATACGAGATGAGCGACACGCGCCACACCAAGGTTCTGATCATTGGCTCCGGCCCCGCAGGCTATACCGCCGGGGTCTATGCGGCTCGCGCCATGCTGGAGCCGGTTCTGGTTCAGGGCATCGAGCCCGGCGGCCAGCTGACCACCACCACCGAGGTTGAGAACTGGCCCGGCGAAACCGAGGTTCAGGGCCCCGATCTGATGATCAAAATGCAAGAGCATGCTGCGGCCATGGGCTGTGACATTATCGGCGACATTATCACCTCGCTCGACACAGCCCAGCGCCCCTTTGTTGCCAAGGGCGACAGCGGCATGACCTATACAGCAGATGCGGTAATCCTGGCCACAGGTGCGCGCGCCAAATGGCTGGGGCTTGAGTCAGAAGAAAAATTCAAGGGCTTTGGCGTCTCCGCCTGTGCCACCTGCGACGGCTTCTTTTATCGCGGCCAGGAAATCGGGGTCATCGGCGGCGGCAACACCGCCGTAGAAGAAGCGCTGTTTCTGACCAACTTTGCCTCCAAGGTCACTCTGATCCACCGCCGCGATGAGCTGCGCTCGGAAAAGATCCTGCAGGACCGCCTGTTCAAAAACCCAAAGATCGAAACCCTGTGGTTCCATGAGCTGGCAGAAGTGACCGGCACCGATGCGCCATTGGGCGTTGAGGGTGTAAAGGTAAAGCACGTCAAGACCGGCGAAATCAGCGAAATCCCCTGTAAAGGCGTCTTTGTTGCGATCGGCCATGCTCCGGCCAATGAGCTGGTCAAAGACACGCTGGAGCTGCACAACGGTGGCTATGTCCTGGTCAAGCCCGGCACCACAGAGACAACAATACCCGGTATCTTTGCCGCAGGCGATCTGACCGATCACAAATACCGCCAGGCGGTGACTTCGGCCGGCATGGGCTGCATGGCCGCGCTGGACGCAGAGCGCTTTCTGGCCGAGCAAGACTAACGGCACGCGCTCCGGCACAGCTAAATATTTCGACACAGGCGGCAGGGCCATCCCCTGCCGCTTTTTCATTGCTTTCGCCAGTCCCCTCCCAGTCCTCCCCCAGTATTTCGCAGATCTGTCCAAGGTCTGTCCAAGGTCTGTCGTCAGCCTGGTGCGGTTTCTGTCTCCCTCGCTGTCACAATCTGTGTTGCGACGTGCACAGGGTTTTGAACAGGGGCTTCAAACAGGGCTTTACCTTGACCCCGGTTTTCCTGCGCCGCAAGTTGACGTGAAGGCGTGTCTGCCAAAAGGATACAGGCGCCCATCGGGACGGGAGTCTGCAAAACAATGTTATGGAATGGCAACTGGATCACCCGCGCCCGTATCATGAGCGGGCTGATCCTACTCACCTACGCCTTTTTCCACTTCCTCAATCTTGGACTTGGCCTTGTGTCCACCGAGGCGATGGAGACCATGCAAGCTGCTCGGCAGGTGATCACCCGCAACCCTCTGGGGGCCGTGATCCTGATAGGAGCCCTTTTGGTGCATCCCGGTCTGGCCCTCTGGCAACTGGCACAACGGCGCAGCCTGCGGATGCCGCTGTCCGAGGCCTTTCAGACCCTGCTGGGCCTGCTGATCCCGCTGCAGCTGCTGCCCCATATCGCCCACACCACCATTGCCCATCAGTATTTCGCCGTGAATGACGACTACCCCTATATCATCGTGCTGATGTGGAACGCGCCGGTCGTCTGGTGGCAATCCGCCCTGCTGCTTGCGGTCTGGGTGCATGGCTGCATGGGGCTGCATTTCTGGCTGCGTCTCACCACTTGGTGGCACAGGGCCCTGCCCTATATGATTGGGCTTGCTGTCTTTATCCCCAGCTTTGCGCTTGCGGGACTGCTGACCGAAGGGCGCCGGATCTATGACATATTTGTTGAGGGCAGCCAGCGCGCCGCCCTGATGGCCAGCTACAATTGGCCAAGCCGCGAAAGCTTTGACACGCTGCGCCTGATCGAGAGCCGCATGGTCCAGATCTTTGTGCTGCTGGTGGCTCTCACCGCCCTGAGCTATGGCGCCAAAAAGCTGTTGCGGCGGCGCAGGTCCGTCCGCATCACCTATCGCAACGGGCCTGCGGTGACGGCGGAAAAAGGCATGACCCTGCTGAAATGTCGCGTGCCAATGCCATCCCGCATACGGCGCTTTGTGGTGGCAAGGGGCGCTGCACCACCTGTCGCGTCATCATCGAAGAGGGAGCCGCAGCCCTGCCGCCAGCAAGTGATGCCGAGGCCCGCAGCCTGGCGGCGGTCAACGCGCCGCAGAACATGCGCCTTGCCTGTCAAATTCGCCCTGTTTCCGACTTGGCGGTCTGCCGCATGTTCCGCCCCGACGGTAAAAAAGGCCGGGCACATGCCAGCCAGGGAGAGGAACACCAGCTCGCCATCCTGTTTCTGGATATGCGCGGCTTTACCGCCCGCACCTCGGGTCAGCTGCCCTATGATGTGGTTTTCCTGCTGAACCGGTTCTTTGATGCCATCGTGCCCTGCATCACCCAGGCAGGCGGCGGCGTCGACAAATACCTCGGCGACGGCTTGCTGGCTGTGTTTGAGGCAAAAGACGCACAACACTCCGCTCAGGCAAGCCTGACTGCGGCCAACACTATCGGCCAGGCGTTGGAGGCCTTCAATGAGGCGCTGCTGGCAGAAGGCGAGCTTCCGGTCCAGATTGGCATGGGGCTGCATCTGGGGGAGCTGGTTATTGGCGAAATCGGCGCTGCGGGCAACGCGCCACGCACCATCATCGGAGATTCTGTAAACACAGCCAGCCGTCTTGAGGGGGCCAGTAAGGTCAGGAGGTTGAACTGATCCTTTCAGCCTCTGTTTTGCTGGCTGCGGGCTACCGCCCGCCAGGGCAGGACATGCAAACGCTTGGCCTGCGCGGGGTCGCCGCCCCGCTGTCAGCCCTGCCGGTGCAGCGCGCCAGCGATCTGCTCCATATTCTTGGCAGGCTTTAGACCCTTCGCGCCGCAACACCGCCGGACAATACTCCCAAATCAGCGGGATTTAGCCTGAAATGGTCTAATTTGGATCCAAAATGGCACATGATGTCCTTTTTCAGTGCACTGGCTAGACAAGCTTGATCTCTTCGGGGTAGTTGGCCGCATAAATCAGCCCCCTCCCTGGATTGAATTCAGGGCTTTCCCCCGCGCAAGTGACGAGAGACTTCGTGACAATGTTGAGTAATTTAGCTCCGATTCCTGAACTCTATGTTTCGTATGAATCCGCCCAGAAACTGAAAGTCGAAGCCGGGGAACTGAAAAGCCACGACCTGACGCCCCGCCAGATCTGCGATCTGGAACTGCTGATGAACGGTGGTTTCACCCCGCTGAAGGGGTTCATGAACGAAGCCGACTATAATGGCGTCGTAGAAAACATGCGTCTGGAAGATGGCAGCCTCTGGCCTATGCCGATCAACCTGGATGTCTCGGAAGAATTTGCCGCCTCGCTGGAACAAGGCGAAGACATTGCCCTGCGCGATCAGGAAGGCGTGATCCTCGCCACCATGACCGTCACAGACAGCTGGGTGCCAAACAAAGCCCGCGAGGCCGAAAAGGTCTTTGGGGCCGATGATGACGCCCACCCTGCCGTCAACTACCTGCACAATCAGGCCGGCAAGGTCTATCTGGGCGGCCCGGTGATTGGCATTCAGCAGCCGGTTCACTATGACTTCCGCGCCCGCCGCGACACGCCGAACGAGCTGCGCTCGTATTTCCGCAAGCTGGGCTGGCGCAAGATTGTTGCGTTCCAGACCCGCAACCCGCTGCACCGTGCCCACCAGGAACTGACCTTTCGGCGCCGCGCGCGAAGCCCAGGCAAACCTTTTGATCCACCCGGTTGTCGGCATGACCAAACCCGGTGACGTCGACCACTTTACCCGCGTGCGCTGCTACGAGGCGGTGCTGGACAAATATCCAGCCTCCACCACCTCGATGAGCCTGCTGAACCTGGCCATGCGCATGGCGGGCCCTCGTGAAGCGGTCTGGCATGGTTTGATCCGCAAGAACCACGGCTGCACCCACTTTATTGTTGGTCGCGACCACGCAGGCCCCGCAAGAACTCTGCCGGTGAAGATTTCTACGGCCCCTATGATGCGCAGGACCTGTTCCGCGAACATCAGGAAGAAATGGGCATCGAGATGGTCGACTTCAAACATATGGTTTGGGTCTCTGAACGCGCACAATACGAGGCCATCGACGAAATCGAAGACAAGGATGACGTCACCATCCTGAACATCTCGGTGCCCGAGATGTGCCGCCGTCTGGCCGAAGGTCTGGAAATCCCCGAGTGGTTCTCCTTCCCCGAGGTGGTCAGGGAATTGCGCCGCACCAAGCCGCCACGCTCAGAGCAGGGCTTTACCGTGTTTTTCACCGGCTTCTCCGGTTCGGGAAAATCCACCATTGCCAATGCCCTGATGGTCAAGCTGATGGAAATGGGCGGTCGCCCCGTCACCCTGCTGGATGGGGATATTGTCCGCAAAAACCTGTCTTCTGAGCTGGGCTTCTCGAAAGAGCACCGCGACCTCAATATCCGCCGCATCGGCTATGTTGCCTCTGAGATCACCAAAAACGGCGGTATCGCCATCTGCGCGCCAATCGCGCCCTACGCGACCACCCGTCGCGCCGTGCGTGAAGATGTCGAAGCCTTTGGTGCCTTTGTCGAAGTGCATGTTGCCACCACCATCGAGGAATGCGAACGCCGCGACCGCAAGGGTCTTTATAAGCTTGCCCGCGAAGGCAAGATCAAGGAATTCACCGGGATCTCTGACCCCTATGACGTTCCTTTGAGCCCTGAGCTGAGCGTTGAAACCGAGAATGTCGATGTCGACAACTGCGCGCACCAGGTCTTGCTGAAACTGGAAAACATGGGCCTGATCACCGGCTAACAGGTGACGGCACCACATCCGCCAATCAAACAACGGCCTGCCAGTATCCTGGCGGGCCGTTTTTGCATCCAGGCGGGCCGTTTTTGTGTGCAGCCCTGAGAGCGAAGCTGGTTTTACAACCCCTCTGGCAAATCAAGCGCCTCTGGCAAATCAACTGTGCCGCGCATCAGGACGTAGCCCGTGCCGGCAACCCGCACGCCCTGCACCGCATCCCTGCTGCCAACGGGCGTAACCCGCGCCTGACCGGGGCGGCCCATTGCATGGCCCTGCTCAGCAATAAAGCTGTCTTTATCCATCATGCCATTTTGCCACAGATAGGCGGCCATCGCCCCGGTGGCTGAGCCGGTAAAGGGATCTTCCGGCGGGCTTGGCGGCGCCATCAGAAGCCGCGAATAGGTGTCGCCCAAAGCAGTTGCCCCCTGCAATGTAACCCAAAAAAGGCTCCATCATATCAATACCATCGGCACCTAGCGCCGCGCCCAGCTGTGCCAGAGCTGCAAGATCAAGGCGGGCCGCGGCCAGCGCGGAGTGATCCCTGAGCACAGTGATACAAAACGGAAGCCCCGTTGAGACCAGTTGCGGCGCACCAAGGATCGCATCCACCGGCAGCGAGATCGCCGCGGCGACCAGCTTTGGGTCGGGGTTCACTCCAAATACAGGCGCCACCTGGGTCATTTCAATCTGATCACCCGAGACGGTGACAGGAACGATGCCAGCCCCGGTCTCAAGCCGGATCTCGCCGTCGCCAATCAGGCCGCGGTCGCGCATAGCGGCAACTGTGGCAATGGTTGGGTGACCTGCAAACGGAATTTCGCGGCTCGCCAGAAAATACCGTACCCGAATGTCGGCAATCTCAGACGGCCCGGTAAAGGTGCATTCCACAAGCGACGTCTCACGCACAAATGCGGTGCAAACCTCTACAGGCAGATGTGCCGCCGCATGTACCACCGCACAGCCATTGCCGCCAAAGGCGCGCGCAGAAAAGGCGTCGACCCAGTCAAAATCATAGTGTCGCATCTTAGTCCCTGCCCTGATTATGCCCTACGGTTTATTCTCGAGGGTCGCGATCAGCATAGCCCAACTCTTTTTGGGTAAAAACCATCAAGGCAGGCGCGAAGGCAGGCGTGCATCTCTGCTACAGGCACTGTGGCCCGCAGCCCTCAAGGGGCTGGGGCACAGAGATTGATTGCAGAGGGCTTTAGTGAACAGGGCTCTGCTGTACTGGATTTCAGGAACAGGATTTCAGTCATCCGGGCCTCAGTGGAGGAGGCCCAGAAAACGGGAGCTCAGTGAACGGGTACCGGAGCAAAATCATTCTGCCGGGCCAATACAAACGCCATGCGGCGGTCGGCCACAACGGCCAATTGCTCTCCTTCGGCCTCATGCACAGCATAAAGCAGCTCCCGGCCTTCTGCGCCGGCCTGCATGTCTTCGGGCAGATCCGCCACGGCAATCGCCTTTACGTACACGGTAGGCAAACCGGTTGTGGTGAAGTCAAATGGTGTGTGCATTGCTCTTACCCCTTCTTGATATTGATTGTCTGAACCACGGTTTCGGGTCGCGAGCGAGAGAGGTCGACGTGCAAGAGCCCGTTTTCCATCACTGCCTCACCCACATCGACGCCATCCCCCAGAACAAACATGCGTTGAAACTGTCGTGCGGCGATTCCCCGGTGCAAAAAGACCCGACCGTCGCAGTCATCTCCTTGTCGGCCGCGGATGACCAACTGGCGATCCTCGACCGTAATCGCCAGATCTTCTTCGCAAAACCCGGCAACAGCCAGAGTAATTCGGTAAGAAACTTCCGAAGTTTGCTCAATGTTATAAGGTGGATAGCCTTCATTTCCGGATTTAGCCGAACGTTCCAGAAGGCGTTCCAATTGCTCAAACCCCAGCATATGCGGGTAAGAGCCCAGTGTGAGTTTCGACACGTATTTCGTCCTTTTGCTTCAAAGCGACGTTGAATTTGCGATCCCGTAACGGCAACCGCATGCCTAGAATATGGAGACTTCTTTCGAATTCTCAAGTGCAGGGCTGCATAGGTCTAGCGGAAAATCCGTTAAGGAAGTATCTTGGCCCTCCCTGAACCCAACAGTTTTTGAGTCGCCAATGAATGCTTCTGCCGATATTTCTATGAAGACAGATGAGGTGCTCAAGGTCGAGCTGGAAGTCTTTCGCCGCCAGCACCGCGATTTGGACGAGGCGATTACAGCCCTGCAAGACCGCGGCACCAGTGACCAGCTGACAATCCGGCGGCTGAAAAAGAACAAGCTGGGCCTCAAGGACAAGATCTCACAGATCGAAGATCGCCTGACACCCGACATCATCGCCTAACCTCAAGAATAGCCTGACCACAAGAATTGGCTGACCACAAGAATTGCAGGTCGCCGTCAATTGCCTGCCCCCAGAATTGCCAGCCCTCCTGAATCATAGCCTCAATGACAGCGCCTCCATTGGGGTCATTGTCGCATTGCACCACATGGATCTTCGACTATAGTGCGCCTTCCTTCCACCCCAGCAGGTTCCACGTTTCGGGCCTGCGGCATGACAGGACCGAAACACATGCCAGACGCCCCCAGCCCAGAAGCTTCCAGCCAAGTCTCGCCCAGCGACATCAAAGTAGGCATCATCATGGGCAGCCAGTCTGATTGGCCCACCCTGAAAGAGGCCGCCATTCTGCTTGAGGAGCTTGGCGTGCCCTATGAGGCCAAAATTGTCTCTGCCCACCGGACCCCGGATCGGTTGTGGACCTATGGTAAATCGGCTGCTGATCGGGGCTTGCAGGTGATCATCGCCGGCGCCGGGGGGGCTGCGCATCTGCCCGGTATGGTCGCCTCAAAGACCCGTATTCCCGTGGTGGGCGTTCCGGTCCAGACCCGGGCGCTCTCGGGTGTCGACTCGCTCTACTCCATTGTGCAGATGCCAAAAGGGTTTCCCGTGGCCACCATGGCGATTGGCACTGCAGGCGCTGCAAATGCAGGCCTGATGGCTGCTGGTATCCTCGCCCTGCAAGATCCCGCTCTGGCCCAGCGTCTCGATGCCTGGCGCGCCGCCCTGTCTGCCTCGATCCCCGAGGAGCCGGTTGATGAGTGATCTCTCCGCGCAAGCGCAATCAACCCCGCTGGCAACCCCGCTAAAACCCGGTGCTACCATTGGCATCCTTGGGGGTGGCCAGCTGGGCCGCATGCTCTCTGTTGCCGCCTCCCGCCTGGGGTTCAAAACCCATATTTTTGAGCCCGGCGCAAATCCCCCCGCAGGCCAGGTCGCCGATCAGGTAACCACGGCCGGCTATGAGGACAGCGAGGCCCTCATTGCCTTTGCCAATGCGGTTATGTGATCACCTACGAATTTGAAAACATCCCCACCGCAGCGCTGGACATCATCGAGGCCCATTGCCCCATCCGCCCCGGCCGCGAGGCGCTGCGGATTTCGCAGGACCGGCTGACCGAAAAAAACTTCCTGCAGGACCTCGGCCTGCAGATCGCGCCCTTTGCCGATATCAGTGATGCCGCCAGTCTTGACGCCGCCCTGGCCGAAATTGGCGCGCCTGCGATCCTGAAAACCCGTCGATTTGGCTATGACGGCAAGGGGCAGGCCCGCATCATGGCGACCGAGGACGCGAACGACGCGCTGGAGGCCATGGCCGGTGCCCCCTCCGTTCTGGAAGGTTTTGTCAATTTCAGTCACGAGGTCTCGGTGATTGCCGCGCGCGGCCTCACGGGAGAGGTGGCCTGTTTTGATCCCGGTGAGAATGTACATCGAGACGGCATCCTGCATACCACCACCGTGCCTGCCCGCCTTAGCGGCAGTCAGCGCATGGATGCGGTTCTTTTGGCGGCCAAGGTGCTGAATGCGCTGGATTATGTTGGAGTTCTGGGGGTCGAATTATTTGTTACCCAGCAGGGGCTGGTGGTCAATGAGATCGCGCCACGGGTGCATAACTCTGGTCACTGGACCCAGAACGGCTGCGCGGTTGATCAGTTTGAGCAGCACATCCGTGCAGTAGCGGGCTGGCCACTGGGCGATGGCCAGCGGCACGCGGATGTGGTGATGGAGAACCTGATCGGCGACGATATGGACCGCTTACCTGAGCTGGCCAAAGAGCGCGATTGCGCCCTGCACCTCTATGGTAAGGCCGAGGCCAAGCCCGGCCGCAAAATGGCGCATGTGAACCGCATCATCCGGCCACAAAAAGCTCCCGCACGGCGGTAGAGCCCTGACAAAACAGCGCCCGCGCTTCGGCTGAGGACGGGCGCTGCTTTGACTGGATGCAAACGGACGGCTGCGACTATTCCGAGCTGAGCCAGACCCAAGTTAGCCGATAAACCGTGCGGCAATGTCACCCGACATATAGCTCACACGGCCCCCAGACAGGGTCGCAGCAACCCGTTCGGATTGTTTCTCGATAATAACCATATCGGCGCGCTTCCCTGCTGCAAGATCACCACGATCCTGCAGCCCCAACATGCGTGCCGGCCCAGAGGAGACAAGTGCCCAGGCCGCGGCCAGATCCATCACTCCCGAGCGCGCCAGAAGGAGGGCCGCGCGGCGCGGGCTGGGGTAGTGGTAGTCCGAGGCCAGCGCATCACACAGCCCCATGGCAATCAGATCCAGCGCCGAGGCATTGCCCTTGTGAGAGCCACCCCGCACCACATTGGGGGCCCCCAGAATGATCTGGTCGCCGCCTGCCCGCGCCGCCTTCTGCCGCCTCGAGCGTTTCAGGGAACTCGCTGATCTGGGCGCCCCGCGCACGCCAGATTGCGCGCCCCTCAGCGGTTTTATCATCGTGACTGCCGACCCTGAGCCCACGCGCCAGAAGCTCTTTACACAAGAGCTCAAGCGCGGCTGGAACCTCATGGCTGCGGCGGTGCATCTGCAGCAGCATCTCAAAATGCTTGTCCGGATTGCGCCCGGCCTTTAGTGCCTGTCCTGTGAGGCGGGCTGGCTTTTTTCCAGCCGCAAGCCGGTCATGGTCAAGGTGGTCGTTGAAAACGATATAAGTGACGCCCCACTGCGTGATCTTATCCGGCAGCCCCTCATAGTCGCCGAGCATATGGGTCTCAAAGCGCAACTGCGGCACAAGATCCGTCACCAGGCTTGACCGCACATTTTGGATGGCCGAAAACACCTGAGCTGCATAGTCGGGGCTGCGCAAGCCGCCTTCCCAGCTATAAAACTGGGCCAGCACCGCCGTGGTGATGCCATTGGCTGCAAGCTCGGCCTCCGCAGCCACCACCCCCTCTGTCATCTGTTTCATCGCCCCACGGCGCGGTGCCAGATGACGCTCGAACCCGTCGCCATGTGGATCAATAATGCCCGACAGCACCATATAGCCTGACAGATCCACCCGACGCCCCTGTGGGTTTGCGGTGATCCGGCCCTCGGCGACACCAATTTCGGCCCGCACGTCCAAACCTGCGGGCGTCAGCACATCCGCCCCCTGAAGGGTCAAATCCAGCATTGTCATTCACTCTTTGTCTCTTGATCAGCTTTGTTCTTCAGCCCATAGCCGCAGTCTGCGGCGATACAGGGGCCCTCAACCAGCGCGTTCAGCGCCTCCAGCCAGGTTATGTCCGGGTCAAACCGGCCCTGCTGCAAAAACTGCTGCACCTGAGCGATCACCAGAGGATCATTCATCATAAAGGTATGGGTGACAGGCAGGGTAATGTGGTCCTGCATACCTGCAACCCGGGTACTGGCAACCGAGACCTTGCCATCGTCCTTGCCTGGGATCAGCGCCGAGAAGACAGGACTGATGGAGTGATCTCCGGCAATGACCCCAAGAGCAAAATCGACCGGCGGCAACATCTTTGGCACGCTGTCTTTGCCTGTTCCCAAACTGGCCCCCGCCGGACCATTGATCATGTTGAAAACCGTCCAGTCGCCCAGCTCATCGACCAGCTCGCTGCCTTGATTAGGCGGCCCTAACATCACCGTGCGCCCCAGATTCGCCGGGCGATGCTGCGGATCCTTCAGGTAGTGACGCAGCAAAATACCGCCCATGGAGTGGGTGACAAAATGCACGGTCTGATCCGCGCCACAGGACTGGATCGCCGCAGGCAGCGTCTCGTCAGCCAGTTGCGCGATGGTAAACTCGGTCGAGGCATATCCCGGACGCGCGACCTGATAGCCGCGGGATTCCAGCACCTGCTCTAAAACCACAAAGGAGTCCTCTGAGCGGGCAAGCCCGTGCAGCAAGACAACACAGTCGGCCTGTGCCGGACGGGGCGCCAGACCGGAAGCCAGACCGGATATCACACACAGCACCGGCAGCAGCAGAGATTTCATCAGGTTTTGCATGGCTTCCAGATAGGGCCTGCGGCAGCGCGAGAAAACCCCTATCCGGCGACTTTTGGCGACCAGATCACCAGCGCAATACCTGCCAGAACTGCCAGCGTGCCAAGAACCAGCTGCAGCCCCAGAGGCTCGGCCAGAAACACCACGCCGCCAAGGATGGCAAGCACCGGCACGCTCAGCTGGATGGTGGCCGCCAGCGCCGGTTGCAGCGACGGCAGAACCCTGTACCAGAGCGCATAGCCCAGCCCGGATGTGACAGCCCCCGAGACAACCGCCAGTCCCACCCCAGGCGTGGTTATCAGCCTGCCGCCATCCAGCAGCAGCACAAAGGGCAGCATCATCGCCGTGGCCCAAAGGAAGGTTGACCGAACTCGCCACCAAAGGCTCGCGCACGCCGCGTCCCAAAAGGCTATAGGCCGCCCAGCCCAGCCCGCTCAGGCCCCTGAGAACCGCATCCCAGAAGGGCACCTGCAGGCTTTCGGTTGGCCAGATCACATAGGTCAGTCCCGCAAAGGCAATCCCAGCCCCTGCAAGTTGCCCAAGGCTCACCCGGTTTCCGGTCACAGCGCCCCAGCCAAACATTGCGATCTGGACAACGCCAAACAGGATCAAAGCCCCAAGCCCGGCATCAAGCCCCTGATAGGCAAGGCAGAACCCAATCATATAGAGCGTAAGAGCCCCGCCGCCCTTGAGGCTGGAGACAAGCGGCTGTCGCATCCGAAGCCCGCGCAGCCGACACAGCAGCGCCAACATGGCAGCCCCCGAGGCAAGGCGCAAAAGGCCAAAGCCCAGGGCGTCCATATAGCCCCAGCCAATCGCCATCCGGCCCAGAACCGAGTTTGCCGCAAAGGCAATCAAAACAAGCAGGACAAGCGCAATCAGCTGCATAACCGGGCCTCGATCAGGCCGGGCGTGCCCGGCGTATCAGTTCAGAATACGCAGGTCGGTATCACCGTATCCGCAGGTGTAGCAACAGTCATTACACCTTTGTGAATTGTTCATACCAGTGCCCCAGTATTTGTTTTCATTTCCGCGCACCCAGGCCCCATAGCAAATTGATTCGCCGCTCTCACAGCTGAGGCTGAATTCACGGGTGTCATAATCATCAACCATGTAGACTTGCCCGTCTCCTGGCCAGGCCCGGTTGTAGTCCTGGCTGTAGAATTCAAGACTGACAATATGCGGATAATCGCTGCGGATGGTCCATTTCAAACTGTCGGCGCTTGCTGTTTGCACCGCCATGACAGAGGCCATAACGAGCCCGACTATTCCCAAAACCTTCATGTCTTCCCCCTAAACTATTTGACTAAAAGCCTAACAATAATGGAATGCGCGCAGAAAAATCAAAACTTTTGGGCCGTCTCATTCAATTTTTGAAAAGGCTGCAGGGTAAATCAGGGTGCCCTCAGGCACATCATCGCCCCGTTTCAGGATCAACGTATGATCCAACGGATAGGGGCTGATGAGGTTTTGTGCCAGCGCAAGGCTAAAGCCTGCACGCGCATAAAATGAGGGCCTCCCCAAAACAACAATCGCCTCGGGAAGGCTTGCCTGCAACCTGTTAGAAGGGATGTCATAAAGGCCACTCAATTCGCGAAGCATCCGGGAGCCAAACCGCCAGGGGCCGCGATAAAGCTCGTCGCCAGGGCCTCCAGCCTCCATATTCGGATTGTTTTCCGCCTGCTTACCGCCCTGCCATTCCGGCCGCACCGCCACGGGAGCAAGACAGGCCCAGCCCGCGGGTGCCTGCATCCGGCTTAGGGCGAAGTATCCGCCGATCTTGCCGGCCCATGGTTTCTGGAACTCATGCAGCATATCGCCGTCTTCGCGCAGCATGCGCACCAGACGCGCCTCGTCATCCGTAGGAAAGGCCGCTTTCAGCAGATCGTCGACCGCATCAAACTGGGCCGGCACCACATCGCGCAGCGTATCGGGGCCAATGACCATCCTGCTATTGCCCTATCCAAAGCCTGTCCAACACGGCAATCAAAACACAACTGGCCTAAACAAAAAAGGGGCCGCCCGAAGGCGACCCCAAATTCATCCGGTAAGGATGGCGTGATTTTCCCTATCGGCAAGCCTTCCAAAAGGACGGCCGCCTGTCGGGCATCACAAGTCCAAGGGACTTGTGATTACATCATGCCGCCCATGCCGCCCATGCCGCCCATGTCAGGCATGCCGCCACCGGCAGCGCCATCTTTGGAAGGCTTGTCAGCGATCATCGCTTCGGTGGTGATCAGCAGACCAGCAATCGAGGCTGCGTCTTCCAGAGCGGTACGTGCCACTTTGGCAGGGTCGATCACACCAAAGGCAAACATGTCGCCATATTCTTCGGTCTGAGCGTTGAAGCCAAAGTTCTTGTCGTCGCTTTCGCGCACTTTGCCAGCAACCACTGCACCGTCAACACCAGCGTTTTCAGCGATCTGACGCAGAGGCGCCTCGATTGCTTTACGCACGATCACGATACCTGCGGTCTGGTCAGCGTTTGCGCCTTCCATGCCGTAGAGGGCTTTACCGGCCTGAACCAGAGCAACACCACCACCAACGATCACGCCTTCCTGCACGGCCGCACGGGTCGCGTTCAGGGCATCGTCTACGCGGTCTTTGCGCTCTTTGACTTCAACTTCGGTCATTCCGCCAACGCGGATAACAGCAACACCGCCGGCCAGTTTGGCAACGCGCTCTTGCAGTTTTTCACGATCATAATCAGAAGTAGTTTCTTCGATCTGAGCGCGGATCTGACCCACACGGGCTTCGATCTCGGCTTTGGAGCCGGCACCGTCAACGATGGTGGTCTCGTCTTTGGTGATTTCGATTTTCTTGGCAGTGCCCAGCATGTCCATGGTGACGGACTCAAGCTTCATGCCCAGATCTTCGGAGATCACCTGACCACCGGTCAGAATGGCCAGATCCTGCATCATCGCTTTGCGACGATCGCCAAAACCAGGCGCATTAACAGCAGCAATTTTCAGACCGCCGCGCAGTTTGTTGACAACCAGAGTTGCCAGCGCTTCGCCTTCGACGTCTTCTGCGATGATCAGCAGAGGCTTTTGCGACTGGATCACCTGCTCGAGCAGAGGCACCATGGCCTGCAGCGAAGAAAGCTTCTTCTCGTGCAGCAGGATCATGCAGTCTTCGAGGTCTGCAACCATTTTGTCAGCGTTGGTGACAAAGTAGGGCGACAGGTAGCCACGGTCGAACTGCATGCCTTCGACAACATCGGTCTCTGTTTCCAGGCCTTTGTTTTCTTCGACAGTGATCACGCGTTCGTTGCCAACTTTTTGCATCGCGTCTGCGATCTGCTGGCCGATGGCGGCTTCACCGTTGGCAGAGATAGTGCCAACCTGTGCAACTTCAGCGGAGTCTTTGACTTCGCGTGCCATGTCTTTGATGCCCTGAACGACGGTGGCAGTTGCCAGGTCGATGCCGCGCTTCAGATCCATTGGGTTCAGACCAGCAGCAACCTGCTTCAGGCCTTCTTTAACGATGGCCTGGGCCAGAACGGTGGCAGTGGTGGTGCCGTCGCCTGCTTCGTCATTGGTGCGGGAAGCAACTTCCTTGACCATCTGAGCGCCCATGTTTTCGAACTTGTCTTCCAGCTCGATCTCTTTGGCAACGGATACACCATCTTTGGTGATGCGCGGTGCGCCAAAAGATTTGTCCAGAATGACATTACGGCCTTTGGGGCCCAGGGTCACTTTGACAGCATCGGCCAGAATGTTAACGCCGGCCAGCATGCGGTTGCGGGCATCGGTGTCGAATTTGACGTCCTTAGCAGACATGTTTTATTCTCCTCGAGAAAATCTTTGTGTGTCAGCGATATGCGTTGGGATCAGAGAAGCTGCGAGGCTTACTCGATGATGCCCATGATGTCGCTTTCTTTCATCATCAGCAGCTCTTCGCCGTCGACGGTGACTTCTGTGCCGGACCATTTGCCGAACAGGATGGTATCGTCGGCTTTCACAGCCATTTCGATCAACTCACCGCTGTCTTTGCGTGCGCCTTCGCCGATTGCGACGACCTGGCCTTCGCTGGGCTTTTCTTTAGCGGATTCTGGAATGATCAAACCACCAGCAGTTTTTTCTTCGCTTTCAGTGCGACGAACAAGCACGCGGTCGTGGAGTGGTTTCAATGCCATCTTTGCAGCTCCTTATAAGGCTCAAAGGTTGTTATCTCTGGATAGCCTCCGCATCTCTGCCGAGGCGTTATCACTCACACTTGATGAGTGCTAACGGACGAACAGCTATGCAGGGGATGGGCCTGTGTCAACCATATTGAGGAAGAAAAATTCGCGATGATAAACAGGATCCGCGTCATCAGGTACCACCGCTTTATGGCACAGCGCTACAGCACTGCTCTATGACACCGCTTTATGACGCGGGCGCGTCAGCCTTGCCTTGCCCTTGGCCTTCCCCTTCGCCCTCCCCCTCGGCTTCCCAGCTATAGGCCCAGTGCTTCAACCCGTCACGCCCAGTCTCGGTAAGTTGGTAAATGCCCTTTTGCACCCGTTCGAACCAGCCATAGTGATTGGAGGCCATCAGGCCTGTCGCTCTGGCAACCCCTGTGGCCTTGGCAACCTCAGACCCTTTGCTGGCCCCGGCGCCCGCCAAAAAGGCCGCACAACGCAGCGCATCCTGTCGATAGGCGGTGACGATACCATGGCGCGTTGCACCACCGGCGTTGGGATCCCCCTGCAGACGGTCAAACTCCCGCAGCAGACGTTGCTTACGCTTCTTTGACTTGCGTGGCGCATAGGGGCCGGGGTCGCATTGCACCTCGCAGCGCCCATCTGGCAGCACCAGAATCAGGCCCAGACAAAGACGGCGGCACAGCGCCAGATTATCCTTGAGCATCCGGCGCGCCTGCCGCCCCGTGGGCCGGGGTACCGCAATGTAGACCAGATCGGTCACTGATTGACGCGTCACCGCCTGATGAAACAGCGACAATGAAAACCTGAGCTTCAGCTGACAATCACCGGGTCCTCGCCGCCGCGCCGCGCCATCACATCAGCGGCGCCCACCTCGCCCTTGACCTCATAGCCCTGCGCCACAAGCATGGCCTTTACCGGCGGATAAAGTTGATCTTCGCGTTCCATGGCGGCGACCATAGCCACCGGGCCCGGCGAACAAAAGCGCACATCTGGAACATGGCCTGAAATTGGTGCCAGCCCAATTTCCCAGCTTAATTTCACTCGCTCATTTTCCCCCGCATATTTTCAAGCTGCGACGCTCCAGCAGACCCTGCCAAAACCTAGCCTCCGCAGCCAGTCGGGCACCGCACCGCCAGACGCATGCTGCATTGCTGCATTGCAGCGCTGGTGGGGTGACAAGCCAGCCCTGCCAGCCTATAAGGCGCGCAAACTCCAATAAGTGCACAGGATAGCAAGATGACCGTCCAAGTTTTTGGCCATAAATCTCCCGATACCGATTCCACCGGCTCTCCCATTGTCTGGGCCTGGTACCTCTCTGAGATCAAAGGTGTTGCTGCCGAAGCAAAACTGCTTGGCGAACCCAACACCGAGGCGGCCTTCATGCTGCAGCGCTGGAATCTGGACAAGCCCGAGATCATCGCAGATGTGGCCGATGACCAGGCGGTGGTTATCGTTGACACCAACAACCCGGCCGAGCTGCCTGCCAACATCAATGGCGCCGACGTTCAGGCCATCATCGACCACCATAAATTGGTTGGCGGGTTGGAGACCAAAGGTCCCATCGACATCACCATCCGGCCCCTCGCCTGCACCGCCACCATCATGCATGACCTGATCGGTGACGACATGGCCAAAATGCCCGAGGCCATCAAAGGCGCGGCTCTGACCTGCATCCTGTCGGACACGCTGGAATTCCGCTCGCCCACCACCACCGATCACGACCGCGCCGTGGCCGAAAAACTGGCCGCTGATCTGGGCATCGACATCGCCGCCTATGCCGCCGAAATGTTCGCCGCCAAATCCGACGTCTCGTCCTTTTCTGACGCAGAGCTTCTGCGCATGGACAGCAAGGAATTCACCGTCGAGGGCACCAAATTCCGCGTCAGCGTTCTTGAGACAACCGCCCCCGGTGTTGTGCTCGACCGCAAGGCCTCCTTGATGCAGACAATGACCACTGTTGCCGCCGAAGACGGTGTCGAGCAGGTGTTGCTGTTTGTTGTCGACATCCTGAACGAGGAAGCCACTCTGCTGGTGCCCAACGATCTGGTGAAAACCGTCGCCGAAAAGAGCTTTGGCGCTGTTGTCGAAGGCGACGCCGTGGTTCTGCCCGGCATCATGAGCCGCAAAAAGCAGATCATCCCCAACCTCAAGGTCTGATTCCTTTTTTGGTCAGGAAATAGAAAAGGCGCCCCTGAGGGCGCCTTTTTTTCGTGGGCGTCTCTGCCTTGATCAACCGCGACCGCCGCCGTTTCCGCCGCCGTTACCAGCACCGCCGCCACCACCGTTTCCAGCACCACCGCCACCACCGTTACCAGCACCGCCGCCACCACCGTTACCAGCACCACCGCCGCCACCGTTTCCAGCACCACCAGCACCTTCGCCGCTGCCACCGATTCCGACCCCGCCGCTTCCACGGTTCGCCGACCCCTGTTTGCCCTGCGCGCTCTGGACCATAGCGCCTTTCATCTCATCCTGCCCGGGCGTACCTACAGACTTTGCCTGGTTCACATCGTGAAACTGTGACCGCACAACATCGTCTTCCTCCGCCCAGGGATTCCCGTGATCCGCAAATGCGGGGTTGGCTGAAACTCCAATAACCGCTGTTGCCAGAGCCGGCGCAAGAAATTGAATGAAACCTTTGTATGTCATTGTACTGCCTTTCAAGACTGTTTTATTTTTGCCCGCGCGCAGTCATATTATATTTTTGGAATATTTAAAAAACCCCTACCGTCTCGCCATGGCCATGAGCTGAGCAAAAACCTGCCACCGGCGCCAAAAGCCGCGGACCACAGGCCCGGTTTTCCCGGTGGCGTCGCGCGGGGAACTCGGTCATATCTGGCCGCATCGCCGCCCCACAGGTTCACACGAGAAAGGTTCCGATCATACCCGCATCATTCAAACGCTTGCCGAAGTTTCCGATCAATACCGCGCGCTGTTTGTCGATCTCTGGGGCTGCGTCCACAATGGGGTCACCGCCTTTCCCGATGCGGTTGCCGCCCTGAAAGCGTACCGCGCCCGCGGCGGCAAGGTGGTTTTGGTGACCAACTCTCCCAAGCCACGTGCAGGCGTGGTCACTCAACTGACGCAATTCGGCGTGCCCGATGACGCCTATGACACCATCGCCACCTCCGGCGATTCTGCGCGCTCGGCGATGTTGACCGGAGCCGTCGGCAACAAGGTGTATTTTATGGGCGACTGGCAGCGCGACGCCGGCTTCTTTGAGCCCCTGCATGTGATCCATGATCCGGTCGAGATCACCCGTGTCCCCCTGAGTGAGGCCGAAGGCATCGTCTGCTGTGGCCCAACTGATCCTATGGCCCACCCGGATGTGAACAGGGCTGACTTCCTGCTGGCCAAACAAAAAGGCATCAAGCTGCTCTGCGCCAATCCCGACATCGTCGTTGATCGCGGCGAGACCCGTGAATGGTGTGCCGGGGCGCTGGCCCGGCTTTATACCGAGATGGGCGGAGAGAGCCTGTACTTTGGAAAACCGCACCCGCCGATTTACGATCTGGCCCGCCGCCGTCTGGCGGAACTGGGCACCGATATTTCGGACGGTGACATTCTGGCTATTGGCGATGGGCCGCACACCGATATTGCCGGCGCCATGGGCGAAGCCATCGATTCCCTTTTTATCACCGGCGGCCTTGCGGCCAGTGAAACAAAAACAGCGCAGCAGCCTGACCCGACAGCCCTCGCGGCCTATTTGACCCAGGAACAATCTGCTCCGACCTATAGCATCGGCTTCCTTCTCTGACCCGGAAAGCTCTTTACTTTCAGTACTTTATGAAGGTATTCAGATAGCAATGCAGGCAGGGTCTGCTGCGCCCCTTGCGGCTGCAGCCCCTGTTTTGCACCCTGCGCGCAGATGCTGCATGCGCCTAAAAACCTCTTGATTTTCTGCACCTGCAAAGTAATAAAGTTGCAAACGGGTGCAGCACCGCGCCCGAAAATTTCAAGACCACCTCGGCAGAGGCGATCTCATGGAGGGTCAAATGTTGGATAACATGCCGCGCGGAACCATCTGCATCGAAGATATCGAGATGGGCATGACGCGCTTTGTACGCAAGGTGATCACCGACGAAGATATCGAAATGTTCTCGCAGGTCTCGACCGACCGCAATCCGGTGCATCTGGATGATGAATATGCCCAGGACACCATTTTTCAGGGTCGCATTGCCCACGGCATGCTGACGGCGGGTCTGATCTCGGCGGTGATTGGAGAGCAGCTGCCTGGCCACGGCACCATCTACATGAGCCAGTCGCTCAAATTCCTCGCGCCCGTGCGGCCCGGCGATCTGGTGCTGGCCGAGGTGGAGGTGACGGATATCATCATCGACAAACGCCGGGTCAAACTTGAGTGCCGCTGCATGGTTGATGGCAAGAAGGTTCTGGTGGGCGAAGCCATGGTTATGGCCCCCTCGCGCAAGTTCGACTAAGGGCGCGCCACGCGACCTGGCTGCGGTTTCTGCCCTGGCTGATCTTTCGCGGCGGCCTTGTGCCAATCAGGTGCTTGCAAGCCTCTGTGCAGAGCGCTAGGCAGACCACATGCGCATCATCCAAGACTATCAATTTGTAGAGCAGCAAGATCGTGGCGCCAGCGTCGCGATCGGCAATTTCGATGGCGTCCATCGCGGCCATCAGTCGGTGATTGAACTGGCGCGCGCCGCCGCCCCAGATGCGCCGCTGGGCGTCATGACGTTTGAGCCGCACCCGCGTGCCTTCTTTGCGCCCAATGCGGCCCCTTTTCGGCTGATGTCCCCCGAGGCGCGTGCCTCGCGGCTGGAAAAGCTGGGCGTCGAGCGGCTGTATCAGCTGAACTTCAATGCCGCCCTGTCCGGCCTGCCCCCTGAGGATTTTGCCCGTAAAGTGATCGCCGACGGTCTGGGCCTGCGCCATGTGGTGGTCGGTGCGGATTTCTGCTTGGGCAAGGGCCGCAGCGGCACTGCCAAGGATCTGCAGCGCTTTGGCGCAGAGATGGGATTTGGCGTGACGATTGCACCGCTGATGGCGCACTCAAAGGCCACCGTTTCCTCAACCGCCATTCGCACCGCCCTCAGCGAGGGGCGCCCCCGTGATGCCGCTGCTATGCTCAGCCATTGGCACCGCATCGAGGGCAAAGTGATTGGCGGTGAGCAGCGCGGCCGTGATCTTGGCTTTCCGACTGCCAATATGTCCATTGACGGGCTGCACCCGCCGGCCTTTGGCGTATATGCCGTACTGATAGATGTGCTGGATGGCCCGCATCAGGGCAGCTATCAGGGCGCGGCCTCGATTGGAGTGCGGCCCATGTTTGATGGGGCGCACCCCAATATCGAGACCTTTCTGTTTGATTTCACCGGTAATCTTTATGGCGCGACGCTCTCGGTCGCCCTGGTGGACTATCTGCGTCCTGAGATGAAATTTGACGGGCTGGAGGCGCTGATTGCACAGATGACTGCCGATTGTGATCGGGCCCGCGATATTCTTACCGCAGAAAGCCAGGTTGACAGACAGGCTGCCACATGAGCGAGGGCATTGACCGGCAGGGGCTTGGTAAGCGCTTTTGGGAAAAGAAGCCGCTGGAAAAGCTCAACCCACAGGAATGGGAAGCGCTTTGTGATGGCTGCGGCAAATGCTGCCTCAACAAACTAGAGGACGAGGACAGCGGTGAGGTCGCGCTGACCCGTGTGGCCTGCCGCCTGCTGGATGATTCCACATGTCGCTGCGCCCATTATGAAAACCGCCACCAGTTCATCCCGGAATGCATCGTGCTCAAGCCCAGCAACCTAGACACCCATGCCTATTGGATGCCGCAGACCTGCGCCTATCGCCTGCTTTGGGAGGGCAAGCCCCTGCCCCAGTGGCACCCGCTTTTGACCGGTGACCCCAACAGCCCCCATGAGGCTGGTGTCAGCGTCCGCGGCTGGACCGTTTCCGAATTCGACACTCCCGAAGAAGACTGGGAAGATCATATCATCGAGGAGCCTATCTGATGTTTTTTGCCTCTGACAATTCCGGCCCGGTGCCAAAGCAGGTTCTGCAGGCTTTGACACAGGCAAACACCGGCTATGCCATGGGCTATGGTGCGGATGATGAGATGGCAGAGGTGACAGCGCGCATTCGCGAGATCTTTGAGGCGCCCGAAGCCGCAGTCCATCTGGTCGCCACAGGCACCGCCGCCAACTCTCTGGCGCTGGCGACGCTGTGTCAGCCGTTTGAAACCATATTCTGTACCCCCGTGGCGCATATCCATGAGGATGAATGCAACGCGCCAGAGTTCTACACGGGCGGCGCCAAACTGACGCTGGTACCCGGCGCGGCGGGTTCAGACGACAAAATGACGCCCGCAGCCCTGCATGCCACGATTGCCAGGGAAGAGAGCCGTGGCGTGCACGGCCCCCAGCGCGGACCGGTCTCGATCACCCAGGTGACAGGGCGCGGCACGATTTACGCGCTGGACGAGATCAAAGCGATTGCGCAGGTCACCCGGGACTTCGGCCTGCCGCTGCACATGGATGGCGCCCGTTTCACCAATGCTCTGGTGGCGCTGGGATGCACCCCCGCCGAGATGACCTGGAAAGCCGGCGTTGACGCTGTCTGTTTTGGCGGCACCAAGAACGGTCTGATGGGGGTCGAGGCGGTGATTTTCTTTGACCCCAAACATGCCTGGGAGTTTGAGGTGCGGCGCAAGCGCGGCGGCCATCTGTTTTCCAAGCACCGCTATCTGTCGGCCCAGATGCTGGCCTATCTTACCGACGATTTGTGGCGCGACAACGCCCGCAAGGCCAACGCAAATTGCGCCTACCTGGCCGCAGGGCTGGAGCAAAAAGGTGCGCCGTTTCTGCACGAGGCCCAGGCAAACATGATCTTTGCCGCCCTGCCCCGCGCCACGCATCAGCGCTTGTTTGAGGCCGGGGCGATCTATCACCTGTGGGATGGCCCATTGGAGGGCGATCCAGAGCAGGAGGTTACCGCCCGTTTTGTCTGTGACTGGGCCCTGAGCAAAGATCTCATCGACCAGTTTCTGGACCTGCTCTAGGGTACACGCACAGGCTCAGAACCGGCCCAGAAACACTGCCTCCAAAAACACTGGCCCAAAAACGCTGGCCCAAAAACGCTGCCCCCAACACACCGGCCCAGAAAAGGATCCCTCTACGGCGCCACCTCGTTCCAGAAGGCCCGCAGCAGGGAGGCTGTTTCACTGGCATGGGTGATCGGAAGCATGTGACCGGCCTGCGGCACCACAATGGCGCGGGCATCCGTCAGGCGCCGCGCCAGCCCCTCATTGATCAGCGGCATCACCGGCTGGCTCTCCCCTCCGCTCAACAGCAGAACCGGCATTGCAACAGGGTCAAGCGCCCCCGGCAGCAACACGCCCTTGTCATCCAGATACAATGTATCAAAGCTCTGAGGCACCACCTGCATCGCCCGCACCATGGCCGCACGCGCCTGCTCGGGCATCTCGTTCCATTTTGGTTTACCCGTGCCCCACATCCGGTTGAAAAATCGGGTTGCACCTTCAACGTCACCAGCCGCATAGAGCTGTGAAAACGGGGCCTCTTCAGCCTCCAGCGCCGCCTGTGCTTCCGGCGCCTCAAGACGCGTGACGGCAAACAACACCGGCTCGATCAGCGCGAGGCTATTGACCCGTTCTGGCCGCGCCTGCACCATGCGCAGGGCAACTGTAGCGCCAAAAGAATGCCCGATCAGGTCAACCGGCCCAGCCTCTGCCTCCAGCAGCCCCAGCCCGGCGTCGACATTAGCAGTCTGGAAATCCGCCGCACCTGTCCAGTCCGGACTGCGGCCATGGGCATACATGTCGAACGCGGTAAGGGTAATCTCCGCCTCCATCTGGCTGGCCAGCCAGCGCCAGGCTCCGGAATGCGCCAGAGAGCAATGCACTGCCAGAACCCGGCGCGGCCCCGCCCCAAAACTGCGAGAGTAAATGTCGCTCAAAATGCCATCCTTTTAGTCGTGATCGTTTCCTGCGGCAGGCTCAACCTGCCCCGTTCTGTCGGCCTGCCCGGTTCTGTCAGCCCGCCCCGTTTTCTCAGTGGGCAAAGCGCTGTCAGCCTGCAAGATGCTGCTCAAGATCCTCGATCCGGTCCTGCCCCCAGAAACGGTCCCCATCTTGCGTCACATAAAAGGGCGCACCAAAGACACCTGCCTTGACGGCCTCCTCGAGGTTTTGCGCATATCTCTCCGCGCCGGCCAAAAGACCGGTATCCGCCAGAGAGGCGTCAAAGCCGGCGCTCTCGAGACAGGATTTGATCACGCTGTCTTCTGCGATGTCTCGGTCCTCTGCCCAGACGGCCCGCATCAGCCCATGCACAAGCGCGCCCAGATCACCGCCGCCGGCCGCCTGTGCTGCAAGGATCGCATATGAGGCGGGTGCTGCATTGGTCGGCCAATGCGCCGGTTTCAGATTGATCTTCAGCCCATACTTTTTGGCCTGACGCTCAAGTTCAATCAACCGATACTCCTGACGCGAGACGTGACGGTCCTTTGGAGGCGTGCCGCCAGTGCGCCCAAACAGCGCAATGATGTCGAAAGGCTTGTAATTGATCTGGGCATTCTGTCGCGCCGCTGCCGCCTCAAGCCGGGTTCCGGCCAGGTATGCATAGGGCGACAGGGTCGAGAAGTAATAATCAATGGTAGCCATGAATGGTTTTCTCCCGCTTAGAACTAGGCTGATAGCTACGCACATGTTAAGCGGTGGGCAAGATCACGAATCTGTCACATAGCCATTGCTGCCGGGGATATCAGCCAATGCCGACTTTGAACGAACACAAGCTTATCGCTGGGAACGCCAACCTCCCGCTTGCCAACTCAATTGCCCGCCGTATGAGCATGCACCGCGGTGTCGACCAAGGACTGGTTGATGCCCGCGTTGAACGCTTTAACGACGGCGAGATCTTTGTCGAGGTCTATGAGAACGTACGCGGCGAAGATATGTTTATCATTCAGCCGACCTCAAATCCGGCCAATGACAACCTGATGGAGCTGCTGATCATTTCCGACGCTCTGCGTCGCTCGTCGGCGCAGCGGATCACGGCGGTGATCCCCTATTTCGGCTATGCCCGTCAGGACCGCCGCACCAAAGCGCGCACACCAACTTCTGCCAAATTGGTCGCCAATATGCTGACGGGTGCGGGCATCGAACGGGTGCTGACCATGGACCTGCATGCGGCCCAGATCCAGGGGTTCTTTGATATCCCTGTCGACAACCTCTATGCCTCGCCGATCTTTGCGCTGGATGTCAAAAACCAGTTCAAAGACCGTATGGACGACCTCATGGTGGTCTCACCCGATGTTGGCGGCGTGGCCCGCGCCCGCGAGCTGGCCAAGCGCATCAACGCCCCCCTGTCGATCGTCGACAAACGCCGCGAAAAAGCCGGTGAGATTGCTGAGATGACCGTGATTGGCGATGTAACAGACAAGATCTGCCTCATTGTGGATGACATGTGCGACACGGCCGGCACCCTGTGCAAGGCGGCGCAAATCCTGATGGACAATGGCGCCAAAGAGGTGCACGCCTATATCACCCATGGTGTCATGAGCGGCCCTGCCGTGGAACGCGTCAGCAACTCGGTGATGAAATCCCTGGTGCTGACCGATTCCATCCAGCCAACACAGGACATTCTGGACACGCCCAACATCCGCGTCCTGCCCACAGCGCCCCTGTTCACCCAGGCGATCCTGAACATCTGGCATGGCACCTCCGTGTCCTCGCTGTTTGATGACAAAACCCTGATACCGATCTACGAGTCGCTCTACGCGCCCGGTGTCTAAGCCATCAACCCGCATTGAGAGGGCCCCGCGCAGTGACCTGCCGGGGCCCTTTTTTCATATCAAGTGTGGCTGGCGATGCTGCGGGGAACGTATTTTCGGGCGCGCGCTGCAATGAGCCCTGAGTGTCGAAAACTACAGCCAAATCAGCACACTGGCTATCTGCGCTTTTCCGAAAGGATACTGACCGCTTCTTCTGATATGTCCAACCGGAGTTGGTATTTTCCAGATGCTACGATGAAGTCTGGAGTTTCTATTCCCACGGTGGAAAGCGCTTGTCGAAGATGAGTGCCCGAAACTGGAATGTAGTCAGGCTCGTCACCCGAGAATTTGTTGTATAACTTCCCGCCAAACCAACTGCTTCTGCGGCGCGCAGCTTTTGCTGTTTCGTTTCTGAAGTGGAGTATTCCAAGGAGACCTTCGAGATCATGCGGGAACAAATCAGCCGCTTTGCTCCCGGCCGATAGAACGCCAGCCAGTCCTGCTGTTGCAGCCTGCGATATGCCTTCTTTTGTAGGAGAAGGCCCCTCTAGAATTCTCAAAACCGGTTTAGCCATCCAGGGAGCCTAGTCCCGGATTGACGCCAACTCAACGACTGAAAAGTCCGCTCAGCTGAAAGTCGCGAAGACTGAAAAACACGACGACCAGAGGGCGGATAAGGCCCCAACGCGTCCCCAAGCCTCAGTCTACCTCATGCCAGTCATCTTCAAAGGGCAGCTCGCCAATCGCGGTCCAGGCAGCACGCAGGCGCGCCACGCGGCTATCGCCCCAGGTGCGAAACACCATCTCAAACCCCGTAACTGATACATTCTCAGCAACCAATTCAGCCCGAATGGCCGCATTTGTGTCCATATCCCAAAGCGAGATCGACACCTGCACCGCAGGCGGCTGACGGTACACCTCGCGAAAGGAAACCTGCTTGCGCCGTTCCCGCGACCCTTCGCCGGTCCACATACTGCCGCCGCTGTCGAATTCGGAAAAGAGCAGCAGATCGCCCTGATCAATTCCGATACGTGGATTGCGTAGTCTCTGCATATCTTGCCGTTCCATTGTCCGTTTGTGCCACCCGTTTGGTCGGCAGCAAAAGCATTACACATCAATACTTTCTAACAATCAAAAAACAAAACCGGCCCATCACATCGGAGGGCCGGTTTTTAGATCTTCTGGTCACACTCGGCGACGCTGTATGGTCCTTTACAGGCTCATATGCGTGCCCAGAGCCTCCATGTCCGCCAGCAGCTTGGCTGCTTCTTCAACCAACCCGTGGGGCTGATCATCGTCTTGGGCGGTCTTGTAGGTCTGACGAGCATCTTCAATCAGCTCGTCCAGATGGGCACGGGTCATCTCATCCATTGGGATCGCCTTTTCAGCCAGGACCGAGAGGGCCTCTGCACTGATTTCGGCAAAGCCGCCGGTGACCACAAACTCCGAAGTGCCTTGCGAGCTTTCCACCCGCAGGACACCCGGACGCAGGGTGGTGATGGTGGGCGCATGCATCGGCATCGCCGTCATGTCACCCTCCGCGCCGGGGATCAGGACCGCATTCACCTGCAGCGAAGCAAGGCTCCGCTCCGGGCTCACGAGATCGAATTGCATGGTATCAGCCATCAGAGCCCTCCTTAGGCCGCGTCAGCAGCCATTTTCTCGGCTTTTGCGATCACTTCGTCGATGCCGCCAACCATGTAGAAGGCGCCTTCGGGGAGATGGTCGTATTCGCCAGCCACAACGGCCTTGAACGATGCGATAGTGTCTTCCAGCTGAACCTGTTTGCCGTCGGCGCCGGTGAAGATTTTGGCAACGTCAAACGGCTGCGACAGGAAGCGTTCGATCTTACGCGCACGGGCCACAGCCAGTTTGTCGTCTTCCGAAAGCTCATCCATGCCCAGAATGGCAATGATGTCCTGCAGCGATTTGTAGCGCTGAAGAATCTGCTGCACGTCGGTGGCAACTTTGTAGTGCTCGTCACCAATGATCAGCGGATCCAGCAAACGCGAGGTCGAACCAAGCGGGTCAACGGCAGGGTAGATACCCTTTTCCGAGATCGCACGGTCCAGAACGGTTGTCGCATCAAGGTGCGCAAACGAAGTCGCAGGAGCAGGGTCAGTAAGGTCATCCGCAGGAACGTAAACGGCCTGAACGGAAGTGATCGAACCATTTTTGGTCGAAGAGATCCGTTCCTGCATCGCACCCATGTCGGTGGCCAGTGTTGGCTGGTAGCCAACAGCGGAAGGAATACGACCCAGCAGAGCCGAAACCTCGGAACCCGCCTGTGTGAAGCGGAAGATGTTTCCACGAAGAACAAAACGTCCGAGCCGCTGTCGTCACGGAACTGTTCCGCCAGGGTCAGACCCGACAGAGCAACCCGCATACGCGCACCTGGAGGCTCGTTCATCTGGCCGTAGACCAGCGCAATTTTCGACTCGGGCAGGTTATCGGGAACGATAACACCGGATTCGATCATCTCGTGGTAAAGGTCGTTACCTTCACGGGTCCGCTCACCAACACCGGCGAACACGGAAACACCCGAGTGCACCTTGGCGATGTTGTTGATCAGTTCCATGATCAGAACGGTTTTACCAACGCCGGCACCGCCGAACAGACCAATTTTACCACCCTTGGTGTAGGGGGCCAGAAGGTCGATAACCTTGATACCTGTGGTCAGGATCTCGGTTGCGGTCGACTGCTCCGAGAACGAAGGCGCGTCGCCGTGGATACCACGGGTTTCGGTTGCGTCTACGGGGCCCTTTTCGTCAACCGGCTCACCGATGACGTTGAGGATACGACCCAGTGTGGCATTGCCAACTGGAACCGAGATAGGCGCGCCTGTGTCAGTCACGTCTTGGCCGCGAACCAGACCTTCGGTTGCGTCCATAGCGATGGTCCGAACGGTGCTCTCACCAAGGTGCTGAGCAACTTCGAGAACCAGTGTCTTACCGTTGTTGTCTGTGGTAACGGCGTTCAGGATTTCCGGCAGGGCATCCTCGAACTGCACGTCCACAACGGCGCCAATCACCTGCGTGATTTTGCCTTTTGCGTTTGCCATGTGTTTGTCTCCGGTTGTCTCTTAGAGCGCCTCAGCGCCCGAAATGATTTCAATCAGCTCGTTGGTGATGACGGCCTGACGCGAGCGGTTATACTCGATTGTCAGCTTGTCGATCATCTCGCCAGCGTTACGGGTGGCGTTATCCATCGCACTCATCCGGGCACCCTGTTCGGATGCACCGTTTTCCAGCAGCGCTGAAAAGATCTGGGTCGATACGCCACGTGGCAGCAGGTCGGCGAGGATCGCCTCTTCACTGGGCTCGTAGTCGTAACCGGCCGTAGCCTCTTCTGCGGTACCGCCCTCGTAGGAGGCCGGAATGATCTGCTGCGCTGTTGGCACCTGGGTCACAACGTTGACAAATCCTGCAAAGAAAATTGTCGCAACGTCGAATTCACCAGCGTCAAAGCGGGTCAGGATATCCTTTGCGATGTTTTGCGCGTCGGCATAGCCAACCCGTTTCACTTCGCTCAGGTCCACATGGCCGACAAAATCATCAGCCAGGTCACGACGCAGTGCGTCGCGGCCCTTTTTACCAGCGGTCAGGAGCTTGACCGTCTTGCCAGCTGCTTTCAGCTCGAGCGCCTTGTGGCGCGCCAGCTTGGCGATATTGCCGTTTAAAGCCACCGCACAGGCCCCGCTCAGCGGTCATGACAACAAGCAGTTGTACCTGATCGCTGCCGGTGCCGCGCAGCAGTTTTGGTGCGCTGTCGCTGCTGCCAACCGAAGCCGCCAGCCCAGCCATGACGGCATTGAACCGCGTGGTGTAGGGCCGTGAATCTTCAGCAGCTTCCTGGGCACGGCGAAGTTTCGCCGCCGCCACCATTTGCATGGCCTTAGTGATCTTACGGGTGCCTTTGACACTCGCGATCCTGTTTTTCAGGTCCTTGAGATTTGGCATTGCCTTATCCCCTTACGCGAAATCTGCGGCGAATTCATCCAGCGCTGCTTTGATCTTGTCGGCAGCATCGCCCTTGATCTTTGGATCTTCGGTGGAAATCCACGCGAGCAGATCAGCGTGCTTGCCACGCAGATGCGCCAGCAGACCCGCCTCGTAGCGGCCAACCGCCTTGACGTCGATCTTGTCGAGGTAACCTGTGGTGCCTGCAAAGATCACGCAGACGATTTCTGCGTTGGTCAGCGGTGAGTACTGCGCCTGCTTCATCAGCTCGGTCAGACGGGCACCACGGTTCAGCAGCTGCTGAGTGGCGGCGTCAAGGTCAGAGCCGAACTGCGCAAAGGCAGCCATTTCGCGATACTGAGCCAGTTCCAGCTTAACCGGACCCGCAACAGATTTCATCGAGTTTGTTTGCGCCGAAGAGCCAACACGCGAAACCGACAGACCGGTGTTCACAGCAGGACGGATGCCCTGGTAGAACAGTTCGGTTTCCAGGAAGATCTGACCATCGGTGATCGAGATCACGTTGGTTGGAATAAAGGCGGAAACGTCGCCACCCTGGGTTTCAATAACGGGCAGAGCCGTCAGCGAGCCGGAGCCGAAGTCTTCGTTCAGTTTCGCAGAGCGTTCCAGCAGGCGGGAGTGCAGATAGAAAACGTCACCAGGATAGGCTTCACGTCCGGGCGGACGACGCAGCAGCAGCGACATCTGACGATAAGCAGCAGCCTGCTTGGAGAGATCATCATAGATGATCAGGCCGTGCTTGCCGCTGTCGCGGAAGTATTCGGCCATTGCGGTCGCGGCATAGGGGGCCAGGAACTGCAGCGGTGCAGGATCGGAGGCGGTTGCAGCAACCACGATCGAGTATTCCATCGCGCCGGCTTCTTCCAGCTTTTTCACCAGCTGCGCCACGGTAGAGCGCTTCTGGCCAACAGCAACATAGACGCAGTACAGTTTCTTCGACTCGTCGTCGCCTGCAGCCTCGTTGTAGGATTTCTGGTTCAGAATGGTGTCCAGAGCAATCGCGGTTTTACCGGTCTGACGGTCACCAATGATCAGCTCACGCTGGCCACGGCCAACCGGGATCATCGCGTCAACCGACTTGAGGCCAGTTGCCATCGGCTCGTGAACCGATTTACGCGGGATAATGCCAGGCGCCTTAGAGTCGGCAACACCGCGCTTCTTGGCGTTGATCGGGCCTTTGCCGTCCAGCGGGTTACCCAGACCGTCCACAACGCGACCCAGCAGCTCGGGGCCAACGGGAACGTCAACGATCGAGTTGGTGCGCTTGACTGTGTCACCTTCTTTGATGTCACGGTCGGAGCCAAAGATAACGATACCTACGTTATCGGCCTCCAGGTTCAGCGCCATGCCCATAACCCCACCGGGGAATTCGACCATTTCGCCAGCCTGAACATTGTCGAGGCCGTAGACGCGGGCGATACCATCACCAACGCTCAGCACGCGACCAATTTCAGCCACCTCGGCTTCCTGACCAAAGTTCTTGATCTGGTCTTTTAGGATCGCAGAAATCTCTGCTGCTTGGATACCCATTTATCCGACCTCTTTCATTGCATTCTGTAGGGAGTTGAGCTTGGAGCGGATCGAGCTATCGATCATCTTTGAGCCCACTTTAACGACGAGACCGCCAATGATGCTTTCATCGACGGTTGCATTGATGGTAATCTTTTTGCCCACGCGCTCGGCCAGCGTCTTGGCCAGCTTTTCGCTTTGGGTTTTGGTCAGTGCCTTGGCCGAGATCACCTCGGCGGTCACTTCACCGCGCGCATCCGCCAGACGGGCGCGCAGAGCTGTGATCAGGGCAGGCACCACAAACAGGCGGCGCTTTTGCGCCATCAGAGCCAGGCTATTGCTCAGAACAGGTGCAAGACCCATTTTTTTGGCAATCGCGGCAATCGCGGCCCCCTGCTCTTCCCGTGTGATCAGCGGAGAGCTGATCAGGTTTTGCAGATCGTCACTGTCAGCCAGGGCAGCTGCCAGATCATTGATACTGGTTTCAAGGCTATCAAGCGCCTTGCTTTCTTCGGCGATCTCAAAGACCGCAGTGGCATAGCGCGCAGCAATGCCTGCTGAAATCGAAGCTGGTTCGGACACGTCCACCCTTCCGACATTTTGGCCCCGGTTGGCATGTCTGAGAGCAGACGGCGTCCGGGGGCGTGAGCGAGCCCCGCCAGAGCGGCAGGGCGTTAAAATCAGCGTGGATGTAACAGAGCGGTAGCAACCTATCAACTGTCTATAATGGCAACACTAAAAACCCTGAATGTAGCGTTTTCAAGACCTTAGCCAAAGTGCGGCCCTCTGCCTCTGCAAAGACTGACAATTTTTACCTCTGAACAGCCCCTATTTACGATTCCAAAAGGGCCAAAATCGACCAGAATGTCCAAAACACCCCTGTCGGCGGCAGCTCAAATACAAGACCTTGCCGCTAAACTCACCAAAACAGAATCATCCGCACACCGCAGGCCAGATTGTGACCAGATTTCTCTGGCCTGGGCGCCCTCTGGCCGCCTGTGGATCTGTTTTTCGCCGCAGCATCCAGCCCCGCCCTTCTGATCAGGCGGGCTGATCAGGCGGACTGATCGGGCGGATCAGGCTGGCTCGGCAATCGGGTTGGATAATCCCTCAAGCACCCGGATCGGGTTGGCCCGCCGGACTTTGGTCATATGGCCGCGCTGCGGATGGGTCTGCTTGCTGACCTCGACCATAAACACGCCCCCAGCCAGCATGGCGGGCAGCTGCCTGCCGACCCGCTCAAACAGCGCGGCTGATTTTAACCAGAACCGTTTTTGGCTTGGCAAACCATATAGGGCTGCGGCGTGCCGCTCGATGGTGAATTCATGCAGGCGAAGCTGGTTTTCCAGCTGGGTCAGCGTATAGGGCCGCCCATAGCCAAATGGCGTCTTGTCCGAGCGCGCCCAGAACCCGGCCCGGTTCGGCACCACAAAGATTCCCCGCCCCCCAGGTCCCAACACGCGACGGCATTCCTCCAGAAGCTGGGTTGGCCGCTCCGAGGTCTCAAGGCCGTGCATCACCACCAGACGATCCACCCGGCCCGTCTCGATCGGCCAAATCGTCTCTTCGCACAGCACCGAAACATTGGGCAGACCCGCAGGCCATTGCATCACCCCCTGTGGCCCCGGCATCAGGGCGATAACCC
>NZ_MWVJ01000005.1 GCF_002087335.1 Pseudophaeobacter leonis
CGCCAGGCTGCCCTGATCTTCGGTTGCGAGTTTGACCGCCTCTGACGGGATGGCGGGGCGTGCAGGGGTGTGACGGCTGCTTTGGAAGGTGGCCAATGCGGTTTCTGTCTTGCGGGTGGCCTCGGCGATTTCCTGCAGTTTCTGGCTGACCGTTGGCTCTCCGGAGGCATCGGTCTGCTGCACATGGGTGAGGTAGCTGTAGCGCAGGCTGTCAATCGCCGCCTGCAGGCGCTGGCTTTCGCCGCGCATCACCCGGGCCGAGCGCAGAGCCGAGGGGCCAACCCAGATCATCACCAGCGGCATGGCAATCGCCAAGGCTGTCAGGACCATTGGGGTCCAGTGGGCAAGGCCCTTGTCTGCCGGAGCCAGCAGATACAGGGCCAAAATCACCAGCAGCCAGAGGGCTGACAGCAAAATGGCAATGATCTCGGCGCTACCCATTCCTGCATCGTCCTGGCCTTCGCTGGTGCCGCTCTCAGAAAGAGAGGGGGGGCGTTTTGAGGCTTCCTGGGCAGTCATATGCAAGCTCGCAATGCGGGAATGGAACGGGGTTGAAACAAGGCTACCGGTTTCAGATGCGGTGGCAAGGGGGGCGGCGCAATTGCGCCGTCCCCCATGATTGGTAAACTTAGCGGTAAACGATGCTCAGGATCTCGTAGCCGCGCACACCACCGGGGGTGCGGACCTCGACACTGTCACCTTCGTCCTTGCCGATAAGGGCGCGGGCAATGGGGGATTTGATGTTCAAAAGCCCGGCCTCGACATTGGCCTCGTGCTCGCCGACGATCTGCCAGGTTTTCTCCTGATCGGTATCTTCGTCAACCAGGGTGACACGGGCGCCGAATTTAACCGTGCCCGAGAGTTTGGCCGGGTCGATCACATCGGCAAGGCTCAGGATGCCTTCGAGTTCCTTGATGCGGCCCTCAATAAAAGAGTGCTTTTCGCGGGCAGAGTGGTATTCGGCGTTTTCCGAAAGATCGCCCAGTTCGCGGGCTTCGGCAATGGCCTGAATAATCGCCGTACGTTCAACCGTTTTAAGTTTCTTCATTTCGGCTTCCAGTGCGGTGTGACCCGCAGAAGTCATAGGGATCTTTTCCATTTCTTGGGTCAGGTCGTTTGGCTAAAAAACTAGCTCTTGGGTCATGTTGCTTTTGTTTGCGCCAAAGGCAGAGCCCCGCCACAGAGCTGCAGCGGGGCCTTTCTTTGTGTTGGCAATTACCTGACCCAATCTGGGTGTGAATTTCAAGAGGGCGGAGACATCTGTTGCCAGACTAATACACTCAATCCACAGATTTTACTGTTTGCTGCCGGGTTTGCGCGGAAAAATGCTGTGGTCAGGCAGCTGCGGCAGCCCAACCTGCCATAAAAGATCAATCATCATACTGTACCGCCTCATATTCGATCCCATCGGCGTCATGGAAATAGAGGCGGCGACCGGGCTCATAATCTCCGTGGTTGTGCGGCGTGAAGCCAGCTGCCTTGACCGCCGCTTCGGTGGCGGTGAGGTCCGTGACCACCACCGCCAGATGGTTGAGGCCTCCCTTGGTCTGGTAACTTTCCGGTGCCTCGCCGGGGGCGGCCGGGGGGGAATAGAGCGCAAGGTAGCTGTCCGCGCTGCCCACATGCAGGCTGCGGCCGCCGTTGATCGATGCGCCCGACCAGCGGGTGTGCCAGCCAAAGACCTGCGCCATCCATGCGGCGGTGGCTTCGGGGTTGCTGACGGTGACATTGGCATGTTCGAGAATGGCGCTCATGTGTCGATCTCCTGAGTGTAGTTTTGGGTTTCGTTTTGACCTGAGTCTCCTTACGGTAATTTCTCAACCTAACTTTAGGTCAAGGTAATTTTGAACAATTTTGCGGAGGCGGAAACATGGCGAAATCAGCAGGGGTGGCGATCGGATATCTCGCGGAGCGCGCTGGGCTGGCAGTCTCGGCCATTCGTTACTACGAGGCGCAGGGCCTGCTGGAGCCCTGGCGCAATTCTGGCGGACAGCGGAGGTTTCACCGGGCAGATATTCGCCGTCTCAGTTTTGTTATGATCGCGCAGCAGTTTGGATTTTCCCTGCCTGAAATCCGGGGCCTTCTAAAGGATCTGCCGGGGGGGCGGACGCCAACACCGGCAGACTGGGCCCGGATCTCGTCCGGGTTTCGCAGCCATCTGGATCAGCGAATCGAAACGCTGCAAAAACTGCGCGACAATCTGGATGGCTGTATTGGTTGCGGCTGTCTGGCGCTGCCAAACTGTGCTCTGTACAACCCGCAGGACAGGGCAGCGCAAAAAGGCAAGGGGCCGCGATACCTGATGGGAGACAGTCCAGAGCCGCAAAACGGGTCATAAGGCATAAAAACGGGCAGTGCCCCTGCGGCAAAGCGCGGATCCGTAGCAACTAACGCAGAGTTTGGATTGACCTCGCCGGGTGCCAAACGCTAATCAACGGCGAAAGAAAATTACGCCCAGGTAGGGCCCAGAGAGGGGACCGGTAGCGAACACAATAGCCAAGGAGCACCTCTATGGCCGAGATCGAACGCGAAACGTTGGATTATGACGTAGTGATCGTAGGGGCTGGTCCTGCCGGTCTTTCTGCCGCGATCCGTCTCAAGCAGCTGGACGCCGACCTTGAGGTCGTGGTTCTGGAGAAGGGCTCGGAGGTGGGCGCGCATATCCTGTCGGGTGCCGTGCTGGACCCCTGCGGGCTCGACGCCCTGATCCCGGACTGGAAGGAAAAAGGCGCGCCTTTGAATGTGCCGGTGGTCGAAGACCATTTCTACATGCTGGGCGAGGCGGGGGAAATCCGCATCCCCAACTTCCCGATGCCCCCCCTGATGGACAACCACCGCAACTATGTTGTCTCGATGGGCAATGTCTGCCGCTGGATGGCGGAACAGGCCGAAGAACTGGGCGTCGAGATCTTTCCGGGCATGTCCTGCTCAGAGCTGGTTTACGGCGACAATGGCGAAGTCAAAGGCGTGGTCGCCGGTGTTTTTGGTCTGGAAGCAGACGGCTCTTACGGCCCCAACACCGAGCCGGGCATGGTGCTGAACGGCAAGTATGTGTTCCTCAGCGAAGGCGCGCGTGGCTCGCTCTCTAAAGAGGTGATCTCCAAATACGCTCTTGATCAGGGCAAGGAGCCGCAGAAATACGGCCTGGGGATGAAAGAGATCTGGGAAATTGATCCGGCCAAGCACAAGCCCGGCTCGGTCACCCATACCATGGGCTGGCCATTGGGAGTTAAAAACACCGGTGGCACCTTCATTTATCACCTGGACAATAATCAGGTCTATGTCGGCATGATCGTGGATCTGAACTACAAGAACCCGCATCTGTTCCCCTATATGGAATTCCAGCGGTTCAAACATCACCCCATGGTGGCAGAGCTGCTGGAAGGCGGCAAACGCGTCGCATATGGCGCGCGGGCTGTGACCAAGGGTGGCACCCAGTCGATGCCGGATGCAGCCTTTCCGGGCGGCGCGCTTTTGGGCTGCTCTGTTGGCCTGGTGAACCTGCCGCGCATCAAGGGCAACCACAACGCGATGCATTCAGGTCGTCAGGCGGCCGAAGCGGCCTATGCTGCGATCAAGGCGGGCCGCAGTGGCGACACTCTGGTGGAATACGACAGCGACCTGCGCACCGGCCCTGTTGGCAAGGATCTGAAAAAAGTGCGTAATGTTGCGCCGCTGAATGCCCGTTTTGGCCTGATGGGTGGCCTGTTGGTCGGTGGCTTTGACATGTGGTGCAACACGCTGTTTGGTGTCTCGCCGCTGGGCACGCTGGGTCACGGGAAATCCGATGCCGAGGCAACGGAACCCGCCTCTAAGCACAAGGTGATCGACTATCCAAAACCCGATGGAAAGCTGAGCTTTGACCGGCTGACCAATGTTGCGTTCTCCTTTACCAACCACGAAGAAAGCCAACCGGCGCATTTGCGCCTCAAGGACGCAAGTATCCCTGTGGGTGTGAACCTTGCGACCTATGCAGGCCCCTCGGCGCGCTACTGCCCTGCCGGCGTGTATGAGTTTGTCGAAAAAGACGGCAAGCAAGAGTTCGTGATCAACTTTCAGAACTGCGTGCATTGCAAAACCTGCGATATCAAAGACCCCAGCCAGAACATCACCTGGACGACACCACAGGGTGGCGACGGTCCAAACTATCCAAATATGTAAATCCACCTGGGGCAAAACTGGGGGCAAAACTGGGGGTAAAACAGGCGGCAGAACGCTTGTCTGGCGCAATATATATGGAAATCACGTAAAATTGGGGCGGCCTTCGGGTCGCCCCATTGCGTGTGGACAGGTCCCGCACTACGTTTCCTTTTAAGCGACGTACATACGTATAGGAGAGTTCCGAGTGCCGGCATCATATCTTCGCAACCTGCCAGCGCTGGCATTGGTTGCCTTTTCTGCGACAGGACCCCTTGTGAGCGCGCAAAGCGCTGCAGCTGATGGTCTGGCGGGGGCCTATCTCGCCGGGCGCGCGGCCACCTATGAAAGCGACTTCTCGGCGGCGGCAGAGTATTACACCCGCGCGCTGGTCCGCGACCCGGCCAATCTGGTGCTGATGGAGAACGTGGTCTTTGCGCAACTGGCGCAGGGCCGTTTGAAGCAGGCGCTCCCTGTCGCCGAGCGGCTTTGGCAGGCCGGGGCGCGTAGCCAGGTTGCCAATATCGTTATGATGGGGGGCTTTGTCCTCTCCGATAACTACCAGGCCATTCTGGACCGTGATCTTGAAACGCGGCAAATTCATCCACTGGTGGACGGGCTGCTAAAGGCCTGGGCGCATATGGGGATCGGCTCGGTTGACGAGGCGATCAAGGCCTTTGACCAGGTCGCCGAAGAAGAGGCCCTGCGGGCCTTTGCCACCTATCACAAGGCCCTGGCCCTGGCCTCAGCCGGCAATTACGGCGCCGCTGAAGCGCTGTTTGCGGCGGAGGATGGCCAGCTCACCCGGCTGTCGCGGCGCGCGGCGCTGGCGCGGATTGAAATCCAGTCACAGCTTGGCGAAAATGATATGGCGCTGGCCACTTTGGATGCCGCGTTTGGTGCTGGCAATGATCCAGCCCTTGCCGCAATGCGCAAGCGCCTCGAGGCCGGTGAGGCGCTGGGCTTCTCGGTTGCCAGTACAGCCCGCGATGGTATCGCCGAGGTGTTTTATACGCTTGCGGCTGTGATGACCGGTGAAGCTGCCAATGATTTTGTCCTGATGTATGCCCGCATGGCTTCGGCTCTTAGCCCGGAGCATGTGGATGCAGTGCTGCTGAGCGCCGAGTTGCTGGATCAGCTGGGGCGCTATGAGCTGTCAATTGCCACCTATAAACAGGTGCCGAGCGGCCATCCCGAGTATTACGCCGCCGAAATGGGCCGTGCCGAGGCGCTACGCCGTGCGGCCAAACCGGATGCCGCCGTCGAAGTGCTGGAGCAGCTGGTGCAGGACTTTCCGACCCTGCCGCAGATTTCGACTGGACTGGGCGATCTGCTGCGCCAGCAAGAGGACTATGTCGGCGCAGCAGCGGCCTATGACTCTGCGCTGGGCAATATGCCCGAGAATTCTGGCAGCCGCTGGTTTCTGTACTACGCCCGCGGGATTTCCTATGAGCGGCTTTCTGACTGGCCAAAGGCCGAAGCGGACTTTCGCGCCTCGCTGGCGCTGCGTCCCGACAGTCCGCAGGTTTTGAATTATCTCGGGTATTCCTTGATCGAGAAAGAAGACAAACTGGACGAGGCGCTGAGCATGATTGAGCGCGCCGTCGCGGCCCGGCCGGACTCGGGCTATATCGTCGATAGTCTGGGATGGGTACTGTACCGTCTTGGCCGCTATCGTGAGGCGGTGGGCCATATGGAGCGCGCCGTTGAGCTGATGCCGGAGGATCCGGTGGTGAACGACCATTTGGGCGACGTTTTCTGGGCGGTTGGACGTCAACGCGAGGCTGAATTCCAGTGGAAGCGGGCGTTGTCGTTCATCCGCTCTGGCGAGGGCGACGGCGAGGCTGATCCCGAGCGGATCCGCAGCAAGCTGGAACTGGGTCTGGATGCCGTTCTGGAGCAGGAAGGCGCCGCCCCCCTGCAGGTGGCCAATGGGGGTTGAGGGTTTTGCACCCGCCAAGATAAACCTGACCCTGCATGTCACCGGCCAGCGCCCGGATGGCTATCATATGCTGGATTCCCTTGTGGTTTTTGCCGATATTGGCGACCGGCTGCGCATTGAGCCGGCAGAGGATTTGTCCCTCACGGTAACCGGTCCAATGGCTGAAGGCGTGCCCAGTGACGGGCGCAATCTGGTGCTCAAGGCGGCGCAGTTTGCAGGCTTTGCGACGGGGCGTGTTGTGTTGGAAAAGAACCTCCCTGCGGAGGCGGGTATTGGCGGCGGCTCATCAGATGCGGCAGCTATGCTGCGGGCTGTGTCACAGCTGACCGGTGCGCCTGTGGTTGCAGGGGCCGAGGCACTGGGCGCGGACATACCCGTTTGCCTTGCGGCGCGTGCCACCCGCATGCAGAACATCGGAGAGCAGCTGTCGGGCGTTCCCGAGCTGCCGGTGCTGCATGCGATTCTGGTCAATCCAGGCCTCAGTGTTCCGACGCCTGCAGTCTTTAAGGCTTTGGCGCAAAAAGATAATGCTGCGATGCCCGCGGAGATCCCGCGATTTGAGACAGCGTCTGACATGATGCTTTGGCTGCAGGCCATGCGCAATGATCTGGAGCCAGCAGCGCTCTCGTTGCATCCGGGCATTGGCACTGTGCTAGAAGCCCTTGCCGAGCTTCCCGGCGCCAGCGTTGTACGTATGTCAGGGTCAGGTGCGACGTGTTTTGCGCTCTTTGCGCACGGGGCGGAGGCCGAAGAGGCAGCGCTGAGGCTGGAGCAGAAATATCCCGATTGGTGGGTTCGGCCTGCAACCCTGTGCTAGAGCGCGATTCTGTAGGGGCTGATCCCGAGAGGACAGTCGGCAGAGCAAATGCTCCCGCCCGCAGCTTCCCCATCTAAAGATGGGGCGCTGCCGTTGGGCATGGCAGCGTGCTTACGCACGCTGCGGTCGGCGCGCCATTGCGACCTCAAATATTTGAACGCGGCGGCTATGTGGAGCGGCGGCCTGCATCTTTCGGAACAAGGTTAGCCATTTGTCCGAAAGGGGGCTGTCAGTGCGCTGCAGCGCCGCGCGGAGTGCGGCGCCGGGCCCAACTGGTGCAGGGCATTTTAATGCCCGTACAACAGGCGGGAGCCCCACGGCCAGCAGGGTGTACTCAGTGCAGCCGGGCTACGACGTATTCTGCCAGATCATGCAACATATGCCGGATCGGATGATCTGGCAGGTCCGCAAGCGCTTGGGTGGCCTTTTCGGCCCAGAGCAGCGCATCCCTGCGGGTGGCTTCCAGCGTGTCATATTTCGCCATCAGGGCCAGAGCCTGGTCCAGGTCGCCCTCTTCCTGGCGGCCCTTTTCAATGGTGCGCTGCCAAAAGGCGCGTTCCTCATCACTGGCCGTGGCCCAGGCCTTGATCACCGGCAGAGTCAGCTTGCGTTCGCGAAAATCATCGCCAACATTCTTACCGGTCGCCTTGCTATCGCCCTGATAGTCCAGCAGATCATCTGCAATCTGAAAGGCTATGCCCAGGGCGTCACCATAGTCATACAGCGCCTTCACCTCGGCGGCAGAACCCCCGGCAATGACGCCACCAACTTCGGTCGCTGCCGAGAAAAGAGCCGCAGTTTTGCCACGGACCACCTGCAGATAGATGGCCTCATCTGTGGCCAGATTTGAGGCGGCAGTCATCTGCAGCACCTCGCCTTCGGCAATGGTCGCCGAGGCATTGGCGAGAATATCAAGAACCCGCAGGGATCCGGTTTCGACCATCAACTGAAAACTGCGGGAAAACAGATAGTCGCCAACCAGAACCGAGCTTTTGTTGTCCCAAAGCAGATTGGCAGGGGGGCGTCCCCGCCGCTGGCTGCTTTCATCAACAACGTCATCGTGCAGCAGGGTCGCCGTGTGAATGAACTCTACCGTAGCAGCCAGTTTGATATGGTGTTCACCCTCATAGCCACACAGACGCGCCGCCGCGAGGGTCAGCATGGGGCGCAGGCGTTTGCCGCCGGCCTCAACCAGATGTGCCGTCACCTCGGGGATGCGGGGGGCATGTTCAGAGGCCATCCGGGTCTGGATCAGCGTATTTACTGCGGCCATCTCGCCGCTCAAGGTAGCGGCCAGCATGTCATGTGGCTTCTGCGTCTTGACTTGGTTCATTACATTCCGGCTTTCAGGCTCGACAAGGCGCAGGCCTTGCCCTTAGATCCATCCCCATGAAAGAACTTTTGCGCAGTACCGATCCAACAGTCCTGGCCTTTGCATCCGCCCTTCTTCAGGGGGAGGATATAGACTGCTTTCAGATGGACGTAAATATGAGCATCCTTGAAGGGGGCATCGGTATTTTTCCACGTCGCCTGATGGTGCGCGAAGGCGACTATACACTGGCGCTCCGGGCGATGCAGGACAACGAGATCCCGCTTGGCACCGAGACATGAGCCTGCCAAGCGATGAGGGCCTGAGCCACGACACTGGGTCTGACCAGGATTTTCCGGATGAAGCATTGTCCAGAAACGATTTTCTGGGTGGCCGGGTGCAGCTTTGGCAGCCGCGACAGGGCTATCGTGCCGGGGTGGATCCTGTGCTTTTGGCGGCTGCCATTCCGGCCCGTGCAGGCGAACGTGTTCTGGAGTTGGGCTGCGGCGGCGGACAGGTGCTGTTGTGCCTTGGTGCCCGGGTGCCGGGACTGTCTCTGACGGGGATTGAACTGCAGCCCGGCTATGCCCGTCTGGCGCGGCGAAATGCAGCAGAAAACAACCAGGTTCTCGACGTGGTCGAGGCGGATCTTGCCGCGCTGCCAGCCGGGATGCGGCAACGTCAGTTTGACCACGTCCTGGCCAACCCCCCGTACTATCGTGCCGGTGCTCACAGTCCTGCCGAGGATGCAGGGCGGCAGATTGCGCTGGGAGAGAACACACCATTAGCGCTCTGGATCGAGACGGCAGCCAGGCGACTGACCCATAAAGGCTATCTGCATATGATCCAGCGGGCGGACCGCCTGCCGGAGATGTTGATGGCCTGTGCGGGATGTCTCGGCTCGCTTGAGGTGCTGCCCCTTGCGCCTCGCCGGTGTCGCGCAGCCGAGCTGGTTTTACTGCGGGCACGCAAAGGTGGACGGGCCGATTTTCGGCTGCATGCGCCCCTGATCCTGCACGACGGCGAGCGTCATTTGCGCGATGTCGAAAGCTACCGGGCCGAGATCCGCGCCATCTTGCGGCAGGGCTGTGCACTGGAATGGCCGAAAACCAAACTGGCACCCAAACCGGCGCCTAGATAGGTTGCGGCCGGTCTTTTGCAAGAGAACCCATCAAAGGTGCACAAATTTTATGGGCTTTTGCGCTATAAAAATAACGATATTGGCGAGCTTTGGCCGATATGACAAATTCATGACAAAAACTATGCGACTGCGGCGTGACAGATTCAAAAACTTGTGCTCCACTCATGTCAGCCCCGCAGGCATTGGGGCTGATCGTCTCGCTTTAAAAGGAGGAACGCCATGAGCCTCAGCTCGCATCTCACCGAACTGAAAAAGAAGCATGACCACCTGAGTATGGAAGTAGAGCACGCTCATCGATCGCCGAGTACCGATGGGTTGCAGATCGCTGGATTGAAAAAACAAAAACTAAAAATCAAGGAAGAGATCATGCGGCTGGGCAGCGAAACAGCATCAGCATAGTCTTTGGTCACCTGCGGGTGAATCGAGTGAAGTAAGTCCCAGGGCTGCCAGATATGGCGGCCCTTTGTTTTGAGCGCCGCGGTCTGAATGCCGCATCCGACCCTGATTCTGCGCCTCTTGTGCCAAACCGTAACGGGTCAAACCATAGCGGATCGCACCGAAGCGGGTCACACCGAAGCCGATCAAACCGTAGCGGGGCCAGCAAGTGGGGCCAGAAAACGGGGGCGCGCGTCTGCCTCAGCCGCTTTTTGCGGCGATTGCAGCGCCAGCCGTGATCAGCGCGGCCGCCAGCGCCAGCGCCCAGCTTGGATCCGCAACACCCGCCAGAACCAGCACCAGGGTGGACAGCAGCGGCGCGGCATAAGAGCTGGTGCCAAGCATCTGGATATCGCCCTGTTTGACTCCGATGTCCCAGACATAAAACGCCAGCCCAACAGGCCCAAGCCCCAGGAGCAGCGCGGAGGCCCAGCCCACAGTGCCCTGCGGCCAAAGCGTGTCTTCCAGCGTAAAATGCAGCCCCCAGGAGGCTATGGCTGTCACGATGCAAAACACCGCCACCGAGCTGGTCGGGGCAGCGCCCATCAAACGCGACAACACGGAATAGCCGGACCAGGTCAGCGCACAGAGAAAGGCGAGGAGGTAGCCGGGCAGGAACTCGGCCTGAAAGCCACCAGAGCCACCGGTGATGATCGCCGCAGCACCCGCAAAGCCCAAAAGCGCGCCAATCATATGGCCGGGGCGCAGGCGCTCCCCCGGCAGCAGACCGGAGAACAGCACGATCATCAGGGGCCAGAGATAGGCGATAAGCCCCGCCTCAGCAGCCGGTGCCAGACGCAGGGCGGAAAAATACAGCGCGTGATAGCCAAACAGCCCGAGCGAGCCAAAGGCGTAGACTTTCCACGAGATCGCGCGCAACTGTGCCAGCCCGCCGCTGCGCAGGGTCCAGATCAGCCCCAGGGTGCCGCCAATGGAAAAACAGATCGCATTGAGCAACAGCGGCGGTGTCGGGGCCGAGCCGACCGTCAACAGCGCCAGCAGCGCCCAGAGCAGAACAGCAATAAATCCGACTGCGGTGGCTTTTGTACGGGTCATAGGGCGGGGATATCCTCAACCGGGATGATTTGAAAATCGTCAGAGATATAGGCCGTTTTCTCGATCTCGGCCAAGAACCAGTCGCGAAAGGCTGCGATTTGCGGCCGTTCTTCTGCGCCCGGCAGGCAGAGAAAGCGAAACCGGGCCTGGGTTTCGATGGCGATTTTGAACGGGGCGACCAGACGGCCCTCCTGCAGGTCCTTGATGATCATCGGACGACGCCCAAGCGCTGCGCCCATGCCAGAGACGGCCGCATTGATGGCGTGATCCGCATTAGAGAAATGGGTGCCGTGATCAGGGGTGAAATCGATGCCAACCGCGCGAAACCAGTCGGGCCAGTCACAGGCTGGCTGCAGAAAGTCGATGGAATCATCAAAAATCAGCGGTGCGTCTTTCAGGCTCTCGGCAGTTGGAAACTGTGCCGCCATTTCTGGGGTCATCACGGGTGTCAGCCATTCCTTGCGGATCGGCACTGAATAAAGTCCATCGTCCTGGCCATAGCCAAAACGGATCGCCACAGCGACGTCATCGCGCGCCAGATCCATGTTGCGCAGGGTTGCCGAGAACCTGAGGTCAATTTCGGGATGCGCCCGGGCAAAGTCATAGAGCCGCGGCGCCAGCCATTTTGCCGTCAGGGCCGGGCCTGCAGTGACCGTCAGCGCGCTGTTGTCCTGCAGACGTTTGGTGGCCCTCCAGGCGGCCGAGAGTGTTGCAAACCCTTCGGCAGCGCCCGGCGCCAGGGTGCGGCCTGCCTCGGTGAGCTCAACAGCGCGGTTCAGGCGGCGAAACAGCGCCACACCAAGGTGCTCTTCAAGAGATTTGATCTGAAACGACAGCGCGGCCGGCGTCACGTTCAACTTCTGCTGCCGCAAGGGCAAAGGACATATGGCGGGCGGCGGCATCAAAGGCGCGCAGAGCGGTGAGGGGAGGGAGCCTGTCAGTCATGCTCACACAAGTATAACTTAACTGAAGGGATGAAAGGTCTCGTTTGTGCGTTTTCGGCTAAAGCGTCATATTGGCTTCAGATAGACAATTTTGATCCGAATGGAGGCCGAAACGATGGAATATTCTACCAGCAAAGACGTCAAGCAGGCGATGGAGCGGGCACATGATATCCGCAGTCAAACCCTTTTCGCGGGTGTCTCCTGGGTCTTCCATTTCTGCAAATCGGCGGTTGGTAAACTCGCCGGAACAGGGTTTTTCCGCTGGGCATAGCGCGCATGTTCTTACGGAATGCAAAAGGGCCGGTCTGCAAAGACCGGCCCTTTTTTGGTGGTGCTGTCCCTACGGCGCGCACTGACTTAAGGCGTGCACTGGTCAGACGAAGAACTGACCGCCGTTGGCCGAGATGGTCGAGCCATTGATAAAGCCAGAGTCGTCTGAGGCGAGGAAGGCGACGCAGCGGGCGATTTCTTCCGGCTCACCCAGACGGCCTGTTGGGATCTGGCTGATGATTGATTCGCGCACCTTTTCGGGCACGGCCATCACCATTTCAGTTGCGATATAGCCGGGGCAGATCGCATTGGCGGTGATGCCGGCGCGCGCACCTTCCTGAGCCAGGGATTTGACGATACCCAGATCGCCGGCCTTGGTTGCGGCATAGTTCACCTGTGCGAATTGGCCTTTTTGACCGTTGATCGACGAGATCACGATGACGCGGCCAAATTTGCGCTCGCGCATACCGGGCCAGACAGGGTGAACCGTGTTGAACACGCCGGTGAGGTTGGTGTCGATCACTTCCTGCCACTGCTCGGGGGTCATCTTGTGGAAGGGGGCGTCACGGGTGATGCCGGCATTGGCAACAACGATGTCGATAGGGCCCAGTTCCGCTTCGACCTTGGCGATGCCCGCCTGGCTGTCCGCGTAGGAGCCGACATTCCATTTATAGGTCTTGATGCCCGTTTCCTCAGTGAACTTTGCCGCCGCGTCGTCATTGCCAGCATAGGTGGCAGCGACGTTGCAGCCCTGGTCCTTCAGGGCCTTAGAAATTGCTGCGCCAATGCCGCGCGATCCGCCGGTGACGAGTGCAGTACGTGCCATTCAATATTCCTCCAGTTCGAGATTCTCTCGGTAATCTTGCTACAGTTTGTTAATGATATGCGCAACAATATTGCGCAATGGATTTTTGCCGCACCGCCGCGTAAATTGTCGCACCTGCAGCAAGCACCTATAGTACCAATAAAAAGGGCGCCAAAACGGCGCCCTGTTCTATGTCAAGTTCTGCGACGATTTATGGCCGCTCCAGGCACATTGCGACGCCCATGCCGCCACCGATGCACAGGGTGGCAAGGCCTTTTTTGGCGCCGCGCCGCTGCATCTCAAACAGCAGCGTGTTCAGCACCCGGCAGCCCGAGGCGCCAATGGGGTGGCCAATGGCGATGGCGCCACCGTTCACGTTGACGATTTCTGGATCCCAGCCCATGTCTTTGTTGACGGCACAGGCCTGGGCGGCAAAGGCCTCGTTGGCCTCGACCAGATCGAGATCACCAGCCGACCAGCCGGCTTTGTCCAGCGCTTTGCGCGAGGCATAGATCGGGCCGACACCCATGATCGAGGGGTCAAGACCTGCCGTGGCATAAGAGGCGATCCGGGCCAGCGGCTCAATCCCGCGCTTTTCGGCTTCATCGGCGCTCATCAGCAGAGTGGCGGCGGCGCCGTCATTCAGGCCGGAGGCATTGGCGGCAGTGACAGATCCGTCCTTGGCAAAGGCAGGACGCAGTTTCTGCATCGCTTCCATGGTGGCGCCGTGGCGGATGTATTCATCCTGGTCGACAATGATGTCGCCCTTGCGGGTCTTTACCGTAAAGGCCGCAATCTCATCGGCGAATTTGCCTGCTTTTTGCGCGGCTTCGGCTTTGTTCTGGCTGGCAACCGCAAAGGCGTCCTGCATTTCGCGCGAGATTTGCCATTTGTCGGCAACATTCTCGGCCGTTTGCCCCATGTGGTAGCCGTTGAAGGCATCCCAGAGTCCATCGCGGATCATGGTGTCGATATATTTCATATCGCCCATCTTGTGCCCGGCGCGCAGGTTTGCGGCATGGGGGGTCAGGGTCATGTTTTCCTGACCGCCGGCGCAGATGATCGAGGCATCGCCCAGCTGAATGTGCTGCGCTCCAAGGGCCACGGCACGCAGACCAGAGCCACAGACCTGATTGATGCTCCAGGCGGCGCTTTCCTGCGGAAGGCCAGCATTGATATGGGCCTGACGCGCCGGGTTCTGGCCCTGGGCGGCAGTCAGCACCTGACCCAGGATGGTTTCGGAAACCTCGGCCTTGTCGATGCCTGCGCGCTCTACCACGGCTTCGAGCACGGCACGTCCCAGATCGTGGGCCGGCGTATTGGCGAAGGCACCGCCAAAACTGCCGACTGCGGTACGCGCGGCGGATGCAATTACAACATTGGTCATTAATTTGGGTCCTCTGTCATCAAATTCTTACATGAAGATATGCGCAGCTCACGACGAGATATTTGCCGCAGTCTGTGACATCTCCACCTCCCTGTCTGGGACCGATATAGCCTATTGCTGCAGTTGCAGCAATTGACAGGGTGTCTCAGGCCTTGGGCTTGAGTCAACTATGATATGTAAAAACGAAGAAAACCGCCCCGGGTGGCCCCAAGACGGCTTTTTGATGCTGCAGCGCAGCGGTGTTTTCTGAGTTGTGACAGTGGCTTATGACAGTGGCTTGCGACAATGGCCTATGACAACCATTTGCGCCCGGCGTTGGCCCGGTTCTGGCCCGGTTCTGGCCTGGTGCTGGCCCTAGGCCCGGTTGGCTTTTTTCATGTCTTCCAGCCAGGGCGGCGTCACGGTCGGCGCGCCATAGAGGAAGCCCTGCAGGCAGTCGACGCCAATAGAAACCAGGAACTCGGCATCATTCTGGGTTTCGACGGATTCCGCCACGACCAGCATGTCAAATTGTTTGGCAATGCCAACCAGAGCGCGGGTGACGGCCTGATTGTCCGGATTGGAGGTGATGCCACGGATGAATTGCCCGTCGATTTTTACCGCATCAAAGAAGAATTCGCGGAAATGGCCGATTGCCGTGGTTCCGGCGCCAAAGTTATCCAGCGCAAAGGCAATGCCGTGTTTCTGCATCCGGTTCATAAAGTCGATCACCAGCTCTGGGGTTGCCATGGCTGATGCTTCGCTGATTTCCAGAACCAGGCGTTCGCCGATGCTGCTGTCCTTTTTCAGGAAGGTATCCAGTACCTTGGACCAGCGGCTGTAGCCAATTGAGCGGGCTGACATGTTGATCGACAGACGGATCTGCGGCGATTTGACCAGAGCGCGCAGACCGTGCTGCAACGCGAGACAGTCCAGCTCGCGGCCGATTTCCTTGTCGTCGACCACATGCATAAAGTCGCGCGCGGGAATCACCCGCCCGGTTGCGTCGAGAACCCGGATATAGCCCTCATAAAAGGCGGTGCCATGCGGCGGCATTGCCTGCATGACGGGCTGGTAGGCCAGCATGGTCTGGTTGTGTTTGACGGCCTCAGCCACCATGTCCAGCGTTGAGCGTTCCCGCGATACCACGGCCGCGGAAATAGGATCTTCAGAACCCTCGGCCATATTTGCCAGTCTCAATTTCCGCTTGTTGATCACGCGTATGCCTCCTGGTGCTGCTGTGTTCGATGAAAACTATAGCGTCACTGCGGACTGTCGCGCAAAAGGGTAAATTGAGGCTTAAACCTACAATCTTAATGGTTTTTAGCCGCACAGTTTTACCACACGGTTTTGCCACACAGTCCTAGCTGCGCAGTTATACCCGCACAGGCTGGCACATCAGAACCTTGTCACCCTAAAACCCTGGCGTGCCCAGGTCTTTGGGTGTGCGGGCGAGATGCTTGGCCTTCAGGGTGGCAGAGGTGTCGCGGCTGCCGTCATGGCTGTAGCCGGGGGGCGCAAAGGCATAGGCCAGGCGCTGTTTCAGGGTCAGGCCGGGTTGGGTCATATCGCGATAGATCGCGAGCCATTCGTGAAAGGCCACCCGCAGGGGGTTGAAGGATGCGATGTTGTAGACCAGCCCATAGTCGACCGGGTCACTCTCCTGTTCGGGCACAAAGGTGCCAAACATCTTGTCCCAGATGATGAAAACCCCGGCGTAGTTGCAATCGAGATAGCGCGGGTTGCGGCCATGGTGGGCGCGGTGGTGGCTGGGAGTATTCATCACCGCTTCAAACCAACGCGGCATTTTGCCAATGGCCTCGGTGTGGATCCAGAACTGGTAGACCAGGTTGATACCACCGACAAACAGCACCAGCGCCGGGTGAAACCCCAAAAGCACAAGCGGCGCACGCACCACCATCATAAAGGTAAAGGTGCCGGTCCAGGTCTGCCGCAGCGCGGTGGTCAGATTGTAGTGCTGGCTCGAATGGTGATTGACATGGCTGGCCCAGACCCAGCGGATGCGGTGGCCAAAGCGGTGCACCCAGTAGTAGCGCAGATCATCCAGTACAAAACACAGAGCTATCACCCAGACTGAGGCCCCTAAATCCAGCGGTGTGATCCGCCAAAGCAGCATAAAGAACCCCCAGGCGATAAAGCCCAGAAGAATGCCAGAGGCAACGCTGCCAGCCCCCATGATCAATGAGGTCACCGCATCGCGGGTCTCATAGCGCCCGCCGCGGCCCTTGAGGGCGATCCAGAGGAACTCAACCAGGATTGCAGCTATGAAAATCGGAACGGCCAGTTGGGTTACATCCGGGAAAGACAAATGGTCCATCAGGTCAGGTCTCCTTTGGGGCGCGGGGGCGCGCGTCTGCACCGACAATCTGGCGCAGCCAGGCATCGGTCTCTGCAGCACTCAGGCGCAACAGAACCTGCGGCGCCGAGAAATCGGCAAAGCGCAGGTGCAGGCCGTGTTTTGCTCTTGTTGCTTTTGTGTCGTGCAGGCTGCGCGCCACGGTGTCGGCGCCAAAAGACCAAACCAGCCCCAGCGGTGCCGTGTCATCCTCTAGCTGGACAAGGGCGGCATGACCGTCCTCGGCCAGGGTCAATTGCGCAATGTGGTTTTCAGGAAACTGTCGCAGCCAGGCCTCGCGCGCCTGAGCGGCAGTCATCACTTTCTGGCTGGAGCGTCCGGTCAGGTGCAGGACCACGGCAATTGCCGTGATGCCCCCGATGACCAGGGTTAACAACAGTTCCAGCGGCATCGGCCCCTCCCTGATCTCGCCTGTTGCTGATCAGAATGGCGGCCCAGGGGGCGTGCTGTCAAAGGTTGCGTAGGGGCAAGGGCAACCCGAGACAGCAGGAAACGGCTGGTTAATCGCTGTCAGCTGGCCCAATCTGATCTACGATCCGGCACCGCCATTTGGGGGAATTCATAATCTGTTGAGCCATCATGGGGACTCCCGGCTTGTCATCCAGATCTGCGGTGGATCTTTGGCAGTCTTGCAAGGCTATGGCGCGCGCATCTGCCGGGGTTTTCTGATTGACCCCGTATCCGAGACCTCCAATCCGGTTTATTGCCAAGGCCGAAAACCCTCCCCTTGTCGCTTTTACACGATAGTGGGAGTTGAAGTATCCAAAGTTGATTTCCGACAAGGTGACATCACGCCGCGAAGCCACATATTTTCTTGGGGAAAGGGTGGCATGGATCTTGCAGCCTTGATCGCCGTATTTCCTGCAAATCATCAAGGCGAGATCCTTGGCTGCTTTCAGGTCGTTGACACCGTCAGCGCGCCCAAAAGCCAAACCAGTTCTGGAAACGGCTAAGGCCCCAAAGAAATGGTTTTGTTTCAGTCTTTGGAGAGCCTCTTTCGCGTCAGAGTTGAGCGTTCTCTGGCTGTGGATGGTCAGGACAGCGGGGCCGTCTAAAATTTTCAGATCCCCGGCAATTGCTGCTGATGTAATTGTGGCCGCAGCTGCCAGGGCCAAAAGCGCTTTCTTAAACAAGGGTTTTCCTCCGGATGTCGACAGGGAGAAACTGCTTCCCCCGGCCGAAAATTCAACCGGAGGTTAATTGCTTTCGATCATCGCCGCAATAATCGCTTTGGCGCTGTCGGAATTCCACTCGGCATCGCCCAAAAGGCGGGCGACCTCCTGCCCCTCGCGGTCCAACAGCACGGTGACGGGCAGGCCGATCACTGCCATCTTACGGGCTAGTGCCTGTTTCGGGTCCGTGTGGCGGGGCAGGTTGCTGATGCCGTTTTTGTCAAAGAACTTTGTAATGCCAGCAGGGCTGTTGCGCCCGGCGGCAATGGTCAGCACCTCAAAATCCTCGCCCCCCAATTCCTCCTGCAATTCCGCAAGCTGCGGCATTTCTTTGCGGCAGGGCGCGCACCAGGTGGCCCAGAAGTTCAACAGTACCACCTTGCCGTGGTAGTCCTGCAGCGTCGCGGTGCCGCTGTCATCCTGAAGGAAAAATTCCGCATCAGAGACAGCACGGGGAGTGGAGTGCACCACCAGACGTTTGAGACTGTGATCGCGCAGCGCTTCCAGCTGGGCCGCATCAGCCGCGATTGCTGCATTTGCACCCAGGGCCAGGGCGATATAAAGGGAAAGGTGACGTAACAGACGCATTTTATCTCCGGGATTCCACCATGACAGATCAAGCCTCGAACCAGATGTGGGGCGGCCGTTTTGCCGCTGGTCCAGACGCGATCATGGAGGCAATCAATGCCTCGATCGGTTTTGACAAGCGAATGGCTGCCCAGGACATTGCTGGCTCCAGGGCCCACGCAGCGATGTTGGCCGCAACAGGCGTTATAAGCGATAACGACGCCGAGGCAATTCGGGAAGGCCTGCTCACGGTCTTGTCAGAGATTGAGACCGGCACGTTCCAGTTCTCGACTGCGCTGGAAGACATCCACATGAACGTCGAGGCCCGCCTGAAAGAGGTCATCGGCGAGCCCGCAGGCCGTCTGCACACGGGCCGGTCGCGCAATGATCAGGTGGCCACCGATTTCAAACTCTGGGTGCGCGACCAGCTGGATGCCGCCGAAGGCGGTCTTTTGGCCCTTATCCGCGCGCTTTTGACCCAGGCCGAGGCCGGGGCCGACTGGGTAATGCCGGGCTTTACCCATCTGCAGGTGGCGCAGCCGGTGACCTGGGGCCATCATATGATGGCCTATGTCGAGATGTTTGGCCGCGATCTGTCTCGTGTGCGCGACGCCCGCAAACGCATGAACGAATCGCCTCTGGGGGCTGCGGCCCTGGCGGGCACCTCCTTTCCGATTGATCGCGACATGACAGCGGCGGCGCTGGGCTTTGACCGGCCTGCGGCAAACTCACTGGATGCGGTCTCGGATCGTGATTTCGCGCTGGAATTCCTCTCCACCGCCTCGATCAGTGCCGTGCATCTCAGCCGGTTTGCCGAAGAGCTGGTGATCTGGTCCTCGGCGCAGTTCCGCTTTGTCACCCTGTCGGATCGTTTTTCGACCGGCTCGTCCATTATGCCGCAAAAGAAAATCCCCGACGCAGCCGAGCTGATTCGCGCCAAGGTGGGCCGTATCTTTGGCGCCAACACGGCGCTGATGGTGGTGATGAAGGGCCTGCCGCTGGCCTATTCCAAGGACATGCAGGAAGACAAGGAACAGGTCTTTGATGCTGCCGACAACTGGATGCTGGCCCTGGCCGCGATGGAAGGCATGGTCAAGGATATGAGCGCCAACCGTGCCGAGCTGGCCGTGGCCGCCGCCTCGGGTTTCTCAACCGCTACCGATCTGGCCGACTGGCTGGTGCGGGTGCTGGGCCTGCCGTTCCGCGATGCGCATCACGTTACTGGCTCATTGGTGGCCCTGGCCGAGTCGCGCGGCTGTGATCTGCCGGAACTGACTCTTGCCGACATGCAGGGCGTGCACAGCGCGATCACCCAGGATGTCTTCTCTGTTCTCGGCGTTGAAAACTCGGTAAACTCACGCCTGTCCTATGGCGGCACAGCCCCGGCGCAGGTGCGCGCCCAGGTGGCCCGCTGGACCGCGATTCTGGACGCCTGAGCGGACAGCGCTTTCAGGGGCCTGAAAGGGACCTTTTATGGGTTTCCGGCTTTGCGACTTTGATCATGGGCCGCCTTGAATTTTGGCCCATGACACCCATCTATGCCGGGTAACGAGCCCGGCTGGTTTTTGGAGGCTACAGATGCGCAGATCGATATTGAGCCTGACTGGCGCTGCTGTTTTGATCGCCAGCCTGAGCGCCTGTGGCGTCGATGGCGAGCCGGTGCGCCCCTCGCTGAAGCCGGTGTTGGGGTCTCTAATAACGGTGTGCATGCGGGCGGCTCTGTTGGATTGCACAAGGGTCCGGTGAATATCTTCCTCGGCTTTTAGCAAACTTCTTCTAACAATCGCGGGTCGTTCCGGCGGGTCAGTGATTTCAATCCTGACTGCAGACAGCCGCACACAGAGGGCTTTTATCATGATCCGTCGCTTTTTGGTTCTGGGTGTACTGTGGCTTAGTGTACTGGGGCTCTCTGCCTGCGATCTGCCAACCTCCTATGCAAGACCGCCCGAGGCCAAACAGCCCGAGGCCAGGCAGCCTGAAAAGGCGCCAGTCTCTGGTGTTCGCGTGTCCGGCTATGCGCGCGTGGGTGTTTCGCACAGTTTCTGAACGGGTCTGAGCAGCGCTGACAGGGGCCGGTCCGGGCAGGTCGCACTGATCCGGGCAAAGCTCAAAGATCTTTGGGTGCGCGGGAATCATTTGCCAGCCCTGCCGGTTTTGGTCTAGTGGCCAAGGCATGGATCACTTTCTCTACCGCGACGGCGCGCTTTTCGCCGAAGACGTGCCGGTTGCCGAGATTGCGGCTGCCGTGGGCACTCCGTTTTACGTCTATTCCACTGCCACGCTGCAGCGCCACTTTCGCCTGTTTGACGAGGCGCTGGAGGGCATGGATCATCTGGTTTGCTACGCCATGAAGGCGGCCAGCAATCAGGCTATTCTAAAAACTCTGGCACAGGCCGGGGCTGGCATGGATGTGGTCAGCCAGGGCGAATATCTGCGCGCCAGGGCCGCAGGTGTGCCGGGGGACAAAATTGTCTTTTCCGGCGTTGGCAAAACGGCGGAAGAAATCCGCACCGCCCTCAGCGGTGGCATTCGTCAGTTCAACGTCGAATCTGAACCGGAAATGGCAGTGATCAACGCGGTCGCGCTAGAGCTGGGCCAGGTGGCGCCGATCACCATTCGGGTGAACACGGATGCGGATGCAAAAACCCACGCCAAGATCGCCACCGGCAAGTCTGAAAACAAATTTGGCATTCCCATTGCCCGCGCCCGCGAGGTCTATGCCCATGCAGCACAGCTGCCGGGGCTGCAGGTCATTGGGATCGACGTCCACATTGGCTCGCAGCTGACCGAGCTTGAGCCCTTTCGCAAGGCCTATGAAAAAGTCGCCGAGTTGACGCAGGTGCTGCGCGACGACGGCCATGACATTCGCCGTCTTGATCTGGGCGGCGGTCTGGGCATTCCCTATACCCGCTCAAACGAGGCGCCACCGCTGCCGGTGGAATATGGCCAGCTGATCAAGGAGACGCTGGGCCATCTGGGCTGCGAGATCGAGATCGAACCTGGGCGGCTGATTGCGGGCAATGCGGGGCTGATGGTCAGCAAGGTGATCTATGTGAAATCCGGCGAGGACCGCGAATTTCTGATCGTGGATGGCGCCATGAATGACCTGATCCGCCCGGCAATGTACGAAGCGCACCATGACATCGTTGCCGTCAATGAACCGGCGCCGGGGGTTGAACCTCGTCCCTATGACATCGTCGGGCCCGTCTGCGAATCCGGCGATACCTTTGCCAAAGAGCGCGACATGCCGCCGCTGCTGGCGGGCGACCTCATCGCCTTTCGCAGTGCCGGTGCCTACGGCGCGGTGATGTCGAGCGAGGACAATTCCCGGCCGCTGATTCCCGAAGTTCTGGTGCATGGTGATCAATTCGCGGTTATTCGCCCACGACCGAGCTTTGACGAAATGATAAATCGCGATACCATCCCGGAGTGGCTGTAACGGCTCCGGCGTACCTGTCGGAATTTTTGGCCACATGCAAAGCCCAAAGGAGGCAGAGCAGAGATGGCGCGAAACGGCAAGGCTGACCCAAGATTGCATCCGCTGCGATGGCCCCTGCGGCTGACGCAGGCGGGACTGTTTGGCGAACGCGCCCTGCGGGCTTTTTGGCCATTGGCCTCGGTGGTGATGCTGGTCTGTGCTGCTGTGATGTTGGGGCTGCATGATCTGGTGTCGCCTGGCGCCGTGTGGCTTGCGGCAGCGATTGCCCTGCTGTGCTGCCTTGCGACCCTTACCTTTGGTATATGGCGCTTTCGCTGGCCACGCCGTCATGAGGCACTGGCGCGGCTGGATGCCAGCCTGCCGGGCCGACCGGTCACCGCCCTGTTGGATGCGCAGGCGATTGGCGGCTCTGATCCCGGGTCGGCGGCGCTGTGGCAGGCGCATCAGGCGCGCATGGCGCGCGCCGCCGCACAGGCAAAAGCTCCAGCTCCCGATCTGCGCATTGCAGCGGCAGACCCCTTTGCCCTGCGCTATGTGGCGCTGGTCTCGCTGCTGATGGCGCTGGTGTTTGGCTCTGTGTGGCGGGTCAGCAGCCTTGCGGCCATGGCACCGGGGGGCGGGGCCGGACTGGGGGCTGGACTGGCGGGGCCTTCCTGGGAGGGCTGGATCGAGCCGCCGCGCTACACCGGCTTGCCGGTGCTCTATCTCAATGATCAGCAGGACGAGGATCTGGAACTGCCCGTGGGCAGCCGTATTACGCTGCGCTTTTATGGCGAAGTCGGCGCGCTGACGCTGGAGCAAACCGTCTCTGAACAAGGCGAAAACGCCGCATCAGAGAGCATGCTGGAGCATGCGGTCGAAATTCAGCAGGCGGGGCGATTGGCGATCAATGGCCGCAATGGCCGGGCCTGGGATATCGCGGTGCTGCCGGATTTTGCGCCCAGCATATCCATTACCGGTCTGCCCGAACTCACCCCGGAGGGGGCGCTGTCACTGCCGTTCCTGGCGCAGGACGACTACGGGGTCGAGCGTGGCGAAGTCAAGATCTCGCTGGACATTCTGGCGCTTACGCGGCGGTATGGCCTGACCCCGGATCCCGAACCACGCGAAGATATCGTGCTGGATTTGCCCATGCCTCTCAGCGGCTCACGCCAGTCTTTTGAGGCCTTCCTGATCGAGGATTTTGCCAAGCACCCCTGGGCCAATTTACCGGTGGTCTATCATGTCTCGCTGCAGGATGCAGCCGGGCAGTCGACCACCAGCGCCGGGCTTGGCGCGCCTCTGGTTGCACCGCGTTTCTTTGATCCTCTGGCGGCGGCGGTCGCAGAGCAACGCCGGGACCTGATCTGGTCGCGACAAAATGCGCCGCGTATCGCGCAGATCTTGCGCGCGGTGTCGCACCGACCTCAGGATATCTTCCGCGAGGCGGGCAGCTATCTGCAAATGCGCGGCATTTTGCGTCGCCTTGAGGCGTCTTTACAGCCTGCAGAGTCGGGGCAGCCTGCAGAGTCGGGCGTTGACATCCTCAGTGAGGCGCAACGCGATGAGACGGCGGCGGCGCTTTGGGCGCTGGCGCAGAGTCTGGAAGATGGCGATATTGGCGATGCCCTTGCGCGGATGCAGCAGGCCAAGGAGCGCCTGAGCCAGGCCATGCGCGATGGCGCCAGTGACGAAGAAATCGCCCAGCTGATGCAAAAACTGCGCGAGGCCACCCAGGACTACATGCGCCAGTTGCAGCGGCAGGCGCAACGCGAAGGCCAGTCCGGCGAGCAGGGCGAGGGCCAGGACAGTGCCATGACCCTGAACCAACAGGACCTGCAGGCCATGATGGACCGGATCCAAGAGCTGATGGAGCAGGGCCGCATGGCCGAGGCGGAACAGGCGCTGGAAGAGTTTCAGCGTATGATGGAAAACATGCGGATGAGCCAGAGCCAGCAGGGTCAGCAGGGCTCTGACGGTCAGCAGGCCATGGAGGATCTGGGCGAAACACTGCAACAACAGCAGGGGCTGTCGGATCAGGCGTTTCGGGATCTGCAGGAACAGTTCAACCCCAATGCTCAGGCTGGTGAGAGCCAGAACAATGAAGGGCGCAGTGGCGGTCAGGGGCGCGGACAGCAGCATCAGGGCGGCTCTGGTCAAAATGGAGAATCGGGCCAGAACGGAGAATCGGGCCAGAACGGCAGCGACAGCCAAAGTGGTCAGGGCAGTGGCGCTGATGGCGGGAATCAGGGCGCTGGCAGTTTGGCCCAGCAACAGCAGGCGCTGCGCGAGGCGCTGCGGCAACAGCAAGATGCGCTGCCACTGGGACAGGGCGCCGAGGGCGAAGGAACCCGAGAGGCGCTGGACCGGGCGGGCCGGGCGATGGATGGGGCCGAAGAGGCACTGCGCCAGGGGGATCTGGCCGAGGCGATCGACCGGCAATCCGAGGCGATGGAAGCTCTGCGCGAGGGGATGCGCGCCCTGGGCGAGGCAATGGCGCAGAACCAGCAACCCGGACAGCAACAGGGTCAGGGGCAAAACGCCTCGTCAGCACAGGCGGATCCCCTGGGACGTGACCGCAATTCCACCGGGGCTGGTGATGAGCGCAATGCGCCCTTTGGCGGCGAGCGCGCCTACCGCCGGGCCTGGGATTTGTTGGAAGAACTCCGCCGCCGCGCCGGAGACTTGGAGCGTGGGGCGAAGAGGAGCGGCGATATTTTGAGCGTCTTTTGGATCAGTTCTGATTTGGACGAGGCCGCTCTAGAGCACCAGCATTGTTTTCGAAGCCTTTGGCCCACGAGAGAGGGGGGGGCTCCCGCCCAGGTCTTGGGATTTGAAAAATCCCACGGCCTCGTTGGGCATGGCGCTTAGCGCTCCTGACGGAGCGCTAAGCGCGCCGCATGGCATGCGGCGTCACCGGGCATGTGGCGTCACCGGGGCCGATCAGGGGGGAGGGGTTTTGCGCGATAGGTGCAATCTGTTGTCACAGTTTTGATTTTGGCCTTCGTTTGAGCCCGGTATTCGTCCTAACGAAGGCCTTGGTCCTGACCGCAGCTTTAGTCCTGAGCCGCTCTGGCGGCGCTTTCGAGACAGCCAGAGCAGATCAGGGCTCAGAACTGGGGCTTTTTCAGCTCGGTTACCTGCGTGTCCAGCCACAGGCGCATCTGATCCACCCAGGTGACATAGGTGCTGAGATAGGGATCTGCCTGTGGCAGCAGCTCAGCGATTTGAGGCGCGTTACTGTAGACCATGACTAGGGCCAATATGGCGAGGATCGCCAGGGCAAACCCGCGGGTGAAGCCGGATTTGCGCGGCGGCGGCACCATGTCGCCCACCGGAGCAGGCGGGGCGGTATCCGCCGCCCGCAGCGTTGGGTTGATTTTTTTAATATCTTGCAGGACGCCGCGTTTCAGCCCGCTGGCTTCGGCGGCCCGACGGCGCGGGTCTTCGCCCCGAATGCGGGCCATACGATCAGAAGCCTGCCGGGTGCGGCGTGCCTCCTCGTTCTCAGGGAAATCATCCAGACCGAGGTTGGGCTGCGTTTCAAGCGCCTCGGCCTGGCCGTGCTCATTGGCCCGCAGGCTCGCCTCGCGCTCTGCCTCTTCGCGCAGGATCTCGCCAAGCGCCGGATCAAGGCGGCGCTTCTGCGGCGTCGCCTCAGGGGCCACAGCGTCAGAAACAGGCGCGGTTTCAGAGGCTGGACTGCTGTCGTGCGCGAGGCCCCGCCGGGGCTGCGGCCTGCTTGGGCGCGGTGCCCTCGCGACATCTTCAGCGTCTTGCGGTGATGCAGCCTCTTGCAGGGCTTTGGTGACTGCGACCTCAGGCGGGGTGGGATCCTGAAATGGCTCTGATGCGATTTCGGCCTCTGTGCGCTCTCTGCCCTCTGTGCCCTCAGTTTCCTCTGCTGCCAGCTCTGCGTCCTCTGCGGGCAGATCTTCATCCTCGGGCACCGCAGCCTCTGGACGGGAGGCGGTCGGCGCGGCCTCATGCCCGGCAGGTGGGACGCTTGGGTCATTGTCCTGCTCCTCGGCATCAATGTCATCTGTGGCCTGGCCAAAACCAGCAGTCTGCTGAAACCAGGTATCGCCGCAGTTGGAACACTGCACATCACGGCCTTCGTCGGGAATGACGTCATCCGGCACTTCGTACTGGGCACCGCAATTCGGGCAGGTCAGGCGCATAAATATCTCCTTGAACCCGGAGGCCTCCGGGAAACTGTCGGCAGTATTTCCAAATAACAATAGGCAGTTCCAAGCTTTCGCGAAAGGGTCAATCGCGTTTTGCTCCCCGTGGTGATAAGGCTGGTATTGTCGCTTTCAGCCATGGCCCATTGAAACTGACGACCCGCTAGGGCAAAACTGCGTGGCGCATACAGGGGACAGTCGTGATAGAGCTGGAAAACGTTGGTTACAACTACGGAGGAGGAGAGCTGCTGAGCCAGGTCTCGGTTAAACTCGCTCCGGGGTCCTTTCATTTCCTGACCGGGCCGTCAGGCTCGGGCAAGACCACGTTGATGAAGCTGTGCTACGGCGCTTTGTCTCCCACCTCGGGTCGGGTGCGTGCCATGAATATGGATGTGCAGGGGCTGGACCGCGATCAGATGGCGCATCTGCGCCGCCGCGTTGGCGTGGTGCATCAGGACTGCCGTTTTCTCGACCATCTGCCGGTGATCGAGAATATCGCCCTGCCGCTGATTGTTGCCGGCAAGGATCTGTCTCTGGAAGAGGCCAACCTGCGTGAGTTGCTGAACTGGGTCGGGCTGTCGCAACGTGCTGATGCGATGCCACCAGAGCTCTCTGGCGGCGAGCGGCAGCGGGCGGCCCTGGCGCGCTCAGTCATTCTGTCGCCGGATGTGATCATCGCGGATGAGCCGACCGGCAATGTGGACTGGGAAATGTCGCAACGCCTGCTGCAGTTGCTGGTAGAGCTCAACCGGATGGGCAAGACCATTTTGGTCGCAACCCATGATATGGCGCTGATCCGGGCCGCCAAGAAACAGGTGCAGGCCCGGGTGCTGCGGATCTCGTCAAAACAGTTGCAACAGGCGGGGGCAGACCTATGAGCGAGGGACGTCTACGCAAACTGATTGTGGGTGATGCCCAGGCGGATCGGGTGGTTCCCCCCAGCGGCTTTACGGCGCAGCTGACGCTGTTTGTCTCCGGTGCCATGGCCTTTCTGGCGGTCTTTGCGCTGGCGCTGTCGCTGGCCTCGGGGCGGCTGGCCAATCGCTGGGCAGATGAGCTGGCGCGGGCGGCCACGCTGCGCATCAATGCGCCTGCCGAACAACGTCTGGCACAGACCGAGGCGGCGCTGACCATTTTGCAACAAACACCGGGTGTCGCTTCTGCCCGGGCGCTGAGCACCGAAGAACAGGTTGCCTTGCTGGCCCCCTGGTTTGGGTCTGGCCTGCCCATCGACAGCCTGCCGGTTCCGCAATTGATCGAGGTGATCGAGGGCGACCCCGGCTATGATGGCACAGGCCTGCGACTACGGTTGCAGGCAGAGGTGCCGGGGGCGGTTCTGGATGACCACACCCGATGGCGCGCGCCCCTGGTGGATGCCGCCCGGGCGCTCAGGCGGCTGGGGGCGGTCTCTATCCTGCTGATCGCCGGGGCCACAGCCGCTATGATCACCCTTGCAGCCAATGCAGCCCTCGCGGCCAATGCGCAGGTGATCGAAGTGCTGCGGCTTGTCGGCGCTTTGGACAGCTATATTGCGCATGCCTTTATTCGCCGCTTTACCCTGCGCGCCCTTGGCGGTTCTGCCGTGGGGGTGGCGCTGGGCATGGTCGGAGTCTGGCTGATGCCTGCGGCCTCTAATGAGGGGGGATTTCTCACCGGGCTTGGCTTTCAGGGCTGGGCCTGGTTGCTGCCTCTGCTGATCCCTGTGTTGGGCGCCCTAGTGGCCTTTGCGGCGACAAGCCGGGCGGCTAAGAAACGTTTGGGAGATTTGACGTGAGATTTGCACTTCAGTGGCTGCGCTCGTTTCTTTTTGTGTTTCAGATCTATTTCATGATGCCGATCTTTGGCCTGCTGTTTGCCCCCTGGGCGATTTTCAGCAAACGCGGCGCGCGGGCCTGCTGCAAAAGCTATTCGCGCTGGGTGTTCTGGACCGCGCGTCTCATGGTGGGCATTCGCTGTGAGGTACGCGGCACGCCGCCAACGGGCGAGGTTTTGATTGCGGCCAAGCACCAGTCCTTTCTTGATATCATGATGATCTTCACGGCGCTGCCAACTGCCAAGTTCATCATGAAAAAAGAGATCCTGCGCACGCCTGTGATTGGCCAATATGCCAAATTGCTGGACTGCGTTGCGGTGGACCGGGGCAAACGCGGCGCGGCCATCGACAAGATGGTGGCGGATGTAAAGGCCGGGCATCAGGAGGCCGGGCAGCTGATTATCTATTCACAGGGCACCCGCGTCGCCCCTGGCGTCAAGGCGGATTACAAGGTCGGCACCGGGGTTCTGTATGAACAGCTGGCGCAGCCCTGTGTGCCTGTGGCGACCAATGTCGGCGTGCTCTGGCCGCGTACGGGTATTATGCGCAAACCCGGCGTGGCGGTGGTGGAGTTTCTCGACCAAATCGACGCGGGTCTCGACCGTAAAGAGTTCATGGAGACGCTTGAAACCCGGGTTGAGGCCAGGTCAAATGAACTGATGCGAGAACTGGGGTTTGATCCGGATGCAGTATCTTGAAACCATCGACGATCTAACGTCGCTTTATGGCACACCGGGGGCGCCCTCTCTGCGCAAGGTGGCCCGTCGGATGACGCCGCTGTACCGTCAATGGATCATGGCCTCAAAGCTGTGCATGTTGACCACGGTGGGGCCCGATGGCACAGACGATAGCCCGCGCGGCGATGACGGGCCGGTGGTGCTTGAACTTGACCCTGGCACCCTTGCCCTGCCGGACTGGCGCGGCAACAACCGTCTGGATTCCCTGCGCAATATTGTGTGCGATGGCCGGGTGTCTTTGATGTTTCTGGTGCCGGGCTCGAATAATGTGGTGCGCATCAATGGCACGGCCAAGGTGACGGCTGATGCGGATCTGCGCGCCCGGTTTGAAAAGGCGGGAAAACTACCTGCCACGATGATCGTGATCTCGATTGGCGAGATCTACAGCCAATGTGCCCGGGCGCTGATGCGGGCGGGCACCTGGAGCGGTGTCGACGAAAGCAAAGATCTGCCCACTGTGGGCGAGATCCTGGCTGAGCAGACGGGGGGACAAGAGGGCGGCGCCGACTATGACGCCGCCTGGGGTGCGCGGGCTGCTGCGACCATGTGGTGAGACAACAGCAGGGCCTGTAGCGCCCGCACAGAGTTTGCACTGGGTCTCTACGGTACCGGGTCGGTACGGTGGCGCGCCCTGTTGATGGGCCTTTAGGCGATGACTTCACCAATCAGCACCTGCGGCTGGATATTGGTGAAATTCGCCACATCCGCCATCACCGGCCCCGAGGCCTTCAATGCGGCGCCCATGGCCGCCTGATCGGCAAAGACGATACTTGCCACCGCATGAAATCCGGCCGGTTTGTCGGGGCCACCGGCGATGCCTTTGGTGACCAGAACCCGGTCGATATGGCTGCCCATATGTTCCTGAACCAGCGCCATGTGGGTATCGGCATAATAGCCGTGGTCAAAGGTGCTGTCGTCGCTGACTGGATAAATTACTTGTAGTGAAACGGCCATCTGTCGTCCTCCCCTGCGTTGAAACTGGCTGCAGTAGACAGGGCGGACAGTGATTTTCCAAATGAAACTTTTTGTGATGCTGCGTTCTTGTCTCAGCGGGCATGATTTTCTGCGTTGGGGATGCAAGGAAGAGAATGCTGCCGACAGACGCTCCCCAGTCGGGATAGGCGGAAAAGAAAACTCCCCATCGCTCTGGTGATTGGGCCTTACCGAGCAGCCAGCCTTTGCTGATGCTATCCGGCCCCATCGTAGCCTTGGGATCAATTGGCAATTCCGAGAATTCTTGTGCGACGATGGGCGCAATCAGATCAAGCAGTTCTTTGGCATCTAAAGCGGACAGCGCAAAGGGGTGGGTGGTTGTTACCTGGCAGCGCCGTGTCGCGAGCTGTAGAAAGCTGGCGGAGGCCTGATCTATCCACTGCGTAGAGGATGCTGTGTGCGCGTGGGGAACCAAGTCGGCCGATGCTTTGGCTGTCACGTCTTCTCCGCGATGATGCGGCAGGCAGTAGTCTTTGAAGAGTGTCGCAATGCGTTCAGCACGGCTTGGGACTGGCCAGAGGAGCGATGCCAGTCCGCAAGCCTGCGATCAGGCCAAGAGCCACAATGGGGGCAAGTATGGATTTTTTCACGGGGTCTGTGCGGCAGGTCCTGCGCCCCAGTTAAAAGGAAACCGGGGCGCAGAGATCTTGTTTAGCTATGGATCGCGCCGGTGCCGCAGGCCAGGGCGGCCTCACGCACGGCTTCCGAATAGGTTGGGTGCGCGTGGCAGGTGAGGGCCACATCTTCGGCAGAGGCGCCAAATTCCATCGCAACGCAGAGCTCATGGATCAGATCACCGGCACCGGGGCCGATGATCGCCGCGCCTAAGATTCGATCGGTTTCCTTGTCGGTGATGATTTTGACAAAGCCACCCTCGGCCTGATGCACCGCCTTGGCGCGGGCATTGGCCATAAAGTTGAACTTGCCAACCTTGACCTTGCGCCCCTCGGCCTTGAGCGCATCCTCGGTGGCGCCCACGGTGGCCACTTCGGGCGTGGTGTAGACCACACCGGGGATGACGCCATAGTTCACATGGCCATGCTTACCGGCGATCACATCTGCCACGGCCATGCCTTCGTCCTCGGCCTTGTGGGCCAGCATCGGGCCTTCAATGACATCGCCAATGGCAAAGAGGCCGGGCACATTGGCGCGCCACTGGGCGTCCGTCGCGATCTGGCCGCGCTCGGTCAGTTTGACACCCAGGGCATCGAGCCCGAGGCCCTCGGCATAGGCTTTGCGCCCGGTCGCGACCAGCACCACATCGGCGTCGATCACCTCGGCATCGCCACCCTTTTTGGGCTGGTATGTCACCTTGGCCTTGGTCTTGCTGGCCTCGACGCCCTGCACGGCGGCGCCCATGATGAAGGTGACGCCCTGCTTTTCCAGCATGCGTTTAAAGCCGCGCTGCACGTCCTTGTCCATGCCGGGGCAGACCGCATCCATGTATTCCACCACGGTGACCTCGGAGCCGAGGCGGGCATAGACCGAGCCCAGCTCAAGCCCGATGACACCGGCGCCAATCACCAGCATCTTTTTGGGAACCTTTGGCAGGTCCAGCGCGCCGGGGAGGTGACAACGACCTTCTCGTCGACCTCGACACCGGGCAGCGAGGAGGGCACAGAGCCGGTGGCCACGACGATATTTTTGGCCTCATGGGTCTCATCGCCGACCTTGACCTGACCGGCGGCCGGAATAGAGGCCCAGCCTTTGAGCCAGTCGATCTTGTTCTTTTTCATCAGGAATTCGACACCGCCGGTGTTCTGGCTGACGACGTCTTCCTTGTAGGATTTCATCTGGTTCCAGTCGACCGAAGGCGATTTGCCTTTGAGGCCCATGCCGGCAAAGTTGTGTTCGGCCTCGTGCAGCATATGCGTCGCATGCAGCAGTGCCTTTGACGGGATGCAGCCGATGTTGAGGCAGGTGCCGCCGAGGGTTTCGCGCCCCTCAACAATGGCGGTCTTGAGACCCAGCTGGGCGCAGCGGATGGCGCTGACATAGCCGCCGGGGCCTGCACCGATGATGATGACGTCATAGCTTGCCATTTTTAAAAGGTCCTTTGCGGTTGAGCGGGGGAGGGGCGCTGCCCCCGGCCCTGATGGGCCTCCCCCGAGGTATTTGAGAGAAGGTGAATGGTCATATGAGGGCGGCAACCAGCATGGCGGTGGTGGCGACGAGCCCCACGGCCCAGATCAGGGAGCGCCAGGGGCTGAGCCCGAAGGCGTAGGCGGGGACATAAAGAATGCGGGCGCCGAGGTAGGTCCAGGCGCAGGCGGTGGTGAAGGGCGTGGATTGATCCCCAAGCGTGACAACGATGCAGGCGATGGAGAAGAGGATCAGCCCCTCGAAGTGGTTGTTCATGGCGCGTTTTAGCCGTCCGGCAGTGCCGGTGAGTTCCACGGCTGTATCACGCGGGCCAAAGGCGACCTTGCGGCTGACCTGCTGGTTGGCCGTGAAGGAATAGGCGCAGAACTGCAGGACGCAGCAGGGCAGCGAGGGTGAGGATGGTGAGTTCGGTGGTCATTTTAGGGCCTCGTCCAGAAAATCATCGCCTTCGATGTAATGGGCGTCCAATGTCCCTTGGCGGAACGGCATGGCGACTAGAGTGAGCGACGCACCATCGGAAAAGGAAAGTTGAGAGAGTATGAGGATAGATTTCCGACACGCTCTCGATGGTTCTTCCCGATCAGGTTTTTTTTACCCACTCGGGAAGAACCCATTTGGTCAATTACAGATCCATCAGCAGGCGGCGGGGATCTTCCAGCGCTTCTTTGACGCGCACCAGGAAGGTCACAGCCCCTTTGCCGTCGACGATGCGGCGGACGTAGCTCAGCGCCAGATACATCATCGGGCGGATCACCACTTCACCGTTGATCGCCATGGGGCGGTCCTGGATCTTGTGCATGCCCAGAATGCCGGACTGCGGTGGGTTCAGGATCGGCGAAGACATGAGGGAACCATAGACGCCACCGTTGGAGATCGTGAAGGTGCCGCCCTGCATCTCTGCCATCGATAGCTTGCCGTCACGGGCGCGTTTGCCTTTTTCGGAAATTGCCTTTTCGATCTCGGCAAATGACATGGCGTCGGCGTCGCGGATCACCGGAACCACCAGGCCGGTCGGGGTGCCGGCAGCAACGCCCATGTGGACAAATTTCTTGTAGACCACATCGGTGCCGTCGATTTCGGCATTGACCTCAGGCACTTCTTTCAGCGCGTGGCAGCAGGCCTTGGTGAAGAAGGACATAAAGCCCAGACGCACACCGTGCTTTTTCTCAAACTGGTCTTTGTACTGAGTGCGCAGGGCCATGACCTCGCCCATGTCCACCTCGTTATAGGTGGTCAGCATGGCGGCGGTATTCTGGCTTTCTTTCAGGCGCTTGGCAATCGTCTGGCGCAGGCGGGTCATTTTCACCCGCTCTTCGCGTGACGCATCATCTGCGGGCACAGGCGCGCGCGGTGTTGGCGCTGCGGCAGCTGGGGCCGGAGCGGCAGCGGCGGCTGCCATGGCGCGGGTGACATCGTCCTTCATGATCCGACCATCGCGACCTGTGCCTGCAACTCTGGCGGCAGAGAGCCCGGCTTCGGCCATGGCCTTTTCCGCCGATGGCGCATTGGCGATGTCCTTGCCTGCGGCGGCAGGAGCCACTGCGGCTGCGGGCGCCGTGGCTGGCGCCGCCGCGACGGCTGCCCCTGCGCCTGAGATCTCACCAAGTTTGGCGCTGGCCTCGACAGTACTGCCTTCTGCGGCGGTGATTTCCGCCAGCACGCCTGCGGCAGGTGAAAGCACCTCGACCGAGACCTTGTCGGTTTCCAGCTCACAGAGCATCTCGTCCTGGGCCACGGTGTCGCCGACCTTTTTGAACCAGACCGAAACGGTGGCCTCGGTCACAGATTCGCCAAGCGTGGGCACCATCACATCAGTACTGCCACCTGTGGCGGCAGGGGCCGCAGGGGCCGCAGCAGCAGGCGCTGCAACGGCTGCCGGAGCTGCGGCGGCGCCGGAGGCAGTAATATTGGCCAGCAGCGCGTCAACGCCGACCGTGTCGCCTTCATTGGCGACGATATCGGCCAGCACGCCTGCGGCGGGAGCAGGCACCTCGACGGTAACCTTGTCGGTTTCCAGCTCACAGAGCATTTCATCCTGCGCTACAGTGTCGCCGGGTTTCTTGAACCAGGTGGCGACAGTGGCTTCGGTAACGGATTCGCCCAAAGTGGGCAGCGAACTTCGGTGGTCATGACTGTCTTCCTCAGATGCTCAGCGCGTCGTTCACGAGCGCAGCTTGTTGGGCTTTATGTTGGCTGGCGAGACCGGTTGCAGGCGACGCCGAGGTGGCACGGCCGACGTAAGCGGGCCGGGTGTGCTTGGCCTTGATGCGGCTCAGCACCCATTCGATATTGGGCTCAATAAAGGACCAGGCCCCCTGGTTCTTGGGCTCTTCCTGACACCAGACCATCTCAGCGCCGTTGAACCGTTCTATCCTTTCGACCAGCGAGATCGCCGGGAAAGGATAGAACTGTTCAACCCGCATGAGATAGACATCGTCGATCCCACGGGCATCGCGCTCTTCCAGCAGGTCATAGTAGACCTTGCCCGAGCACATGACGACGCGCTTGATCTTGTCATCAGAGGCCAGTTGCGTGTCGGAATTACCCTTTTGGGCATCATCCCACAGCACCCGGTGGAAGCTGGAGCCGGTGGTGAAATCCTCGGCATTGCTAACAGCCATCTTGTGGCGCAGCAGCGATTTGGGCGTCATCAGCATCAGCGGTTTACGGAACGAGCGGTGCAGCTGGCGGCGCAGGATGTGGAAGTAGTTGGCTGGCGTGGTGCAGTTGGCCACGATCCAGTTGTCCTGACCACACATCTGCAGGAACCGCTCCAGACGGGCGGAGGAGTGTTCCGGCCCCTGGCCCTCAAACCCGTGCGGCATCAGGCAGACCAGACCGGACATCCGCAGCCATTTGCTTTCGCCGGAAGAGATGAACTGATCAAACATGATCTGCGCGCCATTGGCAAAATCGCCAAACTGGGCTTCCCAGAGGGTCAGCGCGTTGGGTTCCGCCAGCGAGTAGCCATATTCAAACCCCAGAACCGCATATTCCGACAGGGCAGAATCGATCACATCAAAATGTGACTGGCCTGCGCGGATATTGTTGAGCGGGAAGTAGCGCTCTTCTGTGTTCTGGTTGATGATGCCGGAGTGGCGCTGCGAGAAGGTGCCACGGGTGGCATCCTGTCCCGACAGACGGACCGGAAAGCCCTCGGTCAGCAAGGAGCCAAAGGCCAGTGCTTCACCGGTGGCCCAGTCAAAGCCCGCGCCGCTTTCAAACATCTTGCCGCGGGTTTCCAGAACCCGGCCAACGGTGCGGTGCATCGGGAAGCCTTCGGGCACGCTGGCCAGGGACTTGCCGATTTCGGCCATGGTTTCAGGCTCAATCGCGGTCTTGCCGCGCTGGTATTTGTTTTCTTTCTGACGGTCCAGATGCGACCAGCGACCATCAAGCCAGTCGGCCTTGTTTGGTTTGTAGTCTTTGCCGGCCTCGAACTCTTCGTTCAGCTGGGCCTGAAACGCGGCCTTCATGTCCTCGATCTCGCCCTCGGGGATCAGGCCATCCTTGACCAGACGTTCCGTATAAAGGCTGAGCGTGGTTTTGTGGCCTTTGATCCGTTTGTACATCAGGGGGTTGGTGAACATGGGCTCGTCGCCCTCGTTGTGACCAAACCGGCGATAGCAAAAGATGTCGAGAACAACGTCCTTGCCGAATTTCTGGCGGAACTCGGTGGCCACCTTGGCGGCATGTACCACGGCCTCGGGGTCATCACCATTGACGTGGAAGATCGGCGCCTCGACCACCAGCGCGTTGTCGGTGGGGTAGGGCGAGGAGCGCGAGAAATGCGGCGCCGTGGTGAAACCGATCTGGTTGTTCACCACGATATGCATGGTGCCGCCGGTTTTGTGACCCTTCAGTCCCGACAGCGCAAAACACTCTGCCACAACACCCTGGCCGGCAAAGGCCGCATCGCCGTGCAGCAGGATCGACAGAACCTTGCCGCGCGCACCGTCGTTTTTCTGATCCTGTTTGGCGCGGACCTTGCCCAGAACCACCGGGTTCACCGCCTCAAGGTGCGAGGGGTTGGCGGTCAGGCTGAGGTGCACGGTATTGCCGTCAAATTCGCGATCCGACGAGGCGCCAAGGTGGTATTTCACATCGCCCGAGCCATCAACGTCTTCGGGCTTAAAGCTGCCGCCCTGGAACTCGTTGAAAATGGCGCGGTAGGGTTTTTGCATCACATTGGCCAGAACCGACAAGCGGCCCCGGTGTGGCATACCAATGACGATCTCTTCGACGCCCAGGTTGCCACCGCGTTTGATGATCTGCTCCATCGCCGGGATCAGGCTCTCGCCGCCATCCAGACCAAAGCGCTTGGTGCCCATGTATTTGACGTGCAGGAATTTTTCAAAACCCTCGGCCTCGACCATTTTGTTCAGGATCGCCTTGCGACCCTCACGGGTAAAGCGGATCTCTTTGTCGTAGCCCTCAATGCGTTCCTTCAGCCAGGCGGACTGGCCGGGGTCAGAAATATGCATGTATTGCAGCGCAAAGGTACCACAGTAGGTGCGTTTTACGATCTCGACGATCTGGCGCATGCTTGCGACCTGCAGCCCCAGAACATTGTCGATAAAGATCGGGCGATCCATGTCGGCGTCCAGAAAGCCATAGCTTTGCGGGTCCAGCTCGGGGTGGGGGGCGTCACTGCGCATCGACAGCGGGTCAAGATCGGCCGCCAGGTGACCCCGGATCCGGTAGGCGCGGATCAGCATCAGGGCGCGGATCGAATCGAGCACGGCGCGCTGGATCTGCTCATCCGAGACTTCCACACCGGCCTTGACCGCCTTTTCGGCAATCTTTTTGCCCGCAGCCTTTGCCTCGACCGGCGCAGGCCATTCGCCAGTCAGGGCGGCGGTCAGGTCATCATTGGGAGCGGGCGGCCAGTCAGGGCGTGCCCAGGAAGGACCCTGGGCCTCAGCCTTCACATCCAGGTCAGCATCGCCCATCTGGCGAAAGAACTCGCCCCAGGCGGCATCAACCGCATTCGGGTCATTGGCATATTGCGCATAGAGCTGTTCGAGATACTCGGCATTATGCCCCTGCATGAAGGAGGAGGCGTGGAACAGGTCGTTGGGAGAGTTATCGGTCATGGATGTTCTCACTGCGAAAGGTCAGAGGCGAAAATTTATAGGGTACAGGGTGGTGTTGGCGTAGGGCTTTGACCACCGGGTATATTGCAGACATCTTTCGCAATACTTACGGAGGTTTTATCTGTGTCAGCTGCAGAGCCCTGCGATGAAAGCTCAGCCAGCGGGGTGTGCTGTAGGGGCGCGGCTGCTTCGGCCTCTGCCAGGGCGGCGGGTGGCGGTATCGCGGACATCTGATCTGCGGAGATGGGTGTTGGCTCGTTTTGCGGCGCGGCGGCCTGCTCCTGACGTTTCAGGCTCCTGGCCTCGGCGAGCGAAATCTGACGCCAGCCTTCACCATCCTGCACATAGGCGACACGCGGACTGGGGCCACTGCAGCCGGTTGCCAGAACCACTGATGCAAGGGCTGCACATATCAGTCTCATAGTCATGGGGCCTGCCGTAACTGAGTAGGGTTTTCGGGGCGAATTCATTCGCCCCGAAGAACTATTAACCTTTGATGGCTTTCAGCACCGCTTCGCCAAGGCCGGCGGGGCTTTCGGCAACAACGATACCAGCAGAGCGCATGGCTTCGATCTTGTCCTCAGCGCCACCTTTGCCACCGGCGACGATTGCGCCAGCGTGGCCCATGCGACGGCCGGGAGGGGCAGTCCGGCCGTCGCTGAAACCAGCCACGGGCTTCCAGCGGCCTTTTTTGCGCTGCTCGGCGAGGAATGCTGCGGCTTCCTCTTCGGCAGAACCACCGATTTCACCAATCATGATGATCGACTGGGTCTCATCATCGTCGAGGAAGAGATCCAGCACGTCGATGTGCTCGGTGCCCTTGATGGGATCACCACCGATGCCAACAGCCGAAGACTGGCCCAGGCCGATGTCGGAGGTCTGTTTCACCGCTTCATAGGTCAGGGTGCCGGACCGCGACACAACACCAACAGAGCCACGTTTGTGGATGTGACCGGGCATGATGCCGATTTTGCAGGCGTCAGGGGTGATCACGCCGGGGCAGTTGGGGCCGATCAGGCGCGATTTAGAGCCTTCCAGCGCGCGCTGAACCCGCATCATGTCCAGAACCGGGATGCCTTCGGTGATGCAGACGATCAGCTCCATCTCGGCGTCGATTGCCTCGAGGATTGAGTCAGCGGCGAAGGGGGGCGGCACGTAGATGACAGAAGCGTTTGCTTCGGTCACATGCCTGGCTTCGTGCACCGAGTTGAAGACGGGCAGACCAAGGTGGTTGATGCCGCCTTTGCCTGGGGTCACACCGCCGACCATTTTGGTGCCATAGGCAATGGCCTGTTCAGAGTGAAAGGTGCCCTGCGAGCCGGTAAAGCCCTGACAGATAACCTTGGTGTTTTCGTCGATGAGGACTGCCATTTTAGGAGTCTCCTAATTTGTCTTGAGAAAGACTGCTTCCATCAAGGAAGCTTTCTCTTTTCGATGAAACTTGACTTCGAGTGTGATGAGGTCGGGGTAGCCTGCTTCCCAAGCGGTGCCGAAGGTGAACCCGCCAGAAAGGTCAGATTTGTGACTTGGCCCCTGGGGCAAGTGCTGCTGAGCTTGGCTTGTTAGATTCTTCGCGTAGGATGCGTCTGTTCCATATTGAGTGACGAGGAGGCGTACATGGTCTGCACTAAGAGACGCGCGATGGTCACGAATACCGACAATGTAAAAATCTTCGTCTGTGTTGGCTGCTTCTAAGTAGCTTAGGTGGCTGCCAGTGCTTTCTTTGGAAACAATGCGAAATCCTGCTTGGATAGACAATTTCTCTAAGGCTTCAAGGTTCGGAACCGTTTGCACGGCACGATCAAAAAGCGAAACAAATTCGTCTTGTGAAACCGCAGTCTCCGCCTGTGACGGAGCCGAAATTAGCACGGACAAAATCGCAAAGAGAAATTGACGAAGCATTCTCTGACTTACCCTTTAACCGCTTTTACGATCTTCTCGGCGCCGTCAGAGAGGTTGTCGGCTGCGATCACGTCAAGACCAGAGGTGTTGATGATCTCTTTGCCGGCTTCCACATTGGTGCCCTCAAGACGGACAACCAGCGGAACCTTCAGGCCCACTTCTTTCACCGCGGCAACAACACCCTCGGCGATCACATCGCAGCGCATGATGCCGCCGAAGATGTTGACCAGGATGCCTTTGACCTGTGGATCAGAGGTGATGATCTTGAACGCTTCGGTGACTTTCTCTTTGGTGGCGCCGCCACCAACATCGAGGAAGTTTGCAGGCTCAGCACCATAGAGTTTGATGATGTCCATGGTGGCCATCGCCAGACCGGCGCCGTTCACCATGCAGCCGATCTCACCGTCGAGCGCGATGTAGTTCAGGTCGTACTTGGAGGCTTCCAACTCTTTGGGGTCTTCTTCGGTGGTGTCGCGCAGCTCAGCCACATCGGGGTGGCGGTACATGGCGTTGCCGTCAAAGCTGACCTTGGCGTCGAGCACTTTCAGATCACCGGTGTCAGAGACGATCAGCGGGTTGATTTCCAGCATCTCCATGTCTTTGTCGGTGAAGGCCTGGTACAGCTGGCCCATCAGTTTGACGCACTGCTTGATCTGCTGGCCCTCAAGGCCGAGCGAGAAGGCGATGCGACGGCCGTGGAACGCCTGATAGCCGGTGGCTGGATCAACGCTGAACGACAGGATCTTTTCCGGGGTAGAGGCGGCAACCTCTTCGATGTCCATGCCGCCCTCGGTGGAGCAGACAAAGGAGATGCGCGAGGTCTGGCGATCCACCAGCAGCGCCAGGTACAATTCGGTCTGAATGCCCGAGCCCGCCTCAATATAGATGCGGTTGACCTGTTTGCCGGCGGGGCCGGCCTGATGCCTGACCAGGGTGCGGCCCAGCATTTTCTTGGCTTCTTCCGAGGCCTCTTCGACCGATTTGGTGAGGCGTACACCGCCTTTTTCACCGGCATCGGCTTCTTTGAAAGAGCCCTTGCCGCGACCGCCGGCATGGATCTGTGCTTTTACCACCCAAAGTGGGCCGTCAAGCTCCCCTGCGGCGGATTTGGCTTCGTCGGCCTTCAGTACGATGCGACCGTCGGAAACTGGCGCTCCATAGCTGCGAAGAAGGGCCTTGGCCTGATATTCGTGGATGTTCATGAGAAACTGTCCCGTCTGGCTTCAATAATCTCTGTCATACCGCCGTCATATGCCAAATCTTTAAAGGTTTTTCTTATGCCGCGCGGGTTTTTCACGAAGATTTTCACTATTTGTGATCACAGGTTTTTTACGCGTGATCACAACTGCGGCAAAACCAGGCGCCTGCGCAAGCGAATCAACCCGTGGGTTGAAGAGAGGAGGTGCAACTAAGACAAAAGCCTTGAACCTGAATTTTTCAAAAAACAGGGCCGGGCGCTGTGGCGTTGTTTGGGTGGTGCCGCGATGCTTGTCTGGCACTTGTCCTGAGCGCGGGTCCTGAGCGCATGGCCTGCTGATCGCACGGCCAGAGCGGATGGCCTGAGCGCACGGCCTGGCCCTCACAGGGGGCGCGGCTGCGCTCGGATGTAAAAAAAGCCGCCGGAAACTCCGACGGCTTTAATCTTTGTATATGGGAGTGCTGCGCCTTTAGGCGAGCGAGCTGTCGATGGCCTTGCAGGCCTCGACCAGTCCCTGAACCGCTTTGACCGAGGTGTCGAACATGTCTTGCTCGCTTTTGTTGAGCTTGATGTTGACAACGCGCTCAACGCCACCGGCACCAATCACGGTTGGCACGCCGACATACATGTCCTTGACGCCGAGATCGCCGTCACAGTAGGCGGCGCAGGGCAGAACGCGCTTCTGGTCCTTGAGATAGGCTTCGGCCATCTCGATTGCCGAGGCAGCAGGGGCGTAGAAGGCAGAGCCGGTTTTCAGCAGGCCAACGATTTCTGCGCCGCCATCACGGGTGCGCTGAACCATGGCGTCCAGTTTCTCTTGTGTGGTCCAGCCCATGTCGATCAGATCGGGCAGGGGGATGCCGCCTACAGTAGAGTAGCGCACGGAAGGCACCATGGTGTCGCCGTGGCCGCCGAGAACAAAGGCGGTGACGTCGCGCATGGAGACGTTGAATTCTTCTGCAAGGAAGTGACGGAAGCGCGCTGAATCAAGCACACCAGCCATGCCGCAGACCTTGTTCGCGGGCAGGCCCGAGAATTCTGCAGTGCCCAAACCATCGCATCCAGTGGGTTGGTGATACAGATGACAAAGGCGTCGGGCGCGTGGGCGGCAATGCCTTCGCCAACCGACTTCATCACTTTGAGGTTGATGCCGAGTAGGTCATCGCGGCTCATGCCGGGCTTGCGCGCCACACCGGCGGTGACGATGCAGACGTCGGCGCCGGCAATATCGGCGTAGTCGCTGGAGCCGGACATGGCGGCGTCGAGTTTCTCAACGGGGCCGGATTTGGCGATGTCGAGCGCTTTGCCTTGGGGAAGGCCGTCAGCGATATCAAACAGGACAACGTCGCCCAGTTCTTTGATGGCTGCGAGGTGAGCGAGCGTGCCGCCGATGTTGCCTGCGCCGATAAGCGCGATCTTGGGTCTGGCCATGGGGATTTCTCTCCGGTCGGGTTGTAATTGGGTGGATGCCTACGCCCTCCCGCGCGCCCGCGCAAGTGTTCTGCGCTGCGGCATCGCGAAAGCTGACGCGTATGAGACACAGATTGCTAGCGCTAAACCTCTTGCAAACAAGGGATATCGGGCCATCCCTTTTTGCGACATTGCTTTGTATGTTTTTCGCTTTTGTGATCCGGCGCGCGGTTTTGGCTCCGGTCTTGCAGGCGCCAGTGGGACTGCCCGGGGGCAGATTGGAACGCAGCAGGGTTTCGATTCTTGTCGCGCAAGCCTCGGGTTACGGCCCATTCAGGTGAGAAAAGGCGTTGTGAAAGGGCGCTGTGAAAGGGTGTTGGGAAAGGGTGTTGGGAATGAGTTGTCGAATGCCTTTATGGCCAAAGCTGGTATGGCCAAAACTGGCTTTTCCGGCACTGCAGAGGTGGGGGAGGGGTGTCCGGAAAAGCCAGCGCCATCGTGGTTGGCGGGGCATGCGCTCAGGGGCCTCATCGGTCCTCTGAAACGGTGCGCTCAATGCGATGGCACGTGAAGCGATGGCGCGTCGCGCATGGTCAGTGAGGCCCTGGACTGGGTCTCACTGCTGCGTTCTGATCTGGTGATTCCGATCTGGCAGCTGAGGGCAGGCAGGGAGTGGGGGCGGCCACTGCTCAGCCCATCAACAGATCGCGCCAATCACTGCACTGACATTGGGCTGTCGCTGCGATCAGCGGAATAAGCGCTTAGGGGGGGCTTTAAAAAGGCCAGAGCCGCTCAGGCGTCGTTGTCGACGGAGGGCACTGCTTCTGCCAGGGCTTCAAAGGACTGCCCCGAGGCCATCAGGCAGGTCATGCCCGTGGGCATCGTGACCGTGATGGTCCAGCTGCCGCTCTCGGCTGAGGCAAAGGTTTCCATGACCATTCCCTGCTGGCCCATGCCAATGGCCTGGCGGCTTTCGCCGTATTTTTCAGCAAGCCGTGCAATGACAACCTCGCGCGGTGCGCAGTTGCGGCCCTGGGCGGCAACGGGGGCGGCGGTCATCAGTCCAGTGATAAGGCCCAGGACAGACAGGCCAAGTGTAGTTTTAAACATCGTCTTCTCCATGGGTTTTACCCGTTGCGGAACGGCCGATCTGAAAGAGAGCGGTCAGCTGACCTCTCTGCGAACCCAACAGATCTGGGGCCGGTTGCGTGTGACGTAATCGTTATGCAGGCCTTTGACCTGATGTATTCTCAACGGGCTTCTGCCCTCGCAGAAAGAGATCCTGTGTCGAAGCCCAGTCCCCGAAACCCGGAGGCTAAATCTCGGCTCTGATCCCTGACCTTTCGGTCTCTGCGATAGAAAAAGTTTGCCAAGGACACTTTGAAAAACGGTTAATTCGCCGATCCGAAGTGAAGATATGGAATGTCAAGTCAAAATACCCTTTTTCATGTGCGGCTTAGCCCGGCGCCCTGGCAGTGTCGTGAGGTCGTTTCTGCAATGCGGCATGAATGCTCTTGAAAGTTTCCGCCCGAATCTGTAGCCGTTTGCGCAACAAAATAACCTGGAGGTTTCCTTATGGACCCGCGCCCCCGCCCCTATCGTTCGGTACTTACATCCCCGGCTCCAAGCCCCGGGCGCTGGAAAAGGCCAAGACCTTGCCGGTGGACGCGGTGATTTTTGACCTTGAGGATGCGGTCTCGGCGGAAGAAAAGGACAATGCGCGCGATATCCTGGCGGCGGCCCTGAAAGAGGGCGGCTATGGCGCGCGGGTGAAAATTGTCCGCATCAATGGCTTTGACACCCCTTGGGGCAAAGAGGATGCCAAAGCGGCGGCGTTGATGGATTGTGACGCCATTCTGCTGCCCAAGGTCTCGAGCCCGGCGGATCTGGATGCATTGGACGAGATCACCGGCGACAAGCCGCTTTGGGCGATGATGGAGACGCCGCGCGGTATGCTGAACGCCGCCGCCATCGCGGCGCATCCCAAATTGCAGGGCATGGTCATGGGCACCAATGATCTCGCCAAGGAGCTGCAGACCCGGTTTCGCGCCGATCGTTTGCCGATGATGGCGGGGCTGGGCCTGTGTCTGCTGGCCGCCAAGGCCGAGGGGCGGATCATTGTGGGTGGTGTCTACAACGCCTTCAAAGATGACGACGGTCTGAAGGAGGAAAGCACCCAGGGGCGCGACATGGGCTTTGATGGCAAGACGCTGATCCACCCGGCGCAGGTCGATGTGGCCAATGCGGCCTTTGCTCCCAGCGCTGATGAAATCGATCTCGCCCGGCGTCAGATCACCGCCTTTGAAGAGGTCGAGGCCTCGGGGCAGGGCGTGGCGGTTGTGGACGGCAAGATCGTGGAAAACCTGCATGTGGCCACCGCACGCGAAATCCTTGCAAAAGCGGATGCAATTGCTGCCATTTCCGCCTAGGTGTTAACAAAGTTAACATCTATGGGAGACTGACATGACACTTCTGGTCCTAGGCATCCTGCTGTGGTGGGGCGCGCATCTGTTCAAGCGCGTCGCCCCCGGCATCCGTGAAAAACTGGGCCCCAAGGGCAAGGGCATTGTGGCCGTTGCTTTGGTGCTGAGTATTGTTCTTATGGTGCTGGGCTATCGCTCGGCCGAGAGCTTTGATCTGGCGCTGTACCCGCCGTTTTTGCAGCATATCAACAATCTGTTGGTGCTGATTGCGCTGTATTTCACCAGCCCCGGCCCCTCTAAGGGCGCGATTTTTTACAAGATGCGGCATCCGATGCTGTTTGGCTTTGCGCTCTGGGCGGTTGCACATTTGCTGGTCAACTGGGATCCGGCGTCCTTTGTGCTGTTTGGCGGCTTGCTGGCCTGGGCGCTGGTCGAGATGGTGGTGATCAACCGGGCAGAGCCCAACTGGACACCAAAACCCAAAGGCAGCATCAAAAAGGATGCGATGTTCTTTGCGATCTCCATCCTGCTGCTGGCGGTTATTGGCTTTATTCACGGGCTGGTTGGCCCCTCACCGTTTCCAGGAGGCTGAGGCATGAAACTGTACCGGTTCCTGAGCGAAGACGACACCTCCGCCTTTTGTCACAAGGTGACCGATGCGCTGAACAAAGGGTGGGAGCTGCATGGCAGCCCTACCCAGACCTTTGATCCGGTCAAAGGCATCATGCGTTGCGGTCAGTCTGTGGTGAAAGAGGTGGATGGCACCTACACACCCGAGACAAAACTGGGAGAACACTGATGGTCAAGACCAGAGTGGCAAAAACCAATTCAGGCCGATTTTTTGAGGACTACGCCCTGGGCGATGTGATCCGCCATGCGGTGCCGCGCACCGTATCGGGCGGCGAGCGCGCCCTGTATCATGCGCTCTATCCGGCGCGTCATGCGCTCTATTCCTCGGATGAATTTGCCCGCCGCTCTGGTCTGCCAAAGGCGCCGCTGGACGATCTGGCCGCCTTTCATATCGTGTTTGGCAAGACGGTGCCGGATGTTTCGCTGAATGCAGTGGCCAATCTGGGCTACGCCGAGGGACGCTGGCTGCTGCCGGTCTATGAGGGCGACACCCTGCGCTCTGAGAGCGAGGTGATTGGCGTTAAGCAGAACTCCAACGGCAAATCCGGTGTGGTCTATGTGCGCACACGCGGCCTGAACCAGCGTGACGAGACGGTGATGGAATACGTGCGCTGGGTGATGGTGCGCAAAGGCAACCTGGACGCGCCCGCGCCCGAAACCGTGCTGCCAGAGCTGGCAAAGGTCATTCCGGCGGATCAGCTGGTGCTGCCTGCGGGGCTGGATTTCAGCGATTACGATTTTGACCTCGCGGGAGAGGCGCATCGCTGGGGCGACTACGCGGTGGGCGAGACCATCAAACCACGTCGATGGCGTCACCGTTGAGGAGGCCGAGCATATGCTGGCCACCCGCCTGTGGCAGAACACCGCCAAGGTGCATTTTGACAATACCGCACGCCCGGATGGCACCCGGCTGATCTATGGCGGCCACGCGATCTCGATGGCGCGGGCGCTGTCGTTCAATGGTCTGGCCAATGCGCAGATGATTGTGGGCCTCAACGGTGGGGCGCATGCCAACCCTTGTCTGTCTGGCACCACCATCCGCGCCTGGTCCGAGGTGCTGGACAAGGCAGAGACCGCGGCCGCCGGCGTGGGCGTCATTCGTCTGCGTCTGGTGGCCACCAAAGGCGGCGCGCCTTTTGATCTGAAGGGCGAGGATGGCAAATACCTGCCAGACGTGCTGCTGGATCTGGATTACTGGGCGTTGATGCCTAAATAATCAGTCCCATATCACATAGCTGCTTCCAGAATGGCCATGCGGCAGTGCGCGTGGCCATTTGTGTTTTTTACGGGTGAAAAGCGCATAGCTTTGTGTTTGTCCGCTCCCTTTGCCGGCTCAAAGGGGGTGACGGCATCAAAACTTCTGGCCTAGACTTTTGTCATGAGGATCAAAGCCCGTCTCCTTGCTGGTTTCATCTCAGTGCTGCCGCTGCCTGCTTTGGCCTGCGATCTGGCGCTGGTGCTGGCCGTGGATGTCTCGGGCTCGGTGGATGCCACCGAGTATCGCATTCAGATGGATGGTCTTGCAGCGGGGCTGCGTGATGGTGTCGTCTCTGAGGCACTGGTGCGGGCGCAGGCGCAGGTCACCCTGATCCAGTGGTCCGGGCGGGCCCGGCAGGAAGTCTCTATTCCCTGGACGGCGACCCACACATTCGGAGATGTCGAGGCTCTGGCCCAAAGCATCGAAGCCGCGCCGCGTCCCTGGCGCAACTATTCCACCGCTTTGGGCGAGGCGCTTTTGCTGGGGCTGACACAGTTCTCGCGGGGGGCTGACTGTGACAAGCGGGTGATTGATGTAGCCGGTGACAGCTAATCCAACGAGGGCATTGAGCCCGCCGCCTTGAAGCCCCGGCTGAAGGCGGCCGGGGTCACCGTCAATGCCATCGCCATTGAACAGAGCGAGCCCGAGTTGACAGCCTATTTCTATGAGCATGTGATCCGGGGCGAAGGTGCGTTTGTGGAGACGGCGCGCAGCTTTCGCGACTATCCTGAAAAGATCCGCCGCAAGCTGGTGCGAGAAGTCGCGCGCAAAACTGCCGTAAATGCACCGCCAATTCAGCAGCGCGGCCGTAATTTACAAAGATTTGTACTGAGGGGGGATGATTCTGAAAAAGATTTCAGATAATGGGATTTTGTGATCACTGGGCGGTTTCCTGTGATCACGAAACATCTTTTTTTGCAAAACAGGTCAAATAACCGCCGAAATTTACCTGTCGTTTGGGTGACAGCAGGCAAAAATCAGCTAAAACATCACCAGCTAACTGTGAAGGAGCCACCATGGCCGACGCCAATCGCGGCAACCGCCCGCTTTCGCCATTTATGATCGGGTCGTACTACCGGCCCCAGATGACGTCTATTTCGTCCATTATGGTCCGCATCACCGGGATCGCTACGCTTGGCCTGGCAGTGCTGGTGGTGGGCTGGCTGGTGGCTGCTGCAATGTCTGCAGAGGCTTTTGCCCTGGTCGACGGTCTGCTGCGCAGCTGGTTTGGCGATTTGGTTCTGCTCGGTGCGACCTGGGCGCTGTGGTATCACGTCCTGGGGCGCCTGCGGCATGTGATCTGGGATTTCGGCTACTGGGTTGAGATCAAGGTTTCAGAACGGATGGGCCTGGGCATGTTTGTTGGCGCAACCGTCCTGACAGTAATCACTGCCCTCGTGGTGTAAGGAGCGACCCATGCAATATCTGACCGACCGCAAACGAGCCCAGGGTCTGGGTGCAAGCCGCACCGGCACCAAACATCACTGGCAGATGCTTGTCAGCTCGATCCTGATGATCCCCACGGTTCCACTGTTTATTTTCACGTTTGGCTACGGTCTGGGCGGCAGCTATGACGAGGTTCTGGCCTATTTCAGCCGCCCCATCCCGGCCATCATCATGGCGCTGAGCCTGATCGTGATCATCCAGCACGTCATGCGCGAAACCCATGAGGCGATCGAGGATTATGTCCACGGGACCAAGGCCAAGCTCGCGATTGTCGCCGTGACCGCCTTTTCCTACACGATGATCACTGCGGGCCTTTTCGCCCTCGTTAAACTCGCTCTTTAGAATATGCGCGGTAAGGAATAAAACGATGACAGCAGCATATGAATATGAAACCCACGAATACGACGTCGTTGTTGTAGGCGCAGGTGGTGCAGGTTTGCGGGCGACGCTCGGCATGGCCGAACAGGGGCTGCGCACGGCCTGCGTGACCAAGGTTTTCCCAACCCGGTCGCACACGGTTGCGGCACAGGGCGGCATTGCCGCCTCTTTGTCCAATATGGGCCCCGATAACTGGCAGTGGCATATGTATGACACGGTCAAGGGCTCTGACTGGCTGGGTGACACGGATGCGATGGAATACCTCGCCCGCGAAGCCCCCAAGGCGGTCTATGAGCTGGAGCACTACGGCGTGCCGTTCAGCCGTACCGAAGAGGGCAAGATCTATCAGCGTCCCTTTGGTGGCCACACCACTGAGTTCGGCGAAGGCCCTGCGGTGCAGCGCACCTGTGCCGCGGCGGACCGGACCGGCCACGCCATTTTGCACACGCTCTATGGTCAGTCTCTGAAGAACAACGCTGAATTCTACATCGAATATTTTGCCATCGACATGATCAGGTCGGACGAGGGTGAATGTCAGGGCGTTGTCTGCTGGAAGCTTGATGACGGCACCATGCATGTCTTCAATGCCAAGATGGTTGTTCTGGCCACCGGCGGCTATGGCCGTGCCTTCTTCTCGGCCACCTCGGCCCATACCTGCACCGGCGACGGTGGCGGCATGGTGGCGCGGGCGGGTCTGGCGCTGCAGGATATGGAATTTGTCCAGTTCCACCCCACCGGCATCTACGGCTCTGGCTGTCTGATCACCGAGGGCGCACGCGGCGAAGGCGGCTATCTCACCAACTCTGAAGGGGAACGGTTCCTGGAGCGCTACGCGCCCCAGTACAAAGACCTTGCCCCCCGTGACTATGTTTCGCGTTCCAACACCATGGAGATCCGTGAAGGCCGTGGTGTTGGCGCTGATGGTGACCATATTCACCTGAACCTCAGCCACCTGCCGCCCGAGGCCCTGGCCGAGCGTCTGCCGGGTATCTCTGAGAGCGCCAAGATCTTTGCCGGTGTTGATGTCACCAAAGAGCCGATCCCGGTTCTGCCAACGGTGCACTACAACATGGGTGGCATTCCGACCAACTATTGGGGCGAAGTGCTGAACCCAACCGCAGAGAACCCAACCGGCGTTGTGCCTGGCCTGATGGCTGTGGGCGAAGCGGGCTGTGCCTCGGTGCATGGCGCCAACCGTCTGGGATCGAACTCGCTGATTGACCTTGTGGTCTTTGGCCGGGCTGCGGCCATTCGCGCCGGCAAAATCGTTGACGCAGAGGCGCCGAACCCAGTGCTGAACCAGCCTTCGGTCGATAAGGCCTTTGATCGCTTCGATGGCTTGCGCAATGCCAATGGCGGTATCGCCACGGCGGATCTGCGTCTGGAGATGCAGCGCACCATGCAGTCGGATGCAGCTGTTTTCCGCACGGACAAGTCGCTGAAAGAGGGCGTCGATAAGATGACCACGATTGCGGGCAAGATGGGCGACCTCAAGGTCACTGATCGCTCTCTGGTGTGGAACTCGGATCTGATGGAGACGCTGGAGCTGGCCAACCTGATGCCAAACGCGCTGGCCACCATTCACGGCGCCGAAGCCCGCCGCGAAAGCCGCGGTGCCCACGCGCATGAGGATTATTCCACACGCGATGATGAGAACTGGCGGGTCCATACCGTCAGCCGGGTTGACGACGCCAAGGTCGATCTGACCTACCCTCCGGTTATCCTTGATCGTCTGACCACCGAAGAAGAAGGCGGCATCAGCCTGGCGAAGATCGCTCCAAAAGCGCGTACCTTCTGATATGAGGGCAGGCTGGGATATCAAAGTGGTGCAGCTGGGCTTTATTGTCCTGTTGCTGTCGGCCTGTGCCGACATGCCCGAGATATCCCAGAGCGCTCTGCCAGCGGGCTACGCCCTGATGCCCGGTGATGAGGCCCTGTGGCAAAGACTGACCGAGGCAGAGCAAAGGCGCGCCTTGGCGTTCTTGTCTGATGGCTCGACCATCCGGTCCTCTCTTGCAGGGGACTATTAACATGGTGGCTGTGGCGCATCGCACTGTTTCAGCTTATCCTTTCCGTCGTGGAAGGGGCTGATGATGTCGACATTAGACAGCTCGGCACTGGATGGCGCGGAACTGGATAGCTCGCTGCCGCGCGAATGGCAGGCGCTTGGCTTTACGCCGGGCCTCAGCCTGCGGGTGTTTGGCATGCGCCGCTCGGGCAATCACGCCATTCTGTCCTGGTTGCAGCGCAATGCACCGGCGGGGGGTTCGGTCTTTCTGAACAATTGCAAACCCGGCACTGATCCGCTGCAGAACTCGCGCGGGATCGAGCTCAATGGCGCCCATGCCTCGCAGAACAAGGCCCGGCGTGACATGACCTCGGTGACCGTGAGGCAGCTGATGGCGCGCTATTACTGGTCTCCTATGAGGACACCAGCCCGGCGGAGTTTGGTGTTTCGCGTCAGGTCTCGGGCGGCTTTGATGAGGGGCTGTTTTCCCACAATATCCTGATCTACAGAAGTTTTCTGAACTGGTCGGCCTCGCTGCTGAAAAAGATGCAGGGCAATGAGGGCTACAGTCCTGGTGCGCCGCAATGCGATATTGCTGCGCACGGTGGACAGCTATACCCGGCTTCTGCAGCTGGTGCGCCAGGCGCGGGATCTTGGGCTGGTGGCGATTTGCTATGACCGCTGGGTCGCCAGCGAAAGCTATCGTGCAGCGCTGTTGCAAGATCTGGGACTGCAGCAGCGGGACAATGGTCTTGGCAAGGTGCAGGCCTACGGTGGCGGCTCGTCTTTCCAAAAAGAAGCGGCCTCCGCGACCGAGTTGCAGACAGACAAACGCTGGGCCCAGATGCGGGGTGAGCCAGAGTATCAGGCGGTTTTGCATCTGGCGGCGCGCGATACGGCGCTGATGGCCGCGCTTGACGCTTTGTTTCCCAAGGACGCAGCCTATCTGAAATCGGTGGCCGAACAGGCGCCTTTGCCGCAGGGGGCGATTTCATGATCCATGCCTCCTGTCGCCAGAACCTCACAATTGCCTCATCCGGGGTTGTTATTGATTTTCGGCAGGGCCTGTTGGCTTTGCCGTTCCATCCGATCTCCTGCCAGCTGAGGGCTTTTGCCCTTGGTGTGGCAGGTCGCTAAGCAAGGAGAACGATCTATGGTCGAATTCGCACTTCCGAAAAATTCCAAGATCACCACAGGCAAGACGTGGCCCAAGCCGGACGGCGCGACCAATGTGCGCAAGTTCAAAATCTATCGCTGGAATCCCGACGATGGCAAGAACCCGCAGGTTGATACCTATTTCCTCGACATGGACAAATGTGGTCCCATGATCCTGGACGCGCTGATCAAGATCAAAAATGAAGTTGATCCCACGCTGACCTTCCGGCGCTCGTGCCGCGAGGGCATTTGTGGCTCCTGCGCGATGAATGTCGACGGTATCAACACGCTGGCCTGTATCTACGGGCTGGATGAGGTCAAGGGCGACGTAAAGATCTACCCGCTGCCGCATATGTCGGTGGTGAAGGATCTGATCCCGGATCTGACGCATTTCTATGCCCAGCATGCCTCGATTATGCCCTGGTTGGAAACCAAAACCAACGCGCCCGCCAAAGAATGGCGTCAGTCCATTGAGGACCGTAAAAAGCTCGATGGTCTGTATGAATGCGTGATGTGCGCCAGCTGCTCGACCTCCTGCCCGAGCTACTGGTGGAATGGCGACAAATACCTCGGGCCAGCCGCCCTGCTGCACGCCTATCGCTGGATCATCGACAGCCGTGATGAGGCGACTCCTGAGCGTCTTGACCAGCTTGAGGATCCCTTCAAACTGTATCGCTGCCACACCATCATGAACTGCACCAAGACCTGCCCCAAGGGTCTGAACCCGGCGGCAGCGATTGCGCATATCAAGCATATGATGGTCGACCGCGCGGTCTGATCCGCCTGGGTGAACCGGCTGGACAATCAGCTGGATTGCCCGTCACTGCGGTATCATTTTAGCCCCCGGGCAGCTGGACTGTCCGGGGTTTTTTGTTTGAGCCCAAGACGCCAAGAGGCTAGAGGGGGGCCATGCCTGTTTTGATATTGCTCCTGCTGACCGGTGTGTTTGGCTATTTTATCTGGCGTCGCAAGACCAGCACCCTGAGCCGCGATTGTCGCTGGCGTCAGCAGCGCAGTCAGCACCGTTGGCAATGCGCCAATTGCGCTGCGGTGCAGCCCGGTGCGGCAGAGCCGCGGGACTGCCTGCGGGGCAAATAAACCCAGCGTGGCATGGCTGCCATGGCTGGGTGCGGGTGTCGCATTTTCTGTCACAGCAGCAAAAAAACGCTTGATCGACTCGCGGCTTTGCCCGATAGCGCGACATAAGACGCCAACGCACGCGCCTCTGTCCCAAGGGTCTTTAATCCATGGGTACGTAGCGACGGTAACGTCTCTGATGGAACTGAGCGGTCATATATGGCCGGGTCTTTTGGAGATGACCATGAACGCATTTGTAATCGGGGCTGCAGCTGTTGCTGAGCAGTCGCCAGTCTTGCCATCCTCTGACACGCACATCCCGGCCCGCGCGCGGCATCTGGACTATATCGCCCAGAACAGTTTTGAGCGCCCGACGCTGGTGGTTGATCTTGAGGCCGTGGCAACGCAGTATCACGCTCTGGCGCGCGGTCTGGGGCGGGCACAGCTCCACTATGCAGTAAAGGCCAACCCAGAGGCGGCGATCCTGCGCCGACTGGTGGCAGAGGGCGCGCATTTTGATGCGGCAAGCCGGGCTGAGATTGAGATGTGTCTGGCCGCTGGAGCGCGCCCGGATCAGATCAGCTTTGGCAATACCATCAAACGCTCTGCTGATATCGCCTTTGCCTATGCGGCGGGGATCAGCCACTTTGCGGCCGATTCACGTGAAGAGCTGGAAAAGCTGTGCGAACATGCGCCGGGCGCCACTGTGTGCCTGCGTCTGATTGTGGAAAACAGCGCCGCTGACTGGCCGCTGAGCCGCAAGTTTGGCTGCGCAGCCAACGAAGCGCTGGTGCTGATGGGCTATGCGGTGGAACTGGGGCTGCAGGTTGCGGGGCTGTCGTTTCACGTGGGCTCACAAACCCGCGCGCCCTGGATGTGGGTAGAGACCCTGGATCAGGTCGCAGCGCTGTGGCAGCGCGCCAAAGAGGCCGGGTACACCCTGACCCTGCTCAATATCGGTGGAGGTTTTCCGGCCAGCTACGGTAGTGCTGTGCAGGGTGCCGAGAGCTACGGGGCCGAGGTTATGGCACTGGTCGAGGCGCGGTTCCCTGACGTGTCGCAGATCATGGCAGAGCCGGTCCGTGGCCTGGTGGCCGAGGCAGGGGCTATTGCCGCTGAGGTGCTGTTGGTTTCCAAAAAGCACCAGAATGACCTGCATCGCTGGGTCTATCTGGATATCGGCAAATTCTCCGGGCTGGCAGAAACCATGGATGAGGCGATCCGCTACCGGATCACCACGGCGCGCGACCATGAGGCGACGGGCAGCTGTGTGCTGGCGGGCCCCTCCTGTGACAGCGCCGATGTGCTCTATGAAAAACAGCCGGTGCAGCTGCCTGTCGGGCTGCGGTCAGGCGACCGGGTGGTGATCCATTCCTGTGGGGCCTATACCTCGACCTATGCCTCGGTTGGATTTAACGGATTTGCGCCGCTTGACGTGGTCGTGATCTGAAACGACAGAGCTATAAGCCCTGCGCGGCTTGCAGTGGGCGTGGGAAAGAGGCCTAGTTGTGCCAAACAACAAAAAGGTCCTTCCCATGCCGCAACCATCCTTTCCGGCGCCTGCCGATGCAGAGGCCCGTCGCGCTGTCAAACCGGTGATCTGTTATCCCAATGAAACGCTGCCCCAGCCGGACGTGGCGCTGTACCGGGCGGCGCGTCAGGGGGCCAGCAAGGTGGCAGAGGTTCTGGTGCCGCCGCGCGATGCCGCCTGTTTTGAAGTGCCTGCAGGACATTTCTTTCGGATCTCTTCGGTACAGGGCGCCCAGGTGGGCGATCTGAACCTGTGGAACCGCGAGGATCTCAACGAGCGGTTTTATTCCGGCAAGACCCGGGCGTTGCATGGCACTCATATCACCACAGGGGAGCGCATGTGGACGAGTTTTCCTATGATGCGGCCGATGGCGACGATTATCGCAGACACGCTGGGCTGGTATGGCATCGATGCATTTGGAGGCTCAGTGCATGACGTCATCGGCACCCGCTGCGATCCCTATACCGGTAATCTGCTGGCAGACAGCCAGTATCACCACTGCTGCCATTCCAACCTCACCCGGGCGTTGGCGGATCACTTGGGCCTCAGTCTGGCTGAGGCTGAACGCCATGTGCATGACGTGCTCAACGTCTTTATGTGCACCGGGTTCAGTCGTGACACTGGCCAGTATTTCATGAAACAAAGCCCGGTGCGCCCGGGGGACTATCTGGAGTTCTTTGCGGAAATCCCGCTTTTGGGCGCCCTGAGCGCCTGCCCCGGTGGCGATTGTTCCGCAGAGCATTCCAGTGACACGGCAGCGTGCTACCCGCTCTTGGTGGAAGTCTTTGCGCCGCAAGAGGGCGTTTTGGCGGGCTGGCAAAGCCCGGAGCGCAATGGCTATGACCAAAGCCATGGCCGCTGAGGTGTCAGCGAAGCCCTGCAGGTAGCGCTCCCGCGCAGGCTGGGCGCATCATAGATGCGCTCACCCCGCTTTGGGCCCGGCAGCGCGCCTTAACGGCGCGCTGCGTCCACCGCGATACATAAAGGCCTGCATTTAGAGAGTTCTGAAAAAAGAAAAGGCGACCGTTGGAGCTGTCTGATCAAAAAGGACCTGAGGCAGGCCAGTAGCCGCTTTGATGTCAGGCGAAGGCGGCTTCCAGCGCGATCTCGACCATATCGCCAAAGCTGCGCTCGCGTTGATCCGAGGGCAGGGCTTCGCCGGTGCCCAAATGGTCGGACACTGTCAGCACAGCCAAAGCGCGGCATTGATAGCGGGCTGCCAGCGTATAAAGTTCAGCGGCCTCCATCTCAACACCAAGAATGCCATGCCGCACCATCTGCTCGTTCAGGTCGGGGCGTTCATCATAAAAGGTGTCGGAGGAATAGATGCCGCCAACATGTATGCCAATGTCGCGCGATTGCGCGGCCTGAGACGCCGCATGCAAAAGGGACCAATCCGCAGTTGGTGCGAAATTCAATTCCTTAAAAATGCTTTGCGAGGGGGAGGCGACTGTGGAGGCCGACATTGCCAGGATAACGTCGCGGAGTTTTACCTGCGGCTGCATGCCGCCACAGGACCCGATGCGAATTAGCGTTTTTGCGCCAAAGTCACGGATTAATTCATTGGCGTAAATGGAGCGGGAGGGCATTCCCATGCCGCTGCCCTGAATTGTAACACGATTTCCATTCCAGCTGCCGGTATAGCCCAGCATGCCCCGGACTTCATTTACCAGCTTGGCATCCTGCAAAAAGTTCTCAGCAGCCCATTTGGCCCGATAAGGGTCGCCTGGCATAAGAACAGTTTCTGCAATGTCGCCTTTTGAAGCGCCGATGTGAATGGTCATAGGTTTTCTCCAGTCCGGAATCAGATTTCCAGTTCAGAGATGTCCATACCAGAGGTCATGGCGGAATGCACCCAATGAGGTTTGCGTCCACGGCCACTCCAGGTTTCCTCTGGGTTGTGCGGGTTACGATATTTTGCGGCTGCCTTTTGTTTCTTGGCGGAGCCCCGCTGCAAGCCTGCAATTTCGTCCAAAGAAAAACCAAATTGGGCAGCGGCTTCTTCTGCCGCTTTAATCGCCGCCTTGCGCTCACGCTGTTCGGCTTCTTTCAAGGCATCATCAATGCCGGTCTTTAGCTCAAGAAGCTCTTTTCGGCAATGTCCCGAAAGGTCAAAGCTCATTTTGATACTCCAAGTTTATATGTCGCACATCTTTTGACGTGCAATTCTCTTTCATGCCTAAAGATATAGGGACTTTCACCCCCAATTCATGAATAATGCCACTATTTTTTTATAAAAAAGACGTCATTCAATCTGAAGTGGGTCCGCCAATTTCACAATGTCTGCCATAATTGTGTTTAACTCAAAGTCTTTTGGCGTGTAAACGCGGGCGACACCCATCTTGAGCAATTTTTCGGCATCTTCGTCTGGAATAATACCACCGACCACCACCGGAATTTGGTCCAGATCGGCGGCCTTCATTTTCTGCATCAGATCTTCGACCAGGGGCAGGTGGCTGCCGGACAGGATGGACAGGCCAACCACATGAGCGCCATCATCCTGGGCCTGGGCCACCAGTTCTTCGGGGGTCATACGGATGCCATCATAGGTGATGTCCATACCGCAATCCCGGGCGCGAAAGGCGATCTGTTCGGCGCCATTTGAGTGGCCATCAAGGCCGGGCTTGCCCACCACGAATTTCAACCGGCGGCCGAGCTGGTCTGAGACCGCATTGACCGCCTCGCGGAGATCTTCCAGCCCTTCGGTCTTGTTGGCCGGCGAGCCCGACACGCCAGTGGGGCCGCGATAGGTGCCGTGCACCTGGCGCATTTCTTCGGCCCATTCGCCGGTTGTGACGCCGGCCTTGGCTGCCGCAATCGATGGAGGCATGATATTGCTGCCGTCGCGGGCTGCGGCGCGCAGATCCGCCAGCGCTTTGGTGACCGCGTCATTGTCACGCGCGCGGCGCCAGGCGTTGAGGCGCGAGATCTGTTCCTGCTCGACCGCCGGGTCAACAACCATGATGCCGCCATCTTCGGTCTGCAACGGCGAGGCTTCGCCCTCGGTCCAGCGGTTGACGCCAACCACAACGGTCTCGTTGCACTCAATCCGGTTGAGGCGTTCGGCGTTGGAATCCACCAGACGTGACTTCATATATTCAATCGTGGCAACCGCGCCGCCCATGGATTGCAGGTTTGCCAGCTCGGCGCGGGCGCCCTCTTTCAGCTCTTCGACCTTTTTGTCCACGGCCGGATTGCCCTCAAACAGGTCGTCAAATTCCAGCAAGTCTGTCTCATAGGCGAGGATCTGTTGCATCCGCATCGACCATTGCTGACCCCAGGGGCGGGGCAGGCCAAGGGCTTCGTTCCAGGCAGGCAGCTGCACCGCCCGGGCACGGGCCTTTTTCGACAGGGTCACCGCCAGCATCTCGATCAGAATACGGTAGACGTTGTTTTCTGGCTGCTGCTCGGTCAGCCCCAGCGAGTTCACCTGCACCCCGTAGCGGAAGCGGCGGAACTTGGGGTCCTCGACGCCATACCGGTCGCGGCATATTTCATCCCAGAGATCGACAAAGGCGCGCATCTTGCACATCTCGGTGACAAAGCGGATGCCGGCATTCACAAAGAACGAGATCCGCCCCACCAGCGCCGGGAAATCCTCAGGGGCGATGCGCGGCTTCAGCTCGTCCAGAACGGCCTGTGCTGTTGCCAGCGCAAAGGCCAGTTCCTGCTCCGGCGTGGCACCGGCCTCCTGCAGGTGGTAGGAGCAGACATTCATCGGGTTCCACTTGGGCACATTGGTGTAGCAGTACTCGGCCACATCGGCGATCATCTTGAGGCTGGGCTTGGGCGGGCAGATATAGGTGCCGCGGCTCAGATATTCCTTGATCAGGTCGTTTTGCACCGTGCCCTGCAATTTGCTGACATCTGCGCCTTGTTCCTCGGCCGCCGCAATATAGAGCGACAGCAGCCAGGGCGCGGTGGCGTTGATGGTCATCGAGGTGTTCATCTGTTCCAGCGGGATCTGGTCGAACAGGCTGCGCATATCGCCAAGGTGGCCAACCGGCACGCCAACCTTACCAACCTCGCCACGCGCCAGAATGTGGTCGCTGTCATAGCCGGTCTGGGTGGGCAGATCAAAAGCCACTGACAGACCCGTCTGACCCTTGGCCAGATTGGAGCGATAGAGCGCGTTTGAGGCCTCGGCAGTGGAGTGGCCGGCATAGGTCCGGATCAGCCAGGGACGATCTGTTTTGCGGTCATTCTGCATCTGCGACATGGCGAGCCTCATGGTTTCTGGTCGGTAATTTTATTTCGCTGAGCTGATCTAGACTGCAATTTTACATCGGTGTCAATTCGCTGCATCGCGGCAATTTCCGCTTTTGCAGGGGTTTTTGCCGAAACGCGGCGGCACAGACGCGTGGCGTTGCTCTGGGACTTGCCGCATCCCTGCTTTGCTGCCAAACTCTGCAGGATGAGCGAGACAATCGAACTCCCCCTGTGGCTATTTGTGTTGATTCTGCTGTTTGCGGCGGTCACCTTTGCCTCGCATTTTCTGTTTCCATCGGTGCGCTGGTTTTTTCGTCGCCGGTTTGAACGGGCGGTGGAGCGGGTGAACCGGCGGCTTGAGCGCCCCATCGAGCCCTTCAAGCTGACCCGGCGCTATGACATGATCCAGCGGCTGGTCTATGATCCCGAGGTGGCAAAGGCGATTGCCCAGCATGCCGCCGACCAGGGCGTGCCCGAAAATGTGGCGTTTCAGCAGGCCCGCCGCTACGCCCGCGAGATTGTGCCGGCGTTTTCGGCCTCTGCCTATTTCGGCTTTGCCATCCGGGCGGCGCGCTGGCTGTCAAATGCGATTTACCGCCTGCGTCTTGGCTATCAGGATGAGGCAGCCCTGCGGCAGCTTGATCCCAATGCGACGCTGATTTTTGTGATGAACCACCGATCCAATATGGACTATGTGCTGGTGACCTATTTGGCGGCGCGGCGCTCGGCGCTGTCCTATGCGGTGGGGGAATGGGCGCGGGTCTGGCCGCTGTCTGGCCTGATCCGGGCCATGGGTGCCTATTTTATCCGGCGCAAATCCCGCAATGATCTCTATCGCCGGGTGCTTCGGCCTATATGCGGCTGGCGACCCAGGGCGGTGCGACGCAGGCGATGTTTCCCGAGGGCGGCCTCAGCCTGGATGGGGCGCTGGCGGCGCCGCGGCTGGGGCTGCTAAAGTACATCGTTGAGGCCGCAGATCCCTACGGCGCAGACCCACAGGGCCGGGATGTGGTCTTTGTGCCGGTGGGGCTGAACTATGACTGGGTTCTGGAGGACACCATCCTGACCTCTGCGGCCCGCGCGGGTGAGCGCCGTTTCAAAGCACGGATCGGTGTGGTCATGGGACGGGTTCTGCGCCAGCTCTGGCTGTGGATGACAGGACGCTACCATCGCTTTGGCTATGCGGCGGTAACCTTTGGCCGCCCTCTCAGCCTGCGGCAGTTTTCTCAGGCGCACAGGTCGGCGCGCGAAGAGGTTCCCGAACCTACCCCCGGGCTACATCTGACACAGGATCTGGCCACTGAGCTGCTTGGCAGGATCGGCTCGGCCGTGCCGGTGTTGCCGGTGCCAATGGCCGCCTGGCTTTTGTTGCAGCACGGCCCGATGAGCGCCGATGTGCTGTCGCACCGCATGACAGGACTTGGTGCGCAGATGGCTCCGGTCTCGGTGCATCATCATAGCGCGGCTCTGAGCTCTGAAGCCGAGTCCGCCGCCCGTATCCTGTCGATGCGTGGCCTGATCACGCGCAAAAAGGGCCTTTTGATGCCGGAGCCCGCCAAACGCGACCTGTTGGTCTACTATGCCAACTCGATCGCCCATCTGGTGCCGCACAGCGCTTTGGGTCTGGCCTCCGGCGGGAATGCTGCGGGTGCCAAGGAAAATTCTGCATCCGCGAAGTCATAAAATTACAAAATGACCCCATGAGGGGTTGCAATGTTACTCAGCTGTTTTTATCCCTCATGTAGACGCTGCGATTCTGCGTTGCAGCAATGACGCTTGAAAAAGGAGGCCACCATGGCTCTGGACACACAAAACGGACCCCTGTCTTACGAGGCTCCCGAAAAAGATCTCTATGAGGTTGGTGAGATGCCCCCCATGGGCTATGTGCCCAAGAAAATGTATGCCTGGGCCATTCGCAAAGAACGCCATGGTAACCCTGATACCGCCATGCTGCAGGAAGTATTGGATGTTCCCCAGCTCGACAGCCATGAAGTGCTGGTGCTGGTGATGGCCGCTGGCGTCAACTACAACGGTGTCTGGGCGTCGCTCGGCAAGCCGATCAGCCCCTTTGACGGCCACAAACAGCCCTATCACATCGCGGGTTCGGACGCTGCGGGTATCGTCTGGGCCGTGGGTGACAAGGTGAAGCGCTGGAAAATCGGCGACGAGGTGGTGATCCACTGCAACCAGGATGACGGCGACGACGAAGAGTGCAACGGCGGCGATCCGATGTATTCTCCCAGCCAGCGTATCTGGGGCTACGAAACCCCCGATGGCTCGTTCAGCCAGTTCACCAATGTGCAGGCGCAGCAGCTGATGCCGCGCCCCAAGCACCTGACCTGGGAAGAAAGTGCCTGCTACAGCTGACACTGGCCACCGCCTACCGGATGCTGTTTGGTCATGAACCCCATGATCTGAAGCCCGGCCAGAACGTCCTGGTCTGGGGCGCCTCGGGTGGTCTTGGCTCTTATGCGATCCAGCTGATCAACACCGCCGGCGCCAATGCCATCGGGGTGATCTCGGACGAGAGCAAGCGTGACTTTGTCATGGGGCTGGGCGCCAAGGGCGTGCTGAACCGCAAGGATTTCAACTGCTGGGGCCAGATGCCCACCGTGAACACGCCGGAATATGCTGCCTGGTTCAAAGAGGCCCGCAAGTTTGGCGCCGCCATCTGGGAAGTGACCGGCAAGGGCAACAATGTCGACATGGTGTTTGAACACCCCGGTGAGGCGACTTTCCCGGTTTCGACCTTTGTGTGCAAAAAAGGTGGCATGGTGGTGATCTGTGCCGGCACCTCCGGCTTTAACCTGACCTTTGATGTGCGCTACATGTGGATGCACCAGAAACGCCTGCAGGGCTCGCACTTTGCCCACCTCAAGCAGGCCGCCTCTGCCAACAAGCTGATGGTCGAGCGTCGTCTGGACCCCTGCATGTCCGAGGTCTTCTCCTGGGCCGACCTGCCTGACGCGCACATGAAAATGCTGCGCAACGAGCACAAGCCGGGCAATATGTCGGTCCTGGTTCAGGCCCCCAAAACCGGCCTGCGCACCCTTGAGGATGTGCTGGAGGCGGGCAAGTAATCCACAGGTTTCAACCCTGAGGGGGTGTGTCTGAAATCTAAAAGGGGCGTCGCGATACCTGAAGAGGTGATTCGCGGCGCCCCTTTGCAATTGTGGACCCATGTACAGGTTTTCAGAGTGTTAGATGCGCGCACTATCACCAGAAATGGGGGTGTAGCAAATTTGACGCAGCCCAGACCCGCAATGTTTATTGATAGCTTCACGATAGGGCCGGATGTTGGCGGGCGGCATAGCGAGAGTGAGACAAAAATGAGCCGGACCGTGAACGATAACGTTGACCTTGCACGGCCCGGCACTACAAAAGGTCTGATGAGGGTGGATTGGATCCCGTGTCGGCCTAAGGGCGGCACAGTGCAGGGGACGACTTCCCAGACGAAATGACTGATGTGTGGACCCATGACGACCAAAGCAGAGCTGGACAAAATACTCAAGGCACTGGATGCCACCAAAACGCTTGAGGGGTTACAGGGTATTATTGAAAGTATCTGTGCGGAGTTTGGCATTGACCATGCGATGTATCATTGGGTCGATAGCGCTGGGGATCACTATTACTTTGGCACCTATTCCGACGCCTGGACCACGCAGTATCAGACCAAGAACTACACCCGGATCGACCCGGTCGTGCTGGGCTGCTATCAGCGCTTTCACCCGGTAGACTGGAAACGGCTGGACTGGTCGACAAAATCGGCCCGTGAGTTTCTGAAGGACGCATCAGAGCATGGCGTCGGCAACCAGGGTTATTCCATACCAATCCGGGGGCCCAACGGTCAGTTCGCCCTCTTTTCCGTAAGCCACACCTGTGAAGATGAGGCCTGGGAAAAATTTATTGAAGATCACAGCCGCGATTTGATTTTGATCGGGCACTATTTCAATCGCAAGGCGCTGGAGTTTGAACCGGACCGCAGGCCGGAACAGGCACAGCCTTTGTCGCCCCGCGAGTTGGATGCGCTGACGCTTTTGGGAATTGGCTATAGCCGGGCCCAGGTTGCCAAAACACTGTCCATTTCCGAGCACACACTGCGGGTCTATATCGAAAGCGCCCGCTTCAAACTGGGGGCTCTGAATACCACTCATGCCATTGCCCGGGCAATCAGCGCCGGACTGATCATTATCTAGGTCCTGATTTCAACACCCTGCATATGTTTGTTTCCCTATTCTAGTGCGACCCCCTTGCGTCTTGGGTCGACTCGCCTTGTGGTCGTATAATCTCCCTGCGTTTCCATCAAAAGGGGAGAAAACCGCAATGCTTCGTTATATCTATGCGCGTGAACTTGAGACCTGTGCCGATCTGGCGCATTCCATGTTTCTGGATCGCGCTGATCAGTTCAAGACCCGCCTCGGCTGGGATGTCCAAATTGATGATGCCGGGGAAGAGCGAGACCAGTACGACGCCCTGAACCCGCTCTATGTGATGTGGGAAATGCCCGATGGCAGCCACGGCGGCTCGATGCGGTTTTTGCCGACAACCGGTCCGGTGATGGTGAATGAGGTGTTTGACAACCTCACCGGAGGCAATCCGATTTCCAGCCCGCTGATCTGGGAATGTACCCGTTTTTGTCTGTCACGGGAGGCAGGCGGTAATGTTGCCGGCGCTTTGACGCTGGCGGGGCTGGAAATCATGCGGAACCTGAATATTGCGCATTTCGCGGGGGGTTTTGATCGTCGCATGGTGCGCATTATCGCAGCCTTGGCTTTAGCCCCGAGATCATCAGGTCGGCAGGCGCAGGCCGGGATAAAATCAGCCTTGGGCTGTGGGAATACAATGCCGAGGCCTATAACCGCGTCGCCCTGCGCGCAGGAATTTCCCCGGAGATTTCGCAGCTTTGGTTTGATCTGTCTTTTGGGGGTGCCACGTCCCCGGCGCCAATGCGCATGACGGGGTAAGGCCGGCCAAAACACCGGCCAAAACACTGGCGCAGAGACTGGCCAAAACACTGGCCAAGAGACTGGCCAAATACTGGCGAAGATGCAGGCAGTGGATCGGTTGCTCTGGTGCAGCCGATCCAGCCGCTGTAGGGTCGCGCCATGACAGATCTGACCGTGAAATTCTCCGATGACCAGGCGGTTGCCTATGGCAGTGTCGCGGCCCTGCTGCGCCAGGCTGGGGTCGATATGGACGATGGCCTGCTGCAGCCGCCCATGGGGGAGGCTGGGGTCATGGCGGTGATTGGTAAAGCAGGCTCCGGCAAGACCCTGCTGCTCGCAGAGCTTTATAAGTCGCTGGAGCAGGCTGGCCTTGAGGTGGTTTCAGGCGACTATGAAAGCCGCAAGAAAACAGGCCGGCGCAGCCTGGCAATTCTGGCGCCAACCAACAAAGCGGCCAGCGTGTTGCGACTGCGCGGCGTGCCGGCCACCACCATTCACCGTATTCTGTACACGCCAGTCTATGACCCCGAATATGAGCGTATTGCCGAATGGCTCACCGGGAACGGCGAGATCCCCGAGGTCGAGGGGCTGACCGAGGAGGCGCTGGCACGCGCGGCGGCGTTTTATGTCAAAAACAAATCCATCCCCGGCGCCCTCGCCGTGGCAGGCTTGCGCGGCTCGGACTTTATCACCGGCTGGAAGCGACGCGAAGACCCTTTGGATGTGGGCTTTGTCGATGAGGCCTCAATGCTGGACAATCGCCAGTTCGAGGACCTGAAAGAGATTTTTCCGACTTTGGTGCTGTTTGGCGACCCGGCGCAGCTGGCGCCGGTCAACCAATCGGGCTCTATGGTGTTTGAAACCCTGCCAGAGCCACGCCAGCTGGTGCTGCACCGGGTGCACCGGCAGGATGCGGACAACCCGATCCTGGATCTGGCCCATGCGCTGGCGGATCCGGCGCTGGGGTTTGAAGATTTTGAGCGGATGATCGAAGAGACCGCGCGGCGCGATGACCGGGTGGTCTGGGGCCAGCGGGTCGAAGTCGATCTGATGGCGCGCAGTCCTGTTCTGGTCTGGCGCAACGCCACGCGCATCCGGCTGATCAATGCCTTTCGTAGCGTGCATGGCGCCCCCGAGGATGCGCTGGCAGAGGGTGAGCCGCTGATTTGCGACGGTATTGAGTTGCCGATGAAACACCGCAAGAAACGTCTGGATCTGGAGGCGCGCGGCCTGATCAAGGGCGCACAGGTTGTCTATCTTGGACCTGGGCGCAAACCGGGGTTCTCTAGGCTGCATGTGATGGGCGCGTTGGACCCACAGGTCTCGGCGGCCTCAATTGTCAAAATCGAAAAACCCGGCGAGGAAGAGCCGTTTATTCCCTATGCCGCCCGAATGGGGGCGACCTTTTTGCACGGGGCGGCGGTGACGATCCACAAGGCGCAGGGCTCGCAGTGGGACACCACGCAGGTCTTTGGCCCCGACATCCAGGTTGCGGCCCGCATGGGGCGTGTCGAGGCGGGCCAGCCTCTGTGGAAGCGTCTGGCCTATGTGGCGATCACCCGGGCGCAGGAGCGTCTGATCTGGGTGGTGCGCAACCGGCTGTCAAAGCCAACTGGCCCGCTGCGGGTGGATGATCTAAAGGCCGCGCCGGCCGCAGCGCTGACTTTGGAAATACAAGAGGAAGCAATGCTATGAGTACCGCAACACAGGCAAAATCGATACGGGCGAAATCGATCCTGATTACCGGGGCCAGTTCTGGTATTGGCCGCGCAGTGGCAGAGCTCTGCCTAGAAAAAGGCTGGCAGGTCGGGCTGCTGGCCCGGCGCCAGGAGGCGCTGGAAGAGGTCGCCATGGGCCATGTAAACGCCACGGTGCTGCCTGCGGATGTCACCGATGCGACGGCCGTGGACCACGCGGTCAACCAGTTTGCCATGGCCACGGGGCATCTGGATGTTCTGTTCAACAATGCCGGGATTTTTACAGCCGGTGGCACCATTGACGAGATCGCCCTTGAGGATTGGTACGCCTCGGTGAATGTAAACCTCAACGGCATGTTTCTGGCCGCTCGGGCGGCCTTTCGTCAGATGCGGCATCAAACGCCTCAGGGTGGCCGGATCATCAACAATGGTTCAATCGCAGCACATTCCCCGCGGCCCAATTCCGCGCCCTATGCCGCCACCAAATCAGCCATCACCGGCCTGACCCGCAGCCTGTCGCTGGACGGGCGTGCCTTTGATATCGCCTGTGGCCAGATTGATATCGGCAATGCCAACACGCCTATGGTCGAAGATCTGGCGGCGCGTCAGGCGGCGCAGACCCCTGATGCCGAACCTATGCAGAGCTTCAAGGTGGAGGATGCCGCCAAATCGGTTCTGTACATGGCGCAGTTGCCTCTTGAGGCGAACGTGCAGTTTATGACCGTGATGGCGACCAAAATGCCCTATATCGGCCGCGGCTGACAGCTGCGGATTAAGCCCTGACAGGCGCTGCTGTGACAGGTGTTTCTGTGGCGGGCGTTCCTGTGACGGGCGCGCCTGCCACTTACTGCCCCTCGCTGCGGCGGGGCAGGGCTGGCGGGCGGCGCAAACGGGCGAAATCAGCCATTGCGGAGCAGGCGGAAGGCCGCAGAGGCGCCCCAGCCGGCCGCAATGGCAATTGCCAAAGACATCAGCCCGTAAAGAAACGGCTTCTCGCGCGACATCGCGTAGAGGAACCGCTCCAGCCCGACCTTGCGCACATCGATGTCGGTCTCAAACTTGGAGACAACTTTTCCATCCCGCGTGAGCAAGATTCGCGCGGTATAATGCCCTTCGGTCAGATCGGACGGCATCTCGATGGCGGTGCGGAACAGGGTTTGCTGATCGACCGCGACGGTGTTCTCACGCAGCGAGTAAAGCCCGCGGTCCTCGCGAATGCGCACCACAGCATCGGCAAAATCCTGCGCCCCCTGGATATTCATCGCAGCGCCAACCGAACGGATGGCACGGGCGATAGAGACACGGTAGCGCAGATCCTCGGTATCAGAGATGACCTCTGAAAAGGGCGCACTGGTGGCAATGGCATAAAAGCTGGGCGCGGAATCAACCAAAACACTGTCGGTGTTGACCCAGATGCCGAGCCGTTTGGCCTTGCGGCGCACGGTGACGGGGGACTGGGGACCAGAGACCGCAACAATAACCTGCAGCGAAGGGCCCTCGGGAATGGGGGTTTCGCGCTTTACCGCGCCAAAAATCAGAATTTCTGAGCCGTCAAAATCGGCGGTGATGGCAACGCGGTCCTGGCTGAGGCCCAGCACCACTTCTTCTCCGGCTTTTCCTGCAGCCTGCGCATGCGAGGGTAGCGGAGCAAGGGCGCCCACAGCCAGAGACAGGCAGAGAGACAGCGACTGCAACAGGGGGCGGGTCATGATCAATGTCCTCCCGCCGCGCCAAGGGAATAGAGCTCGGAAGGCATCAGCAGCAGGTCGAGCCCCAGTTTGGCACAGACCACCATGACCATCAGGGCGAGCAGAATACGCAGCTGCTCAGCCTTGAGGTAGACGCCGATGCGGGTGCCAATCTGGGCGCCAACCACGCCACCAACCAGCAACAGAACCGCCAGCACGATATCAACCGTGTAGTTGGTGGTGGCGTGCAGCATCGTTGTAAAGGCCGTTACCAGAATGATCTGAAACAGCGATGTGCCAACAACAACCTTTGTGGGCATGCCAAGAATGTAGATCATTGCAGGCACCATGATAAAACCACCGCCGACGCCCATGATGGCTGCCAGAATACCAACGGCGACGCCGACCAGGATTGGCGGGATGACCGAGATATACAGCCCGGAGGTGCGAAAGCGCATTTTGAACGGCAGGGCATGCACCCAGCCACGCTGGCGGCGCGGCGGCAGAGCGCCACCGGCGCGTTTGGACTTGAATATGGCGTTGAGGCTCTCGATGAACATCAAGGTGCCAACAACGCCCAGGAAGACCACATAGCAAAGGGTCACCAGCAAATCGACCTGTCCGAGGCTTTTGAGGTAGTTAAAGACCACCACGCCCACTGCAGCGCCGATGAGGCCGCCAACCTGCAGCACCATGCCCATCTTGATGTCGACCGTGCGCCTTCGGAAATGCGCCAGGACGCCCGAAAAAGAGGAGGCGACGATCTGGTTGGCCTCGGTGGCGACCGCGACAACGGGCGGGATGCCAATAAAGAACAACAAAGGTGTCATCAGAAATCCACCGCCGACCCCGAACATGCCGGACAAAATTCCGACGATGCCCCCGAGGCCCAGCAGGAGGAAGGCGTTGACCGATACCTCGGCGATGGGAAGGTAAACTTGCATGAATAAGTTAGAGCGCAGCATTGCAAGAAAAGCAACTGAGGATGCCGCTCTGCAGCGTGCAGGACTGATCAGAGGGCGAAACTGGACCTATAGATGGCAAGAGCGCCACAGGCGGCTGGGTGGGGCAGGCGCCGTTGGCCTCTGGCCGGGCTTTTGGGGGGCAGGGGGCTGCAAAGAGGCATACAGGGCTGCAGGCCCCAGAGAAAAGCCCCGCGCAGATGTCAGCTGCGCGGGGCTTTGTAGCCGTTTCTGGCAGGCAGCGCTGCTTAGCGCTCTTTCACATAGGGCTCACCACCGGCGCGGGGGGGGACGGCCTTGCCGACAAAACCCGCAAGGATAACCACCGTCAGGATATAGGGCAGGGCATCCATGGCCTGCACCGGAATGGTCAGTGAGCCCAGCTCGATGTTCTGGAACCGCAGGGCCACGGCCTGCAGCAGGCCAAAGAGCAGACAGGCTCCCATCGCCTGCCAGGGCCGCCATTTGGCAAAGATCAGCGCGGCCAGCGCGATAAAGCCACGTCCGGCGGTCATGTCCTTGACAAAGCCGGCCTGCAGCGCTGTGGCGAGATAGGCGCCGGCAATGCCGCACAACACACCGCAGATCGCCACCGCCGCATAGCGCAGGCCGATGACCGAAACCCCGGCGGTATCCACCGCTGCCGGGTTTTCACCAACGGCGCGCAGGCGCAGGCAAACCGGGTGCGATAGAGGATCCACCAGGTGGCGGGCACCGCCAGAAAGGCAAAATAGACCAGAATGGAATGGCCCGAGATTAGCTCGGAATAGATGGGACCAAAGACGGGCACATCCTTGACGCTGTCGGCAAAGGGAAAGGTGATCGGGCCAAAGCGGCCACTGGTGAGCAGCGATGGCGTGCGTCCGCCCTGTTTGAACCAGTCCTGCGCAATCAGCACGGTCAGGCCTGCCGCCAAAAAGTTGATCGCCACGCCCGAAATGAGCTGGTTGCCACGAAAGGTGATAGAGGCCAGGCCATGCAGGCCGGACAGCACCAGTGATGCGGCGATGCCAGCCAGCAGTCCCAGCCAGACATTGCCGGTTACAGCGGCAATCGCAGCCGAGAAAAACGCCGCCATCAGCATCTTGCCTTCCAGCCCGATATCAAAGACCCCGGCGCGTTCGGAATACAAGCCCGCCAGACAGGCAAGCAGCAGTGGCGTTGCCAGCCGGACGGTGCTGTCCAGCACCTGAATCAAAGTAAGGAAATCCATCAGTTGGCCTCCTTACGCAGGGCAAGGAAGATCTTCTCAAGCGGGATCCGCACCATATTGTCCAATGCACCGGTAAAGAGGATAACCAGCGCCTGGATCACCACGATGAGCTCGCGCGGGATCTTGGTCCAGAGCGCCAGTTCTGCGCCGCCCTGATACAAGAATCCAAACAGGATCGCGGCCACAAACACGCCAAAGGGATGGTTGCGGCCCATCAGGGCAACAGCAATACCAATAAAGCCAGCGCCTTCGGTGGCGTTCAGCACCAGACGTTCGACCTCACCCATCACATTGTTGATGGCCATCATCCCGGCCAATGCGCCCGAGATCATCATGGCGATCATGGTGATTTTTACCGGCGAAATCCCGGCATAACGCGCGCCGGGCTCTGATTTTCCAAAGGCGCGGATCTCAAAGCCCAGAGCGCTGCGCCAGATCCGCAGCCAGACCCCAAAACAGGCGGCAACCGCCACCAGCAGGCTGACATTGGCCGGGGCCGATTTGGAAAAGGCGATGCCAAGCGGTGCCAGCAATTCGTGCAGCGAGGGCAGATGCACCGTGTCGCTGAACCGGGCCGAGGCCGGATCCATCGAGTTTGCAGGCTTCAGCACATTGACCAGCACATAGTTCAGCACAGCCGCGGCGATAAAGTTGAACATGATGGTTGTGATGACGATATGGCTGCCGCGTTTGGCCTGCAGATAGGCCGGAATAGCGGCCCAGGCGGCGCCAAAGAGCCCGGCCCCAAGGGTGGCAAAGAGCAGCGCCAGCGTCCAGTGCGGCCAGGGGATGAACAGGCAGATCATGGCAACACCCAGCCCCCCCAGCATGGCCTGACCTTCGCCACCGATATTGAACAGCCCGGCATGGGCCGCCACCGCCACCGCAAGGCCGGTGAACATGAAATTCGTGGCATAATACAGCGTATAGCCCCAGCCATAGCTGGATCCCAGGGCACCATCGACCATGAGTTTGACAGCCGCAATCGGGTCCTCGCCAATGGCAAGGATCACCAGAGCAGAGAGGCCAGCAGCGAGAACCAGGCTGATCAGGGGGATCAGCACAACATCGGCCCATTTAGGCATTTTTTCCATCTACGCGGCCTCCCCCGCGACGCCGGCCATCAACAGGCCCAGCTCTTTTTCATCGGTCTGGTTCACGTCGCGTTCGCCCATGATCACACCGTCAAACATCACCGCCACGCGGTCGGCGAGCGACAGGATCTCTTCCAGTTCGACCGAGACCAGCAGGATGGCTTTGCCCTGATCGCGCAGATCGACAATTTGTTTGTGAATGAATTCAATGGCGCCAATATCGACGCCACGGGTGGGCTGACCAATCAGCAGCAAATCCGGATTGCGCTCGATCTCACGCGCCACCACGATTTTTTGCTGATTGCCGCCGGAAAAGTTTTTCGCCGCGAGCCAGGGATCTGGCGGCCGCACATCGAATTTCTGCATCTTGGCTTCAGTATCCGCCCGGATCGCCGCATTGTCCATCAACAGGCCCTGCTGGTATTCGGGCGCGTGGTGATAGCCAAAGGCGGTGTTTTCCCAGGCGTGAAAGTCCATGAGCAGGCCCTCGCGCTGGCGATCCTCTGGTACATGGGCCACGTGCGATGCGCGCCGGGCGCGGGCATCCGAGCCAGCGCCGCGCAGCGGCAGATCGCTGCCGTTCAGGCGAATGGTGCCTTCGCCAATGCGCATGCCACCCAGCACCTCTAGCAGTTCCGACTGGCCATTGCCGGCCACGCCCGCAATGCCGAGGATCTCTCCGGCCCGCACCGTCAGGTCGATGCCTTTGACGCGTTCCACGCCGGCCTCGTCCATGACCCGCAGGTTTTCAATTTCAAGCACCGGTTTGCCGGGGTTTGCTGGGAGTTTATCCACCTGCAGCAGCACCTTGCGCCCCACCATCAGCTCTGCCAGATGCTCGGGGCTGGTCTCGGCGGTTTTGACCGTTGCCGTCATCTCGCCGCGCCGCATCACCGAGACCGTGTCGGTGGGTTCCATAATTTCGCGCAGCTTATGGGTGATCAGGATGATGGTTTTGCCTTCGGCGCGCAGCCGGTCGAGAATGCGAAACAACTGGTCAGCCTCGGCCGGGGTCAGCACGCCGGTGGGCTCATCCAGAATCAGGATATCGGCCTGACGATACAGCGCTTTCAGGATCTCGACCCGCTGCTGCATGCCGACGCCGATTTCATCAATGCGCTTGTCGGGATCAACGTTGAGCTCATACTCGGCAGCGAGCTCTTTCAGGATCTTGCGCGCCTTGGTCAATGAGGGCATCAGCAGGCCGCCCTCTTCGGCGCCCAGCACGATGTTTTCCAGCACGGTGAAATTCTCCACCAGTTTGAAATGCTGAAACACCATGCCGATACCGGCCGCGATGGCGGCCTGGCTGTCGGGGATCTCGGTTTTGCTGCCGTTGATCCAGACCTCGCCTTTGTCGGCTTTGTAAAACCCGTAGAGGATGCTCATCAGGGTGGATTTGCCAGCGCCGTTTTCGCCAATGATACCGTGGATGGTACCGGGTGCGACGCTGATCGAGATGTCTTTGTTGGCTTGAACGGGGCCAAAGGATTTTGAAATCCCTTTGAGTTCAATGGCGGGGGCGGTCAATCGGGCTCTCCCATGCCTGAAAATCCAATCACACGCAGCAGCCTGTCCTCTGCCAGATCTGCGAAATACTGCCCGCGCATCATAGCCGTAAACTGGGCAATATAGTCCGAAAAGGCCTCGCGGCCCTGTATGCAGCCCTCAATCGGGTCTGGAGCGTTTGGATCGGAGTAGTAAAAAATCGGCCCAATGGCTGCATCTGTCTTGGCAGCACGCTCCTCGGGCGACGGGGCGCCCCAGGCCGAAAACAAGGTATGAAGACACATTGTCATGGCCTGGGGCTTTCTGTTTAGAACTTCAGCACAGGGCAGCTGTTGTCCGCATAGTAGGACACAACTTCGATCTCGCCGTCGATGATCTGCTGGCGGGCCTTATCTACGGCCGCTTTCATCTCATCGCTGACCAGGGCCGCGTTGTTCTCGTCGAGCGCATAGCCAACACCCTCTTCCGCCAGACCCATAGAGAAGACGCCTGCCTCAATGGATTCGCCTGCGGTCATGGCTTCATAGACGGCAACATCGACGCGCTTCATCATCGAGGTCAGGACTTTGCCCGGGTGCAGGTGGTTCTGGTTGCTGTCAACGCCGATCGACAGGATGCCTTCGTCAGCGGCGGTTTGCAGAACACCAACACCGGTGCCACCGGCCGCAGCATAGACCACATCGGCGCCCTGGCTGATCTGTGCTTTGGTCAGCTCAGAGCCTTTGACCGGGTCATTCCAGGCCGCAGGGGTGGTGCCGGTCATGTTGGCAATCACGGTCGCATCAGGGTTCACCGCTTTGACGCCCTGGGCATAGCCGCAGCCAAAGTGACGGATCAGCGGCACGTCCATACCGCCAACAAAGCCAACAGTGTTGGTTTTCGAGGCCATCGCCGCCATCATGCCAACCAGATACGAGCCTTCGTGCTCGGCAAAGCCAACCTGACGAATATTTGGTTGATCAAGCCAGGTGACGTCGATCACAACAAATTTGGTATCAGGATAGTCGGGGGCAACAGAGCTGAGCGGGTCAGCCATACCAAAACCCATGGTGACGATGGGGTTCGAGCCGGCCTCGGCAAAGCGGCGCAGGGCCTGCTCACGCTGGGCTTCTGACTGCAGTTCGATCTCGCGGAAGGTGCCGCCAGATTCTTCTGCCCAACGCTGTGCGCCACCAAAGGCGGCTTCGTTAAAGCTTTTGTCGAATTTGCCACCCAGATCAAAGATCAGCGCAGGCTCGGCCAGGGCGGCACCAGCAGAAAGGGCCAGCGTGGCTGTGGCGCCCATCAGGGATTTCATCAGCGTCATTAGGGGTACTCCCGGTTTGTTATTCCCGCAGAGGCCAAAGGAGGTCGGACCAGCCTAGCAAGGATTGTTTTTAAAAGGTGCGGCAATTTAGCCCTTTGGGCGGGGAGGGGGTCAACTGCTTTTTGACCATATGGTGCGAAATCCGCGCAGGGAGCCTAACGTAAGTTCTTTCGCATCACGATAGCGTCCACGGATCCGGCATTTTCACGGCTATAGTATCCGGAACGGCGTCCACAAGCCACGAATCCCTCTGCCAAATATAGGTTCTGTGCGGCCGTATTGTCGGCGGCGACTTCTAAAAAGGCAGTGTCAGCCCCGCGTGTTTGCGCCAGCTGCTGCCAGGTCTGCATGGTTTTGCGGCCGAGGCCCTGGCGCTGGTGGGTGGGGGCCGTGGCAATGGTCAGCAGTTCGGCCTCATCGGCGATGACGCGCACCAGCGCAAAGGCACGCGCATCTCCTACGGCAAAGGCCAGGGGACTGTCGAGCAGAGAGGCGAATTCATCCTCTGACCAGGGCCGGGACTGCATAAAGGCTGCGGCATGGATCCGCGCCATTGCTTTCGGGGATAAGGTCTCAGCCATCAATCAATTGCGGTGGCTGATCACGGGCCGGTGCCGCATCTGCGGCGCGCAGATACAGCGGCGCGGGGGAGGCTGTGCAGTGCTGGAAACGCGTGGCGGTGAGTATGGCAATACGTTGCGCCAAATCTGCGGGAGAGGCCTCAGGCGCAAAGCTCAGCCCGGCGCTGCGGGCGGCGTCGCGGGCTTCAGACTCTGGCATCAGACGCGGCGCTTCCCCTGGCAGGGCGGCATAGACCTGCGCCCGAGGGGCAGGCACCGCTGCCAGCGTGCCCGCAGCGTCGCGGGCATCAAAGCCCGAGATGCCAACGGCCGGAATTCCCAGCCCCAGGGCCAACCCGCGCGCGGCAGAAACCGCGATGCGGATGCCGGTGAAATTGCCCGGACCCACCCCGACCCCTATGGCGTCCAGATCTGACCAGGTGACGCCTGCCTCCGTCAGGATCTCTTCGAGGAGGGGCATCAAGCGTTCCGCCTGCCCACGCGTCCGTTCCTCAAAGCGTTCCGCCAGCAGTACATCCCCACGCAACAAAGCAGCCGCGCAATGCGCGGCGGAGGTGTCAAAGCCCAAAACCAGGGGGGCAGAGGCGGGTGGGGCGGGATGACGGTGTCTGGCATGGTCAGATCTTGTTGTTTGGGACGTTCAAAGTGTTGCGGGCCGAGGAGGCAGACCGTTGAAGGTCATCCTCAATATGAAGCCAGGGAAGTCGCGATGCCGCGTGGCTATGGAGCTGCGGCGGGAGTGCTGCGGCTTGGTCCAGCAGGCCAATAGGCACATATATTTGTCCGGGCAGATAGTCAAAGCTGGCCGCGAGAGGTGAGCCGCAGTCCGGGCAGTTCCATCGCATGACACCAGGATGGCGTGAAAATCCGCGTCCCAGTTCAGGTGTCACGCTTAGGTCCTTGGAGGCAAAGGCTGCAAAGGCGCCGACTGGCGCCCCGGTCCAGCGGCGACAGTCGGTGCAGTGGCAATAGGCCACTGTTTTTGGCGCTGCAGCTAATCTCAGTTCACATTTGCCACAATAGCAGCGACCAGTGATCGCAAGATTTGCCTCAGACGGCAACTGGACGGACTTCGGTCACTTCCGGGATGTAATGGCGCAGCAGATTTTCGATGCCCATCTTCAGCGTCAAAGTGGACGAGGGGCAGCCGGCACAGGCCCCCTGCATATGCAGGTAGACCACACCGCGATCAAATCCGTGAAACGTAATGTCGCCACCATCCTGAGCCACGGCCGGGCGCACACGGCTGTCCAGCAGATCCTTGATCTGGTCGACGATTTCAGAGTTTTCTCCACTGTGCTCTGCGTGGCCAGAGGACTGCTCTCCACCAGCGTCAACAATGGGTTGACCAGACTGGTAATGCTCCATGATGGCGCCAAGGATCGCAGGTTTGATATGGTCCCACTCGATCTCGTCCGACTTGGTCACGGTGACGAAGTCATTGCCAAAGAAGACGCCATTGACGCCTGAGACTGCAAAAATCCGTGTTGCCAGCGGTGATGTCCCTGCGGTCTCAGAGCTGGGGAAATCAGCGGTGCCAGCGTCCAGAACGGTCTGGCCCGGCAGGAATTTCAGCGTCGCCGGGTTGGGCGTGGATTCGGTCTGAATAAACATCTCGGGCCTCCAAATTGCGTCTATGGGATATGCGCTTCAGGGCGCATCAAGTCAAGGTTTAGAATTATTCTAAATTCATCAGGGCCGCGCTGCAACCCCATTTTTTGGCTCTTGAACACTGGACTGTTGAACACTGGCCCCTTGAACACTGGCGCCTTTAGCACTGGCCCCTTGGACACTGGGCTGTGGGGCTAGGTGATGGCATCCAGCCGTTCCTTTGACAGATCGCCTGGAACAATTGTGATGGGGACGGGAAGGCTGCCTGACGATTTGCTCAGCTGTGTCACCAGCGGACCCGGGCCCTTGCGATCATTGCCCGCTCCCAGAACCAGGACACCGATTTCGGTATCTGCCTCAATCTGTGCCATGATCTCAGGCACCGCATCGCCCTCACGTATGACCAACTCCGGGTCCACACCCTGACGGTCGCGCATCCATTTGGCAAAGACTTCAAAATGGGCATGGATGCGTTCACGGGCTTCCTCACGCATCACCTCGCCGACACCAATCCAGTGATTGAAATCATCCGGTGGAATGACCGAAAGGATGGCGACCCCGCCTCCGGTTTTGGCTGCGCGCATGGCAGCAAAACGCATGGCGTTCAAACATTCACGGCTGTCATCCAGTACAACAAGGAATTTGCGCATTTCAGGCCTCTGGTTGCTCCGACAGGGATCATGACGCAATAGCGCGCGCGCAACAATAGCTTTGACGCAGAAGCCTGTTTTCGCCTGTGACGCGTTTCGCGCGAAAGAGAGAGGCGGAGCGCTCCCGCCTGTTCCTGGGGATCAAGGATCCCCATTATAGTTGGGCCCGTGACTAGTTGGACCCGTGACAGTTGAGACTGGCGCCGCAGGCGCGGCGCAGGACGCTCATCAAAGCACGGTGGCCTCTCTTGTGGTCGCAACCGCGCCGTGCCGCTTGGCACGGCGCTATGCCCAACGGGCGATGCGCCGCCTTCTTCAGGCGGCGAGGGCGACGGGCGGGAGCAGATGGGAGTTTATCTCATCCGTCTCGTGGGATGTTAATGTTAGCTGCGGCTCGCGGCCCAGTCCCAATATAGATCACGCACGCGTTTTGCCATCGGGCCGCTCTGGTAGGTGCACTCATCAAAGGCGGTGACAGGGGTTACTTTGCTCATGTTGCCGGACATAAAGATTTCGTCGGCCGCCTCAAAATCCTGATAGCCCAACACGGTTTCATGCACTTTGACCCCATCGGCACGCAGGTTCGCGATGTGGCGCGCCCGGGTAATACCTGCGAGAAAGGTGCCGTTTGGCACCGGGGTAAAGACCTCACCGTCACGCACCATGAATATGTTGGCAGTCGCCGTTTCTGCGACATTGCCCATGGCATCCAGCACCAGTGCATTGGTGAATCCTTTGGCGCGAGCCTCTCGCAGCATCCGGGCATTGTTTGGGTAAAGACAGCCTGCCTTGGCGTTGACCACGGCACTTTCCAGGATTGGTCGCCGGAAGCGGGTTCGGTTCAGGCTGGCGCTGGAGGCAGCAGGTGCCATAGGGATTTCCTCCAGGCAAAGCGCAAACTCGGTGCTTTCCGGAGACGGCGCAATCACCGTGTCATCGCCGTTGGTGGCCCAGTACATTGGACGAATGTACACGGCCGCCCCCGCATCAAAGCTCTTCAGACCTTCCAGCGCGATCTCCACCATATCGCTTGGCTGCACGGTGGGAACCATCATCAAAGCCTCGGCAGAGGCATTGGTGCGGGCGCAATGCAGGTCCAGATCTGGCGTCATCCCATCAAACAGTCGTGCGCCATCAAACACGGATGAGCCCAGCCACATTGCGTGGTCCGCCGCTTTCATCACCGCCAGATCGCCGTCATGCCAGCTGCCTTGAAAATAGGTGCGGATGTTTTTGCCTACGGCCATGGTCTTTGCCCTCCTGGTCAGATCTGAGGAGAAACTAGGAGAGAAAAGGTCATAGGGCCAGACCTTTTTGCCCTTGGCACCTGCCTGGTTTGACATGGGCACCTGCCTGGTTGAGTGCCAAAGATGCCTTGGTCAGGTGAGCCACCTGGCAAGCAAGCTGCGAAACCTATTGGGGTGTGCGGCCAAGGAAAAGAGAAGGGAAAGAGACCTGTCAGGCTCTGCTCATTCTTCCCTTGCGGATGTCATGGATGGGCTCTTTCGTCTCTTGCTATTGCGTCTCATCTTTTGGTTTATTGAAAGGCATCTGTAATTCAAACGTGCTGAATGCGGCAGAGACACAGCACGCAGATTCCCCCGTCTTTAGGCCGGGACTACACCCCTGCAGCGCAGAAGGCTGGACTGGCTATATGGTGCCGCCGCGCGCGCCGTCAGGCGCGCGCTGGGCCCAACAGGGGCGGTGCATCTTTGATGCGCCTTGTCCCCTGGCGGGAGGATTTGGGAGGTGGTCTGCAGGCCTTCTGCTGGCTCCAACAGCTGGCTCGCTGACGGGCCAGTCTACTGACTGGTCTACTTGCCGGGCTTCAGGCCTAGCTTGGCCAGCGTCGCACCGGCTTCGGCCTGCCAGCGGGTGTTCAACTCGCGATTGGGCGTGCGGCGCAGGCCCAGAGATTTCAGCCCGTCGAAGTTATCCGAATCCTCGGTGCCAAAACTCACAGAAACCCGCGGCCACCAATAGTTGACCAAGGGTTGCAGATCGCCCGTGCCACTGTCCTCAATCAACCGCTCCAGCCCCTCTTCGGCCAGTTCCGCATGGCGGGCCTCGATCGGGGCTATGGCGCGAAAGGCTTCGGCCAGGGGCTGATAGGAAATCAGGGAGAACTCGGCCAGTTGCACCGCCACGGCGCGACCCATCAACAGGTTCATCACCACAGCATCGGCCCAGCCCTGCAGCGGGTAGTTGAATACCGCCAGCCGCATGTCGTGGCCCGTACGGCTCTGGCCGATGTCGGCATCGCGCTCCAGCCGCGCTGTCCAGGGGTGATGGTCGGCGTAGCGCTCGGTGTCGGCGCCAAACTCACCCATGATCCTGAGCACACGATCGGCGTTGTCGCTTTTCTCCAGCACGATCTTGGCGGCAGCGATACGGGCCTTGATGCCGGGGCCTGCATTGATGATATCGGCAAAGCCAGCCGCACCGGCCAACTCGCTGTCAACAAAGGTCGCCATCAGTTTCAGCAAGGCAGCGCGATAGCGCGGTGGCACATTGGCCGGATTGCTCAGCATGCCGCCCTGGGCAAGATAGCTTTCGATGCTCATGTCCTCGGCCATGGAATGTCCTTCCTCTAAAACGCGTTACTGATCGTAGTCGACAACGACCCTGTCGGTGACAGGAAAGGCCTGACAGGAGAGCACATAGCCCTTTTCGACCTCGTAATCCTCCAGTGCATGGTTGGCGACCATCTCGACTTCACCCTCAATCACCCTGCAGCGACAGGTCGAGCAAACCCCGGCCTTGCAGGCATAGGGCGCATCCATGGCGTTCTCCAGTGCGGCGTCGAGGATGGAGATGTCTTTGCCCATCTCGATGGTCTGGGTCGCGCCATCCAGGGTGATCGCGGCCGTCGCCTGATTGCCGCCACTGGCAGTATCTGCGGTGCTCTCCTTGCGTTTGGCGCGACCGGGCTGCGCCGAGGCAAACAGGTCGAACTTGATCTGTGGATCCGCAAGGCCCGCTGTGCGCAGGGCGGCAGCTATGCCCAGCATCATGGGTTCAGGGCCGCAGATAAAGGCGGTATCAACGGATTTGATGTCGATCCAGTGCTCAAACAGCTGCGCACATTTTTCTTCCGTCACCAGCCCGGTAAAGAGGTCGATTTCCTGCGCGTCTGATTCCAGAATATGGATGACGTTGAAGCGCCCCATATAGGTGTTCTTCAGATCCTCCAGCTCCTCACGGAACATAATCGTGTTCACACCCCGGTTGGCATAGACCAGCGAGAAAGAGGCGTTTGGCTCGGCCGCCAGAGTGGTCTTGAGGATCGAGAGCACCGGCGTGACGCCGGAGCCGCCGGCAAACCCGAGATAGGTTTTTGTGCTTGTTGCATCCAGTGGCGTGAAAAAGCTGCCCATGGGGGGCATTGCCTGCAGGGTGTCGCCCACGTGCAGCTCGGTATTGGCCCAGGTGGAAAAGGCGCCGCCCTCGACCCGTTTGATGCCGACCTGCAGGATGCCATCCTGCTTGCCAGCGCAGATCGAATAGCTGCGGCGCAGCTCTTCGCCATCAAAGTCGCGGCGAAACGTCAGATACTGGCCCTGGGTAAAATCAAACTCCGCCGCTGCGCCATTCACAGGCTTCAGGGAGACCACAACCGCATCGCGGATGGTCTTGCGGACTTCGGTAACTTCGAGATCGTGGAAGCGCGCCATGCAGGTCTCCTCAGATGCACTTGAAATAGTCAAAGGGTTCAAGACAGTCCTGGCAACGCCAGTGTGCCTTACAGGGGGTGGAGCCAAACTGGCTCACACGGGTCACATTCTTGCTTTGGCAATTGGGGCAGCGCTCGGGGCCGCCTGCGGCCTGCGGCGGCGCGATGCCATAGTCTTCCAGCTTGGCGCGGCCCTTCTCGGACATCCAGTCGGTGGTCCAGGGCGGCGAGATCTGCGTCTTGAGCTGGATCTTGTCCAGGCCGTGGTCGCGCAGCGCGGTCTCGATATCGAGATTGATGATCGCCGTGGCAGGACAGCCGGAATAGGTGGGGGTAACAGCCACCTCTAAGGTGTCACCCTGCCATTGCACGCCACGAATAATACCAAGATCCACCAGGCTGATGACCGGAATTTCCGGGTCCGGCACGGCGTCGAGCCACTCCCAGATCTGGTCTACACTTGGTTTTTCGATGACTTTCTTCATGCGATCCGTCCTTGGATATGCAGCACCCAACCGAAAGGTCGGGCAGCGGCCGTCCGCCCCTGTCGAACCGGAGGTTTGCCTCCGGCAAAACGGCGGGCGCTTTGCTTCCGCCCGCGGACAGGAGCTGCCCTATGCCTTCACTTTCGATCTACCAGCTGGCGCCGGGATAGGCGCGCTGCAGCCATTGCATTTGCGTCAGCAGATGACCCAGATGCTCGGTATGCATCGCGCCGGTGCGGCCGCCCTTATGGCCAAAACTGCTCTCGGGGAGGGTCAGTGTGGCCTCGGTCAGCACGCGGGTAATCAGCGCGTCATACTCACCCCGCAGCGCGGCCGGATCGGGCGCTATGCCCGCCTGAACCATCGCGGCATCCACCGCATCCGAGCTGAACATCTCGCCAACATAGGGCCAGGGATAGTCGAGGGCTGCCTGCATATAGTCATGGCTTTGCTCGGTGCCATCCCCCAGACCCACAACCGTGTCAGCTGAGCGCTCCAGGTGGCAGGCGACCTCTTTAGAGGTCTTGGCGGCGATGGCTGCAATGCGCGCATTCGAGGAGGTCATCAGATGCCCCAGCTGGATCGAATGCCAGGCGTCAAACAGGAACTGGCGCATCAGGGTGCGGCCAAAATCCTCGTTGGGAACCTCGACCAGCAGCACATTGCGAAACTCCCAGACGTCGCGCAAAAAGGCCAGATCATCGGCGGATTTCTCTTCGCCTTGCACTTCGGCGGCAAGGCCCAGCCACATCTGGGTCTGACCAATCAGATCCAGCGCGGTGTTTGCCAGTGCGATGTCTTCTTCCAGCACCGGCGCATGGCCGCACCATTCGCTGACCCGGTGGCCCAAAATCAGGGTGTTGTCGCCCATGCGCAGCAGGAACTGAAACAGGGCCTGATCTGCTGTGAGATCCTGCGCCATTACATCGCTCCCACTTCGTCAGGAATGTCAAAGAATGTCGGGTGACGGTAGACTTTGCTTTCAGCAGGCTCGTACAGCGGGCCTTTGTTGCTGGGCGAGGAGGCGGTGATGTTATTGGCCTCCACCACCCAGATCGACACGCCCTCATTGCGGCGGGTGTAGACGTCGCGGGCGTTCTTGATCGCCATTTCGGCATCCGGCGCGTGCAAAGAGCCGACGTGGCGGTGGCTTAGCCCGTGTTGACCGCGGATAAAGACTTCCCAGAGGGGCCATTCGTTTTTCATAGCTCAGTTCTCCTGGCTGTCGCAGGCCTGCCCTGTGGTGCAGGCTGCAAAATCGTTACTATTCGGCGGCGTGTTTGCGAGCGGCTTTTTTGCGGGCATGCGCCAGCAGGCCATCGCGCACCCATGCACCGTCTTTCCAGGCCTTGTTGCGCGCCGCGAGCCGGTCCACGTTGCAGGGGCCATTGCCCTGGATCACATCAAAGAACTTGGACCAGTCGGGATCAGAGTAGTCATAGCTGCCGCGCGCCTCGTTCCATTTGATGCCCGCGTCTGGCAGCTCAAGACCCAGGAATTCGATCTGCGGCACCGTCTGGTCGACAAATTTCTGACGCAGCTCGTCATTGCTGTTCATCTTGATCTTCCAGGCCATCGACTGCTCTGAGTGGGTGGACTCCGCATCTGACGGGCCAAACATCATCAGCGCCGGGAACCAGAGCCGGTTGAGCGCATCCTGCGCCATCTTCTGTTGCGCAGGCGTGCCTGTCGCCATCTTGCGCATGACGTCAAAGCCCTGCCGGGCGTGGAAGCTCTCTTCTTTGCAAACCCGGACCATGGCTCGGGCGTAGGGACCAAAGGAGGTCCGCTGCAGCGGCACCTGGTTCAGAATGGCCGCGCCATCTACCAGCCAGCCCACCGCGCCCATATCGGCCCAGTTCAGCGTCGGGTAGTTGAAGATGGAGGAATATTTCATCCGCCCATCCAGCAGCTTTTCAGTGAGCTCATCGCGGCTCACCCCCAATGTTTCGGCAGCACAGTAGAGATACAGCCCATGGCCGGCCTCGTCCTGCACCTTGGCCAGCAGGATCGCTTTGCGTTCCAGCGTTGGCGCGCGGGTGATCCAGTTGCCTTCCGGCAGCTGGCCGACGATTTCCGAATGGGCGTGCTGGCCGATCTGGCGGATCAGTGTCTTGCGATAGCCCGCTGGCATCCAGTCCTTGGGTTCGATCTTTTCACCGGCATCAATGCGGGCCTGAAAGGATCGGCCAGCTTTTCGGGATCATCGGTGCTCGCTTCGGATTTGACCATCTGTGCATACATGACTTGCTCCTCCCGGAAAGGGGTTACTGGCTTATACGCGTTCCAGGATCAGGGCGGTGCCCTGTCCCACGCCGACACACATGGTGCACAGCGCATAGCGCCCACCGGTGCGTTGCAATTGATAGGCGGCTGTCAGCACAAGGCGTGCGCCGGACATGCCAAGCGGATGGCCCAGGGCGATCGCGCCGCCATTGGGGTTCACACGGGGGGCATCATCGGCAAGCCCAAGTTCACGCAGGGTGGCAATCCCCTGGCTGGCAAAGGCCTCATTGAGCTCGATCACATCCATTTGGTCAATGGTCAGACCGGTGCGGGCCAGAACCTTGCGGGTGGCGGGCACCGGGCCAATGCCCATAATGCGTGGCTCAACCCCGGCGGCGGCCATGCCGACAATGCGCGCCATTGGTTTCAGGCCGTTTTTGGCGGCGGCAGCTTCGTTTGCCATCAGGATGGCAGCGGCCCCGTCATTGACGCCAGAGGCATTGCCTGCGGTCACGGTCTTGTCCGCACCGTTGACGCCTCTCAGTTTGGCCAGCTTATCAGCGCCTGTGCCGGGGCGGGGGTGCTCATCGGTGTCGACAACCACAGGCTCGCCCTTGCGCTGCGGCACTGAGACCGGCGTGATCTCATCGCCAAAGATACCCGCCGCATGGGCCTCGGCCCAGCGGGCCTGGCTGCGGGCGGCAAAGGCGTCCTGGTCTTCGCGGCTGATGTTATAGGCCTCGGCGACATTGTCGGCCGTCTGTGGCATCGAGTCGGTGCCATACATCTGCTGCATCTTCTTGTTGATGAACCGCCAGCCGATGGTGGTGTCATAGATCGCATTGGCGCGACTGAAGGCCGAGGTCGCCTTGGGCATCACAAAGGGCGCGCGGCTCATGCTCTCGACACCGCCGGCGATGGCCATGTCATAGTCGCCAGCGCGTATTCCGCGTGAGGCCATGCCAACCGCATCCATACCGCTGGCGCACAACCGGTTGATGGTGGTGCCAGGCACATCCACGGGCAGACCGGCCAGCAGCGCCGCCATGCGCGCCACGTTGCGGTTGCTTTCACCGGCCTGGTTGGCGTCGCCAAAGATCACATCATCAATGCTGGCCCAATCGACCTGCGGATTGCGCGCCGCCAAAGCAGCAATAGGCGCGGCTGCCAGGTCATCGGTACGAACCTGGCTGAGGCCACCACCGTAGCGGCCAATTGGGGTTCGGGTGGCATCGCAGATGAATGCATCCATGGTGTTCGCGTCTCCTGGTTTGTCGGCGAAATAAGCCGACCGTTGGGTCGGTATAACGCAAGTTGTCGATTCGTGGCAAGCGAAACGTAACGAATTTTTCCCATCTAAAGGAATCCTGTAACGTATGAGGCCGGGCCTTGTGACTTTACGTCGTGGCCAGCCCGCGGCTGTTTTTGGTTGCAGCGCGGCCTTTGCCTGGCTCACATTAAAACAGAACGATTGGTCTGTTGGCTGATTGCGTGGCTCATGGTGAATTTTGCGCCGGTGGTGTCCCTGTGGTGGTATCCTTGGACTGAAACTGGCGGGATAGGGGGAATATGGCAAAGCATTTGCGCATCGGCGGTGCCCGTGGGTTTTGGGGAGATGCCACTGCGGCAACACCGCAGCTTTTGGCAGCGGGCGGGCTGGATTTCATCGTCTATGACTACCTGGCCGAGATCACCATGGCGATCCTGGCCCGCGCCCGGGCCAAAGATGCGCAGTCTGGATTTGCGGCTGACTTTGTCAGCGCAGCTATGGCGCCAAACCTGGGCGAGATCGCCCGTCAGGGTGTGCGCATTGTCTCCAACGCCGGAGGCGTCAATCCCGGGGCCTGTGCCGCGGCCCTGCGGGCTGAGATTGCGAAACAGGGGCTGGCGCTCAGGGTGGCGGTGGTGGAAGGCGATGACCTTTTGGCTGGGCGCGCGGCGGTGGCACAGGCCGCGCCCCGCGATATGTTTCGCGCCACCACCCTGCCACCCGTAGAGAAGATCGCCAGTATCAATGCCTATCTGGGGGCATTTCCCATCGCGCTGGCGCTGGATCGCGGCGCGGACATTGTCATCACCGGGCGCTGTGTCGACAGCGCCGTGACACTGGCGGCGGCGATCCATCATTTTGGCTGGGCGAGCACGGATCTCGATGCGCTGGCCGGGGGTAGTTTGGCGGGGCATATACTCGAATGCGGCCCGCAGGCGACGGGGGGCAATTTCACCGACTGGCGCGCGGTGGCGGATAATCTGGCTGACATCGGCTATCCCATCGCCGAGATCCACGCCGATGGCAGCTTTGAGGTGTCCAAACCCGCCGGGTCTGGTGGGCTGGTGTCGCGGGGCACGGTCGGCGAGCAGATGCTCTATGAGATCGGCGACCCGCAGGCCTATCTTTTGCCAGATGTGGCCTGTGATTTCTCGGATGTGACACTGGTTGAGACCGGGCCTGACCGGGTGCTGGTGCAGGGCGCACGTGGCCTTGGCGTGCCCGAGAGCTACAAGACCTGCCTGACCTGGCACGACGGCTTTCGCGCGGGGCATATCTTTACCTTTTACGGGCTGGAGGCCGAGGCGAAGGCGCAGCACTTTGCCGAGACCGTGCTGGCGCGCTGCCGCACGGCGCTGCAGCGGATGCAGGCGCCGGATTATTCGGATGTCAGTGTTGAGCTGTTGGGCGCTGAAAGCCAGTTTGGCGCGATGCGCCAGACCGGACCCCAGCGCGAGGTCGCGGCCAAGATCGCCGTGCGCCACCCGGATGCCCGCGCCGTTGCTCTGTTTCTGAAAGAGGCCACCGGGATGGGCCTTGCAACACCGCCGGGGTTGAGCGGCTTTGCGGGTGCGCGCCCGAAACCCTCGCCTGTGATGGCGCTGTTTTCTTATCTCACCCCCAAGGAGCAGGTGCAGATACGCCTGCTGGATGAGGTGGGTAAGCTGCAGTGCCCAGCGGCCAAAGGTCCAGCTGTAATCGCCGCTCCGCGCCCGCCGCTTCCTGTACAGCCCGAGGCTGAAAATATCACCCAGGTGCCGCTGATAGAGCTGGCCTGGGCCCGGAGTGGCGATAAGGGCGACATCGCCAATATCGGCGTGATGGCACGCGATCCTGCGCTTATGCCCTGGATCTGGGAAGGCCTGACGCCCGCGCATCTGCAGCGGGTGTATGGCCTTTTTTTGCCCGATGCCGAACCTGCCGTAAGCGGCGCGATCGAGCGGTTTTACCTGCCCGGAAGTGCCTCGATGAACATCCTGTTGCATGGCGCGCTGGGCGGTGGTGGCACCTCGTCGCTGCGCAATGACCCACAGGCCAAGGGCTATGGCCAGTTGTTGCTGGCGGTGCCCATCGCGGTAGATGCCGATCTGCTGGCGCGGCTGCGGGGCAAAGAATGATCTATCTGTATACTGTATGCCAGCAGCCGTCCTGCAGCGGCCCTGTGGCAGGACCAACCCAATGAGGACATGTCGATGAAAGCTTTTCAAAGCAGGATCAGCACGAGCAGTGACAGCTTTGCCCAGAACCGCGCCGATATGCTGGCACAGGTCGGGCGGATGCGCCGCCTTGAGGCCCGTGCCGCTGCCAAATCAGAAGAGCGCCGACCGGTGTTTGACAAACGTGGCCAGCTGTCGCCGCGCGAACGGCTTGCAGCCCTGCTGGATCCGGGCATGCCCTTTGTTGAGCTTTATAATATGGCCTCTTATCTGGTGGATGACCCTGACCCGGAAACCTCGATCCCCGGCGCCTCGATTGTTCTTGGCATTGGCTATGTTTCGGGGGTGCGGGTGCTGGTCTTTGTTGATGATGCGGGCATCAATGCCGGCGCCATGATGGGCAAATCGGTGGATAAGGCGCTGGGGGCGATTGAGATCGCGCTGAAGCAAAAACTGCCCTTTCTGCATCTGGTTGAGAGCGCGGGGGCTGATCTGATGCGCTATACGGTTGAGCCTCTGGGCCCATGGCGGCGGTCTTTTTGCGGGGCTTGCGCGATTGTCGGCTGCGGGCAATCCGGTGATCACCGTGCTGCATGGGGCCTCAACCGCGGGGGGCGCCTATCAGCCGGGGCTGTCGGACTATGTGATCGGGGTCAAAGGCAACGGCATGGCGATGCTGGCAGGGGCCGCGCTGGTGCAGGCCGCCACGGGTGAGATCGCCAAAGACGCCGATCTGGGTGGTGCCGAGATGCATGCCGAGGTGACCGGCCTGGTCGAATATCTCGCAGAAGATGACGCCCATGGGCTAGAGCTGGCCCGTGAGGTTGTGGCCGGCCTTGGCTGGCAGGGCTGCGCCGCAGCACCTGTGGAGTACCATCCTCCGAAATACCCGGCAGAGGAGCTGGCGGGTGCTATTCCCGCAGACTATCGCAAGCCCTATGACATGCGCGAGTTAGCAGCCCGGATTGTCGACGGCTCTGTGCTGCGGGATTTCAAGCCCGGCTACGGCGCCGCAATGGTCTGTCTGCAGGCGCATATCATGGGGCAGCCGGTCGGCATTCTGGGCAACAACGGGCCAATTGATCCGGATGGCGCCACCAAGGCGACGCATTTTTTGCAACTGATGGATCAGGCCGACACGCCAGTGATCTTTTTGGGCAATACCACGGGCTATATGGTGGGCACCGACTATGAACGCGCGGGCATGATCAAACATGGCTCAAAGATGATCCAGGCGGTGACCAATCTGCGGGTGCCGAAGATCTCGCTCTATACCGGGGCCAGCTTTGGCGCCGGCAACTACGGTATGTGCGGTCACGCCTTTGGTGCGGATTTCCTGTTTACCTGGCCCAATGCAATGACCGGCGTGATGGGGGGGGCGCAGGCGGCGCTGACCATGGAGCAGGTGGCGCGGCGCGCCGCCGCGCGCAAAGGCATTGAGGTCGACGAGGCGCGTCTGGCCAAGCAGCGCGCTGGGATTACCGCACATTTTGACAGCCAGTCGGATGCGTTTTTCACCTCCCGGAGGATGCTGGACATGGGCATGATTGACCCACGCGACAGTCGGGCGGTGATTGGCTTTTGCCTCGCCACCTGCATGGAGGCGCGCCGCCGCGTGCTAAATCCCAATGCCTTTGGCGTGGGCCGGGCCTGATGGAAAAGGAGCAGGGTATGACAGGGTTCAACTCAATTCTGGTGGCCAACCGGGGCGAGATCGCGCTGCGCATCATGGGCACGGCGCGCTCCATGGGGATCAGATCCATCGCCGTCTATACCGAGGCGGATGCCGCCAGCCCGCATGTGGCGTTTGCCGACCGGGCCATCTGTATCGGCACCGGGCCGGTCGCGGACAGCTATCTGGATGCGGGCAAAATCCTGGCCGCTGCCAAAGACTCCGGCGCTGAGGCCCTGCATCCGGGCTATGGGTTCTTGTCGGAAAATACCGATTTTGCTCAGGCCTGCCAGGATGCCGGATTGGTCTTTATTGGCCCCAGCGTTGAGGCGATTGCCCTGATGGGCAATAAGGCCGCCGCCAAGCGGCGCATGATCGCCGCCGGGGTGCCCTGTGTGCCCGGCTATGAGGGCGCGGATCAGTCGCCGGAAACACTGCAGGCGGAGGCGGACAAGATTGGCTATCCGGTGATGATCAAGGCGGCCGCAGGCGGCGGTGGACGCGGCATGCGTCTGGTTGCGGAGGCCGCAGGCTTTGGCGATGCGCTGGATCTTGCCAAAAGCGAAGCTATGGCGGCCTTTGGCTCGGATGAGATGATCCTGGAAAAGGCGGTGATGCGCCCGCGCCCCGTAGAGTTTCAGATCTTTGCAGATGCCACAGGACATACCATCCATCTGGGAGAGCGCGATTGTTCCGTGCAGCGCCGCCACCAGAAGGTGGTCGAAGAGGCCCCCTGTCCGGTGATGACACCAGAGCTGCGCGCCGAGATGGGCGCCGCCGCCGTTGAGGCCGCCCGTGCCATCAGCTACCTGGGCGCGGGCACGGTGGAGTTCCTGCTGCAAGAGAGCGGCGCGTTTTACTTTCTGGAGATGAACACCCGCCTGCAGGTGGAGCATCCGGTCACAGAGATGATCACCGGGCTTGATCTGGTGGCGCTGCAAATTCGTACCGCCAAAGGTGATGCGCTGGGGTTGGCGCAGCAAGATGTCGTGTTGCGCGGCCATGCCATCGAGGTGCGGCTTTATGCAGAAGATCCGGCGCAGGGTTTCCTGCCGCAATCCGGGCACATCAGCCGCTGGCAGCCGCCAAAGGGCGCGGGTATCCGGGTCGATGCAGGGATCAGAGCGGGGCAAGAGGTCTCGGCCTTTTATGACCCGATGCTGGCCAAAATCATTGTTCATGGTGCCAGTCGCCGCGAGGCGCTTGAACGTCTGATTGCAGCACTTGGCGACACGGTCCTGTTTGGCCCCGCCTGCAACCGGGATTTCCTGATTGCGGTGCTGTCGCATGACTCCTTTGCCAGGGGCGCTGCGACCACCAGCTTTATTGCCGACCACTTTGACCCAGTGCCACCGCAGGTGGTATCGAGCGCGGATCTGGCGCTGGCGGCCTGCCTGATCTACCGCGCCGAACAGGCGGATCTGGCGGCACGGGCGCAAACCCCGGCAGAGCTATTGGGCTGGTCCAGTCAGGGCCAGCTGCAGGCGCGCATGGTGTTGGACACGGGTGCCGAGCCCGCGACACTGCTGCTGAGCCAGACGCCTGAGGGTATGTCGGTGCAGGTTGGAGAGGCCCGTTACGGAGGGGCCTGTCACCATGTAACACAACAGGCAATGAGCCTGCGTTTGGATGGTGAGCGGGTTGATCTGCGTCAGCACCTGCTGCTTGACGACACCCTGTTCATGGCCACAGGCACAGATGCAGCGGCTGACACGGCTGCGCCCCGGAGCAACCCAAGGCACCACAGCGGGCGGCGGCGAGGTTCGCGCGCCGATGCATGGCAATCTGTTAGAGCTTTGCGTCAAAGCTGGCGACAGGGTGGCGGTTGGCAGCCGTCTGGCGGTGCTGGAGGCCATGAAGATGCAGCACGAAATCCTAGCCGAGATGGCAGGCACAGTGTCTGAGGTCGCAGTGGTTGCGGCAAGCCAGGTCAAGGCCGGGGACCTGCTGGTGCTGATCACGGCGGAAGAAAACACCGGGCAAGACAGCAGCACTGGATCAGACAGCAGCACGGGGCCAGACAGCAGCGCCAAAAAGCCAGCAACAAACGAGGTGACATCATGAATTCTGAGCTATGCAGGCGGTTGGGGATCGAGTTCCCGCTTTTTGCCTTTTCCCATTGTCGCGATGTGGGGCGGCTGTCACCAATGCCGGCGGCATGGGGATCTTTGGCGCCGCAATGATGTCGCCCGAAGAGTTGGAAGAGGAGCTTGCCTGGATTGATGCGCATGTGCATGGCAGGCCTTACGGTGTTGACCCCATCGTGCCCAATAAATTCGAGGCCAAGGGTGAGGGTATCGCGGATGCCCAGATCCTCGCGATGGTGCCAGAGGGGCATAAGAGCTTTGCCAATGAGGTGATGCAGGCGCATGGTGTAGAGCCCGGTGATCTGGAGCCACAGCGGGCCGATCGGTTGGTGTTTCGCGAAAACATCAGCGCTGAGGGCGCGCGGCGGGCTTTGGATGTGGCGTTTTCGCATCCTATTGCGCTGATTGCCAATGCGCTGGGCCTGCCGCCGCAGGATATGCTGGAGCGTGGCAAGGCACAGGGCGTTGCAGTGGCGGGGCTGGTGGGCACCGCCGAACATGCGCGGGCGCAGGTGGCTGCGGGCGTTGGTGTGATTGTTGCTGCCGGAGGTGAGGCTGGTGGCCATACCGGCGAGATTTCGACCATGGTGTTGGTGCCTGAGGTGGTGCAGGCCATTGCGGGCTCGCAGGTGCGGTGCTGGCCGCGGGCGGCATTGCCCCCGGCGCACAGATGGCGGCCGCCATGGCGATGGGGGCGGCGGGTGCCTGGTGTGGCTCGGTCTGGCTGACCACCGCCGAGGCCGAGACAACGTCGGTGGTCAAAGAAAAGATGCTGGCGGCCAGCAGTCGCGACACCGTGCGTTCACGTTCGCGCACTGGCAAACCTTCGCGCCAGCTGGTCAGTGCCTGGACCGAGGCCTGGGAGGCCAAAGCCGCGCCCAGACCGCTGCCGATGCCGCTGCAGACGCTGGTGTCAGAACCCGCGCTGCACCGCATTGATCAGATGTCGCAAAAGGGCCATGCAGGCGCGCAGGATCTGGCCACCTATTGGGTGGGGCAGGGGGTTGGCCTGATGAACCAGTCCATGTCTGCGGGGGCCGTGGTGCAGGACTTCAAGGAAGATTTTCTGAGGGGTTATGAACGCCTTCAAACCGCACTTGAGGGATAGGGCCAGCGCTGTTTCTTAAGCAAAGCAGGCCTGTCGCCCCAGTAAAGATCTTGAGTGTAGCACAGGCAAGCCAATAGCTGAGCAGAGAGCCGGGCCAGGTGAGACTTTGAGCCAGGACAATTATTCGCGACCAGTTTTGCCCGGTCAATTTTGCCTGACCAAATGGAGCAGTCCCACGAGGGAGGCACCGCTTTCTCCTCGCCATTTTGCTTCACCTGTTCAATAGTTGCAGGCAGGGCTTGCAAAGGGGCTGAGGAGGCAACCGATGAATATTCTTTACATTATGTTTGACCAGTTGCGGTTCGACTACCTCAGCTGTGCGGGCCATCCGCACCTGCAGACCCCGCATATCGACGCGCTGGCGGCCAGGGGTGTGCGGTTCACCCGCGCCTATGTGCAGTCGCCCACCTGCGGCTCGTCCAGGATGTCGAGCTATACCGGGCGCTACCCGTCCAGCCATGGGGTGCAGTTCAACAGCTATCCGCTGAAAGTGGGGGAATGGACCATTGGCGATCATCTGCGCAACTCAGGCATGAGCTGCAGCCTGATCGGCAAGACCCATATGGTGGCCGATGCGGTTGGGCTTGAACGGCTGGGGCTGGCGCCGGACAGTGTGATCGGGGTGCGGCAAAGCGAATGCGGCTTTGACCCCTATCTGCGCGATGACGGGCTATGGGCAGAGGGGCCGGATGGCTTTTATGACCCGAAACGCAGCCCCTATAATGAATACCTTAAGGCAAAGGGCTATCCCGGCGACAACCCCTGGCATGACTTTGCCAATGCGGGGATTGAGACGGGCGAGGAGGGCAATGACATTGCCTCGGGCTGGTTCATGGTCAATGCCGACAAGCCGGCCAATATTGCAGAAGAAGACAGCGAAACGCCCTGGCTCACCACCAAGGCCATCGAGTTCATCGAGGAGGCGACGGCCAAAGGGGAGGGGCCCTGGTGCGCGCATCTGAGCTATATCAAGCCGCATTGGCCCTATATCGTGCCCGCGCCCTATCATGATATGTACGGGCCTGAGCATGTGCTGCCGGTGGTGCGCCATGAGGGCGAGCGCGTCAATGCGCACCCGGTTTTTGGCGGCATGATGAACAATCCGATCGGCAAGGCGTTTAGTCGCGACGAGGTGCGTGAAAAGGTGATCCCGGCCTATATGGGTTTGATCAAACAGGCGGATGATCAGATGGGCAGGCTGTTTGCCTATCTGGAGGCCAGCGGGCGCATGCAAGATACCATGGTGGTGGTGACCTCGGACCATGGCGACTATCTCGGCGATCACTGGCTGGGCGAGAAGAACCTGTTTCACGAGCCCTCGATCAAGGTGCCGCTGATCATCTATGATCCACGCGCAGCGGCGGATGTGAGCCGTGGCACCACCTGTGACGCGCTGATTGAGGCCATCGACCTGGCGCCGACCTTTCTGGAGGTCGCGGGGGGAGAGCCTCTTGGGCATATCCTGTAGGGACGTTCGGTGATGCCTTTGTTGCGGTGAGAAGACCCGGAGTGGCGCGACTTTGCGGTGGCGGAGTCCGACTATTCCACCATGCCGCTCTGTGCCAAGCTGGGTCTGGAGCCGAAAGACGCGCGCCTGTTCATGATCACCGATGCGCGCTGGAAATTCATGCATGCTGAGGGCGGCCTGCCTGCCATGCTGTTTGATCTGCAGGAGGACCCACAGGAGCTGGTCGATTTGGGGCGCAGTCCGAAGCATCAGGAGATCCTTGCATTGATGTATGAGCGGTTGCGCCAATGGGGGCTGCGCATGTCGCAGCGCACCACGGTGTCGGATGCACAGATTGAGGCAGGGCGGGGTAAATCGGCAAAGAAGGGCATCCTGCTGGGTGTCTACGAGGCCACGGATGTAGCGCCGGAGCTGACAGAGAAGCTACGCGGCTCTGTGCCCCAAACGACCGGGGAGCAAACTGGTGTGCAAACCGGGGTGAAAACTGGGGCGCAAGATGAAGAGGCGCAGGGTGTAGCAATCAGCCGCGCGCAAAGTACGGAATAGCAAAGGGGGGCTCCCGCCCGTCTCGGGGTGTTTTGTCAAAACCCCCTCGCCCCTTGGGCCCAGCGCCGCGCTTTCGCGCGGCGCTGGGCCCAAACCCGCCAAGGCTTGGCCAGCAAAGCTGGAAAAGCCTGCGGGAGCGGGAGAATTTGGCTGGCTGGAGCAGGGAGGGTGGCTTTCTGCCCGCTATGCGTGCAGGGATCAGGCGCATTTGTTGCCTTGGGCTGTCTCGCTGCTTATGGTGACGGAAAATCAGATAGCAAGAACAAACAGCAGGGTGCAGGGCAGTGGCAGGGCAGACAGAAGGGCTATTGAACGCGATCCTTCAAGATATTGACGCCGGGCAGCTGAACCCGGGCGATATGCTGGACGAGGCAGGGCTGGCGGCACGCCACGGGGTGTCGCGCACCCCCATCCGCGAGGTCTTTATCCAGCTTGAGGTCGCGGGCCTCATTCGCCGCCTGCCGCGCAAGGGCGCGGTTTTGTTCAAACCGACGCTGGAAGAGTTTCTCGCTATTCTGGAGGTCCATGCCCAGCTGGAAGGGCAGGCCGCTGGTCTGGCCGCGCGCCGTATGACGCCTGAACAGGCTGCGGAGCTGGAACAGATCGTGCAGGCCTGTGAGAGGCATGCGGCAGAGAAGGGGGATGCGGATCCGGACGGATACTATCAGCTGAACCTGCGCTTTCACGGTGCCGTGGCCATGGGGGCGGGCAACCCGTTTCTGGTCGAGATGATCAAGACCAATGCCCGCAAGCTGATGGCCTACTATCGGGCGCGCTATAAGTACCCCGGATCAATCCAACAATCGGCCAGTGAGCACCGCGACATTGCCGAGCTGATCTTTGCCCATGACCGCGACGCGGCTGAGGCGCGTATGGCAAGCCATGTGCAGTTTGATCAGGTGACGGTGATGGACCTGCTGGCCGCCCTTGGCTGAGGCCACATATTCAGTGCAGGACGCTTGCGGCAATGACCGCCACTGTTTAACCTATTTAGCCTGCTCAAAGAACTGCGCCAGGGCTGTGGCAAAGGCAGCCTGATCGGCGGGCTCCTCAAGGCTGTTGACCGCCTGCCTGTAGAGGCTTTCTCCCAAACTGGGGTGCATTTCTTCCGTGAGGGCGGCGATAAAGCCAGGGCTCATTTCTGGATGGCGCTGCGTCGTCCAGATGTGGCGACCAATGGTGAACCCGGCGTTCAGCTCAGTGCTGCGGGCCACCTCCTGCGCCTGCGGTGGGATCTTGTCGACGCATTCGCTGTGAGAGCCATAAAGTCTGAGGTCTTGCGGCAGGTCCGGCGCCCAGGGCAGGGGCGTGGTGATCTGATTATGTATCAGGCCATGTACCCAGCCAGCGGGGTTCTGCGCCACGCTTCCCCCCCGGGCAAGCGCGATGGCCTGATGGCCAAAACAGGCCCCAAACAGCGGCAATTGCGCCTGATCCATCGCGCGGATCAAAACCAGTAAAGGCTCGATCCAGGGCAGGTCACTGCGACTTGAGGCGGGGCTGCCCGTAATGATTACGCCATCAAAGGCGCTGATATCTTGCGGGAACGCGCCCTCATTCAACTGAAATACCGATGTGTGCCAGTCTGGCCGCGCCATCTGCACAAGACGGGTGAATTTTTCACCATCAAACGGATGTGCCGCTGCAAAGGCGCTGTTGTCCGTGTTGGTGACCAGGATGGCGAGATGCATGTCTGACTCGTGAGTTTTATGTTTACATATTTATACTCTTACTTAGTATACATAAAGAATGTATTCGGGAAGCCCATTATGACCATCTGGACACCACAGGATGACGGCCACGCCGACCTTGCCAGTCATGACACCTTTGCCATGGGCGCGCCGCACAATACCTTTGCCCGGCTGCGTCGCGACGACCCGCTGCACTGGACTGAATACGCTGGCGGTGAAAACTTTTGGTCGGTGACCCGCTATGACGACATCATCCAGATGAACAAGAACACCGAGGTGTTCTCCTCGGCGCGTGGCATTCGCATGGAAGATCAGAGCTATGAGGAATATCTGGCGCGACGCACCTTTCAGGAGACCGACCCGCCAGAGCATTCCAAGGTGCGCATGAAGCTGATGCGGGCGTTTTCTAAAACCAGCATGGCGCAGTATGAACAAGAGATCCGCGACATCTGTGGCGAGATTTTGGATTCGGTGCTGGAGCAGGGCAGCTTTGACGCCACCAAGGAAATCGCCAGGCAACTGCCGATGCGGATGCTGGGGCGGGTTGTGGGACTGCCGGAGGCGGATTTGCCCTGGCTGGTGGAAAAGGCGACGCACTGATCGCCAATACCGACCCGGATTTCACCTCGCATGTGATGGACAAACTGCAGACGGATGAGTTCCGCCTGATGCCTTTTAACTCTCCTGCCGGTGCCGAACTATACCTCTATGCTAGGGATCTGATGGCCGACAAAGCCCGCAGAGGCGACACGGCTGGTGTGCTCAATATGATCTTAGAGCCGGCCAAGGATGGCTCGGAAATATCCGAGACGGAGTTTCGCAATTTCTTTTGCCTGCTGGTGGCGGCGGGCAATGACACCACCCGCTATTCCATTGCCGCCGGCATTCAGGCGCTGTGTCATCAGCCGGAATTGTTGGCGCAGATGCAGGCAGGTGGTGCGGTCTGGGAGACGGCGGCGGATGAGATCATTCGCTGGGCGACGCCTGCGATCTATTTCCGCCGCACCGCGACGCGGGATGTCGAGATGCATGACAAGCTGATCCGGGCTGGCGACAAGCTGCTCTATTGGTTTATTTCCGCCAACCGTGACGACAGTTACTTTGACGACGCTTTCCGGGTGGGCCTGATGCGCAACCCCAACCGGCATCTGGCCTTTGGCCAGTTTGGCCCGCATGTCGGCCTGGGCATGTGGCTGGCCCGGCTGGAAGTCACGGTGCTGTTTCAGGAGTTGGCCAAACGGATCAGCCATATCGAGGCCTCGGGGCCGCAGAAGTTTCTGCGCTCTAACTTTGTCGGCGGCATCAAAGAGCTGCCGGTGCGTGTCACCCCAAGATGAAGCCGTGCAATATTCAGACAGGACCGACAGGCGTGGTCTATGCTAGAAACGCCTGTCAGGATTTTTGCCTACAGCCATTTTGCCAGTCCAGATCTGTCCTGATTTGGCCTGATCTGGCCCGATTTGGAAGGATTTGAGCCATGAAGACCCGCCTGCGTGCGATGTTCTGCGACCACCTCAGCATTATGCGGGGGAAATATCTGCCCAACGCAAAGATTGGCGATGATGGCACCCGGTTTTGCCGCTCGGTCTTTGGCACCCACTATGATCGCGATCTGCTGGATGCGCCGGGCTCGATGGTGAAACAGGGGATGCCGGATATGGAGCTGAAGTGGCAGCACGATGATATTCGTGACAGCTGGCATGCCTCGACCAAGGTGGTGCTGGGGGATCTGTATGATGTGGATGGCGCGCCCTTGTCGCTGTGCCCGCGCGGCGCGCTCAAACGGGCGGTCGCAGGCTGGCAGGCGCGCGGGCTGAGCCCAAAAGTCGGGATCGAGCTGGAAGCCTATGCGCTGCAGGCGGATGATCGGGGTCGATTGATGCCTTATGACGCGCCGGGGGGCGTGGTCTATGGCACCGGGCCTTTTGCTGATCCCTTGCGGTTTAATGACCGGATCTGGGCTATGGCGGATGAGATGGGCTTTTCGCTGGATATGATCACGGCGGAATTCGACAGCCCGCAGTTTGAATACACCCTGACCTTTGCTGATGCGGTCAAGGCGGTGGATGACATTGTGCTGTTCCGTCTGATGGCGCGTGAGATCGCGCTGGAATATGGCATTGTTCTTTCCTTCATGCCCAAACCCATCGCCGAGGCCGGTGGCTCTGGCATGCATATCAATTTTTCATTTGTCGATGAGGCCGGCGGCAATGCGCTGTCTTCGGGGCCGCGCGGTGGCCCTGAACATATGAATGATCTGGCACGCGGCTGTCTGGCGGGGGTCTTGCATCACCACAAGGGGCTGGCCGGGCTGATTGCCCCAACGGCCAACAGCTATATGCGGCTGCAGCCGGGGTCTTTGTCGGGCTATTGGCAGAATTGGGGCGGGGATCACCGCAATGTGACGACACGGATCAGCTCGGAAGGTGGCGCCAAAGCGCGGCTTGAGCATCGCATGGCGGATGCCTCGTCCAATCCCTACACTGCCGTGGCGGCGGTGCTGCAGGCGTCCTTGCTGGGGGTGGAGAAAGGGTATCAGCTGCCGCCGATGGAGACTGGCGATGGGTTTGACCGTACGGATGCGCGTGAGGGCACCGCGATTGATCTCAAAGGGGCCGTGGCAGATCTGGAACGCGATACGATTCTGGGCGAGGCCGTGGGTGCGGATCTTGTGGCCAACCACGCGTTTATGAAGCGCAAAGAGGTGCGCAAAACACGGGACCTGGAAGGCGACGGCATGCGGGATTTCTATGTTCATTTTATTTAACGAAGCAGTCCGCTAGTCCGCTAGTCCGTTAGTTCGCCAATCTGCTATTTTTCCAGTCAGTCTGCAGTCCGCCAGAGCCGGGCGCGCTTTGTGGTTTTATCAGGTTTCGAGTGCGGCTACGTCCCGCAAGATCGACTGCTGTGCATTCTGGAATGATGCCTGGGCGTGATCGGGGTGCATTGTGGATGGTGGTCGTGGTGGGAGCAGCCAAAGACTGGTCAGCCAATTGGGGCGCTCACACCGAAAAAGTCAGTGTGCATCGCAATCAACTGAGGGTCTACTACCCGGCCTCCGGATTTCGCTGCCGCGCCGCGTCAGCGGCGCTACGAGAGGCAGCGGGCCCGAAGCATTTGCTTCGGGCCCGCCATGGTATCTGGTGGCAGCCGACCAAAGGTCGGCTGCGGTCGGCGCTTGCTGCCGGGTTTAGCTTGCCGCCGCAAAGCCTGCTTCGAGCGCACGGAGAATGCCCTGGACGTCATCTTTAGTCAGAACCAGCGGTGGAGACAGGATGATGTTGGGGCCGGAAATCCGGACCATGGCGCCGTTGCGATAGGTCACCTCTTGCAGGCGGGCGATCGTCCGTTTGTCGGGGGCGGATTTGCTGGCGCGATCCGCCACCAATTCCATAGCACACATCAGGCCGTGGCCACCGCGCACATCCCCAATCAGCGCATGCCTTTCCTGCAGCGCCAACAAGCCCTGATGCAGCTCCTGACCGCGGGCCGCGGCATTCTCGGGCACATTCAGACGCTGTGTCTCCTGCAGGCAGGCCAGGGCCGCTGCTGCCCCGACGGGATGGCCGGAATAGGTATAGCCGTGGCCAATAGCGGCACGCCCACTCACGTCCTGCTCAAAAACCTCTGCCACGCTTTCGGCGATCATCACTGCACCAAAGGGAAAATAGCCATTGGTGATCGCCTTGGCGGTACACATGAAATCGGGCTGTACCCCCCAGTGGCGTGAACCGGTCCAGGACCCTGTTCGGCCAAAGGCAGTAATCACCTCATCCGCGATCAGCAAAATGCCATGTTTGCTGCAGATCTCGCGCACGCCGGGCATAAAGCTATGGTGCGGCGGGATCACGCCGCCAGCTCCCAGGATCGGCTCCATGATAAAGGCCGCAATGGTGCCTGCGCCCTGAAAGGCGATCTCATCCTCAAGGGCCTGCAGGCACAGCTGCGCCAGCCGCGCGGGGTCACTCTCGTTAAAGGGGTTGCGATAGGGGTAGGGCGCCGGGATATGGTGACAGCCGGGCAAGAGGGGTTCGTACTGGGTGCGGAAATTGGCATTGCCATTCACTGACGCGCCGCCCATGTGGGTGCCGTGATAGCCCTTTTTCAGGCTGAGGAACTTGGTGCGCCCGGCCTCGCCGCGGATCTTGTGGTACTGCCGCGCCAGACGCAGCGCAGTTTCCACCGAGTCCGAGCCCCCAGAGGTGAAAAAGGCGCGGCTGAGCCCGTCGGGGGCAAAAAAGTCGCGCAGCAGCTCTGCCAGCTGGATCACCTGATCATTTGTGGTGCCGCGAAAGGTGGAATAGTAGGGCAAAACATCCAGCTGGGCGGCAATGGCATCCTTGATCGGCTGGCAAGAGAACCCAAGGTTGACGTTCCACAGCCCGCCGACCGCATCAATCACCTCATGGCCATCGATATCGCTGATCCGCACGCCCTGGGCACCAGTGATGATCGCGGGCGGATTGGCCAGGCTGTCGGCGGGGTGCGCCATCGGGTGCCACAGGGACCTGGCGTTGTGTTCCTTGAGGAAATTGGCGTCTTTCATCGACTAAACTCCTGAGCGGGTCCGCGAGGGGACCTGGGTGTCTTGAGAGGCAAACGGGCCGTCACGGCGCATCAGCTTGTGGATAATCAGAGGGCGGGCTGCCACCGATCCGATGGGTGAGGGCGGCGCCAGCCCGGCGCAGGGCGGCGCGGATGGTGTCTTGCTGCGCCTGCGACATGCGCGAGGCGGGCGCGGCCACTGCCAGCGCGCCCAGGGCTTTGTGGTCGGCACCAAAGATCGGCACAGCACAGGACTGCACTTCCAGCTCAAAACTGCCCAGGGTGTTGGAAATACCCGTCTCGCGCACCTCACGCAGCTTGACGCGCAGCACCTCCGGGTCGACCAGCGTCTTGCTGGTATGCGCTTTGAGAGGACGCGCAAGAACCGCATCGACAAAGCTGGGGTCGGCATAGGCAAGGATCGCGAGGCCCGAACTGGTGGCGTGATAGGTCACGGTCTGGGCATCCTCCATTGTCACCTTTGTGGCATGGCGTGGCGAGTAGGCATGGCTGAGGGTCTGCACCCAGCTGTCATGGCCCAGCGAGACATGGGCGGTCTCGCCGGTCTCGTCGCTCAGCTCCCGCAGGATCCGCCGCGACACAGACAGAATCGGCGTTGAGGCCTCGCGCAGCGCCGCAAGGTGCAAAGCCTGCGGCCCAAGCCGGTATGCACGGTCGCCATCGCCCTGTTCCACGAACCCCGAATCCTGCAACTCTGCCATCAGGCGATAGACTGTCGCCTTGTTCATCCCAGAGAGACGCGTCAGGTCGCTCAAGCCGATTTCGCTCCTGTCGGGGGAGAAATAACTTAACAGTGAAAGGGCTTTACTGACAGTTCCCATGCGCCGGTCCAGGCTCCATTTTGCTTAAAGACGGGGCATGGTTTTGCAAAAACATTCAGCCCGGTTGATATTTTGTTGACAGATAAGCAGGTGGCCTGTCAATCTAAATTCAAACCAACGGTTCAAAAAATGAACCAAGTAGCTGAGCCATCAGCATCAACCGGGAGACTGAAATGAAACTGACCCATCTCGTGAAAGGCGCCGCAGCGGCGGCGGCTCTTGGCCTCAGCGCCGTGGCTGCCCAGGCGGAATATCCAGAGAAGCCGGTGAACTTTATCGTGCCGTGGCCTCCGGGGGATCTGGAGGATGTGCTGACCCGGATGATCGCTGATGATTTTCAGGCGGAATATGGCGTGGCAGCTGCCGTGGTGAACAAGCCCGGCGGCGGTGGCGGTCCCTTTCCTGGTGCCATTGAGGTCGCCAATGCGGCGCCGGATGGCTACACGGTGGGGTCATTTGTGATTGGTGTACCGGTGATGGGGCAGCAGATCGACATCCCGCCACTGACCCCGGAAAAGTTCGACCCGCTGGGGATCTTTCTGACCTATCCCTTTGTGATCGCCACCTCGGCCGACGCGCCTTATTCCACGATGGCAGAGCTGGCAGCCCACGCCAAGGGGAACGATGTGGCGCTGGGGCATTTTGGCGATGTGCTGACCCCGACCCAGGTCACCAAGGCCTTTGCCAAGAACGCTGGCTTTGAATGGGGCTCGGATGCGGCCTTTGATGCGCTGGATTGCAACACGCTTGCCTCTGGCGATGCGGATGTCATCAATACCACGCTGCGGCTGATCCTGCCCTGCCTGGATCAGGTCAAGGTGCTGGTCTCGATCACTGATGAGCGCATCCCGCTGGTGCCCGATGCACCTGCCATTGGCGAGCTGGATGCCAGTCTGAACATCGCCCTGTGGAATGGGCTTTTTGTCACCAAAGACACGCCGCAGGATGTGCGCGACAAAATCATCGCCGTGGCTGAAAAGACCATGATGAGCGACCGGGCTCAGGCTGTGGCCAAGGAAACCGGGGCGCTGGTCTATTGGCAAAATGCCGGCGACAGCTCGGCGCGGGTGGCCACGGACATCGCGACCATGGCCAAAATCGGTGCCTTGCTGGACTAGATATCCTCTTTGTTGTTTTGCCGGGGCCATCCCTGGCCCCGGTGCCTCTTTTTGCCTGAAAAGATCCCCTTCCATGACCAGCGAACCATGACCACCGAACGAGAACGCCGCTTTGTCGGCCCCCGGCGCGGACAGCTGATTTTTGCTCTGGTCTTCCTCTCGGTGTCAGCGCTGCTTTTGGCCCTGATCGCAGAGCAGACCACCTGGGTGAACAAGACCAGGCTGTTCGCCCAGCCGCGGTTTTGGCCTGCCGTCAGCCTTGGAGGCATGGTGCTGTTGGGAGGGCTGCATTTTTACTTTCTGCCCTGGCGGCGCGCCTCGCGCTATGACCTCTGGGAGGCACGGCACTGGGGGCGCAGTCTGGAATATGCGCTCTGGTTCATGGCTTATGTTTTCCTGGTGCCGATTATTGGCTACCTGCCGGTCACGCTGCTGTTCGTGCCGCTGTTGGCGCGGCGCATGGGGTATCGCAGCCGCGCAATGATGGGCATCTGCCTGTGTTTCGCCCTGGCGGTTGTGGTGCTGTTTAAGGCGGTGCTGTCGGTGAAAATTCCAGGTGCTATGCTCTATGAATACCCTGCCGGGCGCGCTGCGCAGCTTCTTTATATTATACTTTTGGCCCCGGGGTTTTTGATGGATCTTCTCCTCTCTGCACTCGATATCCTGATGCGTTGGGACGTGGCGCTGGCGCTGCTTGCGGGCTCGGTTGGCGGTGTGCTGATCGGGGCGATCCCCGGTGTCGGCCCTGCGGTGGCGATTGCCATCCTGCTGCCTGCGACCTTTTCCATGGATCCGATTGTGGCCCTCACGGTGCTGCTGGGGATTTACGGCTCCTCCATGTATGGCGGCGCCATCCCCGCCATTTTGATCAACACGCCCGGAACGGCGGTGAACGCGCTGACCACCTATGATGGCTATCCGATGACCGCGCGCGGCGAGCCGCGCCGCGCCCTGAGCCTCGCCTATTCCGCCAGCTTTTTTGGCGGCGTCTTTTCCGTCATCTGCCTCATCCTGTTTGCCCCGGTGCTGGCAAAGGTGGCGCCCATGTTTGGCAGCCGCGAGATCTTTTTAGCAGCGCTTTTGGGTCTCATCCTGGTGGTGGTGGCGCATCGTGGCCAGGCCCTGATTGCCGGAGCACTTGCCTGCTTTGGCATCTTTCTCAACTCCATCGGCATGGAGCCGGTGAAATATACCCAGCGCTATACCTTCGGGCAGGATTTTCTTGGCGGTGGTGTGAACCTCATCGTGGTTGTGCTGGGGCTTTTTGCCCTTAGTCAGGCCTTTGTGCTGCTGATGGACGAGGACGAAAAGGTGCATATCACCAAACTGCGCGGCGGTATGTTTCAGGGGCTGCGCGAACTGGCGCGTCATCCGCGTGTCACGACTGTTTCCGCCGGCTTTGGCGTGCTGATGGGTATGATACCCGGCGTGGGAGAGTTCACCGCCCAGTTCATGTCCTACACCTATGCGCAAAAGACCTCAAAACGGCCGCAGGATTTTGGCAATGGCTCCTCCGAGGGGCTGATTGCGGCGGAAACCGCCAATAACGCGGTGCCAGCTGCGGCCATGGTACCGCTTTTGGCGTGGGGATCCCGGGTGAGGCGCTGACCGCAATGATGCTGAGCGTGTTCTATGTGCACAACGTGGTGCCGGGGCCGGCCCTGTTTCAGAATGACATGGATTTCGTCGTAGCACTTTATCTGGCGCTGCTGATCCTTAATGTGCTGGTGCTGGTTTTTTTGCTCTTTGCCACCCGGTCGCTGGTGCAGGTGGTGAAAATCCCCAATCGCTTTCTTGGCGTCTGTATCCTGACCCTGAGCTTTGTTGGCGTCTACTCCCTGCGCAATTCCGCTACCGACTGTCTCATGGCTGCGGGCTTTGGCATCTTTGGGTTTATCCTCAAACGGCTGTCTTTACCGGCGGTGCCGATCATTCTTGGCATGGTGCTGGGCGGTATCATGGAGGGTAAGCTGCGCGCCGGTATGGCCCGGGTTAAAGAGCCCTGGGACTTTTTCAACCCACCCATATCATTCATCATTTTCACCATAATTGTCTTGGTTCTTGCGACACATATTCTGCGCGTCTGGCGTGATCGCAAAGAACTGAAGGAGGCCGAATGGCAGAACAAGAGCTCATCAACCAGCTTCGGCAAGCTGATGTCGCGCCGCAAAAACTCTTTCTTGAAGGATCGTGGCAAAGAGGTTCGGGGACGCCACTCGAAGTTACTTCGCCGATTGAAGGGGCTGTTCTGACCACGCTTGAAGGCGCCTCTGCAACAGATGTTGAACGCGCTGTCGCCTCGGCGCGGCGGGCCTATGCCGATGGCCGCTGGGCGGCACAGTCCCCCGCCGCACGTAAAAAGGTGCTGTACCGCATTGCTGATCGGATTGAGGCCGAGGCAGTCGAGCTTGCGGTGCTGGGTGTGCGCGACAATGGCACGGAATTCAACATGGCCCTGAAGGCCGAGCCGGGCTCGGCGGCCGGAACCTTTCGCTATTATGCCGAGGCGCTGGACAAGGTGGCCGGAGAAGTGGCGCCGACGCAGGCAGATGTGCTGGGGCTGGTGCATCGCACGCCGGTGGGCGTGGTTGGTGCCATTGTGCCCTGGAGCTTCCCGCTGATGATTGGCGCGGAAGCCTGGCACCGGCGCTGGCCATGGGCAATTCCGTGGTGCTGAAGCCAGCCGAGACCGCCTCGCTGACGCTGTTGCGTCTGGCGGAGATCTGCGTCGAATGTGGCCTGCCGGATGGTGTGTTCAACGTGGTGACCGGCAGTGGCGCTGAAACCGGCGCGGCGCTGGCCATGTCGATGGGGGTTGATGTGCTCACCTTCACCGGATCAGGTGGCACCGGGCGCAAACTTCTGGAGGCTTCGGCGCGCTCGAACCTCAAACGGTGCTACCTTGAGCTGGGAGGGAAGTCGCCCAATATCGTTTTTGCCGACACGCCGGACCTTAAGAAAGCCGCCAAGGTCTCGGCCAGGGGGATCTTTCGCAACTCTGGCCAGGTCTGCGTGGCGGGCGCGCGTCTGCTGGTTGAGGCCTCGGTACATGATGAGTTTGTCGCCCTGCTGAAATGCGAGGCTGAGGCCCTGACGGTGGGCGATCCGCTGGATCTGGGCAGCCAGATCGGTGCGGTGAATTCCGAGGATCAGCTCAGGCGCAATCTGTCGTTTATGGACATGGCCCGCGCCGAAGGAGGCCAGGTCATCACTGGTGGCGCCCGTATCCTGCAGGAAACAGGCGGCAGCTATACGGCCCCGACCATTGTGACCCATGTGGCCCGCGATCATGCCCTGTTCCAGCGCGAGGTTTTTGGCCCCGTGCTGTCGGTCACAAAATTTGAGAGCGAGGCCGAGGCGCTTAGCCTGGCCAATGCCACTGATTTTGGCCTTGCCGCCGGGGTCTGGACCGCGGATCTGTCGCGGGCGCATCGTATGTTTGCGGGCATTCGAGCGGGTGTTCTGCCTGTGAACACCTACGGTGGCGCCGACAATACGGTGCCACTGGGCGGGGTTGGTCAGTCAGGCAATGGGCATGACAAATCGCTGCATGCTTTGGACAAATATGTCGATCTGAAAACGGCCTGGATTCAGCTGTGAGGATGGTGGGGCGTCTAAACAGGTTTTGCAGGGCAAAACCTGTGGCCTCCGGCGGAGGTATTTTGAGCAAGATGAAATCTGGACGCGTGCGGCGTATGAACGAATGGAGGGTGGGATGACGTCTAAAAAGACCATTTTGGTTGCCGGGACCTATGACACCAAAGACGACGAGTTGCACTATCTGGCCGAGGTGATCCTTGGTCAGGGTGGCGGCGTTCTGTCGATGGATGTCAGCGTTCTGGGCGAGCCCAGCCGTCCTGCGGATGTGAGCAAACACGCGGTGGCCGAGGCTGGTGGCGCGACGATTGAGGCAGTAATTGGCTCGGGTGACGAAAATACCGCGATGCAGATCATGGGGGCTGGCGCTGCTGCCAAGGCGCTGGAGCTGTACCAGGCGGGACGCATCGACGGGGTGATCGTGTTGGGCGGCACAATGGGGACCGATCTGGCGCTGGATCTGTGCGCAGCACTGCCTGTGGGGGTTCCAAAATACATCGTCTCCACCGTGGCCTTCTCACCGCTGATGCCACCCGAACGGATCCCGGCGGATGTGCAGATGATCCTCTGGGCCGGGGGGCTCTTTGGGTTGAACTCGATCTGCAAGGCCTCGCTTAGTCCGGCCGCAGGCGCGGTGCTGGGGGCTGCGCGTGCAGTTGAGGCACCACGGCGTGAGCGGCCTCTGATCGGGATGACCTCGTTTGGCAAGACGGTGCTGCGCTATATGGTGACGCTGAAGCCGGCGCTGGAGGCGCGCGGCTTTGAGGTCGCAGTGTTTCATGCCACTGGCATGGGCGGGCGCGCCTTTGAAAGCCTTGCGGGCGAGGGGGCTTTTGCCGCCGTGCTGGATTTTGCGCCGCAAGAGGTCTCCAACCACCTCTTTGGTGGCTTGTCGGCCGGGGCGGACCGCATGACCAATGCAGGGCGATCCGGCACGCCGCAACTGGTGGCACCAGGATGTTATGATCTGGTGGATTTTGTTGGCTGGCAGGGGGTGCCTGTGCAGCTGGAGGGGCGTCCGAGCCATGCGCACAACCGTTTGCTCTCTCCCGCAGTGCTGCAGGCCGAAGAGCGCCGCACCGTCGCGCGTAGCCTGTGCGAAAAGCTGGCTGAGGCGCAGGCACCCGTGGCGATATTGCTCCCTAACCAGGGCTGCAATGAGTGGGATCGTCCCGGTGGGGAGCTACATGATGCTGAAGGGCTTTTGAGTTTTTGCGCTGAGATGCGCCGCGCCCGCCCCGAAAATGCAGTGCTGCATGAGTTGGACTGCCACATCAATGATGCGGCGTTTTGTACTGCAGTACTGGAGGTGTTTGATGCCTGGGTTGCGCGCGGTGTCATCAGCAAGACCCTTTAGCGACCAACAATGGGGCCGGGTTTAGGGCAAAAACCTGCCAGACTGAAGCGGGGCATCTGCAGCAGCGGGTGCCCTTTGTGGTATTCTGGCCTGCGCTTGCAGTTGTGCTGCGCAGCAATGACCTCGGGTCGCGACAGATTCTTGCTTGAATACAGGGGGGCTCTTGCCTAGGGTGCCAGCAATTATGTGGAACTACGTTCCGCATTGTGGAATTTTAGGCTATTGCTGCGCCGCCTCCTGGGTGCGCCGGGCGGAGTCGGGGTTATGACGCTAGGTTCTGGACCGAGGTAATCCGCAGGGGCTTGGCGCTGTGACATGGCCTATGCTGAGATCGAACAAAATATTGCGGGCCAGTCCGGGTGCATGCACCGGGCGCGCCCGACGCGAGAGAGGGAAAACGAATGACAGATGCCATCGCATATGAGCGCATTGGGGATATGGCTGTTCTGAAGGCGCAAAACCCGCCAGTGAACGCGCTGGGTTTTGATATTCGCGAGGGCCTGCTGGCCGGAATTGAGCGTGCCGAGGTGGAAGGCGTCAAGGCGGTGCTGATCTACGGCGACGGTAAAACCTATTTTGCAGGCGCTGACATTCGCGAATTCGGCCAGCCGCCCCGGGGTATCTTTTTGCCGGATCTGTGCGCCCGTATCGAGGCCTCGCCCCTGGTGGTGGTCTCGGCACTGCATGGCACCGCTCTTGGCGGCGGGCTGGAGGTGGCACTTGCTTCGCATTACCGTATCGCGGTGCCTTCGGCACGTGTTGGTCTGCCTGAGGTTCTTATCGGTGTGATGCCCGGCGCCGGCGGCACCCAGCGTCTGCCCCGTCTGGTTGGCGTTGAGGCCTCGGTCGATGTGATCACCTCGGGCCGTCAGGTTGGCGCCAAAGAGGCGCTGGCGCTTGGCATTCTGGATCGCGTCGAAGAGGGAGAGCCGCGCGACATCGGCCTTGCCTATACACAAAAGCTGCTGGACAGCGGCGCAACTCGCCGCCCGGTCAGCGACATGCCTGCGCCCAAAGCGGTGGATTTTGACGCGCTCTATGACACGGTTCTGAAAAAGGGCCGTGGCCTGTTGGCACCTGCGGTTGCCGTGCGTGGCATTCAGGCCTGCTGTGAGCTACCCTTTGATGCGGGCATGGCGCGCGAGCGTGAGCTGTTCATGGAGCTGATGGACACGGATCAGCGTCAGGGTATGATCCACGCCTTCTTTTCCGAGCGCGCTGTGAGCAAACTGCCCGAGCTGAAAGGCGTGGCGCCACGGGATGTCAACAGCATCGGCGTGATTGGCGGCGGCACCATGGGGGCGGGTATTGCCACGGCAGCGCTGCTGGCCGGTCTGCCGGTTGTGATGCTGGAAATGACGCCGGAGGCCGCCGAGGCCGCCAAGGGCCGGATCTCGGGCAACCTGCAAGGTGCGCTGAAGCGCGGCAAGATCTCTGAGGCGCAGTTCAGCCAACTCACCCAAGAGGCCCTGACTCTGGCCACCGACTATGACGCGCTGAGCGACGTGGATCTGGTGATCGAGGCGGTCTTTGAAGAGATGAGCGTCAAGAAGGTGGTCTTTGGCAAGCTGGACGCCGTCTGCAAGAAAGGCGCGATTCTGGCCTCCAATACCTCCTATCTGGATGTGAATGAAATTGCCGCCTGCACCTCGCGTCCCGAGGATGTGATTGGCTTGCATTTCTTCTCGCCTGCGCATGTGATGAAACTGCTGGAAGTGGTGGTTGGCGACAAAACCGCGCTGGACGTGGTTGCGACCGGCTTTGCGCTGGGGCAGCGGCTGAAAAAGATCTCGGTCCGCGCCGGGGTTTGCGATGGCTTTATCGGCAACCGCATTCTGGCCACCTACCGCAAGGCGGCAGATCACATGGTGCTGGATGGGGCCTCGCCCTATCAGATCGACAAGGCGCTGACTGATTTTGGCTTTGCCATGGGGCCCTTTGCGGTGGCCGATCTGGCCGGGCTGGACATCGGCTGGGCTGTGCGCAAACGCAAACGGGCTGAAGGAATGGACCCGCGCGAGCGCGACAGCAGCTATATGGACAAGGTCTGCGAAGCGGGGAACTTTGGCCAAAAGACCGGCAAGGGCTACTATGTCTATGAGGCCGGTAAGCGCGGCGGCACGCCAAACCCTGAAATCACCGATCTGATCGCCGCCGAGCGCGCCGAGCAGGGCATCACGCCGCGCGCCTTCACGGATGAAGAAATTGTCACGCGCTATATGGCAGCGATGGTCAATGAGGCCGCCAAGGTGGTCGGCGAAGGCATCGCGCGGCGTCCCCTGGATGTCGATATGACGCTGCTGTTTGGCTATGGCTTCCCGCGCTACCGGGGTGGGCCGCTGAAATGGGCCGATATTGAAGGTCTGGACAAGGTTCTGGCCACGATCAAGGCGGGTGCCGAGGACGACGCGTACTTCTGGGACGCCGCACCGCTTTTGCAAAAACTGGTGGCCGAGGGCCGCACATTTGACGATCTCAACAAGGAAAACAGCTGATGAAACAAGTCGTAATTGTCTCTGCCGCCCGGACCGGTCTGGCAAAATCATTCCGGGGCTCTTTCCATGACCCATGGGGCGACCATGGGGGGCGCCGCTGTTGAAGCCGCCGTTGCCCGCGCTGGCATCGAGGCTGCTGAGATCGAAGACTGTATCTTTGGCTGCGGCACACCCGAGGCGGAGACCGGCGCCAATATCGCGCGTCAGATCGCCCTGCGGGCCGGCATGCCAGTGACCACCTCGGGGCTGACCGTGAACCGGTTCTGCTCGTCGGGCCTGCAGTCGATTGCTCTGGCGGCGCAGCAGATCATCTGTGAGCGCGCAGGCCCCATGGTTGCCGGTGGTGTTGAGAGCATCTCGATGGTGCAGCCCAAGGCACGTTCGGTCAAGGAAGCCTGGCTGGCAGAGCATAAGCCCGCAACCTATATGACCATGATTGAAACAGCCGATATCGTGGCGGAACGCTATGGCATCAGCCGTGAAGATCAGGATGCCTACGGGTTGCGCAGCCAGCAGCGCATTGCTGCGGCGCAGGACGCCGGGCTGTTTGCCGATGAGATCGTCCCCATGACCACCACCATGGCGGTGAAGGACAAGGAAACCGGGGAGATCTCCATGAAGGAAGCGCTGGTGGACCGGGATGAGTGCAATCGCCCAACCACCACGCTGGATGGTCTGAGCGGTCTGGCTCGGGTGCGCGGCGACGGTCACTTTGTCACCGCCGGCAACGCAAGCCAGCTGTCTGACGGTGCCGCGGCTGTTGTTCTGATGGAGGCCAAAGAGGCCGAGAAACGTGGCCTTGAGGCAATGGGCGCCTTCAAGGGCTTTGCCGTTGCGGGCTGCGAGCCGGATGAGATGGGCATTGGCCCGGTCTTTGCGGTGCCGCGCCTGCTGGAACGTCACGGGTTGACCGTGGACGATATCGACCTCTGGGAGCTGAACGAGGCCTTTGCCAGCCAGGCGCTCTATTGCCGGGACCGGCTTGGTATTGATGATGAGAAGTGCAACGTCAACGGTGGCTCTATTGCGATTGGCCATCCCTTTGGCATGACGGGCGCCCGGATGACCGGTCATATTCTGCGCGAAGGCAAGCGTCGCGGCGCCAAACTGGGCGTTGTGACCATGTGTGTTGGCGGTGGCATGGGCGCGGCAGGCCTGTTCGAAATCTACTGAGCTAGTAGATTATCACGTTAAACAAGGAAGCGCCCATTCGGCCCATCGAGGGCCAAATGGGCGCGCCCCGGCTTTGGGCCGGGGGGCGGCTTTCGGGGAGGGAAGCGTAAAATGGTCAGAACTATTCTGTTGAAGAGCAGGCATTTCGTGTCGAAGTGCAGGAATTCCTGGCGCAAAAGCTGCCCAAGGAGATGTCTGAGGCAATCCGCGTCGGGCGTGAGCTTGGCAAAGAGGGGCATGAAAAATGGCATGGCATCCTCAACGATCAGGGCTGGCTGGCCCCCAACTGGCCCGAAGAGTTTGGCGGCTGCGAGTGGAACGCGGTGCAGCGCCATATCTTTGAAGAAGAGTGCTGCCGCGCCCATGCGCCGCGCATTATTCCCTTTGGCCTGAGCATGCTGGCGCCGGTGCTGCAAAAGTTCGGATCAAAGGAACAGCAGGACCACTATCTGCCGCGCATTCTGTCCGGTGAAGACTGGTGGTGCCAGGGCTATTCCGAGCCCGGCGCCGGATCAGATCTGGCAAGCCTGAAAACCCGCGCTGTGCGGGAGGGCGACCACTATGTGGTCAATGGTCAGAAGACCTGGACCACGCTTGGCCAATACGCCAACTGGATCTTCTGTCTGGTGCGCACCGACCCCGACGCCAAGCAACAGTCGGGGATTTCCTTCCTGCTGATCGACATGGACACGCCGGGTATCGAAGTGCGCCCTATCATCCTGCTGGATGGCACCCATGAGGTGAATGAGGTCTGGTTCACCGATGTTAAGGTGCCGGTGGAAAACCTGGTCGGTGAAGAAAACATGGGCTGGACCTATGCCAAGTATCTGCTGACCCATGAGCGCACAAATATCGCCGGTGTCGGCTTTAGCCGCGCAGGTCTTGACGCGGTAAAGCACATGGCGCGCAGCCAGATGCACCGGGGCAAACCGTTGACTGAGAACCCGCATTTTGCCGCCCGTGTGGCGCGGGCCGAGATTGATCTGATGGCCATGTCCACCACCAACCTGCGCATCATCTCGCAGGCAGCCGCAGGCCAGGCGCCGGGTGTCGAGAGCTCGATGCTGAAGGTGAAGGGTACTGAAATTCGTCAGGAAATCAATGACCTGGCGCGCCGTGCCGCAGGCGCCTATGCGATGCCCTTTGTCTCGGAGGCGCTGGAGGGCGGCAATGAGCCGGAGGTCGGACCCGAGGGTAGTGCCGCCGTGGCACCTGAGTATTTCAACAATCGTAAACTTTCGATCTTTGGTGGGTCTAACGAGATCCAGAAGAACATCATTGCCAAGGTCAAGCTGGGAGGTGGGGCATGAATTTTGATCTGACAGACGAGCGCCAGATGCTGCAGGATTCTCTGCGTCGCTTCCTGCGCGACAATCAGGACAAGCTGCGCGCCAGCACCCGCCTGGGCACCAGTGACAATGAGCTGGGCTTTGATGCCGCCATCTGGGGCAAGCTGGCCGAACTGGGCGTCATCGGTGCTTTGTTCAGCGAAGAGGACGGCGGCTTTGCCGGGGCTGGTTTTGATCTGACCACGGTGTTTGAAGAGCTGGGACGGGTCGGTGCGGTTGAGCCGCTGCTGGACACAGCTATCCTTGGCGGTGGCCTGATCGCGGCCCTGGGCACGGAGGCGCAAAAAGAGCTGGTGGAGCAGGTGATCGCAGGGGATCTGCACCTGGCCCTGGCCCATGGTGAGCCAAACAGCCGCTATGATCTGGCGCAGGTGCAAACCACAGCCAAAACCGACGGCGATGGCATCGTGTTGAATGGCCGCAAGGCGGTTGTGATCAATGCTGAGGCGGCGGATTATCTGCTGGTGTCGGCCCGTGAAACCGGGGACGTTGGTGACGAGGCGGGGATCTCTTTGTTCCTGGTGCCACGTGACACAGCTGGCCTCTCGTTGCGCGGCTATGCTCTGTTGGCAGGGGGGCGTGCCGCCGAGGTCGATCTGGAAAACCTGCGCCTCTCCGCTTCAGCTCGGCTGGGAGAGGCCGGGGGCGCCTATGCCGCCCTCAAACGCGCGACTGTCCGCGCCGAGGTCGCATTGGCGGCTGAAACGCTGGGCGCGATGGAAGCCGCAACCGAGCTCACGCGGGAATACCTGCTGACCCGGCAACAGTTTGGCCGTCCCATCGCCAGTTTTCAGGCGCTGCAGCACCGCATGGCCACGCTGCTGATCGAGCTGGAGCAAGCGCGCTCGGCGGTGATCAATGCGGCAGGCCATCTGGACACCAGCCCCAATGAGCAGGCCTTGCAGATTGCAGCCGCCCGCAACCTGATTGGCCGGGCTGGCCGACTGGTGGCAGAAGAGTGCGTTCAGCTGCATGGGGGTATCGCCATGACCGAGGAATATGCGCTGGCCCATATCGCCAAACGGATCGTGATGGCCGATCACCGGTTTGGCGACACGGACACTCAACTGGAGCGTTTCATTGACCATAGTGCCGCCTAAATCCGTGGCCTCTGGTATTGGGCAGCCTGATACTGCGCGGCCTGAGGCTGTGTCGATTGAAAACGACATAGCAGAGGGCGCGCAGAGTTTTCAGATCGAAGATCCCGGCGTCCAGCAACTGGGGGGCTACAAGACCACGATAGACCGGCGCGATGGCAGCTGCATCGTCACGCTGGATCTGGAGCCGCCGCATTTGAACCGCCATGGGATTTTGCATGGCGGTATCGTGGCGACGGTTCTGGATGTGGTCTGCGGCAACACCGCGTCGCAGTTCTTTGACCCTGAAAACCACGCAGCCCTGGTGACTGTCTCCCTGACGCTGTCCTATGTGGCCGCGGCCAGGGCAGGCCGTATCACGGCGCGGGCGCGGGTGACGGGGGGAGGCAAATCAATTGCCCATATCTTTGGCGAGTTGCACGATGAGCAGGGCCAGCTTTTGGCCACTGCAACCGGCGTTTTCAAAAGGATTCGCACATGAGCCAGCTGGCCAGACTTGACGACCTCGGTGATCGCGCCGTCGTGGTCAATATGAACGGGGCCCGTCGCGGCGCGCTGTCTCCGGAACTGTATGATGCGATCAACGCGGCTGTGAGGCTGGCGGAACAGCCACGCATTCGCGCCATATTGCTGACCTCTGAGGGCGGTTTTTTCTGCGCGGGCGGCGATCTCAACGTGCTGATCGAACGGCGTGGGCTGAGCGAGGCGCAACGCCGCGGCAAGGTGGACGAACTGCATGGCTTGATCCGGGGTCTGCGGGCTGCACCTGTGCCGGTGATTGCCGCGGTCGAAGGTGGCGCAGCCGGGGCGGGGCTGTCGCTGGCGCCGGCCGCAGACCTGATCGTGGCCGAGGCAGGCGCGAAATTTACCGCCGCCTATGTCAAGGCCGGGTTGGTGCCGGATGGCGGGCTGACCTCGTCACTGTCGCGTATCCTGCCACGGCCCCTTGCGATGGAGATGTGTCTTCTGGCCCGTCCTGTCACCGCCGAGCGCATGGCAGATCTGGGGGCGGTCAATCTGGTGGTGCCAGCGGATGAGGTGCTGCGCGCAGCCCATGGTCTGGCGGATCGTCTGGCGAAAGGCCCGCCCGAGGCACAGCGCATCATCCGCCACATGATGGCCGAGGCCTATGAGACCACAGAGGCTGCGCAACTGGATCGTGAACGCGATGCCATGGCTCAGGCTGCGGCCGCGCCTGAAGCAGGCGAAGGCATCTCGGCCTTTCTGGAAAAACGCGCGCCGCGTTTTGCCGCCGACTAAGCCCCCAGGCCAATGGCTCTGGGGCGAAAGAAAACAGCACATGACGACAGGGAGACGCGGTGATGACGCTTTGGTATGACCTTTTGACGGCGCAGGCCACGGCCCGCCCCGATGCTGCGGCCTTTTCTGACAGCCTTGGGGTGCGCTGGAGCTATAGCGCCCTTGCTGCCGCCGCATCAGAGCTGTCGCAGATCCTGACATCAGCAGGCGTGCAGCCCGGCGACCGGGTGATGGTGCTGGCGGAAAACTGTTGCGCCGTGGTGGCCGCCCTGATGGCCAGCTCGCAGTGCGGTGCCGTTGCTGTGCCGGTCAACGCCCGGATGAGCGCCAGTGAAGTTGCCCGGATCCTTGATCACGCGCGGCCGGCTGTTGTGCTGATCTCGACCCAGATCGAGGGCGCCGCGCAGGATCACGCGGTGCGTCTTGAGGCGACACCCATCACCGGCTGCTTTGGGCAAATGCACATGGCGTGCCCCTACATGAGCTCTGGCGACGCCCCGGCTGAGGTTGCGGTACTGCTGTATACCACCGGCACCACGGGGGCACCCAAGGGGGTGATGCTGACCCAGGATAACCTGCTGTTTGGCGGCAAGGCCTCGGCCGAGCTGCGCGATATGGTGCCCAATGATGTGATCTATGGGGTGTTGCCACTGACCCATGTGTTTGGGCTGGCCTCGGTGATGACAGCGGCGCTCTATGCGGGCTCCGAGGTTTGGCTGGAGGCGCGCTTTTCTGCCGCGAAACTCTATGAGGCACTGCGCCGCGGTGTGACCCGCCTGTCGGCTGTGCCGCAGATGCATGCGCTGGTGATGCAATTTGCCAAGGAACAGGGGCTGGAGCGGCTCGACAGTTCTGTGTTGCAATATGTCTCGTCCGGGGCGGCGCCGCTGGACCCCGACTGGAAACGCCGGGCCGAGAGCTTTTACGGGGTCGCGCTGCAGAATGGCTATGGCATGACCGAGGCAACCGCAGGGGTCTGTGCCACCAAAAACAGCACCCCGGGTGATCCGGATATCTCTGCCGGGCCGCCCCTGCCGGGGGTCGAGATCCGCATTGATGAAAGCGTTTCCGGCGGTGGTGCGGGCATTGGCGAAGTCCTGATCCGCGGTGGCAATGTCATGCTGGGCTATTATCTCAACCCGGAAGAAACCGCGCGGGTGCTGGACGCTGACGGCTGGCTGCGCAGCGGCGATCTGGGGCGGCTGGATGACAAGGGGTTTTTGCACATCGAAGGGCGCTCAAAGGAGCTGATCATTCATGGGGGTTTCAATGTCTTCCCCCCCGAGGTCGAAGCGGCGCTGAATGCCCATCCGCAGGTGGTGCAGTCTGCGGTCGTGGGGCGGCGTAACAAAAGCGATGAAGAGGTGCTGGCCTTTGTGCAGGTCAGCGGCGGTGATCGACCCGAAGTCTCTGATCTTATGCAGTTTGTGCGAAAGCAATTGGCAGGCTATAAATGCCCGGCGCAGATCATCCTGACCGAGGCACTGCCTGCAGCCCCCACAGGCAAAATTCTGAAACACAAACTGCTGGAAGAATTTGCCAGTGAGCTGCAGCCCGCTGCAATGAGCGGCAGTGAGGCGCAAACGCCAGAGAAGGTCTAGGCGACCTCACCGGGCCTGCCACCCGGCAGGGGATTTGTTTTAGCGCGGGTTTGCGCTGACTAGAAGTCCTGCCACTTGCCCTCACCGCTGGCAGCAGTGGTGCTGGTCTGGGATTGCGGCGCGTCTCCCCAATCCAGATAGTCTTGGGTGACAGGCTCTGGGGCGGCGGGTTTTTTAGCAGATGGTGACAAAGACACCTTGGAGCCGCCCTGAATTTTGAACCCGGCCACCACCTCGGTGAGTTTGACCGCGTCGGCTTTTAGCAGATAGCCTGCGGCGGTGGATTGCTCGACCATCGCGGCGTTCTGCTGGGTCACCTGGCCAGCTGGGTGACGCCGATATTGATTTCTGCCAGGCCGGTAGATTGCTCCACAGCGCCTTCGGTAATGTCAGAGACCAGTTCGGAGATCTCGTTGACCCGCCCGACGATAGTGTTGAGCGCCTCGCCTGCCTTGCCAACCAGATCAACGCCCCGCCCAACCTGTTCAGCGCTGGCGTCGATCAGCACCTTGATCTCCATTGCAGCCTCAGATGAGCGTTTCGCAAGGCCGCGGACTTCGGCGGCGACCACGGCAAAGCCACGGCCCGCTTCACCGGCGCGCGCGGCTTCGACACCGGCATTCAGGGCCAGCAGGTTGGTCTGAAAGGCGATGTCGTCAATCACAGTGATGATTTGCCCGATATGGCTGGAAGAGTTCGAGATTTCAGTCATGGCAGAGACGGCGTTCTGCACCACTTCCTCACTGCTTTTTGCCTCTTGTTTGGCCTCGTCCATGGTGCTTTCGACGCTGCGGGCACCATCGGCGGCGGCTTTGACCGACACGGTCAGCTGATCCAGCGCCGCTGCTGTCTGTTCCAGTGTGGCGGCCTGACTCTCGGTGCGATGCGACAGATCATCCGAGGCCTGGCTGATCTCTGCCGCACCGTTGCTGATAGAGCCGGAGGCCTCAATGACCTGGGATACCGTGCCGGAGAGCGTATCGATTGTCAGGTTGAAGTTCTGCCGTAGTTTTTCATGCGACCCGGAGAATTCGGCGTCGATGTGCTGGGAGAAATCGCCGCGTGACAGCCTGACCAAACCCGAGCTGAGATGCTGAACAACGTCATGCTGTTCCTGCTGCAGAGCGGCGCGGCGGTCTTCGCCCTCGCGGGCCTGCAGCAGATCCTGTTGCAGCGTCACCAGAGCTTTGCCGATTTTGCCGATCTCGTCGCCGCGCGTTGCGGCCCGGATCTCGGTATTCAGTTCGCCCTTTGAAACAGCCGCAATATCGGTGCAGATGCGATCAATGGGGCGGGTGACAGAACGGGCGACTGCGACGGCGACGACAAGCAGGAGGCTGCCTGCGAGGCCAAAGGCGATCAGGATGTTACGGGACAAAGCCTGGGTGCCCGCAAGGACAGTGTCGACATTGCGCCGCACCTCAATAACGCCGCGCAGATCTCCCAGTTGCCAGTCCGTCTTGGGCGATGCAGCATGCGTGTTGTGACAGGGACGCAAACCTCAGAGGTCATGTGATCACCTATGGCGACCCGCAGGACGGTGCTGCCATCAATGGTTTCGGTCTGCTGGAATGTAGCGTTGGGATCCTTGGACAGCGCCTCCCAGGCCTCTGTCATAAAGGGGTCGGTGGGGCGCTCGGCGCGATTGTCAAAGGGGAAGGGGCTGTAGAGCGCCAGACTGGTTTGCGCGCCGGTCAGAAGCGCGCTGACGTCATGGACCAGAGTGGCAGGCAGGGGAATCACGCTGGGGTCGTCTTGATGCGCGATGCCTGCGGACAGCCCAGCTGCGCCGTTCACATCGCGGATCACATGTTTGGTGTAGTAGCCACGGATGACCTTGATCTGGTTTGCCGTCTGGGCCGCCGCCTCGGTTGCAGCAACAATGGCATTGTCCCGCAGGGCCCCGGGCAGAAACAGCCCAGCCAGCAGCAGGCTCAAACACAGACAGAGGGGAATTGGCATCGCCAATTTGAACAGAAGAGAATTTTTATTCACTTAAACGGACCTTCTATACACCCGAGCGCTACTGCTCGGACCATCTGCCTGTGGGCAGGCCCGAGCATGATTGATCCTGCTCTGATGAGGCAAAACGACAGGGTCAGAGTGACTTGATTCGGTAAATTTATTTTTAAATTGAAATATCTTCTTTGAGTTCAACCTGGTCTCATGCTGCGATCTGGGGGGTGTGTCGGGGGCGGATAACGCGCGAAAGGGCAGGTAAAAACGGCAGGCAATGTGGCATAAAAAAAGGGAGCAGACCCAGTGGTCCGCTCCGCTCAATATTATGGCGCACAGGGGGCGGTCATGAGATTGCTACGCCGCCAGTGGCCATTGGCCTTGTTGTCCGGTTTTCCTGCGATCTGAGAACTGCGTGGCAGGTCTGCGTAGAAGGTCTTTATGCCCAATGACCCTGCGCGGCGTCGCGGATTTTGCGCATGTTTTCGCCGTAAACCTCAGGGGTCGACACCGACCCGCCTTTGAACACGGCAGAGCCAGCTACCAACACGTCAGCGCCGGCCTCAACCACCAGCGGTGCGGTTTTGGGATCAACCCCGCCATCAATCTCAATTATGCACGGGCCGGTCGCCAATCATCTGACGCAGCTGGCGTACCTTTGCGGTCATATCGATGAACTTTTGGCCGCCAAAACCGGGGTTTACCGTCATCACGCAGACCAGGTCCGTGAGATCCAGAAGATGCGCGACCGCCTCGGCCGGGGTGCCGGGGTTGAGGGCAACACCCGCCTTCATCCCAGCCGCGCGGATCGCCTGCAGGGTACGGTGAATATGTGGACCAGCCTCGATATGGGCCGTGAGCACATCGGCGCCAGCATCTGCATAGGCGTCGATATAGGCATCCACCGGAGAGATCATCAGGTGCACATCCATCACGGTTTTGACGTGGGGGCGAAAGGCTTTGACGGCCTGCGGGCCAAAGGTGAGGTTGGGCACAAAGTGACCATCCATGACATCCACATGCACCCAGTCGGCACCCTGGGCCTCGATGGCCTGGATTTCCTGGCCAAAGTTGGCGAAATCAGCTGACAGGATGGAGGGGGCGATCTTGATCTTGCGGTCAAAGGACATAGGGCTGCTTCCTTGTGGAAAGGCAAAAGAGGGGCGTTCAGCCGCCATATAGCCTCTTGCCGACGATATGCACAGGGGCAGTTTGTGGGCCACAAAGCCGCAGAGCTTTACAAAACCTTCATGGCTTCGACACAAATCGTTTGATTGGCCAGCGTAGTCAGTCCCCGAAACGAAGGGGACCGATTGTGCTGCGTATCGACAAACTGACCAAACGCTTTGGCGACAAGATTGCGGTGGATACCGCGACACTGGATATCGACAAGCCCTGCATGATTGGGGTGATTGGACGCTCGGGGGCGGGGAAATCGACCCTGCTGCGGATGATCAACCGCCTGTCTGACGCGAGCGAGGGGCGCATCCTGTTTCAGGGGCGCGATATTACCACGCTGAAGGGGCGCGACAAACGGGCCTGGCAGTCGGACTGTGCGATGATCTTTCAGCAGTTCAACCTGGTGCCGCGCATGGATGTGGTCTCGAATGTGCTGCATGGCACGCTCAATCGCCGCTCCACCTTTGCCACCATGTTCAACCTGTTCCCGATGGAAGACATCCACACCGCCATCGACATTCTTGACCGGCTGGGGATTGCGGAACATGCCGCCAAACGGGCCGAGGCCCTGTCGGGTGGTCAGCAGCAGCGGGTCGCGATTGCGCGGGCCCTGATGCAGGACCCCAAAATCATTCTGGCGGATGAACCCATTGCCTCGCTTGATCCGATGAATGCCCAGACCGTGATGGAGGCGCTGCGCCGCATCCACGAAGAGGACGGCCGCACGGTGATTGCCAACCTGCACACGCTGGACACTGCCCGACGCTACTGCGACCGGGTCGTGGGCATGCGCGATGGCCGCATCGTCTTTGACGGCTTGCCTGAACAGCTGACCACCGGCGTTGCCCGCGAGATATATGGCGCCGATGCCACCTTCTCGGAAGCGGCAACCTCGACCGAGATCGAAACACTGGAACAGACCATTCGTGCCGAGATGGCCGGGGCCTAACACCCACTCAAACACCCACTTTCATCACCCGCACCCGATGGGGGGACGGGAAACTTAACCGGAGAAATACGATGAAAAAACTGCTGCTGGCCGCGCTGGCCTCTACTGCTCTCACTACGCCTGTCATGGCTGAAGAAATCACCCAGTTCCGCATTGGCCTGTTGGGTGGCGAGAACGCTCAGGACCGTTTGAACAACAACGAGTGCCTGCGCGAAAAGACCGAAGAACTGCTCGGTGTTGAAACCAAACTGTTTGCCCCTGCCGACTATAACGGCGTGATCCAGGGCCTGCTGGGCGGTACGCTCGACATGGCCTGGCTTGGCGCATCTGGCTATGCCAAGACCTATCTTTCGGACCCCGAAGCGGTTGAGCCGATCCTGGTTAAAGTCAACAGCGATGGCGGCTACGGCTACTACTCTGTTGGGTTTGCCCGCAAGGACAGCGGCATTACCTCGCTTAAAGACATGCAGGGCAAGACCTTTGGCTTTGGCGATCCCAACTCCACCTCCGGCTTCCTGATCCCCTCGATCGAGATCCCCGAAGTGACCGGCGCCACCATGACCTCGGGTGACTATTTTGGCGAAGTCAAATTCTCCGGTGGTCACGAGCAGACCATCGTTGGCGTCAACAATGGCGACTTTGACGCAGGCGTGTCCTGGGCCGATGGTCTGGTCAACTGGGAAGACGGCTACAACTCGGGCGCCCTGCGTCGCGCTGTGGATGCCGGCCTTGTCGACATGAACGACCTGGTAAAGATCTGGCAGTCCAAGCCGATCCCCGAAGGCCCCATCGTTCTGCGCAAAAGCCTGCCTGAGGACGTAAAGGTGAAATTCACCGCCCTGATGGCCTCGCTGCCCTCGATGGATCCAGAATGCGCATACGGTGTGCTCTCGGGTGAGGCCACTGGCGTGATGCCAATCGGCCATGACGCCTATCAGGTGATCATCGAAGCCCGCCAGCTGAAGTCCAACTAAGGCCTTAGCGATACATTTGCGGGGTTCGGGTGTCACACCCCGGACCCCGTTTCTTGAAGCAACTCTGGCTGTGCGCCCGTGTTGCGCATTTTAAAATTCAGGACGGCAATGATGGCAGATCTGACCGCAGCGCCTCTCACGACCGCGGATATTCACGCGCAATACGGCGAGATGACCCGGCGCAAGCGCCTCTATGGGGGCATTCTACTGATTCTGTTTGTCGCGCTTATGGCTGCTGGCTTTCGCACCGCTGACAATCGCAGCGCGGGCTCCTTTCGCGATGGCATCACCCATGTTTTTGACTATCCGGCAGAAGTTCTGAAAGAGGCGGGTGAGAAGCTGGCCCTGTTGCCCGGACATCTGGTTGATTTCTTCCCGGCTCTGATTGAAACTCTGAACATTGCCGCCGCCTCGACCCTGGTGGGGCTGGTCTTTGGCACCCTGCTGTCGCTGCTGTCGACGCGGGGCATGGCACCCTGGCCGCGGCTCATTCCGCTGTTTCGCCGTATCATGGACATCTGCCGCGCCATTCCCGAGATCGTCATCGCACTTGTGCTGATCTTCCTGCTTGGCGGCGGGCCAGTGCCGGCGATGATTGCCATTGCCATTCACACGGCAGGCGCGCTGGGCAAGCTGTTTTCCGAGGTGAACGAGAACGCCTCGCTGAAACCCGTCGAGGGCTTGGAATCTGCCGGAGCCAGCTGGGGGCAGCGCATGTGGCTGGGGGTGATCCCGCAGGTGGGGCCGAACTATGTGAGCTACGCATTGCTGCGCTTTGAGATCAACATTCGTGCCTCGGCGATCCTTGGTTTTGTGGGGGCTGGCGGCATTGGCTACGAGCTGAAGAACGCCATGTCCTGGGGGCAGGGCCGCTACGACGAGGCCGCTGCCATCTTCCTTTTGTTGTTTATCACCATCACCCTGGTCGATCAGATCTCGGGGCTGTTGCGTGACCGCCTGATCCATGGAGCCAAGGCATGACTATTATTGAGGCCACTGTGTCGCCCGTTCTGCTGAAGCAGGATATGGATCACCTGTTTCTGAAAAAGAAGCTGTTCAATTTTGCCCTGCCAGCGCTGCTGCTGGTCTATCTGGCCTATGTCTTTGTTGCCTTTGATATGGCCGGGCTGTGGCAGCGGGTCAGCTGGCAGAACGCCCAAACGCTGGTCAGCGACAGCTACAGCTACAAGACCCATGTGACGCGAAACAACCGCGACGCCTCGGTCTCGGTGGCGATTGAGGGCGAGCGCAAGGGGCGCTATCCGACAGGGCAAAGCCCGGAATGGGTAATGCTGGGGGAAACCACAGTGATTGATCTGGAGGGCGGCCATCTGGTGCGCTTTGGGCCCGATGACATTGAATATGACATTCCCGGCTATGGTCTGGTGCGCGCCACGCCCCAGGGCAGCAAGGGCGTGCAGGTTACGCTTCCAGCGGGCGAGGTGCCGGACTGGATCAGCGTTTCCAAGAACCGGTTGGCAATCAAGACCGAGGCCGGGCGCCTGACTGTAACCCGCAACCGCTCTGAGGTGTTTCGCTACTTTGTCGGCTGGGAGCTGTTTTTTTTCACCCTCGACAGCCCCTATCACGGGCTGGGCCTGGGAGAGCTGCTGGGCCGTGCCGCCACTGGCGAGGCCGGGGCGATCCTGCATGACTTCTGGACCAACAAGATGTGGCGGCATCAGGACGTGGCCTGGGCCATTGCCGAGACCCTGCTGATGGCCTTTCTCGGCACCATTGGCGCGGGCATTGTGGCGCTGCCCCTGGCCTTTCTGGCGGCGCGCAACTTTAACCCGCTGGGACCTGCGCGCTTTGTCATGCGCCGGATCTTTGATTTTGTGCGCGGCGTAGACTCGCTGATCTGGACGGTGGTGTTGGCGCGGGCCTTTGGGCCGGGTCCTCTGACCGGGGCACTGGCGATTTTGGTCACAGACACGGGCACCTTTGGCAAGATCTTTTCTGAGGCGCTGGAGAATGTCGATGAAAAGCAGATCGAAGGGGTCGCCTCGACCGGGGCCAAACCGGCACAGCGCTATCGCTTTGGGGTGATCCCGCAGATCACGCCGGTGCTGCTGAGCCAGCTGTTGTATTTCCTCGAATCCAACACGCGGTCGGCCACGATTATTGGCGCCATCACTGGCGGCGGTATTGGCCTGCTGCTGACGCAGGCGATCATCACGCAGAAGGACTGGGAAGAAGTGGCCTATTACATCGTGCTGATCATCCTGATGGTGATGCTGATGGATTGGCTGTCTGGCTGGCTGCGGCGACGTCTGATCAAGGGCGAGGGCGGCAGGGCAAAGCGCAAAAGTCGCGCGGCGGGCAAGGCCTTTTTGTTGCCCTGATACCAGTGCCTGAATGATCATCTATATTTTCAATCCGCGGCTGTTCCATGAGCACGGCTGCGGCATCTACCGGAGACTGCGTTGTGGCACGATTGTCAGCCGACACCCCGTTCTTTCATCCTGACTGCCAGATCAGCGCCAGCAGTTTTGGCGCCTATGTCGAAATTGGCGCGGGCAGCCGCGTCGCCAACAGTGCGTTTGGCGACTATTCCTACTGCGACCGAGGCTGTGACATCGCCAATGCGGAGGTGGGAAAGTTCTCTAACATCGCCAGTGCAACGCGCATTGGAGCCACGGACCATCCTATGGAAAAGGCCTCGCTGCACCATTTTCACTACCGCTCGGCCCTTTACTGGGATGATGTGGAGGATGACGCAGACTGGTTTGCCCTGCGTGCCGGGCGCAAAGCGCATATCGGACATGACACCTGGATTGGGCATGGGGCTTTGATCAAACCAGAAGTGAGTATTGGCCACGGCGCAGTGGTTGCATCGGGAACGGTGGTGACCAAGGACGTCGCACCCTATACGATTGTAGGCGGCAACACGGCGCGACTGATCCGTCGCCGCTATAGCGAAACGGTGGCCGAGCGCATGATGGCGCTCGCCTGGTGGGACTGGGACCACGAGCGCCTGCGGGATGCTCTTCCCGATTTTCGCAGCCTGAGCGCCGAGGCGTTTTTGGAAAAATATTCCTGAAAATGGGTCTGTACCTTCTGCATGCCTCTGTGTCGTAAACAAGGGCAAGGGGTGGGGCTCCCGCGCCTGAAGGGTGAACTGGCTTTGCCAGTGTCCCCCTGTCAGCCTTGGGCCCGGCGCCGCTTACGCGGCGCAAAAGTGACCTGCTGAGACGCTTCTGAAGGGCAGGTATGCCCCACAGAAGCCTTTTTGAGTATACTCTGGCGGAGACACCTCAAGGGTAAACCCTGCCTGCGGCGGGGCCGCTGGGGCGGCCCTTGCCCTGTCCCCGCCGAAAAGGGAAGGGCGCCGCGAAAGCGGCGCTGGGCCCAACGGGAGGAGAGCCCGCAGGGCGCGACCGACGGGCGGGAGCCCCCCGTTTCAGTTTCTCCGCCCCAGCTTCTCGGCCCCAGTCCCTCTTTCTCAGCCTTAGCCTCAGTCTTCGGGCGTCACGTGTAGGGCAAATTGCTCCAACCCTGCGGATTGGGCCTCAATGCTGCGATAGCTTTCACGCACACCGGCGTCGCTCAGATCGCGGGCAACAGTCAGCAGGGTGTTGGCGGTATGTTCGGCGCAAATCTCCTGCATCTGCCGCAGCTCTTCACGGGCTACAGGGCGCGCGGCATCAAGGTCCGGGGCGCCGTAGACGGAGACAAAATGTTGCGCCAGAAGATCCGTGAGCTGGCTCAGTTCGGTCTCTTCAATTTTGGTCACGGCAACAAAGGTCACCCGCCCTGAGGTCTCCAGCCCCAACCAGCCATTGGCAAAAGCCTGGCGTTGCTTGCCTGTCAGGTCTGCCTCGCACCAGTTGGAAAATTCAAACCCGCCTGAAATGCACCACTCCCCGGTGCGCGCCGGGTTGGCAAAGACGTTCTGATCGCTCTCGTCGAAATGGATGGCGCGGGCCAGCTGCATCAAAGGGTCTCCAATCGTGTGGTCAGGGGAATGAGGTGGGTGGTGTCCTGGTCGCGTAGCAGCATGCCAAAGTCCTCGTCGACCCCGAGGAAGGTTCCTGTGGCCCCATACCATGTGCCGTCTTCGCCAAGGCCGTGGGCCAGGCCGCGCCATTCAGCGTGCAGGGGTTCCAGGCCATCTTCTTCCCAGCGGGATATCCAGTGCAGCGTGTGGCGCGCCCAGCTCTCCAGGAGTGCCGGGGCCTTCACATCGGCGCAGCCTTCGGCATAAAGCGCGGTCTCATCAGGGGTCTCGCCGCCATCTTCGCTAGCGGGCCAGAGCGGCAATTGCAGCCCCACCACCAGCCAGTCGGGCACCTCATTGGGGTCGGTGGTGCTGGCTGCAACCCGCAGGGTGCCGCAGCGCGCGCCATTGATGCGCAGCCCGCCGCCCCATTCCAGATGCACCGCGACCTCGGGCGGGGCCAGCGCACCCAGGGCATTTTGCAACCCGATGCCACAGGTGGGCAGCATGGCCATTGCCTTGCTTAGGGGCACTTCGGGTGCAAAAACCAGTGCCGCTCGCAGGCAATCGGGGGCCAGGTTGTGGACAACCAAACCCGCATCACAGCCCAGCACGGCCCGCTGGCAGGCGGTCTCAAAAGGATCCTCCTGCCCGGTCACCGCAAGGCCGGACATCAATGGGGGAAAGGCTGGATCGCTCATGCAGCGCCCCGCTCTACCAGGGCTTTTGCCACGTCCAAAAAGGCCTTGGCCTGGGCGCTGTCTGGTTTGGCCGCAACAATCGGCACGCCGCTGTCCGCCGCCAGACGCACATCCAGATGCAGCGGAATTTCCGCCAGCAAGGGCACGTTGAGCTTTTTGGCCTCTTCGGCCACACCACCATGACCAAACACATGTTCCTCGTGACCGCAGTTCGAGCAAATATGGGTGGACATGTTTTCAATCATGCCAAGGATCGGCACGTTGAGCTTGTTGAACATGTCGATGCCTTTGCGCGCATCAATCAAAGCCACATCCTGCGGCGTTGAGACGATCACTGCGCCATCCACATGGGTCTTTTGCGCCAGGGTCATCTGCACGTCACCTGTGCCGGGCGGCAGATCAACGATCAGGACGTCCAGAGCGCCCCATTGCACCTGCATCAGCATCTGCTGCAAGGCACCCATCAGCATGGGGCCACGCCAGACCACGGCCTGATCGTCATTGGTCATCAAGCCAATCGACATCATGGTGACACCGTGATTGCGCAGCGGCAGGATGGTCTTGCCATCCGGGCTGGCGGGGCGGCCTGAAACGCCCAGCCTGGGCGGCTGCGAGGGGCCGTAGACGTCAGCATCCAAAAGCCCAACGCGGCGTCCCTGAGCGGCCAGCGCACAGGCCAGATTGGCGGAAACGGTCGATTTCCCCACGCCGCCCCTGCCAGAGGCAACCGCCAGAATGCGATCCACGCCCGGGATCTTTTGCGGGCCCTGAGCGGCCGCGGGTTTGTTGGGCTTCAAATCCGGTGGCGGGGCCTTGGCGGAATGCCCGGTCAGCATGGCCGAGACCTTGTCGACACCTTCCAGCCCTGTGACCACAGCCTCAGCCTGATCGCGGATTGGCGCATAGATATCTGATTTGGCAGGATCGATCTCGAGCACAAACAGCACGGATCCCCCTTCAATATTCAAGCCACGCACGATGCCTGCGGCAACGATGTCCTGACCGCTGACGGGGTCAGAAATGTTCTTAAGGGCCGCGAGGACGGTTTCTCGGGTGATTGACACGCGGGTCTTGCTCCTTTGTTGGGGGCCCGTCTAGGCGGGCTCTTGTCGGGCTCTGGGCGGGGAGAGCAGCGGCCTTGCGAGCTGCAGTCTTTCCCGTTTGGTTTTTATCTATCTGATCTGTCGCTTTGGTGCATCTGCCAACTGCTCTGACACGGGAAATCACAGGGGGAATCATATGGCGCCTTTGGACAGGCCCCGGCGACACAGGCGCAGGCAGAGGCAGTGGCCGCCAGTCCCATGCTGGCTCTAGTGATCCCGCCGTTTGCTCAGATAATCCTCTGTGGTGCGGACCTGCGGACGCTCGGCGCCTGCAAGCGGGCTGTCTTTCTGGTGGAACTGGGCCTGAACCCGGCAATTGTCACACATCTGGATCATCCGGGCCATCTCGGGGCGGGCGAACATTGCGTGCTTACCGGCCAGTTTTTCGGTGATCTTTTCGATGGTCGATTTCACCCCAAACAGGGCGCCGCAGTCGACACAGGCAAAAGGCTCCTCTTCGTGCAGCACCACCTGCGACAGGGCCTCTGGTGTGAGGTTCAGGCGTGGCTCATAGGTGATGGCATCTTCCGGACAGGTATTGGCACAGATGCCACATTGCAGGCAGGCATCTTCCTGAAACCTGAGCTGCGGCAGATCCGGGTTGTCGCCCAGAGCCCCCGAGGGGCAGAGCGACACACAGGACAGACACAGGGTGCAGCTATCCTGATTTACCAGCACCGCCCCGTAGGGGGCCTGATCGGGCAACGCCAGGTGTTGCGCCTCGGGGTGCAGGGTCTGGGCCGCCTGCCGGGTGATCTGGCGGCGCGACCCCTTGGGGCGGATCGGCGTCGAAACTGGCGCCGGGGCGACGGTGTTATACAGGGCGTCCCTCAGGGCATCGGGATCCTCAAGATCCAGCAGCCGGGCACGGCCGGCGCCCGCAATGGCCAGCGCCAGATCCAGTTCGCCCTGTTGTACATCCCGGTCAACCCCGCGGCTAAGCAACAGCGACACATCAGAAAATCCGGCCGCCAGAGCCGCCAGAATTTCGGCATGGCCAAAGGCGTTGAGCGCATCGACCTCAATCGGGACCACATCAGCAGGCAGACCGCGGCCAAAGCGCGCCGCAAGGCGGATCATTTCGCTGCCGTGCTCATTGACCACCAACAGACGTGGTGCCAGGCCACCGGCCTCAAGATAGGCTTTGGCGAGGGTCTGGATGCGGCTGAACTGCGCCTCGGTTGGCGGCGCATCATAGGTGATCGCGCCCGAGGGACACAGCGCCGCACAGGCACCACAGCCGGCACAGACCATCGGGTCAATACTGACATGATCGCCTGCGGAGGTGATCGCCGAGGTCGGGCAATGATCGAGACATTTGTTGCAGCCCTTTTGACTGGCCCGTGAATGCGCGCAAAGCAAAGGCTCGTGCCGCAGGTAGAGCGGTTTTTCAAAGGTGCCAACCATCTGGCTGGCGCTGAGGATCGCGTCGGCCACCGCCTGCGGGTTTTTGGGATCGGCGCGCAGATAGCCTTCGCGTTTTTCAGGGGCTGGAAACAGCGGCGTGGTGCCCCTGAGGTCGAGAATAATGTCGCAGTCCGACACGCCTCCATCCTGGGGCGGCGACCAGGACCACTGCCGCCCGGTGGTGTCGAGCTGTTGCAACGCGTCAAAACTGACCTGAAACTGCCCCAGCGCGCCCTGTGCCTGGCGCAAGCGGCCAAGGATTATGTCAAATCCGCGCCCCAGCGCCGTGCCCGTGGCGGGCTCCTGCGCGCCGCTGCCTTCCAGCAACACAGTGACACCCAGAGACTCCTGCAGGCGTTCAGCAGCCGCAAGACTGAGCTCGGGCGCCCCGAGAATGAGGCAAAGCCCCTCGGATGTGACATCCATAGATTTGCCCAGCGGCAGCTCCAGTGCAGCCTCAGCCACCAAAGCGGACATTTTGGGTATCAGATCACCCTTATCGGTGGTCCATCCGGCCCGGTCCCGCAGGTCGAGGCAGGCGGGCTCGGGGGCCTCGATTTCGGCCGCCAAAGAGGCAAAGAATCTTTTTTCCTGAGCGCAGCAAATGACAGCCTCTCCAGTAGAAATGGCGGCGGCTGCGGTCTCCATCTGGCTGCTGCAAAGCGCTGTATGAACGGGGCTGCAGTCGAGGCCGGTCGCCTTGGAGAGGGCCTCTGGGTCCAGGGTCTGTGTTCCAGAACAATCACATAAAATCAACTGCTTGGCCATCGTATTCCTCGCGTATTTTTGGGCGAAATTCAGTCTGTATCACCGCCTGCTGGGAGGTCACACTAGGCTTGTTTCGGGGCTCAGGTAAACCGGTTTGACGCGGCCAGTCGGCCAGAGGACGGGAGAATCAGGTCAGGGTGATTCGGAAATTAGGCCGCTGTTTTGTTTCCTGAGTTTTTTTGTCGAAATGGACAATTCGTCCACTGCCTGCCGAAGGGGGGTGTGGGGTGCCCCAATTTGTCCCGGCCCGGTTGTTTTCGCCAAGTCAGCGCAAAACGTTCTTTTGTTACGTCAACGGCCTGCGCACTCTAGGCTCAACGATACTCCGGCGCTTTGCGACCGGAGTCGGGAGATGACGGGGGAGATAATCATGGATGTCGTGACAGAGTGAGCCAAAGCGCGCAGAAAATTGATGTCATGCCGGTTGGGGTGGTGATCCGCCGCAGCCCGGGTGTAACGCGCTGGGCCAAATGGAACTGGACGGTGTCGGGGCTTTTGCCTGCGGCACAGCCAGCGGATTGGCGGCTGTTGCGGACTGAGGACGGTGTGAGCGAGTATCACGCCGCCACTCTGCCGTTGGAGCTGCACCGCGCCGAGGCCGAGGCCTATATGCAGGCGCTCACCACCAATCCGCCCTGCCTTTATGTGATCCTGCGCGACAGCGATGAGGGGACGTTTCCACTGGAGGTCACGCTGATCACCGCCTCGCCGTTTGAGGCGCAGGACTATGCCGACAGTGGCGAAGAGCTGGTTGAGAAGGTGGCGATGCCCACGGGGCTAGTGGCCTGGCTGCGCGAGTTCACGCTGGCGCATTTCCACGAGGAGGAGTTCAAGAAACGCCGTCGTGACAAAAAAGATATCGGGGCCAGTGAGGATGGCATTGGTGATCCGCGCATCGCGCAGCTCACGGATGTCTATCGTTCGCCAGCCCTGGCCAAGAAAGGCCGGTTGCAATGAGCGGGCGTGATTTCTGGTCCCGTCGACAGGCCGCCGTCGCGGCCGAGGCTGTCGCCGAGGAACGCGTCGATGCCGAAAGCGAAGCGGCTGCGCGTGAGGCTGAGGTCGCAGAGCAAAGTGACGCCGAGATTTTGGCCGCGCTGGAACTCCCTGAGCCGGAGAGCCTGGTGGAAGGCGATGACTTCAAGATCTTCCTCACCGATCAGGTCCCGGCCCGCATCAAAACCCGCGCCCTGCGACACCTGTGGCGGGCCAATCCGGTGCTCGCCCGTGTTGATGGGCTGGTGGATTACGGTGAGGATTTCACCGATGCCGCCTGTGTGATCGAAGGCCTGCAGACCGCCTATCAGGTTGGCAAAGGCATGACCAAGCACGTCGATGAGTTGGCCCGTCAGGCCAGGCTGGCGAGCGGCGAGGTCGAGACTGCTGGCGAGGAGGCGGATGCCCTGACTGTTGGCGACAGCGAAACTGATGGCGAGACTGAGGCCGCACCGCTCGATGCGACAAGCGCTGAGCAGATGGCCGACACCGCAACTGGCACCGCAACAGACAGCCAAGTGGACAGTCAAGTAGACAGCAATCTGGACAGTGCGGCGCTGACCCCGCTGGACACGGACCAAAATGCCGCGGCACCGGTTGCGGCCTATGCCGCAGAAACAGCCGAGATCACCGAAAGTTTTGCCACCGCAGCCCCCCGACGCATGCGCTTTTCTTTTGAAAGGGCGCAGGGATGAGCATCAACGAGAGCACCCGCAAGGAGCCCACCATGACGACGACCACTGTAGAGACAAGTCCTGAGGCCGCTGTGCGAGCTGCGCCGATCGGGGCAGAAGATCAGATGCGGGCGGATCTGTATAACTCCCTCGGAGTGATGCTGGCGGCGCCGCCCGATATGATGCTGCTGCAACAGACAGCGGGTCTTGCGGGCGATGACAGTGATCTTGGCAGTGCGATAAATGCGCTGGCAAAGCTGGCGCAGCACAGCAAACCGGCCTCGGCTGAACGCGAATTCAACAAGCTCTTTATCGGCCTCGGGCGCGGCGAGCTGCTGCCCTATGCCAGCTACTACCTGACAGGGTTTCTCAATGAGAAACCACTGGCGCAGCTGCGTCAGGACATGGCGGCTTCGGGGCTGACCCGGGCGCCGAATTCCTATGAGCCCGAGGATAACATCGCGTCAATGATGGAGATGATGGGAGCGATGATCGTCGGCCGTTTTGGCACGGCGGCGGGTGTCACGCGGCAAAAGACCTTCTTTAACAAACATATCGGCCCCTGGGCCGGGCATTTCTTTTCGGATCTCGAAGGCGCCAAGGCCTCGGTTCTCTATGCAGCCCTCGGCGCGGTCGGGCGGCAGTTTATGGAGATCGAAGCCGAAGGTTTTCGGATGAGCGCGGAGTAATCCGCATAAGGGCGTGATCCCGTGAGGGCGCGCGCCATAACCCAGTGAAACAGGACCCGGCCTCTGCCGGGAGGAGGAGTTCACATGAGCAAGAAAGATGAGGGGGCCAAAAGCCGCCGCGACTTTCTGAAACTGGCGGCCACAACGGCACCGCTGGCTGCGGTGGCGGTTGCCACCAGTGGAACAGAGGCTGCGGCCGCTGAACCCGATCTGGCACCCGACAAGATGCAGGATACCGCGCATACCCGCGCCTACTACGAAAGCACCCGGTTCTGAAAAGCACCGGTCGCAGATAACGATCCTTCATTGGCCACAGGCAACTGGTTGCGAGACGCCCGACCGCCACGTGGTTTTCCATGAACCAAGCGCGCTCTCTTTTTTGGGGGCTAGCAAGGGAGGTTTACATGCTTAGGAAAAAGACCAACGGGGTTGCGAGACGCCCCCAGCGGAGCTCGATCCTCAATAAAGTCGCAGAGACATCTGTTGACCGCCGCACATTTTTGCGCGGCTCCGGTCTGGCCATTGGCGGCCTGGCCGCCATCAGCGCCACCGGCGGATCCGTTACCCAGGCCAATGCCTCGACGGCAGCGGCTGGTGCGGTTGAGACCATCAAATCCATCTGCACCCACTGTTCGGTTGGCTGTACCGTTGTTGCCGAAGTGCAAAAAGGCGTCTGGACCGGGCAAGAGCCTGGCTGGGACAGCCCCTTTAACCTGGGCGCACATTGCGCCAAGGGGGCTTCGGTACGCGAGCACGCCCATGGCGAGCGCCGCCTGAAATACCCGATGAAAAAAGAGGGTGGAGAGGGGAAGCGCATCAGCTGGGATCAGGCGATCGACGAGATCGGCGGCGGCATGATGGATATCCGCGAGGAAAGCGGCCCGGACAGTGTTTACTGGCTCGGCTCTGCCAAGCACAACAACGAGCAGGCCTATCTGTTCCGCAAATTTGCTGCCTATTGGGGCACCAATAACGTCGACCACCAGGCGCGGATTTGTCACTCAACCACCGTTGCGGGCGTTGCCAATACATGGGGCTACGGCGCCATGACCAACTCCTACAACGACATCCACAACTCGAAATCGATCTTCATCATTGGTGGCAACCCGGCCGAGGCACACCCTGTCTCGCTGTTGCACCTGCTGAAGGCGAAAGAGCAGAACAACGCGCCGGTGATCGTGTGTGATCCGCGCTTTACCCGTACGGCGGCCCATGCGGATGAATATGTCCGCTTCCGTCCCGGCACCGATGTGGCGCTGGTCTGGGGTATCCTGTGGCATATCTTTGAGAACGGCTGGGAAGACAAAGAGTTCATCCGCACCCGTGTCTGGGGGATGGAGCAGATCCGCGATGAGGTGAAAAGCTGGACCCCTGAAGAGGTCGAGCGAGTCACTGGCGCTCCCGGTGAGCAGCTGGCGCGGGTCGCCCGCACTCTGGCCAACAACCGTCCCGGCACCGTGATCTGGTGCATGGGTGGCACGCAACATACCACGGGTAACAACAACACCCGCGCCTATTGCATCCTGCAGCTGGCGCTGGGCAATATGGGCGCCTCCGGTGGTGGCACCAATATCTTCCGTGGCCACGACAACGTACAGGGCGCCACCGATCTGGGCGTGCTGTCGCATACGCTGCCCGGCTATTATGTCCTGTCCAAAGGCGCCTGGGCCCATTGGGCGCGGGTCTGGGAAGAAGATCCCGACTGGCTGGCAAATCAGTTCGATATGCTGAAAGGCGCGGACGGCAAAGACAAGAGCCTGCAGAACCTCAAAGGCATTCCTGTCAGCCGCTGGATTGATGGTATTCTTGAAGACAAAGAGAACATCGATCAGCCCAACAATGTACGGGCGATGGTTCTGTGGGGGCATGCGCCCAACTCGCAGACCCGGATGACGGAAATGAAAACCGCGATGGAGCAGCTGGATATGCTGGTCGTGATCGACCCCTATCCGACGGTTTCCGCTGTTTTGCAGGACCGCACCGATGGCGTCTATCTGCTGCCGGCCTGTACCCAGTTTGAAACCCGCGGCTCTGTCACGGCGTCAAACCGGTCCTTCCAGTGGCGTGACCGCGTGGTTGAACCCCTGTTCGAGAGCCTGCCGGATGAAGTCATCATGGCCAAGTTCGCCAACAAGTTCGGCTGGGCTGACCGTCTGTTCCGCAACGTCGAGATGGAAGACGCGGAAACACCCAATGTTGAAAGCATCACGCGTGAGTTCAACAAGGGTCTGTGGACCATTGGCTATACCGGTCAAAGCCCGGAACGGCTTAAACTGCACATGGCCAATCAGCACACCTTTGACCGCACAACACTGCGCGCGGTGGGTGGTCCTGCTGATGGGGATTACTACGGTCTGCCATGGCCCTGCTGGGGCACTGCCGAGATGAACCATCCCGGTACGCCGAACCTCTATGATATGTCCAAGCCGGTCTCTGAGGGTGGTCTCACCTTCCGTGCGCGTTTTGGCGTAGAGCGCGATGGCGACAATCTGCTGGCCGAAGGCGTCTACAGCAAGAACTCGGAAATCCAGGATGGCTATCCTGAATTCACCATGCAGATGCTGATGGATCTTGGCTGGGATGGCGACCTGACCGACGAAGAACGTGCCTCTATCGAGGCCGTGGCCGGTCCCAAGACCAACTGGAAAACCGACCTCTCTGGCGGTATCCAGCGGGTGGCGATTGCCCACGAATGCGCTCCCTTCGGCAATGCCAAGGCGCGTGCTGTGGTCTGTACCTTCCCGGATCCGGTGCCCATTCACCGCGAGCCGCTCTATACCAACCGGCGTGATCTGATTGAGGACTACCCAACATATGAGGATCGTCAGGCCTATCGTCTGCCCACCCTCTATGCCTCGATCCAGAAAAACGATGTCTCCAAGGACTATCCGATCATCCCCACCTCCGGGCGACTGGTGGAATATGAGGGCGGCGGTGAAGAGACGCGGTCCAACCCCTGGCTGGCAGAATTGCAGCAGGACATGTTTGTCGAAATCAACACGCGCGATGCCAATAATCTGGGCGTGCGGGACGGCGAACAGTGCTGGGTCGAAGGCCCCGAAGGCGGCAAGGTCAAGGTTATGGCCATGGTCACCGAACGGGTTGGCGCAGGGGTTGCCTTTATGCCGTTCCACTTTGGCGGGCATTACCAGGGCGAGGATCTGAGGGAGAAATATCCCGAAGGTGCAGCCCCCTACGTTCTGGGTGAAAGCGCCAACGTGGCCTTCACCTATGGCTATGACAGCGTCACGCAAATGCAAGAGAGCAAATGCACTCTTTGCAAAATCACTGCAGCATAAGGAGAGAGAGACATGGCAAGAGCAAAGTTCCTCTGCGACGCCGAACGCTGCATTGAATGCAATGCCTGCGTCACCGCTTGTAAGAACGAGCACGAAGTCCCCTGGGGCATCAATCGCCGCCGGGTTGTCACCATCAATGATGGCAACCCCGGTGAGCGGTCGATCTCGGTCGCCTGTATGCATTGTTCCGATGCACCCTGCATGGCCGTCTGTCCGGTGGATTGCTTCTATCAGACCGACGACGGTGTGGTGCTGCACTCCAAAGACCTCTGCATTGGCTGTGGTTATTGCTTTTACGCGTGCCCCTTTGGGGCGCCGCAATATCCGCAGGCGGGCAGCTTTGGCAGCCGTGGCAAGATGGACAAATGCACCTTCTGCGCCGGTGGCCCTGAGGAGAACCACTCCAATGCGGAGTTCTCCAAATATGGCCGCAACCGGATCGCTGAAGGCAAGCTGCCGATCTGTGCCGAGATGTGCTCCACCAAGGCGCTTTTGGCGGGCGACGGAGACATGGTCTCTAACGTCTACCGCGAGCGCGTGGTGGAACGGGGCTTTGGCTCCGGCGCCTGGGGCTGGGGCACAGCCTATGAGCAAAAGGGCGGCTAATCGCCTCTGACTGTTCACATGAGACGGGGATGGCCTGCGATACGTGGGCCGTCTCCGAACTTGTATCTCAAATTCCCGACCTGCAAAGGAGTGTAGCCCATGCTGCGCCTGGCATTTGTCTTTTTCGTGCAGCTGATGCTGTGTTTCTCTTTGGTGCCTGGCTTGGCTATAGCACAGCAGGCCGTTGCACAGGACGCCGCTGCGGGCGCGCAGATCGACCGTAGTTCTACGGGCGGTGCGCAAAACCTGAACGATATTCTGGCACGTCAACGCGGCCAGGCTCTGGATGATCGTTTTCGCAGCGAAAACACGGGCAATCCGGATGCGGCTGCAGCCATGACGCAGCAGTTGGGGACGCTGGGGGGGGCCTCAGATCCCGAGCTCTGGCGCCAGTTGCGCTATGGCACGGCCGAGGTGAAGGTCTCTGCTGGCGGCGATGTTGCCAAGGTGCTGGTGCAGGATGGCGGCATGCGCTGGCAGGCTTTTCGCGATGGCCCGCTGCGCCAGTATGGCGCCTGGCTGTTGCTGGGCACGCTCGCGGCATTAGGGGTATTCTTTCTGTTGCGCGGGCGGATCAGGATTGACGGTGAGAAAACCGGCCGCACCGTGACACGCTTCAAAGCGGTTGAGCGTTTTGGCCACTGGCTGATGGCGGGTTCGTTTATTGTGCTGGGCGTGACGGGGATCCTGTCGCTGGTTGGCAGGGTGATCATCGCGCCCTATCTGGGACGTGCGCCAAACGCAGCGCTGCTGGATGTGGGCAAATGGCTGCACAACGTGGTCGCCTGGGGCTTTATGGTTGGGCTGGCGATGATTATCGTCATGTGGGTTGCCCACAATATCCCCAATCGCACCGATCTGGTTTGGCTGCGCCAGTTTGGCGGCATTATTGGCTCGGCGCACCCGCCGGCCAAGAAATTCAACGCCGGGCAAAAGCTGATCTTCTGGTCGGTTGTGCTGTTTGGCATCTCGATTTCAGTCTCTGGCGTGTCGTTGTTGTTCCCCTATGAGCTGCCGCTGTTTGCCAAAACCTTTGCGGCGCTGAATGGGCTGGGTCTGCCCGAGCTGTTTGGGTTTGGTGCGCTTCCGGTCGAGCTGGCACCACAAGAGGAAATGCAGCTGGCCCAGGCCTGGCACGCGGTGCTTGGCTTTGTGCTGATGGCGATCATCATTGCCCATATCTACATTGGCTCTGTCGGCATGGAAGGCGCCTATGATGCCATGGGCTCAGGGGAGGTGGATGAGGCCTGGGCGCGTCAACACCACTCAATCTGGCTGGAAGAGGTACAGCAAAAGCAAGCGGATGCCTCAGTCGCCGGTAAGGCGTCTACACCAGCGGAATGAGGCCAGGGTTCTGAAACAGATGGCGCTGCAGGCGGAGGCCCTGATAGGCTTTGGATCATGGTAGCTTTGTCCCCCTGGGGGCGAGGCTGCCTAGAGAGAGGAATGAGGGGCAGGGCAGTGACTGAACTTTCGCGGGCCACAAGCGCAGAGGACGAATATGGCGAGAGCCTGGCCGGGGCCTCAATCCTGGTGATTGATGATGAACCTGGCATGCGAAATTTTCTGAGCAAGATTCTTGCGCCACGCTGCAAACGGGTGGAGCAGGCGGCCTCGGCGGCTGAGGCCTCTGCCATACTGGATCAGTCGCATTTTGATCTGATTATTCTGGACAATGTCATGCCGGGCAAAACCGGGTTGCAATGGGTGCAGGAGCAGCACGGCGTCGGGCTGTTTGCCGATACGATCCTGATCACCGCCTATGCGGATCTTGAGACGGCCATCCTTGCGCTGCGCACCGGTGTGGCGGATTTTGTGCTGAAACCCTTTCGGGCCAATCAGATCCTCAACTCGGTGGCGCGCGCACTGGACCGGAAGTATCTGCGCCGTGAAAACTACCTTTTGAAACATGAGCTCTCTGCCGAAGGCAGTGCGGCGCGGGGCCGTTTGCTGGGGAAATCCCCGGCGATCTGTCAGGCGCGCGAGATGCTGAAGCGGCTGGCGCCACTGCCGACGCCGGTGTTGTTCACCGGCGCCAGCGGCACGGGCAAAGAGATCGCGGCCCGCACCCTTCATTCGCTGTCAGAGCGGGCGGCGCAGCCGTTTGTTGCCGTGAACTGTGCGGCGATTGCGCCCGACCGGATTGCCTATGAGCTGTTTGGCCAGATTGATGAGCAAAATCGCCGTAAGGACGGGCTGTTTCTGCATGCAGATGGCGGCACGTTGTTTCTGGACGAGGTGGCGCAAATGCCTGATCAGGTGCAGGCGGCGCTTTTGCGGGTGCTGGAGGATCAGCGGGTCCGCCCCGTTGGCGCCGAGCGCGACATTCCATTGAACCTGCGGTTTCTGTTTGCCACCAATGCTGACCTGGAACGCGCAGTTGCCGAAGGACGGTTCCGGGCCGATCTGTACCACCGGATCAATGTGGTGGAGATCAAGATGCCGCCGCTGCGCGAGCGCATTGAAGATATTGTTGAGCTCGCCGCCCTGTTTATGGAGCAGTTTGCCAGCAGTCTAGGGATGGCCGCGCTAGAGCTGAACGAAGAGACGCTGCTGAAGTTTTCGCGCTATGACTGGCCGGGAAATGTGCGCGAGCTGCGCAACCTGATTGAGCGTTCGGTAATTCTGGGGGAATTCCCCGAGGAGTTTGCGGGCAAAGGCGTGATTACCGGGGTGGCTGCCGTGGAATCGCTCGATCTGGTGACCCAGCGCCATATCATGCACATGCTGGATGCCTGCGAGGGCAACCGGGCAGAGGCGGCGCGCCGTCTGGGTGTCTCGCGTAAGACGATTGACCGGAAATGCGCCAGCTGGGAGCTCTAGTCTAGGCATTTGTGCTGAGGGCTTGGGTGATGAGGGGGGGCTCTCCCGCGCCCAGCCAAAGTTCTGGACAATTTCTGGCATAGCCAGAAACCTGTCCCAGAACTTTGGCAATGGCCTTGGGCCCGGCGCCGTGCTTTGCACGGCGTGCGCTTGGGTGCAGTCGTATTGTGCAGGCGCTGGCCTGTTTGGTGTTTGAGATGGGAGCCGTCCGGATCAGGCTGGGGGAGTGGGGTCATTGCCGTCGACAGGTTCCTCTGCAGGTGCCCCGCCAGCTCCTCCATCAGGTCCCCCGGCTGGCGGCAGCCAGATAGAGAAAGCGGCGCCGCCGCTTGTCAGATTGCGCACAGAAATAATCCCGCCAGCGCGCTGTACCAGGGTCTGGCTGATGGAGAGCCCGAGACCGGTGCCTTCGCCGAGTTTGGTTGTGTAAAACGGATTGAACACCGAAGCGATCTGATCCTCGACGATACCACAGCCGTTGTCTGCGACCGTCAGCAAAGCGCCCAGCTGCCCGTTGCGCGCGGCGGCTTCCAGCGACAGCGTTAGCAGCCCGGCGCCCTCCATTGCCTGGGCGGCATTGAGGATTAGGTTGATCACCACCTGTTGCAGCTCACCGGGGTCGATCCGGACTGGCGGTACGGGCGTTGCGGGTGGCTGCCCCTGATCAAAGTGTTTTTCAACCCGGATGGCCTGACGTGAGATGACATGATCCACCAGCACCAGGCAGTCGCTGACCAGGGGCGCGAGATCCAGGCTTTCCTCAAAGGTGCCAAATTCGGAGGGCCGGGCGAACTGCAACAATTTGCCAACGATGGCACCGATGCGCATGACCTGATTGTCGATGAGATCCAGCTCGGTCTGAACCTCATCAGCACCTGATCCCAGGGTCATGCGGATGACGTCAACATTGCCCTGTATCACCGCCACGGGGTTGTTGATCTCATGGGCGACCCCGGCGGTGATTTCGCCAATGGAGGCCAGCTTTTCGCTCATCACCAGCTGCTTGAAGGTCTCTTCCAGCTTTTGGTTGGCCGCGCGCAGCTCGATCGTGCGCCGGTCAACCCTTTCATTCAACTCGCCTGCCCAGTCGCGCAGCCTCCGGTCGCGTTCCTGAATCTGGTCCAGCAGACTGTCGAGATGCCCCGCCACCTGTCCGATTTCATCCTGCCGCCCAACGGTGCCATTGCGGGCGGTGAGGTCGCCATGTTCGACCCGTTGCATGGTCTGGCTCAATCCGCTCCAGCGGCGAGAATATCCCCTTGGCCAGCCACAAAAACAGCGGTGCAGACAGCGCCATCACCAAGATGAACACAGCGACAATGGTCCAGTAGGCCTCTCCTTTGGCGGCCGAATAAGGCGCTTCCAGAAAGCCGACATAGAGCATGCCAACCCGGGCGCCAAAACTGTCGGTCAGGGGCAGATAGCCCGAGATATACCAGTCATTGACCACAAAGGCGCGATCGAGCCATGTGAGGCCCTCGCCCAGAACCTTGTTGCGCACCACGGCTGAAACACGGGTGCCCAGAGCCCGGACATCCTCAAAAAGGCGCACATTGGTCGACACGCGGGTATCGTCAAGAAACAGCGTCGCGGTGCCCTGACGGTTCTGTTCGGCAGGACCTCCCAGATAGACCAGCGCGTTGAGGGTGTCGATGAAGTCGAGATTGCGGTTCAGCAGGCGTCCGCCCCGCAAGACACCGTGATGGCCAAGGGCCGCCACCGGCGCCGCCGTATGCAGCATCATACCGCGGTCCTCAACCTGACGCGAGGTTGGAGCGGCGGCCTCGGTTTCGATCAGGGGGATACGGGCCTGACCGGCCAGATGCGGCGCGGCCTGGGCGAGATCCTGGGCGGTGAATATGTCGATTTGAGAGGCGCGTTGTCCGTTTGTTGCGGACTGAATGACCGGCCATTTTCCCAGTGGCGCCGTGAGGTCGGGCAGGGTGAGATATTGCAGGAAATCAAGCTGCAGCTCAGCGCGCAGGGCTTCGAGATGGGCCTCAACCTCGTCGGGACCTGCGGTCAGCGCCCGTTGAAAACGGGTCGAATCTGCAATGCTGCGCAGGCTTTCGGCGCTGCCGGTCTGCAGGTGACCAAGGTATTGTTCTGCGATGCGCAGATCGCTTTCTACCTTGGCGATAAGCACCGCGTCATAGTCAGCGTTCCAGCGCGCCATTGCCAAAACCAGCAACAGTGGCATCAGCACTGCCAGCGGCAAAAGCGCCAGCAAAAGCAATCTGAGGCGAACGGATTTCAGGCGCCTCTCTCCTTTGGCATGGGCCGCGCAGGGCCCTGGCTTCTTTTATTGTGGAGAGAGTGCCATCTTCCCCCGCTGGCATGCAAGGGGAAGACGGGTATGCAAGGGCAAGATGGGCAAAGGTTTTTCCGGCTCCCGGCTTTGGGGGCCCGATTGGATAAATAGGGCATAGCACCGCTAACACATGGGGCGGATATGAAACGGTTTTGCTCGCCTGATCCAGGCGGTCCTGGATCAGGCGGGCCTAAATCAGACGGCCTTAAATCAGACTGGCCATGTGGCGCCCGGTGTCCAGCATCCGGTTGGAGAAGCCCCATTCATTATCATACCAGCTGACCACCCGGACCAGCCCGCCTTCGGTGACCGAGGTTTGGCTGGGCGCAAAACACGACGAATGCGGATCATGGTTGAAATCCACCGATACCATCGGGTCTTCTTCGTAGGACAAAACCCCCTTCATTGGGCCCTCGGCGGCAGCTTTGACGGCGGCATTCAGGCTCTCAACGGTCACAGGTTTTGCTGGCATAAAGCTGAGATCCACCATCGAGACATTTGGCGTCGGCACCCGGATGGCAGAGCCTTCGAGACGACCTTTGAGCTGTGGCAGCACCTCGGCTATGGCGCGGGCGGCCCCGGTGGAGGTTGGCACCATCGAAAGCGCCGCGGCGCGGCCGCGATACAGATCGCTGTGCGGGCTATCCTGGGTTGGCTGATCGCCGGTATAGGCGTGGATGGTGGTCATGTAGCCGGTCTTGATGCCAAAACTGCGATCCAGCACCTGCGCCAGCGGTGCGAGACAGTTGGTGGTGCAAGAGGCATTGGAGACGATCAGGTCCTCTGAAGTGAGCTCTGTGTGGTTGACGCCGTACACCACGGTGCGGTCCATCTCCTTGCCGGGCGCCGAAAGCAGAACCCGTTTGGAGCCATTGAGCAAATGCGCCGCCGCCGCCGCGCGGCTGGTAAAATGCCCGGTGCATTCAAAGGCGATGTCCACATCCGCCCAGGGCAGCTCTTTTGGGTCGCGCATCGCCGTGAGGCGAATGGTTTGACCGCCAACCGACAGGCTGTCTTCGTTCAGCGTGACCGGATTTTTCAGGCGACCATGTACGGAATCGTATTTCAGCAAATGGGCCAGGGTCGCGGGCGGCGCCAGATCGTTGATGGCCACGACCTGGATGTCCTGTTCGCCAGTTTCCAGAAGGGCGCGCAACACACCGCGGCCGATGCGGCCAAATCCATTGATGGCGATTTTCAGGGTCATGGGGGTACTCCATTTTGCAGCCCGGCGGGCCTGAGCTGTGCGTTATTTTGCGTTAGCGATAACAGTAGCTCAATCGGTAGCGATAACGGTAAAGAAATGCAAGCCTCAATGCCGAGAGATCGTCAGCTGCCCTTGCGGCGGGGCGCGAAGAGCAGGACCATGCGGCCATGACCAAAAAGATGCTTCTCAAGGATATTGCCCGGCTTGCCGGTGTCAGCGAAATTACCGCTAGTCGTGCACTTCGTGGCGCGCCGGATGTGTCAAAATCGACCCGCGCCAAGGTGGAAGAAATCGCCCGTGCCCATGGTTATGTGCCCAATCGCATCGCCGGGTCTTTGTCGTCGCAGTCGGTCAATCTGGTGGGGGTCGTGGTGCCCTCGCTGAACAGTTTTGTTTTCCCTGAGGTGCTCTCGGGGATCTCAGCGGTGCTGAAGCAAAGCCCGCTAAAGCCGGTGGTTGGGATCTCGGGCTACGAGATGGACGAAGAAGAAGACGTGATCCGCGAGATGCTGAGCTGGCGGCCCTCAGGCCTGATCGTGGCCGGGCTGGAGCACAATGAAGCCACCCAGCGTATGCTGACCCAGGCGGATTGTCCGGTGGTTGAGGTCATGGACGTGGATGGCACGCCGCTGCGCCACTGCGTCGGCATTTCGCATTTGCAGGCCGGGCGGGATATGGCGGCGCAGATCCTGACGCAGGGCTACCGGCGTATTGGTTTTATCGGCACCAAGATGCCGCAGGATTTTCGCGCCCGCAAACGCTTTGACGGCTTTAGTGCCGCCCTGGCGGCGCAGGGTGTGGCGCTGGCGGACTCGCTTCACTATGCCGGCGACAGCTCTATCGCCACCGGACGGCAGCTGACGGCAGAAATGCTGGAACGGCACCCTGATCTCGACTGTATCTATTATTCCAGCGATGTGATGAGCGTGGGCGGATATATGCACTGCCTGGCCGCCGGGCTTTCGGTGCCACAGGATGTGGCGCTGGCCGGGTTCAACAATCTGCAGATCCTGGCAGGCCTGCCGCTGCAGCTGGCAACAACCGACGCCTGCCGTCGCCAGATTGGCGAGCGCGCCGCTGAAATCGTCCTCAAAGCGCGCGAAAGTAGCGATGAGTTGCCGCCCATTTGCGAGACCTTGAGCCCGCGTATCAGCCTGGGCGAGTCTCTGTAGTCGCCCCCTGTAGAGTCGCCTCCTGCAGGACGGACTTTGGTGGCCGGGATGCAAGCGCAGCGACTGCTGACTTGGCGACTGCAAAATCGACCTGAGCCTTGAGCAAAAAAAGATCCCCCAAAGGCAGGCTCTGGGGGATCTCTTTACGACGCAAAAGGACCGGAACTCAGGATCAGAGCGCGGCTTTGAACAGCTCTGTCAGATTGGCCTCGGTCAGCTCAATCGGGTTGCCACCACACGACGGGTCGATCAGCGCGCCTTTGACCAGCTCTGGAATTGCGGCTTCGGTCACGCCAAGCGCGGACAGCCCGCGGGGGATTTCCATGCTGTCATTCAGCTCCTGCACATAGCTGCAGAAGCCGTCAAACCCGCCCGCAATGCCCAGATAGGCGGCGGCCTTGTCAAAACGGTCCGCGATTGCGGATGCGTTGAACGCAAGCACCGCAGGCATGCAGACCGCATTGGTGGTGCCGTGGTGGGTGTTGAAATGCGCGCCAATCGGGTGGCTCATGGCGTGGATGGCGCCAAGCCCCTTTTGAAAGCCAGTGGCCCCCATGGCAGCGGCCGACATCATCTGAGCACGGGCTTCAAGATCTGTGCCATCAGCATAGGCGCGTGGCAGGTAGTCTTTGACCAGACGCATGCCCTCCAGCGCAATGCCCTGCGACATTGGGTGATAATGCGGCGAAGAGAACGCCTCGACGCAATGGGCAAAGGCATCCAGACCGGTGCCAGCCGTGATGAATTTTGGCATCCCGACAGTGAGTTCGGGATCACAGATGACGACCGTTGGCAGCACCTTGGGGTGAAAGATGATCTTTTTCACATGGCTGACGCTATCGGTGATCACGCTGGCGCGGCCCACTTCGGATCCGGTGCCGGCAGTGGTGGGCACGGCGATGATTGGCGCGATGGCATCGGCATCGGCACGGGTCCACCAGTCGCCGATGTCCTCAAAATCCCAGATGGGGCGGGTCTGGCCGGCCATAAAGGCCACCATCTTACCCAGATCCAGACCGGATCCACCACCAAAGGCGATGACACCGTCGCTACCACCGGCCTTATAGGCTTCGACCCCGGCCTCGAGGTTTTTCTCATTTGGGTTGGGATCCACCTCAGAGAACATGCCGCGACCCAGGCCTGCGGCCTCCATGATATCGAGCGTGCTTTGGGTGACCGGCAAATTGGCCAGCCCCTTGTCGGTGACCAGCAGTGGTTTTTTGATCCCGGCAGAGGCACAGGCCTCGCCCAGTTCCTTGATCCGGCCTGCGCCGAATTTGATTGCGGTCGGATAGGACCAGTTTCCAACGAGAGACATCTCTTCGCCTTTCATATGTGGCCGATGTGGCCAGCGTCACAATCTACCCCCTGACGATTTGCCAAGGGTCGTGTTTGCCCAAGCAGCGCACCGCTTGGGCAGGAGGAGTTAGCCGGCCACCTTTTTCAGGTGGTAGCTTTTTGGGCGGGTCAGGTTCTGATAGCCAATGACCGACAGACCTCCGCCGCGTCCGGTATTCTTGCAGCCGGTCCAGCACAGGCTTGGATCCAGATAGTCGGCGCGGTTCATGAAGACAGTACCAGTCTCGATCTGGTCGCCCACGCGGGCAGCGCGATCCAGATCGCAGGTCCAGAGCGAGGCGGTGAGGCCAAACTCGCTGTCGTTCACCAGCGCGATGGCCTCGGCGTCCGACGAGACCTTCATGATGCCACCACGGGGCCAAAGCTCTCATCGCGCATCACCCGCATCTCGTGGGTGACATTTGTCAGGATCTGCGGCGTCAGATAGGCAGCACCGTCGTCCGCCTCCATAGGCGCGATATGCGCCACGGCGCCAGCGGCGACCGCCTCATTAATCTGGGCGCGCACCTCAGCAGCAAAGCGCACATTGGCCATGGGGCCCATGGTGGTGGCTTCATCCATCGGGTTGCCCAGTGTATAGCCTTTGACAATCTCGACCGCCTTGGCGACAAAATCATCATAGAGGCTTTCGTGCACATAGATGCGCTCAATGCCGCAGCAGCACTGGCCAGCGTTGAACATCGCACCATCAATCAGCGTGTCCACGGCCGCGTCCAGATCGGCATCTTCCATCACATAACCGGGATCTTTGCCGCCCAGCTCGGTGCCAACGCCGGTAAAGGTGCCCGCAGCTGCGCGCTCCATCGCCTGACCACCGCCAACAGAGCCGGTGAAATTGACAAAATCAAAGGCGCGATCGGCAATCAGCGCTGATGTGGTGTCGTGATCCAGAAAGACGTTCTGGAACACATCTGTCGGCACGCCAACAGAATGAAACGCCGCCGCCATGCGCTCACCGACCAACAGGGTCTGGGTCGCGTGTTTCAGCACCACGGTATTGCCCGCAATCAGGGCAGGGGCCAGCGTGTTGATCGCGGTCATATAGGGGTAGTTCCAGGGGGCGATGATAAAGACCACACCATGCGGCACCCGCTTGATATAGCGCTTAAAGCTCTCGTCTTCGCCAACCTTGATATCGGCCAGCGCGGTCTCGGCAATCTCGGCCATATAAGAGCTGCGCTCGTTAAAGCCGCCGAACTCGCCGCCGTACCGCACCGGGCGGCCCATCATCTGGGCCAGTTCCGGCACAATCGCGTCGTTCATCGCACCCACGGCGGCAACGCCTGCCATGACGAGGTCAATACGCTCCTGCAGGGGACGCGCCGCCCAGGATTTTTGTGCCGCGCGCGCCGCACTGGCAACGGCAAATCCCGCGTCTCGGGACAGGGTTTCACGTTCCGCATAAACCGTCCCGTCAATCGGGGAGATACATTTCAGGGTCTGGCCCATGGTCTTCCTCATCTCGTTGGAAAGGGCCGCGCCCTTTCATCTTGCCTAAAATACCTTCGCCGAAGGCCGCGCGCCGATTAGGCGCGCTCAAACCCGCGGGCGATTTCATAATCCGTCACGACGCGGTCAAAATCTTCGATCTCGACCTCGGCGGCACGGGTGTAGTGATCCACCACATCATCGCCCAGGGCGGCGCGCAGCATCTCGGATCCTTTGAGGCTGAGCCGTGCCTCCCGCAGGGTCTCGGGGATCATCCCACTGTCCCCCTGATAGACATCACCGGTGGCCGGTGGCTGCAGCTCCAAGCCCTCTTCGATGCCGGCAATCCCTGCGGCCAGCATAGCGCCCATTGCCAGGTAGGGGTTCATATCAGAGCCGGGAATACGGCATTCCACCCGAATGGATTTGGTGCCAGCGCCGCAGAGACGATAGCCGGCTGTGCGGTTGTCGACGGACCAGATGATACGGGTGGGGGCAAAGGTGCCCTTCATGAAGCGCTTGTAGCTGTTGATATAGGGCGCCATGAAATAGGTATAGTCAGGCGCATATTTCAGCAGGCCAGCCATGTAGCATTTCATCAGACCGGACATGCCAAGCGCATCCCCGGCGTCATAAAAGGCGGGTGTGCCGTCTTTCCACAGTGACTGGTGCACATGGCTGGACGAGCCGACCTTGTCCTGGTGCCATTTGGGCAGGAACGTCACCGCATGGCCCTGCTGCCAGGCGATCTCTTTGGTGGCGTGTTTGGCAATGGTGTGAAAGTCGGCCGTGTCCTGGGCGCGGCCATATTTGATGTTCAGCTCTTCCTGGCCGGTCTCGGCCTCACCCTTGGTGCATTCCACCGGAATACCCGCGTTCCACAGATGATTGCGCAGCGGGCGCATCACGTGCTCTTCCTTGGTGGTCTGCAGGATGTTGTAGTCCTCATTATAGCCCGAGATCGGCTGCATGTCGCGGAAATCCGATTTGCGGATCGCGTCAAAGCTCTTCTCGAACAGAAAGAATTCCAGCTCGGTCGCACACATGGCGTCAAAGCCAAGCGCGTCCAGACGGCGGATTTGTTTCTTCAAAATAGCGCGGGGGGAGTGAGAGACCTCTTGGTGGCTGTGGTGATCCAGCACATCGCACAGCACCATCACAGTGCCTTCAAGCCAGGGCAGCGGGCGCAGCGTGGTGAGATCCGGCTTCATCACATAGTCGCCATAGCCTGATTCCCAGCTGGTCGAGGCAAAGCCTTCCGGCGTCGCCATCTCAAGATCGGTGGCCAGCAGATAGTTGCAGCAATGGGTCTCTTCCCAGGCGCCGTTGATAAAGTGCTGCGCGTGAAAACGCTTGCCCATCAGGCGGCCCTGCATGTCCACAAGACATACCAACACGGTATCCACGTCGCCTGCGGCAACTTGGGCTTTCAGATCGTCAAAACTCAGAACACCAGTCATGGGGCATTTTCCTGTTCAGATAGGGTGCCCCGGCACATGACGCGCCGGGGCAGATTGGTTTAGCCGTAGCGGAAGGACGGCCGGCTTTGTTCATGTCAGCGTTATACTTCTTGAAGATCTCGACAACCTTGGCCTTTGTGGGGCTTTCGGCAGCGATCTCGTCCCAGAATTTGACCGCGGCGCCTTCGACCTGGGCCCATTCTTCGTCGGGAATGGTGGTGAGCTCCATTTTGGGGCCATTGACCCGCAGGGAGGCTTCACCACCCCAGTACCACCACTGACGGTAGTAATGCGACTGGTCACAGCAGACGCGGAACAGGGTCTGCAGATCTTCGGGCAGCTCGTTCCAGCGGCCCTGGTTGGCAAAGAAGGACCCAGCCCAGGCACCCGAGATGTTGTTGGTCAGGAAGTAGTTGGTCACATCGGCGCAGCCAACAGTGTAGTCTTCGGTGATGCCGGACCAGGCAACGCCGTCGAGCTCACCGGTCTGCAGGGCGACCTCAATGTCTTCCCAGGGCAGGGTGACAGGCACGACGCCAAACTGGCTGAGGAAACGGCCCGCAGTTGGGAAGGTGAAGACGCGCTTACCTTTCAGGTCCGCAAGGCTGCGGATGGGGTCTTTGGTGGCAAAGTGGCAGGGATCCCAGGCACCGGCAGAGATGTGTTTCACGCCAACCTTGGAATATTCCTCGTCCCAGATCTCGTTCAGGCCGTACTGGTTAAACAATACAGGCACGTCGAGCGAGTAGCGCGAGCCGAAGGGGAAATAGCCGCCAAACACGGTGACCTCAGTAGGTGAGGCCATCGAGTCATCATCCGACTGCACGGCGTCGATGGTGCCACGCTGCATGGCGCGGAACAGCTCACCGGTGGGGACCAGCTGGTCGGCGTAGAACAGCTCGATCTGCATGCGGTCGCCTGCGATCTTGTTGAACATGTCGATTGCGGGTTTCACCACGTGCTCTGCCAGGGCGGTGCCGGCATAGGTCTGCATCCGCCATTTAATGGTGGATTGCGCCAGCGCCGGGGTGGCCAGCGGTGCGGCCATTGCGCCGACACCAGCGGTTTGCAGGAACTTACGTCTTGTTGTCATAACTTTCACTCCATGTTGTGTTCTGTGTTGAATTCGGGCCCCCGAGCGGGGCTCTTCTTGGGTTATTTCGCGCACTCTTTCATCCGGTCACGGGCCATAGACCAGTTCTGGCAGCCACAGAGCGATCTGTGGAAACGCCATGATCAGGGCCAGGGCAACCACCATGACGGCAGCAAAGGGGATGATGGAGATATAGATGTCCTTTAGCCCGATTTCCGGCGGCGCCATGGCCCGCATCAAAAACAGGTTATAGCCAAAGGGCGGTGTCATATAGGCGATCTGGGTGGTGATGGTATAGAGCACCCCGTACCAGATCAGGTCAAACCCGAGGGCGCCCACCAGCGGCACATAGAGGGGCGCCACAATCACCAGCATGGCGGTGTCGTCCAGGAATGTGCCCATGATGATAAAGCTCAGCTGCATCAGGATCAGGATCATCCAGGGGCTCAGCCCCAGCTGCGCGGGAAAGAGATCCTCGATCGCCTTAACAGCGCCAAGACCGTCAAAGATCGCGCCAAAACCAAGGGCCGCCAGGATGATCCACATGAACATGCAGGAAATCCCCAGCGTCGAGCGCACAGTGGTTTCAAACACATCCTTGTTCATGCGACCCTTCATGATGGCGGCGATAAAGGCGGTCATGGCCCCAATGGCCGAGCTTTCGACCAGCCAGGTCCAGCCGTTGACAAAAGGCACCATCATGGTGGCAAAGATCGCCAGCGGCAGCAAGCCCGAGAACAGCAGCCGGTGCGTTCTCTTTCAGGAACAGATCCCGGTAAAACAGCGGCTGGCTGCGGGTTGCCAAAGGCCAGGATGGCAGCGCCGAGGGCAAAGCCAATAGCCGATTTGGGCGCGATGACGTCGAGTTTGACCAAGAGCGGCACCAGCACGATCCCTGCCAGCACGATGTAGTTCAGCCGCAGGGGGTGTTCACTGATCTGGTCATATTCGGCGAGATCCTCAGGCGTCATGGCAGGGCCAAGGTTCGGCTGCATCCTGGCGCGGATATAGATGTAGATGATGAACATCGTCGCCATCAACAGACCCGGCACCACGCCCGCCAGCCACAGCTGTCCCACCGGCTGACGCGCGATCATCGCATAGAGCACCAGAACCACCGAAGGCGGCACCAGAATGCCCAGGCTGGAGCCGGCCTGAATGGAGCCGGTCACCAGTATCTTGTCATAGCCCCGGCGCAGCAGCTCGGGCAGCGCAATCGTGGCGCCAATGGCCATGCCTGCCACGGACAAGCCGTTCATGGCCGAAACCAGTACCATCAGGCCAATGGTGCCAATCGCCAGCCCGCCCTGCACCGGCCCCATCCAGACATGGAACATGCGGTACAGGTCGTCGGCAATTTTGGACTCGGACAGCACATAGCCCATGAAAATGAACATCGGCAGCGTCAGCAACGGATACCACTTCATCAGCTTCATCGAGGCGGCAAAGGGGATATCCACACCACCAGTGCCCCAGAGCAGCATGCCAGCAACAGCTCCGACAAAGCCGATGGCGCCAAACACCCGCTGGCCGGTCATCAGCATCAGCATCATGCCAGCAAACATGACAATAGCGATCAATTCATAGGGCATCAGATGTCGACTCCGCGAAGACGGCCGATATCGCGGAACAATTCGGCAAGGCATTGCAATAGCATCAGGAAGACGCCGAAGCACAGAATGGATTTAACCGGCCACAGATAGGGCCGCCAGGCGGTTGAGCTGCGCTCAATGTAGCCAATCTTCTCAGCTGCTTTGGCAGTGCCTTCGGTGAGCAATGTCACCAGAAGGTCGCCAAAATAGCTGAACGGCTCCAGGCCAAAATAGCCCAGGCTATAGGCCATTGATCCGACGGCGCCGTACAAAAGAATTCCGAGGTAGACCATCAGGAACAAGACGGTAAAGGCATCAACCATTGCTTTGGTGCGGGTGGTCCAGCCGCCGTAAAACAGATCCATCCGCACGTTGGACCCCATCTGCATCGAGTAGGGACCGCCAAGGATGTAGTAGGCCACCATGATGAACTGTGCCATCTCCAGCGTCCAGAGCGAGGGGTTGAAGAAGGTTTTCGACACCGAAGACCACAACAAAACCCCAATAAGGGCAAAGATCAGATACATGGCAAAGCGGCCAATCACCCGGTTCATCGCCTCAACAGCGCGAATGTAGCGCAGAATGATATTAGGCACGGGCGCCTCCTTTGTGCGGCAGGCTTGCCAGCGCCGGGCGCAGCAGGGTCAAAAGCTCGTCTGCCATTGTGGCTTCCTCTTTTGGAGTGCGCAGCAAATCGTTGCGCACCTCGATCATCACATTGGGCATGGCGTTCTTTACCCCATGCAATTGCAACGAATGGGTGACACCGTCCTGGGGTCCGTAGGGCTCATTTCGTTCAATGCGGCGATGCGGCAGGGCAGAGGCCTGCGCCAGCATGGCATCGGCGAGGCGGCTGTCGCTGTCGTGCAGGATGCCGATCTCTACCGGGCGATGGGTGCCGTAATAGACCGGTGTAAAGCTGTGCATGGTGATCAGGGCCGTTGCCAGACCTTCGGCTTTGCGGTCTGCAATCAAGCGGCTGACGGCGTCGCAAAAGGGCCGGTATATCGTGTGGACCCGTTCTTCACGGTCGTCATCGCTCAGGTTTGCATTGCCGGGAATCTCGATCAGCTCGGATTTTGCCGGCATCGCCGAGACCGCCTCGGGCGGGCGGTTGCAGTCATAGACAAGGCGGGACACACGCGCCGCAATCAAAGGCGCATCCAGTGCAGCAGACAGGGCTCGTGACACAGCCCGGGCACCGGGATCCCAGGCTGCGTGGCTTTGACGATCCGCTCCGGTGAGACCTCCGGCCAGTCCCAGGTCGCCATAGCGGCGTGGAATATGGTGACTGGCATGCTCGCACAGGATCAGAGCCTCCCCACGGCCTGCGCCATTGAGTATCTCATAGGCCTCGCAGCGAGCATTGGAATCGCCAAGTGTCATTCAGATCTCCTGATTTTGGAAAAATCTTTTCATGAAGGGATATTTCTGTCAATATAATTTCAGACAAGAGTGTTGCTGCTCCGGAAATGACAGGGCTACTTTGGCTGTGTCTGCCTCGGGGCGCCTATTTTTTGATCAGCCCCAGGTTTGATCAGCCTCAGGAGGGACCCCGCCTTGACCAAGCCGCCGCTTACAGTGCGAGAGCTGATCCGCGCGCAATATGCTGCGCTGACCCAGTCGGAGCGCAAGTTTGCCAATTCACTGCTCGAGAATTACCCGGCAGCGGGGCTGGCCTCGATCACCATCGTGGCGTCCAATGCCGATGTTTCGACGCCGACCGTGGCGCGGATGGTGCAAAAGCTGGGGTTCAAGGGCTATCCGCAGTTCCATCAGGCGCTGCTGAAAGAGCTGCAAGCCAAAGTCTCTGGCCCCACCCAGCGGCGCGACAACTGGGCGTCTGAGGCGCCAGAGGGGCATATGCTCAAGCGGTTCTCGCAGGCGGTGACCGATAACCTCAGTCAGACCTTCTCGAATGTGGATTCGGCGCAGTTCGACGCGGCCGTTCACCGGCTCGCCGATACCGAAGGCAGGCTGTATGTGGTTGGGGGGCGCATCACCCGGGCTTTGGCGGACTATGCCTTCACCCACTTTCAGGCGATCCGGCAGCGGGTCACCCATATGACGTCGTCTTCGGCGACCTGGCCGCACTACGTGCTGGACATGGAGGCGGGAGATACATTGTTGATGTTTGATGTGCGCCGCTACGAGACCAACCTGCAACGGCTGGCTGAACTTGCCTCCGAGCGCGGCGTGAAGGTGATCTTGATCACGGACCAATGGGCCCGCCCCATCACCTCGGTTGCAGAGCACACGTTTAATTGCTGGGTGGAGATCCCCTCGGCCTGGGATTCCAACATTTCGACCATGATGCTGCTCGAGGCGATGATCGCGGCCACTCAGGAGGAAAGCTGGGACAAGACCAAGGATCGCTATGATCGCCTGGATGAGCTGTTTTACCACGCGGCTGTTTCGCAAGTTTTCCTGACCAGGGGTGTCTGGCGGTATCTGGGGTCCCTGATGGGGTCCCTCTGGTTTTCTGGCCTGGTCATAGGGAGTCGCATGGACAGGGGAGGGCGCTTGCGTCATTCTGACAGGGACGGTCTTTCTGGGGCCACCACCAAAGATTTCTTTTCAGGTTGAGACATAATGACCAAACCTTCTGTTTTTTTCCCGACGCTTGTCCCGGCGCTTGCACGGGCTCTGGTGCTGGCGCTGACTGCGGCGGTCTTCACAGCGACCGCAACGGCCAAACCGCTCTCGCGCATTCTGGCACAATCGCCGCTGCAGCCAGGCGACTTTAATGCGATGCGCGCAGCCGAGGCCGCACTATATAACCATCCGGGTGTAAAGGTCGGCAGTTCTGTCAAATGGACCAATCCTGAAACCGCGTCACATGGCAAAGTCAAAGTGATGGCGAAGCAGGGCAACTGTCTGGCGCTGAAACACCAGGCCTATCCGGGTGGTGAGGCGCAGGTGCGCGATGTGGCCCGCAAGTTCTGCAAAACATCCGACGGCAAATGGCTGCTTACCGAGTAAGGACAGCCTGAAGCGAACGCTCCCTTTCCCCCTCTAGCTGGGATCGCACCGCCTTGTGCCTCTGCGACCTTCTCTACCATTTAGGACAGATACTATGACAGAAATCACGCGTCACCACACTGGCCCCCGTATGAGCCAGATCGTAACTCATGGCGACACCATCTACCTGGCGGGTCAGGTCGGCACCAAAGGCGCAAGCGTCGCGAAGCAGACGCAGGATTGCCTCGATCAGATTGACGCACTGCTTGCTGAGGTCGGCTCAGACAAGACCCGCCTTTTGCAGACCACCATCTGGCTGGCCGACATGAAAGACTTTGCCGAGATGAATGCGGTCTGGGATGCCTGGGTGCCTGAGGGCCACACGCCAGCCCGTGCCTGTGGCGAAGCAAAGCTGGCCCTGCCAGATTTCCTGGTGGAATTCATCGTGACCGCCGCCAGGGCCTAACGCACAGCGCTGGGGGATTACCCTCCCTGAAATTCTGAGAGGCTCGGCCATTGGTCGGGCCTCTTTTGCATTATAGCACCTCTTTTTCAGGTTTTGAGACCCGCGCCTAACTGCGGCGCGAAGATCTTGAGGTGTTATGCTGCGACTCCTGGGCTGAGTCTGTGTGTATCTCTGTGGGTAAGTGGGATCTGGTTGCGTGAGTCGGGATTTGGGCTGCTGCCATGATGGCATTTTGCCTGATTGTAGGTCAGTAGGGGTGACTTTATTTCTACCTAAGTTGTTGTTTTTGTTTTATTTGATGATTTCTTTCTGGGAAACATTCGATTTTCCGGGTTTTTGGGTTGCGGGCCTTGGCGGTTATACTTAGAACCCCCTCTACCGGCAGCGAGGATAT